>DATIPO010000096.1:0-56814 GCA_035471925.1 Acidobacteriota bacterium
GCCCTCTGCCAGTCTCATGGCTGGACGCCGCTGCACTTGGCAGCCCGGCGCGGAAGCCGCGAGATCGTGGAGATGCTCATCCGCAAGGGTGCCGATGCGACCGTAGCAGACTTCGATGGATCGACTCCCCTGCACCTCGCCCAACGCGCCAACCACCAAGATGCACTTGGGTTGCTGCGCCATCCCGAACGCATCGGACGCGATCATTCCACCTCGCGCCGGACTTACGACGCCAAGGGAGATCCCTATGTCGCCCCAGACCTGGGCGCCTTCGCCACCATGGCCCGCGAGCAGGTGGTAGGAGCCTCCCACCGTGACTTGGACGCGGTCCGCGAAACCCTCCGCACTTATCCACAACTCGCCCATGCGGTGGCCACCACCACGGAAGGCACTGTCGAAGCCGGAGCCCACATGGGCCGCCGCGACATGGTCGCTCTGCTCTTGGATCACGGCGCTCCCTACTCCCTGCCCACCGCCGTCATGCGCAACGACGCCACAGGCGTGGCCCATCTGCTGGACGAGGACCCCGACCGCATCCGCGAACGCGGCGCCCACGACTTCCCCTTGCTCTGGTACCCGATCATCGGCCGCACGGGGCCCGACATGCTTGAAGAGCTCCTACGCCGGGGCGCCAAGGTGGAGCAGCAACACTACCTGGGCACCACCGCCCTCCACTTCGCCGCCGCCCGCGACCAAGCCGAAATGGCCGAAGTCCTGATCGCCCACGGCGCAGACGTCAACCGCGCGGGCCGTAAATTCAGCGCTGACGGCCACACCCCGCTCGACTTGGCCGGTCCCAAAACCACCCCCCTACTCCGCTCCCACGGCGCCAAACCAGGCAAGGGCTAAATTGACCGAGATCCAATTAGAACACCGGCTTGAGATGAAAGAAATGAAGGGTCGGGGCGAACTCGCCTCGAACCGCGCCGCCCAATTCGGGCAGCACTCTTTGAGATCTCGCCTTCTGGAGTCTACCTCGTGGAGCATGGTGGAGGACTGAGGGGCCTAGTCACCGCCTTGGCCACGGTGACCTCTCTCGGCGGAGTTTTTCGGGTGGGCAAACGCACATCTTGACGCGGCGTGATTCGAGCGAGGAAAGTAAGGCCTCGTCCCCTTTCTGATTCAGTGAAAACCGCAGGCCCCCCATCGAGAAACGCCATCTGTGCGGGGGGCTCAAGACTGGTCATAAGCACTCTTGAGCCAGCTTGCCAGCTCACCGTCAACTTGCTCGGCAGCGGTCAAGCGAACGCGGTGGCTGACCATCGCGTTGAAACTGCCGGACGCCTCCAAACGGTCGTCGGCGGGCGTTCCCGGCAAGTTGATGCCCACATCGACCCGCGTCTTGGTGGAGGGCTGAATCAGCCCGAACTGCTTGTTGCGCCGCAGGCTCACATAGCTCTTCTTGGGAGCGACCTCGACGTCCCTTCCAAATCCCTCGACCTTGGAAATGAGTGCCTCATAAATCGGGCGCAGCCCTTCCTTGGGCCCGGAATACTGCTGATCAACCAGATCGTCTCCGCTAGGCGGATCATCACCAGCAGCCAGCGTCTTGTGGGCCACCAACGAAGCAAAGCCATGCGTCATCCCATGCTCGCTCTTGAGAAACTTCACGATCTGCCCATGCTTTTCAAGCCCTGACGCTTTGGAGATCTTGAGCCATTGCTCAAGCGTCTTCCCCGTCTTCGCCTTCATGTTCTCGATCATCGCCCGCGCCATCTCGTCCGGAGACTTCGCCATCCTCTTCTCCTTGTAAGAACCGCTCCAGGCGCTCGGCCAGGGCGTCCAGATTCTTAGTTTCGCATTCCCAGACAATTTCGTATTTCCAGCCGAGATCATCGAGGTCCTTCAACACCTGGGCATCCCGAGCCTTGTTCTTGGCGATCTTGTTGCGCCAGTACTCCTTGTTGCTGGAAGGGCGCGAAGCCCGCGCGCACCCCTCATGCCCATGCCAAAAGCACCCATGAACAAAGACGACCTTCTGAAACCTAGGCAGCACGATGTCCGGATGCCCCGGCATACCCTTCTTGTGCAGCCTGAACCGATACCCCATCCTATGAAGCAACGACCGCACCCGCTTTTCTGGCTTAGTATCGCGGCTCTTGATCCGCGACATCACCCAACTCCGCTTTTCCTTGGAGAATATGTCAGCCATGCGCCAGTGAAATTGTTGCATCCGAACGGCTGAGCTTCAAGGAAGGTCGGCGTCTTTGGAGGTCAAGTTAGACGTTTGACAATTTGCTTGCAGAACTCGCTCCTCTCAGGAACTAAGCTGTAAAGCGACTGGTTCATTAGGCTGCTATGCGTCGTTCCCATGACACGGTCGAGCACCAAATTGTACCTGTCGCCACTCTCGGTCTTGGCGTATCGGTAAATCAGAAAAATCACATGGGCCTCGCTGGCACCCACCTCGTGGAACTTCAGATCCCTGCGGAATCGTTCAAAGAAAGAGTCCTGGACGATACATGCCATCTTCGTTCTCCACTGTTGATGGAAGAAAGACTTCTGGATCAGTTGCGAGGCGAAACGCTTTCTGACATTGGCCCAATTGAAGCTATGACCTTTGCGGGTTTCGAGCGTGTCGCCGCGCAGCAAGGCCAAATAGGCATCGGCGTAAGTCCCAGTGATATCGACTGCCTGCAATTCCACGCTGACGAACTGTCTGACGGTTTTGCTCCCAGGCTCACAGTCGGCCACCACCAAATCGACGGTACCAACGCCCTTCATCCTTACTTCGTGCACTAGCTGGGGGTGCTCGGGAGCCTCTTTTTCTGGCCAACAGTGTTCAACGACATCTTCGAGGAGGTCGATGCCGAAAAACCTCTTTGGGCAGGTGCAAACCAGATCCTCTAGACTCAATTCCTTTCTCCGGCGGAATTCGAAGGCAGAGCAAACAGGAAACGGGCCCTCGACGTACTTCGCGCGCTTTACACAGGTCGCATGGATAAAAGGGCAGAGATGGTCTGCACTGGCTAGATTCGAAGCGGAGGGAGCCGGCTGGCCCAGAATTTCTCCTATGATGCGGCGTGGGTCAATAGACACTTGGCGTGAGATTCTAGATGATTTCGCACAGATGATGCAACGACTCTTGCAAGAAGAGGCGGAACTGCGTTGCCAACTTGGCGGAACTGTTCACCGCGCGATCCGTGAAAGCGAAACCGGTCGGGGAAAGACTGAAAGCGGGCAGCCTCACGAACCGTCAGGGTGCGTTCTTGGAAAGGATGAATAAAGGCCCCCCAGTGCGGGTCGCATTTGGTCAAGATCGTGGACGCTAACCCGTCAGGGTGGAGGCGCCCATATCGCTTGGTGTGATCAGAACGGCGGGCCCGTTTCATGCCGGCCGGGAGCAGTTCAAAAGGAATATCCCGCCAGCTCCCTCCTGGCGGAATGTGCTTGAACCGGCGCAAGTTGATATCTCCCAAGTTAGGAGCAACATGGTTGTAAAGACAGTTGGCTCCGCGCCTCATAAGTTCTTGGTATTCGGACTTCGGTGCAGACTCGTAGCTCGATATCTCATCGCCCTGATTCACTTCGAGTGCTGGCAAGTCCATAATGGCGTCCGCCACCTTGACAAATGGAGTCCCATTGCCGTGAGTCGGCTCGGGAAACTTGAAAAGCATGTCAGACTTGAGTCCCACGAAGAAGACTCGTCGCCGTTCCTGCGGAACCCCGAATTCCTCAGCCTTAAGCACCATCTGGTACACGCAGTATCCTAGCTCAGCCAGACCATCGTGGATTTCACGAACAGCGCGGCCACCCGCCACCGAGAAGATGCCCGTAACATTCTCCATCACAACGGAAACCGGCTGCACGATCTCGACGATTCGCAAATACTCTCTAAAGAGCCCCGACCTCTCGTCATGCAGCCCCCGCTTGTGATTATAGACGCTGAAGGCTTGGCATGGCGGTCCCCCTGCGATGCAATCCAGGCTGCCGGGTTCCCGTCCTGTCGCGTCCAACAAGGTCTCGGCCTGAAGCTCCTCGATTGGCCCAGGAATGAAAACGGTCTCGGGATGCGACGCCCGAAAAGTTGCCTCACAATCAGCATCGGCATCGTTGGCGGCAAGCACCCGAAACCCAGCCTGCTTGAACCCTTCCGAGAGCCCACCCGCCCCGCAAAAAAGATCAATGCAAGCGAACTCACTATTCGTGTCCATTTGCCCCTCTCTGTCTGTAGGCGTTCGCCCGTTCGAACATCATCATATGAATCACGTCTGACAGCAGCAATGACCGCTCAATCTTCCAGGGCGAAGAGGCGGGGTTGGTGGGTGGGGTGGTCGGGGGGGATGGGGTAGGACTCGTCGAAGCAGGCTGAGCAGAAGTTTCCCTGGGCGTTGACGGAGCGGCGGAGGCCGTCCAACGACAGATACTTGAGGGAGTCGGCGGCGACGTGGTCGCGGATCTCCCCGAGCGACTTGTTGGCGGCGATGAGTTCTTCCTTGGTGGGGGTGTCGATTCCGTAGTGGCAGGGAGAGATGGTGGGAGGCGAGCTGATGCGGAAGTGGACCTCGGCGGCGCCGGCGCCGCGCACCATTTCGACGATCTTGCGCGAGGTGGTACCACGGACGATCGAGTCGTCGATGAGGATGACCCGCTTGCCTTCCAACAACTCGGGGACGGGGTTGAGCTTGACCTTGACTCCAAAGTTGCGGATGGACTGCTTGGGCTCGATGAAAGTGCGTCCCACGTAGTGATTGCGGATGAGGGCCATGTGCAGCGGGATGCCCGATTCCTGGGCGTATCCGATGGCGGCGGTGACACCCGAGTCGGGAACGGGCACGACTACGTCGGCAGGTACCGGGGCTTCGCGGGCCAGTTGGCGTCCCATCTCGTGGCGGCTGGTGTTGACGCTGCGTCCGAAAACCAGGCTGTCGGGACGGGCGAAGTAGACATGTTCGAAGATGCAGTGGGCATGGCGTCCCGCCGGAGGCAGCCTGTAGGAGGCGAGTTCTCCCTCCTGTATGAGGAGAATCTCGCCCGGCTCGATGTCGCGGTGGTACTCGGCCGAGATGAGATCGAAAGCCGAAGTCTCGGAGGCCACCACCCAGCTTTCTTCCAGGCGTCCCAGGGCCAGCGGACGGAATCCCAGCGGATCGCGGGCAGCGTAGATGCGGTCGGGCGTCATGAGCACCAGCGAGAAAGCTCCCCGCATGAAGGCGAGGACATCGCGCAGGGCCTCGGTCAGATCGTCCTTGGGAGAACGGGCCAGCAGGTGCTGGATGACCTCGGTGTCGCTGGTGGAATTGAAGATGGCGCCTTCGGCTTCGAGGCGGCGGCGCAGCTTGTCCGTGCCCAGCAGATTTCCGTTGTGCCCCAGGGCCATTGGTCCCCGCCAGGAATCGGTGAGGATGGGCTGGGCGTTGGCCAAGTTGCTGGCTCCGGCGGTGGAATATCGGGCGTGGCCGATGGCCGAGCGTCCCGGCAAGGAGTCGATGATCTGCGACGTAAAAACATCGAAGACCTTGCCCATCCCGCGGTAAGGATGCAGGCTCCCCTCGTGGGACGAAACGATGCCCGCCGACTCCTGTCCGCGGTGCTGTTGAGCCAGCAGTCCCAGGTAGGCGTGGTTGGCGGCTTCGGAGTGATCGGCGATGGCGAAAACAGCGCACTCGTCGTGAAACTTGTCGTCCATGTCGTGTTTCGCTCCCTGCCGCTTCAGTGCTTGAAGACGGTCGGGAAATGGCTGTCCCAAGCCTCGCGCAATTCCTCGACGGAAAGGTCGAGGCAATCGCTTTTGTTGTAGCGGAGGATGAGGCGAGATCCGCCTACCGTCCCCAGCCGCACCGCCGGGACGTCCCCCAGGTTGTCGAGAAAGGCCTGCTCCTTGTCGGGACGCAGGCTGACCAAAAGGCGAGAGGGTGTTTCGCTGAAAAGAAAATGGTCGCAGCGGAGGCTGCTTTCGGCTTGAGCTTCGATTCCCAGCCCGTTCTTGAAGCAGGACTCGGCCAGCGCCGCCCCCAGTCCGCCTTCAGACAAGTCGTGAATCGACTCGAAGAGTTCCTGCTGCGTCCAGTCCAAGACCCGTTTGAGCAGGTGGAGTTCAGCCCTCAGATCAAGCTGCGGGCAGGGACCGGCCAGCGGCAATCCCAACGTCTCCAGGTAGATCGATCCGCCCAGCTCGGCTCGCGTGGCGCCCAGCAGGTAGACGATGTCGCCTTGCCGGCGGAAGTGCGACTCGCGACGCTTGGATAGGTCCTCGATCTTGCCCAACATGCCGATCACCGGCGTGGGCAGGATGCCGCGTCCTTGGGTCTCGTTGTAAAAGCTGACGTTGCCCCCCGTGATGGGCGTGGAGAAGACGCTGCACGCCTCGCCGATCCCGGCTACCACCTCGGCGAACTGCCACATGATGCCCGGATTCTCGGGATTGGCGAAGTTGAGGCAGTTGGTGGCCGCCAGCGGACGCGCTCCCGAAGCCACCACGTTGCGGCACGACTCGGCCACCGCCATGCGCGCTCCCATGCGCGGCTCCAGGTAGCAGAAGCGGGGATTGCCGTCCAGGCTCAGTGCCAGTCCGCCGCGGGTCCCCTTGAGGCGCAGGACGGAGGCATCGCTGCCCGGCATGGACACGGTGTTGGTCCTGATCACGTGGTCGTACTGGCGATAGACCCAGCGTCGGCTGCACAGATGCTCCGACGACATCATCTTGGTGAGGACGTCCCCGCAGTCGCGGGGCTCACTGATGTCCTGTTCGCGCCAGTCGGGCAGCGCCTCGAGGTAGGCGGGGCGTTCCATGGGACGCCGGTAGAGGGGCGCTTCGTCGGTGAGTCCTCGGTTGGGGAGTTCGGCCACGCGATGGCCGTTGTTGTCGACGATCAGTTCGGGCGTCTCGATGACTTCGCCCACCACCACGGCATCCAGCCCCCAGCGCTTGAAGATATCCAGAGCCCGCTGCTCCCGGCCCTTTTCCACCACCAGCAACATGCGCTCCTGCGATTCCGAGAGCATGATCTCGTAGGGCGTCATGTCCTTTTCGCGCTGCGGAACCTTGGACAAGTCGACGCGGACACCCTGTCCCGCCCGCGAGGCCATCTCGGTTGTGGAGCAGGTCAGTCCGGCCGCGCCCATGTCTTGAATGCCGATCACGAGCCCGGCTTCCATGGCCTCCAGGCAGGCTTCCAGCAGCAGCTTCTCCATCAGCGGATCGCCCACCTGCACGGTGGGACGCTTGGCCTCCGAGTCCTCAGAGAATTCCTCCGATGCCATGGTGGCCCCATGAATGCCGTCGCGTCCCGTCTTGGCCCCCACGTAGATGACCGGGTTCCCGGGTCCCGAGGCCGTGCCGCGGAAGATGCGGTCGGCCTTGGCGATGCCCAGGCAGAAGGCGTTGACGATGGGATTGGGGCCGTAGCGTTCCTGAAAATAGACCTCGCCTCCCACCGTGGGGATGCCCATGCAGTTGCCGTATCCGGCGATGCCCGCCACCACGCCTTCCATGGTGTACTGGTTGCGCGGCGAATCGAGGGGACCGAAATGGAGCGAGTTCATGCAGGCTACCGGACGCGCCCCCATGGTGAAGATGTCGCGGATGATTCCGCCCACCCCGGTGGCTGCACCCTGATAAGGCTCGATGTAGGAGGGGTGATTGTGGGACTCGATCTTGAAAACCGCCGCCAGTCCGTCGCCGATGTCGACCACGCCGGCGTTCTCGCCCGGCCCCTCGATGACCTGAGGACCCTCGGTAGGCAGCGTCTTGAGGTGGACCCGTGAGCTCTTGTAACTGCAGTGCTCCGACCACATGACCGAGAAAATGCCCAGCTCGGTGAGGTTGGGTTCGCGGCCCAGCATCTCCACGATGCGGTCGTATTCTTCAGATGTCAGTCCGTGGCCTTCAATAACCTCGGTGCTGATCGGCACGATCGTTTCTCCCTTCAAGCCGGACGCAGCCGTCCCGCCAGGGAATCGACCAGCGATTGGAAAATCAGCCGTCCGTCGGCGCTCTCCAGGACTTGCTCAGCAGCCCTTTCGGGATGCGGCATGAGCGCCATCACGTTGCCTTCCTTGTTGAGGATCCCGGCGATGTTGCCCGCCGAGCCGTTGGGATTGGCTGCTTCCGTGGCCTCTCCATTGGCGTCGGTGTAGCGGAAGAGCACCTGCCGGTTGGCCTCCAACTCGGCCAGTTCGTCGTCGGTGACGAAAAAGTTTCCCTCGTTGTGAGCAATGGGCATGCGCAGCAACTGTCCCTCGCGGCAGGCGCTGGTGAAAGGCGTGTCGGTGCGCTCCACCCGGCAATAAACATGCTCGCAGATGAACTTGAGGTTGGTGTTGCGCAGCATGGTGCCGGGCAACATTCCGGCTTCCTGCAGGATCTGCATGCCGTTGCAGATGCCCAGCACAATCCCTCCCGATTCGGCATGCCGCTGGACGGCCTTCATGATGGGCGAGAACTTGGCGATGGCTCCGCAGCGCAGATAATCGCCATAGGCGAATCCGCCTGCCAGAATGACCACGTCGCAGCTCCGCAGATCGCGTTCCTGATGCCACAGATAAACGGTCTCCTGGCCCATGACGTCGGCCAACACGTGATAGGTGTCGTGGTCGCTGTTGGTGCCGGGAAAGACCGTGACGCCGAATTTCACTGGATCTCCTCGATGCGGAAGCTTTCAATGATGGGATTGGACAAGACCTTGCGCGCGATTTCCTCCGTCTGGCGGCGCACTTCCTGTGGGTCGGAGGCGTCGTCGAAATCAAGCTCGAAATACTTGCCTTGGCGGACTTGGCCAACGTCCTGGTAGTCCATCTGCCCCAGGGCCCGCTTGATGGTGGCGCCCTGCGGGTCGAGGACGCCTTCCTTAAGAGTAACGACGACTTTGGCTTTCATCTGCGGAATTCCCTAATAGAGGTTGACGTGATCGATGACCCCGATAACGGCCGCGTCCACGGGCACGTAGAACTGTCCCAGCACGTGCATGGCCGCGAAACCGTCCTGCACCAGCAGGACCTGATCGCCCATCCCGGCGTCGGCCCCGTCGATTGCCAGGATCGCTTCGCCCCAGTCCTCTCCCTCTAGGCTCAGGGGCTGGACCACCAGCAGTTTCTGGCCGTGGAAGGGCTCCTTCTTGTGAGTGGCCACCATTTCGTCCACGACCTTGCCGATGACCATTCTACTCTTCTCCCTGACGCTCCGAAGAAGGGGCGGCCTGAGCAGCCGGATCTTGACGGGTGAAATTGTAGCGGTCAAGAATGCCCACGATGGAGGCGTCGGAAGGAACCGGCTGAGGATGCCAGGGAAAGGCGCCTTCCTTGCCGCGGGCGTAAAAGACCTCTTCGCCCACTCCCGCGCCCACCGAGTCGAGGGCCAGGAAGGGCTTGCCGAACTCGCGTCCGCGGCGGTCGATGGAGCGGATCAGGAGGATCTTCTTGCCCTCCATGGTCTCATTCTTCACGGTGGAGACCACCGTCCCCACAACACGCGCCATCTTCATCAGCGGCCTCCCTTGGAAGCCACGGCCGCCTTGAGGTCGTCGAGCTTGAGATCGACGGTGTCGACAATGCCCACGATGGCGCAATCGACGGGATGGTCTTCGAGATCGGAGGCGAAGCGCGAGGAACTGCCGCCCACGGTGATGACGATTTCGCCGGCTCCGGCCCCAACGGTGTCGACGCACACCTGATAGCCCTTGGAGGCGTCGGGCTGCAGCGTTTCAGGGTCGAGGATCTGCACGATCAGCAGCTTGCGTCCACGCAGCTTCTCGTCTTTGCGGGTAGCGACAATCGTTCCGGCGACTCGACCTAGAATCATGACGAAAATTGCAGGAAAGCGACCTTAGCGGATATCGACCTGGCCTCCACCGCAGCCGCCGCTCCGCCCTGCGTTGCCAAAGCGAGGAAGGGCGAGGGCGGTCAGCCTTTGAGCGCGATGGGCAGGCGTTCGTCGAGGTCGCCGTGCGGCCTGGGGATGACGTGTACGCTGACCAACTCGCCCACACGGCGGGCGGCTGCGGCTCCAGCGTCGGTGGCTGCCTTGACGGCCGCGACATCGCCTCGGACGATGGCCGTGACCAAGCCGCTGCCGATCTTCTCGTAGCCCACCAACTCGACCTTGGCCGCCTTGACCATGGCGTCAGCGGCCTCGATCATGGCCACCAAGCCCTTGGTTTCGACCATTCCCAAAGCTTCCATCGACTCTGCCATCTAAATCCCTTCCCTCCGCTAGTTGTGCGCCGGTCTTGTGGAGGCTCCCAGTCTC
Organism: Acidobacteriota bacterium; assembly: GCA_035471925.1. Lineage (GTDB taxonomy): Bacteria > Acidobacteriota > UBA6911 > RPQK01 > DATIPO01 > JANQFM01. Next base: position 10,187 of record DATIPO010000096.1, read on the forward strand.
TGGAAGCCGCTTAGCCCTGCGCCCGCGGATTGCGCGCTCATTGCCGTGCGCTAATTGGACGACCACCGCTCGGCCACTTGGCGGACGGCAGTCTCGATCAAGTCTTCCAGTTCGCCGCGCGAGAGATGGACGGATTGCTCGCTGTCGTCGGACGTCACGGCGCAGCCCAAGTCGGAATCAGCGCCACTTATACCATATTTCGAACGCAGGTCAAACAGGCGGTCGACCTGCTCGCGGTTGAGCAATGACTGGCGGCCCAGCACCTTGGTCAAGATGGCGATCTTAGCGTAATGCTCCAGGATCTCCATGCGGTAAAAGGCCTGCTCAAGGTCCGCCGCCATGGTCAGAGCCCCGTGGTTGGAGAGCAGGATGGCGTCGTGCTTCTCCACCAGTCCCTCCAGGCTCTGGGCCAGCTCCGAAGTGGACGGAGTGCCGTAAGGAGCCACCGGGACGCATCCAAGGGTCACGACAACCTCGGCCATCAGGGCTTCGGTCAGCGGAATGCCCGCTACCGCGTGAGCGGTGGCGTAGACCGGATGCCCGTGACAGACCGCCTTGACGTCGGGCCGCTGCCGATACACCACGCAATGCATGAGGATCTCGGAAGACACCTTGCGGCGTCCAGCGGTCTGCTTGCCCTCCAAGTCAGTGCAGACCAAATCGTCGGGCTGCATGAATCCCTTGCACATGCCGGTGGGGGTGGCCAGCAGCCGGTCGCCCAGACGAATGGAAAGATTCCCTTCGTTGGCGGCGATCAGGTCTTTGTCATACATGCGGCGGCCGATCTCGCAGATCAACTCCCGCTGGTCGCGGTCCTGCATGGCTCCAAATCATAGCAAAGGCGGACGCGACGGACAGACTCAAGCTCCGGGTGGGTCAAGCCCCGTCGGCGACCTCCCGGCGCGCTGGGAGAGGGCGAGACCCACAGGGTGAGTTGGCGCTTGGACCCGCAAGGATTCAGCGCGGGTTCCAGACCTTGGCCTCTCAGCCCGTGACGCTTTCCGATCTGTTTCTGAGGGTGGGCGCAGGGGAGCTGGAACCGAGCCTAGCCCACATTTCTGCCACGGGCAGTCTGCTGCGGTGCCGCATCCATCGGCGCTGACTGCGTTGCGGCCGGTCGGCCTGCTCAACGTGCCCTACAGGACGTTTTGCGCGGGCCTCGAGTCGCGACGCCTTGTCATCACGGCGCCTGCGGCCCCCCAGCGACCACAACCCGTGAGAAACGCGGGAAATCGAGGCCAGCGTCGAGACGAGCACAAAAGAGCGCTGCTCAAAAGAGAGGCTCTCCAGGCTGCCAAGCCTGGCATGCATTTGAACCCCCGGTGCAGGCGGGATACAATCCGCATTCTATGGCTACCGAACCACGCATTGCCGTGTTTGTCGACTTTGAAAACCTGGCGCTGGGCGTACGCGATATGAATTGGGGTGATTTCCAGGTTGAAATGGTGCTCAGGCGCCTGCTGGAAAAAGGCCGCATCGTCTTCAAGCGCTCCTACTGCGACTGGCGCCGATACCGGTCCGCTCAGAGGGAATTCCATAAGCAGGGCATCGAAATGGTCGACATTCCCCAATCCAAGATGAGCGGCAAGAACAGCGCCGACATCCACATGGTGGTCGACGCCATGGACCTCTGCTACTCCAAGCGGCACATCGACATCTTCGCCCTGCTCTCCGGCGACAGCGACTTTTCGCCTCTGGTGGCCAAGCTCAAGGAAAACGACAAGCGCGTGATCGGCTGCGGCGTCAAGAGTTCGACTTCGGATCTGCTGGTCAACAATTGCGACGAGTTCATCTTCTACGACGACTTGGTGAGCGCCTCCAAGGCGCCTCCGCGCAGACGCAAGAAGGGCCGGCGCAAAGTGCCTGCTAAAAAGCAGGAAGCTCTGGACAAGCTCATGGAGATCTCGCGCAACCTGGAGGCCGACTACGATCCGCTGTGGGGATCGGTGATCAAGCAGGCCTTGCGCCGCGTTTATCCGGGCTTCACCGAACGCCAATACGGCTACCGCACCTTTTCGGAACTGCTCAAAGACGCCGAATCCAACGAAGACATCGCCCTCGAATACGACGAAAGCCGAGGCAACTACAAGGTTCGGTTGGAGGAATAGTCTCGGGTCGAGGCGCGCGAAGTTCTTATTCCACCCTTACACAGGGTTTCTGTGCTTCTAGTCCCTTACCCAGGGTCAGCCGCCGTCGAGCGTCTGCCAGGCAAAGGCGCCACCCTGGGTTCAAGCGGGCCGAATCCCCGAACGCTGCAAGCGTGCAATAGCGTTGGAGGCCAGCTCAACGTCGGCCACCGTGGGCATGACTGGGGGCATGACCGTGGGCGTGGACGCTTGCGGTCCCATCGCCGACGACGGCGACGGCATCTGTCCTGCCCGCTAAAACAGTTTGTTCTGGCCGGGACGCATGGGGTCCAGGTCGAAGTGTTTGTAGGCGCGGGGGGTGACGACGCGGCCGCGGGGGGTGCGCTCGAGGAAGCCGATCTGCATCAGGTAGGGCTCGTAAATCTCTTCGATGGCGTCTTTTTCTTCACTCACAGCGGCTGAAATGGTGCCCAGACCCACCGGTCCGCCGCCGAATTTTTCGATGATGGTGAGCAGGATCTTGCGGTCGGTTTCGTCAAATCCGTAGCGGTCCACGTTCATCAGCTTGAGTCCCTCGCGGGCAACCTCGGCGTCGATGGCTCCATCGGCCTTGACTTGTGCGTAGTCGCGCACGCGGCGGAGCAGGCGGTTGGCAATGCGGGGCGTGCCGCGGCTGCGGCGGGCAATCTCGCGGGCCCCCTCCGCGTCGATGTCCACCTCGAGGATGCCGGCTGAGCGGGTGACGATGGCGGTCAGGCTGTCGACCTCGTAAAAGTCGACCCTCTGGGTGATGCCGAAGCGTCCCCGCAAGGGTGCGGTGAGCAGTCCGGTGCGGGTGGTGGCTCCGATCAGGGTAAAGGGCGGAATGTCGATCTTGATGGAGCGGGCGCCGGGTCCCTCGCCGATGATGATGTCGATCTGAAAGTCCTCCATGGCCGGGTAGAGGATCTCTTCGATGGCCGGCTGCAGGCGGTGGATCTCATCGATGAAGAGGACGTCGTTTTCCTCGAGATTGGTAAGGATGGCGGCCAGATCGCCCCGCTTTTCGATGGTGGGGCCGGCGGTGGACCGGATGTTGACTCCCAGTTCGTTGGCAATGATCTGAGCCAGAGTGGTCTTGCCCAGTCCGGGGGGGCCGAAGAACAAGGTGTGGTCCATGGCCTCCTCGCGCTGCATTGCGGCTTTGACGGCGATGGCGAGGTTGTTCTTGAGGTGTTCCTGACCGATGAATTCACGCAGAAAGCGGGGACGGATGCTGTTCTCGAAACTGCTCTCGTCCTCTTCACTTCGCGAGGCGTCGATGATGCGTGCTTCTTCGTCCATCGGATTGGCCATCGGTTCATTGTAGTGCATCACAACTTGCCCGCGAGCTTGGGTGGGGCTTCACAACTTCAGCCCCGCAAAGCCGAACGCAGCAGGACCTCGAATTCCTCCGAGTCACTGTCCTTCTGAGCCCGCGCCACCCGTTTCTCGGCATCGGCGCGGCCATAGCCCAGATTGACCAGGGCCGAGACCACATCGTCCGACACCGGACCCGCGGCCGGAAGCTGCCGCTCTTCCTCCGACGGCTGCCAGGCCGTCATCTTGTCGCGGGTTTCCAGGATAAGACGCTCGGCGGTCTTTTTGCCGATGCCGGGGATGGAGACGATGCGTCGCAAATCGCCAGCCCGCACCGCTTGGGCAAATTCCTCGGGCGGAAGTCCGGAAAGAATGGCCACCCCAAGCCGCGGCCCCACTCCGCTGATCTGAATGAGCAAAGTGAAGAGCTTCTTCTCGTCGGCCGTGCTGAAGCCGTAGAGCGTCAGCGAATTGTCGGTGACGTGAGTGTAGATGCGCAGTTCGACGTCTTCGCCCTCTTCTCCCAATTCGTAGTAAGTCGAGACCGGGATGTGGACGTCGTATCCGACGCCCCCGACGTCAACAATGAGCCGGTCGGCCTGCTTCTCAGCGATCCTTCCCTTCAATCGGGCAATCATCGCGGGGATTATAGGCCACGGGTCTGCCGCAAGCTGAACGAAGCGCTATAATGAGGGATTGGAAATCTACTGACCAACCGCAAGGAATCGGAGGATATGGGATGAGAATTCCGAAATCAATGATGGCTGTTTTAGTGATCCTGTCGCTGGCAGTTTGGCTGCCCGCGCAAGCTCGCGGTATGGCCGAGGCCACCATCGGCGGGAAATCGATCAAGGTAGAGTACGGACGGCCCAACCTGCAGGGCCGCGGTAATCCCCAGGGCGATCTGGCGGTGGGCAATGTCTGGCGTCTGGGCATGAACCAGGCCACCGAATTGCACAGTCAGGCCGATCTGAAATTCGGCGATGTCGAAGTCGCCGCCGGCGACTATTCGCTCTTCGCCAAGAAGGTCGCGGCTGAGGAATGGCACCTGCTGGTCAACGAGCAGACCGGACAGTGGGGCACTCAGCATGACCCATCCAAAGACATCGCCGAGATCCCGATGACCCTGAAGAGCGTCTCTCCTCAAGTGGAGAAATTCACCATCGAGATCGAGGGGACCGGAGACAGCTCCGGCACCTTCAGCTTCTCCTGGGGATCTTCGGCTCTAACGGTCGACTTCACCGTCCAATAGCCTTTTCTACCCCCTCTCATTGGCCGTCCCTTCAGAGCCCCGCAAAGGGTTCTTTGAGGGACGGCCTTCTCTCTTTTGGCAGGAAAAATCCTATTCAGCGTCGCTCAAAGCCCACCCAGGCGCGTTATGGAAGGGTGGAGGACGACGATGAACGAACGAGGATTTCAACTGATCGAACTGGTCTTGGTCCTGGCCATCCTGTCGCTGGCGGGAGCCATTGCGGCGGGAGGCTGGAGCCGGCTTTCCGACCATTACCGGCTGCGTGACGGCGGCCAGCGCCTTTCGGCTTTGCTGCGCTCGGCCCGCACCCTGGCGCTGGCCGGCACGGCTCCGCTGGAGGTGCGGGCGCGGGAAGACGGCCGCGGCCTGGGCCTGAGCATCGGTCCCGACCCGCCTTCGGCTTGGATGTTCCTGCCTCAGGGCGTCCGCCTGATCAGGACGCCCCGGCGTCCGCTGCGCTTCTTTTCCCGCGGTCAAGTGGCGCCCGCCGGACGTTATCGTCTGGAGGGACGCTATGGCTCGCTGGACGTCGTAGTGGCCCCCTGGGGACGCGTCCGTGAAAATTACGTAGAGGAGGAAGAATGAGCAAAAAAGGGCCTTTGAGGCCGAGAAAAGCGCGAAATTGTGATCAGGGCTCCAGTCTTTTGGAGGTGTTGGCCGCTATAGTGATTCTCTTAGCGGCCCTGCTGTCGCTCCTTCCGGTGGTGGCCGGGAGCCTCAATCAGTACCGTCAGGCTACCCAGCGCTGGAGCCAAGCCGTGGCAGCCTGGAGCCGGGCCCAACGGCTCAGGGCCGGGGCTGTGGAAGGAGAGCGGTTCCAGCCCGCGCCGATGGGGCTGCCGCTGAGACGGCTGCGCCTGGATGGAGGCAGCGGAGACGATCCGCCAGCACTGCCTGAGAGTCCGCCGCTGGGATGGGAGGTGCTGCATGGTGCGCGCTAGGCGCCGCGATAGGAAGACTATGAACAGAAACCGCCAGAGCGGCTTCACTTTGCTGGAGGCAGTGCTGTCCCTGGCGCTGGGCTTGCTGGTGGTGGGAGCTTTCCTGACCGCCCTGCGGCCGATGCAGCAGTGGTCCGCCGACTTAGGCAGCCTTGCGTCCCGCGAAGGAGCCGTGTGGACCATCCCCTCGCTATTGGCGGGATGGATCGTTCCCGCCGGCAACGACCGCCATCGCCAGGGCCGGCCGGGAGTGTGGGTCGCTAACGATGTACTGGCGCTCCAGAGCGACCTGGAGGGGGAGGGAGGATTTCCCGATGGCGACCTGGATGAGCCTTTTGAGTTCCTGCGCCTGCGTGCCCAGGCCGGGCAGTTGCAGGTGCGCAGCGGACGGGGCTTTTATCAGCCGGCGGCTCAAGCGGTGGCGGCACTGCGCATCCAGCGTCCGACCGAGCAGTGGCTTCGCCTGGAGCTGGAGGCGGCCCTTCCGCGTCCCCTGCTGGGGCCCGGGACAAGGGAGGGCGAGCCCCTGATACTCGACTTCGCCCTGCCCAACTTCCGCCCCAACCTCTTTGCGGAGGTGGAAGAATGAACACTCGAAATTCCACCTCTGCCCAGGGCGGATTTGTCTTGATCAGCGTCCTCTTGCTGCTCTTCCTGGCCTCCGTGCTGGCCGCCGCCATCCACTTTCAGGTTCGCTTGCTTTGGCGGCAGGCTGTGCAGTCGGAGGCCCGGCTGCATTCGCAGCTCATGGCCGAGAACGGAATCGAATACGCCCGCGCCGTTTTGCCGGGACTCGATCCCGTCCGGCTGCTGGCGGGAGCCGATGGAGCCCCCTGCCGCGCCGGAGAATCGCAGCGCATGCCCCTGTCTCTCGCCGAGGCCCGGCAGATCGATCCCTCCCAATGGAGTCCTGGCTGCGACGATGGGCTGCCGCCGGGTTACCGGGGAAGCGATCAGGCCCCCGAAGCGCTGCGCGGCTACTACGCACTGCGCTTTTTCAACAACCCGGAAGAACCGCCCCAAGAGGACCGTGACGGCGTCCTCGTGGTGCGCAGCCTGGGCATCGCCCCCCTGCGACTGCGTCATCCCATGCTGCCGACCGTCCGCAACAGCCTTACGCTGGCCGAAGCGCGCTTGCGCCGGGAGAGGGCTTTGGCCCTGGACAGCGCGCTGACGGTCTTCGCCGAGAGCGGGCTCTTTGTTTGGAGGGGAGAGCAGTTCCTGGTCGACGGAGGCGAGTCAGCGGGCATTTCCTGGTTCTCTCAACGGGGCAGCCGCATCGCTACCGACTTGGCCGACTCTCTGGCAGGAAGCCAAGCAGATCGGGTGGTCGGGAGTGAGGAATCGCCCTCCATCCATGATGCCCGCCTGGATTGGCTGCAGAGCCAACAGGCCAGGAGGCGCCTGTTGCCGGGATTCTGGGAAGGCTTTCTGCAGCGGCTCCCCCAATTCAATCAGTGGCCCCAGGGCCCCCTGGCCCTGCTGGAGGATCCCCCAGCCGGGGAACTGCGCTTTCAGGGACTGCTGGTCTTGCGGGGCGACGTGGTGCTGGAAGAAGACAGCCTGATCAGGGGACTGGTGCTCCACCTGGGCCAAGGACGTCTCAGCCTGGAGGACCGCAGCGAGATTCAAGGCGCGCTGTGGATGTCGAACCTCGACACCCGCACCGACCCGTTAAGGGCCGGTCCAGTACACTTGGAGATGGCCGACAACAGCCGGCTCGTGTACGACCGGGGAGCGGTTGAAGAAGCCCTTGCAGCCATGCCCCCAACGCAATTGCAATGGCGAATCATTTTTCCGGAAATGTCGCCCTAGAGCTTATAATGGAGGACTATGATGCGCATCTTATCAGCCCCATGCCTAACCGCCTTCGTGCTGTCTGCCCTGCTGCCGGGCACCGCCTGGGCTTCGGCTCCCGCTCCGCTGTCGGTGTTTGAGGAGCCGTCGCAGCAACAAGCTCCCGAGAAGAAGGCCCAGGAAAAGAAAGACCCAAAGAAGTCGGACCAGGCGCAACAATCGGCGCGGCAACCCAAACCCAAGCCGTCCTTGGTGGAGCTCGCTCAGAGGACCCGGGAAGAGCGCCAGAAGACTGAAAAGCCGGTGCTGATCTACACCAACTCGGTGATCAAGCAGACTCAGGGTGGCTTGGTGGGCAAGACTCAGGCGCCCCCTCCGCCTCCCAGCGAGGGTGAAGAAGCCGAGGGTCAAGCCGAAGACGAGGCTGCCGAGGGAGAGCAGGATCCTGAGGCTGAACTGCGCCAACTGCGCAGCGACCTCCAGGCGGCCCGGCTCGACTACGTCACGGCCGTCAATCAGCATCAAGTACTTCAACTGTCCATCAACGAGACACGCAACCGATACCTGCGCGAATCCAACGTGGCGGCTCAGCAGAAATGGCAATCCGACTTGGCGCAGCAGGCCCAGGAACTGTCCCAACTGGAACGCACGATCCAATCAGCCCGGGCCAAAATCGATGAACTCAGCCGGCAAGCCAGCCAAGCCGGGATGCAGCCGGGCGAGTTGCGCGACCTTGTGGGGCAATTGCCCGAACCCAAGAGGATCGTCAACCAGTAGCCGGTTTTTCAGCCAAGTGGAGGCAAGCCACACCCCCCGTCAGCCGCCTGTGGCGCACGCCTTGAAAACCGCAGTCCTCAATCACCCGCGACAATTCCCCGGGGCGGGGGAACTCCTCCACGGAACTGGGCAAGTAGGCATAGGCGGCGGCGTCCCCTGAGACCAAGCGTCCCACCCTGGGGAGGATGTAGTTGAAGTACAAAAGGAAGATCTGCTTGAAGACAGGCAGACTGGGCTGGGAGCATTCCAATACGGCCAGCGCCCCGCCCGGACGCAGCACACGCTGCATCTCGCGCAGGCCCGCCGGATAGCTTTCCAGATTACGCAGGCCGAAAGCGATGCTGACGGCCGCGAAGGTGGAGTCGGGGAAAGGCAGCCGCAGGGCATCACCCTCGGCGAAGCGGACCCGGCGGGAGAGATTGCGCCGTTGCACTTTGTCGACTCCGCGCATCAGCATGCCGTGGGTGAAATCGCATCCCACCACCTGGCTGTAGCGGGAGAGCGCCAACGCCAAGTCACCGGTTCCCGTACACAAGTCGAGCACCGGCAGGTCGTCGCGCAGGTAGGGGCGCAGACGCCGCGCCGTCACCCAGCGCCACCAGCGGTCGACGGCCAGCGAAAGGGTCAGGTTAAGGAGGTCGTAGCGGTGAGCGATGGCCCCGAACATGGCCCGGATCTTGCGAGGTTCTTTGCTGACATTCACTAAAGCACCCTCACTCTTGCGGCTCCTCGCCGCGGATGAGGTCTTGAAATGACTCGCGGCAGCGGATGACGTCCCACCCTCCGTTCCGCACCATCACTTCGGCCGTCCGAGGACGGGAATTGTAGTTGCTGGAGAGACAGAAGCCATAAGCTCCGGCGTGCAGCACAGCCGCCAAATCTCCGCTGCGGAAATCGGCCACCAAGCGGTCGCGGGCCAGGAAATCGCCCGTCTCACACACCGGACCCACCACGTCGGCACAAACGGCGGCCTCCTTTTGCTCGACGGGAGCGATCTCGTGATAGGCCTGATAGAGAGAAGGCCGCAAGAGATCGTTCATGGCCCCGTCGACTACCACGAAATGCTTGTCGTTGTTGACTTTGCGGTAGAGCACGCGGGTCAGCAGGGCCCCCGCATCGGCCACCAGGCAGCGTCCCGGCTCCAGCACGATCTGGTAATCCTCGCGCTCGCGCTCGACCACTTCGGCATAGCGTGCCAGTTGAGGACGGCTCTGCCCCGGCTCGTAAGGGACTCCCAGCCCTCCTCCCAGATCGAGATGGCGCACTTTGAAGCCTTGCTCGCGGAAGCGTCCCGCCACTTGCTTGACCTTCCTGAAGGACTCGATGAAGGGTTGCATGTCGAAGATCTGGGAACCGATGTGGCAGCCCACGCCCGCCACCTCCAGTCCAGGATGCCCCTTGAGAGCCTCGATGACTTCGCCGGCCCGGCTGATATCGAGACCGAACTTGTGGCGCCTGAGACCGGTGGCGATGTAGGGGTGAGTGCGGGCGTCCACGTCGGGATTGAAGCGGAAGGAAATGCGGGCCCGCTGGCCCCGTTGGCGCGCCAGGCGTCCGATCAGTTCCAGCTCGGGCAGCGACTCCACATGGATGCTGAAAAGGCCGGTCTGCAAAGCCATCTCCAGCTCCTGGCGCGATTTGCCCACACCGCTGAAGACCACTTGGCGCGGATCGGCGCCCACATGCAGGACGCGCCGCAACTCGCCCCCTGAAACGATGTCGAATCCGCTGCCGTTATCAAGCAGCAGCTTGAGGACCGACAGGTTGGAGTTGGCTTTGACGGCGTAGCAGATCAACGGCTCGACCGCCGAGAAGGACTGGCGCAGCCGGTCAAGATTGGAGACGATGGCTGATTCGCTGTAGAGGTAGCAGGGCGTGGAAACCTCGTCCGCCAAATGACGAAGATCGACATCCTGACAGTGCAGAATCCCCTGGCGATAGGAAAAGGCGGACGGCAGATTCACGGGTTTGGATCTTAGCACGCCTCCCTCGGGGCGAGCGTTTCCAGACAGGCCAACTTCTGATTGGGATGCAGTTCGATCTTGGAATCTGCTAGAATTTCGGCCTTTGCCAATGAGCGTCCGTATTCCATTTATCGACTTGACGGCCCAAACCCAGGCCGTGGCCGACGAATTCGCTTCGGCAGTGCGCCAATTGACGTCGGAAAACCGCTTTATCGGCGGAGACCCGGTAGAGGCCTTCGAGCGCCGCTTTGCCGAATACTGCGGGACGGCTCACTGCGTAGCGCTCAACAGCGGCACCGATGCCTTGCGGTTGGCCCTGATCGAAGCAGGTGTGAAAGAGGGCGACGAAGTCATCACCTCGCCCTTCACCTTCATCGCCACCGCCGAGACGATTTCTCAGACGGGGGCCCATCCGGTCCTGGCCGATATCGACGGAGAGACCTTCAATCTCAGTCCCCAGGCGGTGGAAAGCCGCATCGGCGAGCGTACCAAGGCCCTACTGCCGGTGCACATTTTCGGCTTGGCGGCCGACATGGAGAAGCTCCACTTCCTGGCCTTGCAGAACCACCTGATCGTGATCGAGGACGCCAGCCAAGCCCACGGAGCCGAAATCGCCGGACAGAGGGCGGGCAGCTTCGGACGCTCGGCGGCCTTCAGCTTCTACCCCACCAAGAATCTGGGAGCCTTCGGAGACGCTGGCGCCCTGACCTGCGACGACGCCCAGACCGCCCAACAGGTCCGCCTTCTGCGCAATCACGGGCAGGACGGCTATTACTCCCACCTGATGGAAGGCTACAATTCACGGCTCGACTCACTGCAGGCCGCCCTGCTGTCCCTCAAGATGAACCATCTCGAGGACTGGATCGCGGAACGCCGCCGCATCGCTTCTCTCTATCGGGAGGGCCTGGCCGACTTGCCCCAGATCCGCTTTCAGGCCGAACCGCCGCGATTCCGCAACAGCTACCATATCGTGGCCGCTCTGGTGGAAAGGCGCGACGACCTCATCGCGGCTTTGCTGGAGAAGGGCATCCAGGCCAAGGTCGTCTATCCCATCCCGCTCCATCTACAGAGAGCTTACGCCCACCTCGGGTACCGCCGCGGCGACCTGCCCCAAGCTGAAAAAGTGGCGCAGAGCGTCATCTGCCTGCCCGTCTATCCGGGACTCGATGAAAGCCGGGTGCTGGAAACGGTGGAGGCCGTGCGGGAGTTCTATGCGGGATAAATGGATCAGGATCCTGCTTGGCCTGGGCATTGTGGCGTCGCTGGCCTCCATTTTCGTGGCCAACATCCTGCTCTCGCTGGCTCTTCTGGCCTGGATCATCTACAGCCTGGGCCGCGGCAACTTCCATCTGGTCCTGCCCAGTTTTGCCTGGCCCTTCTTTGCCTTTGCCCTGCTGACCATGATTTCGATGGCCTTTTCGCCCCACCCGCTGATCAGCGCCATCAATCTCAAAAAGCTGCTTCTCTTCGCCTGCGTTTTTCTCTTCGTCACCGTCCTCAAGCGCAGCGACGTCAAGATGATTTTCAGGGGGCTGTACGCGCTCCTGGCGGTCAGCGCTTCCTGGGCCATCCTGCAATATTTCTGGCTGCTCGACGTGGGGCCTCTCAACCGGGTGCGGGGGCTGATGAGCCATTGGATGACGTTTTCAGCCCAGTTGATGCTGGGCATCGTCTCCATCGTGGCCTTGCTGGCCTTTTACATCTTCCGCCATCCCAAGCGAAATCGCCTACGTGACTTCTTGTGCGTCCTCACCCTGGTGCTCATGTCGCTGGCTTTGCTGCTGACCCAGACCCGCAATGCCTGGCTGGGGACGGCGCTAGGCGTGCTCATCCTTTCGGTGCTCTACGGCTACCGGTTCAACCTGTCCCCTTCGCGGCCAGCCCTGCTGAGAGGGGCCTATGGATTGCGCTGGACGGCCGCCGCTGCCGCCGTCCTGACCCTGACCGTCCTGCTCATGCCGGCCCGCTACCAGGAGCGGCTGCGGGCCGGATTCGACACTCAAGACTACACCACCAGCATCCGCATCGAACTGCTCAAGACGGGTTGGAACATGGTTTCCGCACACCCCTGGGCGGGAGTGGGTCCCCGCATGATTCCGAACGTCTATTCAGGCTACGCCACCCTGGACGACTTCCCCCCCGAAGCTTATCAGCATCTGCACAACAACTATGTCCAGATCGCCGCCGAGTCAGGTCTGCCCACTCTGCTGGCCTGGCTGGCCATGTGGGGAGTGCTGGGGGTCTCTTTGATCCGCCTGGTGTCAGGCGCCGGCGACGACCGATTCCTCTTTTTCACATGCGTTTCGGCCTTGGCCAGTTTGGCGGCCTTTCTCACGGCGGGCATCTTTGAATATAATTTCGGCGACTCTGAAGTCGTCATCCTGCTCCTTTTTTTGATCGCATCGCCTTATGCCGTCCAGCGAGATCCCGTCACCGAAGAAGGCCCGCCAGGGACTTAAGATCGCTCTCTTGGGGACCCGCGGCATCCCGGCCAACTACGGGGGATTCGAGACCTTCGCCGAAGAACTCTCAAAACGCCTCGTGCAGCGCGGCCACCGGGTCACCGTCTACGGACGCTCCCACTACGTCGACTCCGGTCTGCGGCGTCATGAGGGAGTCGACTTGCGGGTGCTTCCCTGCATCCGTCATAAGTATTTCGACACCGTTTCCCATACCGCTTTAAGCGTCCTGGACGCACTTTTTAGGAGATACGACGCCGTGCTGGTGTGCAATGCCGCCAATGCCGCCGTATGCTGGCTGCCGCGGCTGACGGGAAGCCGGGTTGTGCTCAACGTCGACGGCATCGAGCGCATGCGGGGCAAGTGGAACTGGGCCGGACGCACATACTACCGCATCAGCGAATGGCTGGCCGCCCACCTGCCCGTAAAGGTGGTCACCGACGCCCGCGAGATTGAACGCTACTACCGTGAGACCTACGCCCTGGAGTCGATTTTCATCCCTTATGGGGCCGACCCGATGCGGACCGAAACACGCCAGGCCCTGGACGAGCTGGACCTGGAAGCGGGGCGCTACCTGCTCTACGTCAGCCGGCTGGAACCAGAGAACAACGCCCACCTGGTCCTGCAAGCCTACAAGCGTTCCGGGCTGGAGCTGCCGCTGGTCCTGGTGGGCTATGCTCCCTACAGCCGCGACTACATTGAGGGATTGCGCCGCCAGGCCCGCGGCGCCAACGTCCTCATGCCGGGAGCCATCTACGGGCAGGGCTACCGGGAGCTCCTGTCCCACTGCCTCTGCTATCTGCAGGCCACCGAAGTGGGGGGGACGCACCCGGCCCTGATCGAAGCCATGGGGACAGGGGCCCTTGTGATCGTCCACGACACTCCCGAAAACCGCGAGGTGGCGGATGAGGCGGCCCTTCTGACCTCGTTCCACGACGTGGAGGGCCTGGCCCGGCTGATGCGCCAAGTGTCGGATTCACCGCAGGACTACGGCCGCCTCAAACAAGCCGCCCGCGAGCGCGTCCGCCGCTGTTACGATTGGGAGGTGGTCACCGATCTCTACGAACAACTGCTCACCACCGGCAGCGTCACACCCCCCGGCCAGGAGGACCCATGATCCGCTGGCTGACCATCGCGGCCAATTTCTTCACCAAGCTGATCCGTCAGCGCGACCTGATCTTCAATTTCGCCGCCCGCGATCTGCGCTCCCGCTACGTAGGATCGGCCATGGGGTTCTTCTGGGCGATCGTCCATCCCCTGGCACTGCTGGTGACTTATTCGCTGGTTTTCTCAGGCATTCTCAACATCCGGCTCGACAAATATCCTCAAATCAACGACAACTTCGCCATTTTTCTCTTCTGCGGACTGCTGCCTTTCCTCTATTTCCAGGACACCCTGCTGAGAGGCTGCGAGTCGGTGGTTCAGCAGAGCAACCTGTTGCGCAAGACAGCCTTCCCTTCGGAAATCCTCCCGCTCACCATCGTCCTTTCCAACTTGGTGACCCACCTGGTTGGGTTGGCCATTCTAGTCGGCTTCCTGCTTTACTTCGGCACCCTGGGATGGGCGCTCTTGCTGCTGCCCTTGGTGCTTCTGCTGACGGCCCTCTTTTGTCTGGGACTGGGCTGGATCGCCGCCGCCCTTCAGGTCTTTCTGCGCGATACCTTGCAGTTGCTCTCGGTGGGACTCACTTTCTGGTTCTGGCTGACGCCCATCTTCTACCGTTTGGAGGACGTCCCCGGGTGGCTGCGGACCTGGCTCGGGGCCAACCCCATGCGCTTTGTGATCGAGGCCTACCGCAGCATCCTGCTGGAAAACCGCATGCCCCCGGGCGACCATCTGCTTCTGCTCGCGGTTTGGACCGCAGTTGCGTTCCTGCTGGGCGGCTTCATCTTCCGAAACACCAAGCGCGACTTCGTCGACGTGCTTTAGCCGGGGCTGGCGCGTGGGGAGATTAGTGCTACAGTCTTGGACCTATGAGCGAGCCCGCGACCGGCAGCATTGAGATCTACGGCTTGGGCAAGGAATATCCCATCTACCGCTCGCCCAGCCACCGCCTGCTGGAGCTGCTGGCGCTGGGACGGGTCAAGATGCACGGTGGCCACTGGGCCCTGCGTCACGTCGACCTTCAGGTGGAGCCCGGCACCACCCTGGGCATCGTAGGACAAAACGGCTCGGGCAAGAGCACTCTCCTGCAAATCGTGGCCGGCATCTTCAAGCCCAGTGAGGGCGTCTGCCAGGTGACGGGGACGGTGGCGGCCCTGCTGGAGCTGGGAGCCGGCTTCAATCCCGAGTTCACGGGACGCGAAAACGTCTACATGAACGCCGCCATCCAGGGGCTGACCCGCCGCCAGGTGGACGGCCGCATGGACGAGATCCTGGCCTTCGCCGAGATCGGAGACTTCATCAACCGTCCCGTCAAGACCTACTCCTCGGGCATGTTTCTGCGCTTGGCCTTCTCGGCCGCCATCCATGTCGATCCCGACATCCTTCTGGTGGACGAGGCGCTGGCGGTGGGCGACCTGATTTTCCAGCACCGCTGCATCAACCGCATCCGCCAGATGCGCGAGGAGGGCAAGACTATTCTCTTCGTCAGCCACGACTTGGCCGCCATCACCAAGTTCTGCGACCGGGCCGTCCTCATCGACCGCTCACGCAAACTCATGGATTCCAAGCCCGAGGACGTGGTGCACCGCTATCAGGAACTCATCTTCCAACGCGAACGGCGCATGGCGGGACGGGGCGAGGACTTCATCAATGTCGACCAGGACGCCTCGCTGCCCCTGGTCGATACCATCCCCCACATCCACAACCGCTATGGTGAGGGAGGCGCCGAAATCACCGGCGTGCTGCTCCACTCCCCCGACGGCAAGGTGCTCAACAGCTTGAGCGCCGGGGACGACGCGGTACTGCTGGTTTCGGTCCGCTGGAGGAAGTCCTGCCAGAACCCCATCGTGGGATTCACGGTGCGCGACCATCACGGAGTCGAGATCTGCTCCTCCAACACCAGCTATGAGGAGCTTCATTTGCCTCCTTTGAAGGCCGGAGAAGTGATCACGGTTGGCTTCCACATTCACCTTCCCACCCTGCGTCCCGGCAGCTATTCCATCTCCCCCGCCGCCGCTGCCGGCAACATCTGGGAGCACACTATCGAAGACCGCATCGAAAACGCCTATATTTTCAACCTGCTTGACACCGGACTGGTCTACGGTATGATGCGCTGGCCCGTGGAGGTCACTTTCCGCAGTCACAACGGGGCATCGCTGAAGGAGGAAAGAAGATGAGAAGGATGAATAGGACCGCTTTGCTGCTCGCGTTGCTGCTGTGGACGGTCGTCCAGGCACCGGCCCAGGATTCGCCTGTGGCGTCGCCCGACGCTCCTCTGCAAGCCCGCATCGAAACCGAGATCCGGCGGGCCATGATCGAGGGCAACATCCCCTCCATGACGGTGGCCCTTGTGTCAGGCGAAGAGATCGTGTGGACCGGCGCCTACGGCTATTCCAACCTATGGGCCAAGACGCCGGCCGTGACCTCCACCGTCTACCTCATCGGGTCCACCTTCAAGAGCATGTCGACGGCGGTCTTGCTGGGACTGATGGAGCAAGGCAAGTTCCAGCTCGACGACCCCGTTTCCCAGTACCTGGGTGAGGGCCTCTCCATCCGGGGAGAGGACCCTGAAAATCCCATCACCTTCCGTCATCTGCTCACCCACGTCTCGGGACTGCCCGGCGACTTCGGCGCCCACGCCGTGTGGGGAGATACAGTTCCCGATTCACTCGAGGATTACCTCAAGGAGAAACTGCGGGCCGAGACTCCGCCACTGGAGAAGGTCGTCTACTCCAACATGGCCTACACCCTGATCGCCCATCTGGTGGAAGAAATGACGGGACGCGAGTATCGGCGATACGTGCAGGAGAAGTTCTTTGATCCGCTGGAGATGAAGAACACGGTCTTCAAGGTGACGCCTCAGGTGGAAGAGCGCTTGGCCATACCCTACGCGCTGGACGGCAACGGAAACCACGTCCCCACCCCCCGGCTCAAAGCCCAAGTGTGGCCGGCCGGCATCGTCTACGGGACGGTGGAGGATCAGGCCCACTGGCTCATCACCGTCCTCAACGGCGGACGCTACAAGGACAACCGCATCCTTAGCGAGTCGACCGTGGAGGAATCGCTGCGCCGCCAGTGGGATCAGTTCGCCGGTCCCATGCATGAGGGCTGGGGAGGCGAGACCGGCGGCTACGGACTGACTTGGTGGACCAGCCGGCAAGGCGGCGAGCGCATCTTCGCCCATAGCGGCAGCGTCCCCGGCTATACCGCATTCCTGCAAGGAAACGCCGACCGACGGATAGGTATCGCCATCCTCAGCAACGGCCACCGCGCCCACCGCCACCTCATCAAACTCTCCACCCGCGCCCTGGAGATCCTGGCCGAGGAGTGACGAGCTGGCTGGTACCGCCGAGGACGGAGGAGGCCGCTGACCCTAGTTCCCAAGAATCGCCTGTTGGGCTGTCTTGCGCCTCTCTCGAACCCAGAAGCGGTCTCGCCGGGGACAGCGACCAGCCAGCGAAGACTCAGCCACCGCCCTCTTGGGAAGTGAGCCGACCGTAGCGTTTAAGGATCTCGCGGACCTTGTCTAGGGGGAGGGCTTCGGCCTTGTGACCCTCGCGTCCCACCGTGGTCTGAGCCATGAAGAGGGAATTGTAGATGGCCTCCTGAGTGGCTTCCTTGACGGCTTGGAAGAGCGGCGAGGTGTCGCGGTTCATCACCTGAGGCACCGCGCGGACGCGCTCACGGGGCGTCTCGCCCTGGGAACGGTAGGGGATGCGCAGGTCGGGATGAGTCGAGAAGGCGATGACGTAGTCGCCGCTTCCGTTGGTGGAGGGGCTGCCGGTGGCGGCCATCCCCAGCATGGCGCGGCGGGCCAGCCGCTTGAGGTTGCGCACGCTCAGCGGAGCGTCGGTGGCCACCACGATCATGCAGGATCCGTCGGGCGAGTCCTGCTTGACCTGGGATACGGCATCGCGCAGGTAATAGCGCTGCAACTCGCGTCCCACCGGGACGCCCACGATCTCCAGGATGCCTCCGAAGTTGCTCTGCACCAGGACGCCCACCGTCCAGCCGCCCAAGGACTCGGGCAGGACCCGCGAAGAGGTTCCGATGCCGCCCTTGAATCCGTACGTCATGGTGCCCGTCCCTGCTCCCACCGCGCCCTCCTCCACGGGACCGTCCGAGGCCGAACGGATAGCCGCAAAGACCTCTTCGCGCCCCACCGGACGGCTGCGAAGGTCGTTGAGATAGCCGTCGTTGGTCTCGCCCACCAGCGGATTGACCGAGCGCACGTCCTCCATCCCCGGCAGTTCCAGCATGTAGTCGAGCAGGGCATCGGCCACCTTGGGCACGTTAAGCGTCCCCGTCAGCAGGATGGGCGTTTCCAGGTTGCCCAGTTCCTCGACCTGGGTTGTCCCCATCAGCTTGCCGAACCCGTTGCCCACGTAGACCGCCGCCGGCACCTTTTGCAGGAAGAGGTTCCCGCCGTGGGGCAAGATGGCTGTCACGCCGCTGCGCACATCCTGGCCCCGCCGCAAGGTGGACTGGCCCACCAAGACGCCCTCAACGTCGGTGATGGCGTTGCGCTCTCCGACCGGAAGCACTCCCACCTCGATTCCCATCTGGCGCACCCGCATTCGCCCGGACGGCGGGTCAGTCTGCTGAGCGCCCTGACCGCTCCCGCAAGCCATAGTCAGCATCAAGGCCAAGATCAAGTTGAAAACGCTGCCCGAGATCTTCATACGCTCGCTCCTTCGCTGGGCTGGTCCGAAGCCGGCTCCCAGGGCACCCCTGAACTCAGGCGGTGGGGAATGGGACCGGCCATGCACCAGGAGGTGATGACGCCTCGCCCGTCATCAGGATAGTTGCTGAGCCTCATGCGTGCCAGAGACCGGCTCACCTGGCGCTAACTCCTGCCAGACCCTTGAACGGGCGCAGGTCTTTCAATCCTCGGAGGGCGCTTTGCGGCTGAATTCAAAGTGACCCACTACCAGACGTTTTCCGAAATTGAACTGAACCCGGGCCTGTGCTACAGTTCAGCGTTTCGACACGTCCCGGAAAGGAGTCTGCATGAAGGTTTTCGACAGCGAAGATATCCGCAACATCGCCGTCGTGGGCCACGGCGATACAGGCAAAACGTCGTTGGTTTCAGCCTTGCTGTTTTCGTCCGGCGCAACCAACCGGCTGGGCAAGGTGGACGATGGTAATACGGTGACCGATTACGACGACGAAGAAGTCGAGCGCAAGGTGACCATCTCGACCGGATTGGCTCACTGCGAGCACAAGAAGGTCAAAATCAATCTCCTGGACACTCCGGGATACGGAGCCTTCCTGTTGGACGCCAAAGGACCCGTGCTGGCCTCTGAGGCGGTCCTGGTGGTGGTCGACGCCGCCTCGGGCGCCGAAGTGCAGACCGAGACCGTGTGGGGCTTCGCCGACGAATTCGGGCTTCCCAAGGCGCTGGTCATCAACAAGATGGACCGGGAACGCGCCAGCTTCGCGCGCTCCCTTGAATCGCTTCAGGAAGCCTTCGGCCGCGGCGTGACGGCCGTCCAACTCCCCATCGGCAAAGAAAAGGACTTCAAGGGCTTTGTCGACCTCATCAAGAACAAGGCCTACATTTACGAGATGGACGGCAGCGGGAAGTTCTCAGAAGAGGACGTCCCCGCCGACATGGCCGACGACGCATCCACCCGTCGTGAAGAACTCATCGAAATGGTTGCGGAAAGCGACGACAGCCTGTTGGAAAAGTTCTTTGAAGAAGGGACGCTGAGCGACGAGGAACTGGTGAGCGGACTTAAGAAGTCGTTCCGCAAGGGCGACCTTCATCCGGTCTTCGTCAGCGCGGCGGTTGCCAACTGCGGAGCCCATCAGTTGCTCGACTACTTCGTCAGCCTCTTCCCCAATCCGCTGGAACGTCCGCCTGTGAAGATCGTGGAGGGCGAGGAAGAGAAAGACTTTCAACCCTCCAACGATTCCCCGGCCGGGGCGATGATTTTCAAGACGCTGGCCGATCCTTTCGCCGGCCATATCAGCATGATCAAGGTCTTTTCCGGGTCTCTCAAAGGAGAGTCCAGCGTCAAGAACCTCAACAAGGGCCAGGACGAGCGGCTGGCCTCTGTCCAGATCGCCCAGGGCAAGAACTATGAAAGCGTCCCCGAGGTGCACACCGGCGACATCTGCGTGGTCACCAAGCTGAAGGACACGACCACCGGTGAAACGATCGGGGACGCCAAGTTTCCAGGGGTCTTCAAGGAGATCGAATACCCTGAGCCGGCCATCAGCTTCGCCATCGAGCCCAAGAGCCGCGGCGACGAAGACAAGATCGGAAACGCTGTGGCCCGCATCATCGAAGAAGACCCGTCTGTGCGCTTCCGTCGCGACGAAGAGACCGGCGACTTCCTGCTCTCAGGCACTGGACAGGTGCACGTCGAAGTGATCGTCAACAAGCTTAAGAAGAAGTACGGCGTCGAGGTGCTGCTCAAGACGCCCAAGGTGCCCTACCGCGAGACCATCACCGCTGAAGCCGACGTGCAGGGCCGCCACAAAAAGCAGACCGGCGGACACGGGCAGTTCGGAGACTGCTACATCAAGATGAGGCCGCTGAGCCGCGACGAAGGCTTCAAGTTCACCGACTCCATCTTCGGCGGCTCGATTCCCCGCCAGTTCATCCCGGCGGTGGAAAAGGGCGTCGTGGAATCGGCCACCCGAGGCTACCTGGCGGGATATCCCGTGGTCGACTTTGAAGTGGAACTCTACGACGGCAGCTACCACTCGGTGGACTCTTCGGAAATGGCCTTCAAGATCGCCGCCAACATCGCCTTCAAGAAGGGCATGGAGCAGGCTCGTCCGGTGCTGCTGGAGCCCATCATGAACGTCGAAATCTACGTCCCGGAAGATGCTGCAGGAGACGTCATGGGCGACCTCAACTCCCGGCGCGGACGCATCCAGGGCATGGACGTCAAGGGCGCCTCCCAGGTCATCCGGGCCCAGGTTCCGCTGGCCGAAATGCTGACCTATTCGCCGGCGCTGACCTCGATGACGGGCGGACGCGGATCCTTCCACATGGAGCCGGCCCACTACGACATCGTCCCCCACAACATCGCCGAAAAGGTCATCGAAGAGCGCAAGCAGGAAGACGCCGACTGATTTCCAGCCTTCAAGCCGCCGCGGCCCGCGCCGCGGCGGACTCTCGCCTCTGATACCCTTCCCACCCGTTGAATCCGCGTCGTCCGGCCGATGACGTTACAATGTGCGGCGACAAGGAAGGTGGAATGTATCCCAAGCTGATCGATCTGGGGCCGGTTCCGATTCACACCTATGGACTGCTGTTGGCGCTGGCGCTGCTGATCTCCATCGAACTGATGGCCCGGCTGGGCCACAAGCAGGGCATCGACCGCAACAAGATCTGGGACTTGGGATTCATCATCATCCTCTCGGCCCTGGCGGGAGCCAAGCTGTTGCTGGTCATCGTCGAGTTCGACACCTACGCCGCCGATCCAGGACGCATCTTCACCCTGGAATTCCTGCAAGCCGGAGGCGTCTTCTACGGCGGGTTCCTGGGCGCTCTGGCGGGGGCCGGATACTACATCCGCAAGCACCCCGAGTTCACCTTCTGGAACATCGCCGATTTGGCCGCCCCCTGCATCGCGCTGGGGCAGGCCATCGGACGTCTGGGCTGTTTCGCCGCGGGATGCGATTACGGCAAACCCGCCGACGTCCCCTGGGCCGTCACCTTCACCAGCGAGTACGCCGCCCGCAATGTTGGCGTGCCCTTGAACGTGCCTCTGCATCCCAGCCAGCTCTACGAATCGGCGGCAGCCTTTGCGCTCTTTCTGTTCCTCATCAGAGCCTTTCACCGGCGCCGCTTTCAGGGACAGGTCTTCCTGCTCTACCTGGCCCTTTACGCGGCCACGCGCTTCGTACTCGAGTTCTGGCGCGGCGATCCTGGGCGAGGACTCTACTTCGACGGACTGGTCTCCACTTCGCAAATCATCAGTCTGATCCTCTTTCCGGCGGCCATCTACTTCTACTGGAACCGCAGCCGCCGGCTGGGAACGACCTGAGACAGGCGATGAAGCCCGGCCGCAAGCCCTCACGACCCGGCGGCCGTCCTCAAGCCTCGGCGGAGGCGGGGCGCGGACAAAAGCTGAAGAAAAATGACCCGACCATCTCCCTCAATCTGGACCATCACCCCAGAGCAAGCCGGGACCCGGCTCGACGTCTTCGTCTCCCAGGCGCTGGAGGATCCCAGCCGAAGCGCCGTCCGCCGCTGGATCGACGAGGGACACGTCACGGTCGACGGAGAAAAAGTCAAGGCCGGACACTCCCTGCGCGAGGGCCAAGTCGTGGAAGCGTCCCCTCCTCCGCCGCCCCCGTCCACGCTGGAGCCTGAAGACATCGACATCGAGATCGTCTACGAAGATGAGGACTTGGCAGTCGTCGACAAGCCGGCTGGACTGGTGGTCCATCCGGGAGCCGGCAACCGCAGCGGCACCCTGGCCAACGCCCTGTTGCACCACTTCCAGGAGGTCAGCCGCGAGGACTCGGCGCGTCCCGGCATCGTCCATCGCCTCGACAAAGACACCTCGGGACTCATGGTGGTGGCCAAGAACGAATCGGTCCACGAAGCGCTGGCCCGTCAGTTCAAGAAGAGAACGGTGGAGAAGCGCTACCTGGCGTTGGTCTACGGACACCCATCTCCCGTCCAGGGAACCATCGAAGCACCTGTGGGACGCCATCCCAACCAGCGCACCCGCATGTCGACCCGCAGCCGCAAGCCGCGCATGGCCTTGACCCGCTACCGGACCCTTGGCACCCATGGGCCCTTCGCCCTGTTGGAAATCCGGCTCTACACCGGACGCACCCATCAGATCCGCGTCCACCTGGAGCATATCGGACACCCCGTGGCCGGCGATCCCGTCTACACCGCCAACCGTCCCTTCCCCCTGCGCGGAAAGACGGCTCACGCTCTGAAAGGACTCAAACGCCAGTTCCTGCACGCCTCCCACTTAGCCTTCGATCACCCCAGCCAGGAACGCCGCCTCAGCTTCGATTCGCCCCTTCCGAGTGAACTTGCCCAAATTCTCGAGCGTCTGGGATAATATGCGGATGCGAAAAACGGTTCTGACCGTGGTTCTGACTGTCTTGGTGACGCTCTTCGCCGCCCTTCCCGCGGCCACTCAAGAGCCCGCTCAAGACCCTCCCGCCAACGACGAACAGGACGATGTGCGGGACCAAGAACCCATCCGCGTGGCCGTGGACGCCGTCAACCTCTACGTCACCGTCAACCGCAAAGAGGACGGCAGCTTCGTCGACCGCCTGACACGCGGCGACTTTATGATCTACGAGGACGGGATCCTCCAGGAGATCACCAATTTCGTCCCCGAAACCGACCAGCCGCTGACCATCGGCATGGCCGTCGACACCAGTTCCAGCGTCCGCATCAAGCTCGACTTCGAGAAAGAGGTGGCCGCCGACTTCGTGCTCTCCGTCATGCGTCCCACCGACCGGGCCCTGCTGGTGGAATTCGATACCGGCGTGACCCTCCTGCAAGACTACACCAACGACGCCAACGACCTGGTAAGGGAGATTGATGACCTGAGGGCCGGGGGAGGCACCTCCCTTTACGACGCCATCACTCTGGTGTCGGAGCAGAAGATGCTCAACCTTGAAGGACGCAAGACCATCGTCGTGCTTTCCGACGGAGCCGACCAAACCAGCTCCACCACCTACGATCAAGCTCTGCGCGCCTGCTACGAAGCCGAAGCCACTATTTTCGCCATCTCCACCACCCGGCTGGGAGCCGACATCGACCACGAAGGCGACAACGCGCTCAAGCAGCTTACCGAGAACACCGGCGGCAAAGTCTACTTCCCGATTTCGACCAGCGAGATGGCCACAGCTTTCCGCGAGATCAACCAGGCCCTGCGCAACCAGTACTCCATCACCTACACGTCCAAGAATCCCGAGCGGGACGGCACCTTTCGCCGCATCGAAGTCAAAATTCCCGGACTTCACGACGCGGTCATCCGCCACCGCCGCGGCTACTACGCCGACCCCCGAACGCCGTGACCTGCCGTCCGGCCCAGGGTCAGGGCACCCGCGAACGGAAGACCTCCAGATTTTGGACCAGCCGCTGCTTCTCGGAAAGGTCCGTTTCCAGAGGTATGCCTTTCTCAAGAACTTCGGCTGCCTCCTGGAAACGTTCCTGGCGGGCCAAAACCAGTGAAAGCAGATCATAAGGACGGGAGGAGTCGGGCGCCAGCTTCATCCAACGGCGGGCCGTTTCCTCGGCTTCGGAATACTCCTCAAGCCTGTAAAGCACCTGGGTCAGGTTGGCGGCGGCGTTGGTCATCCCAGGCTCGTGGCGGAGGGCCAATCGGTAAAACTCGGCTGCCTGCTGCGGATGCGACTCGTGAACCTCGACTCCCGCGTTGATGTTGCGGATGGCGGAGGAATTAAAGCCCATGCGGGCCTGCATTTGGGCCGCTCCGAATACATAGTCGTCGAGATAGGCTTTCACCAGTCCTCTGCGGTCTGGCTGCTTCCAGGCCTCCAATTCGTGACGATACATCTCACCGTAGAGTTCAAGCAGCACGAAGGCCTTGAGACGCCCGTCGATGGCGACTTGGAGAATGAAGTCGAGACGGTCGTCGCTCATCAACTGCGGATCCTCCAGGCGCATCTCCTCCCAGCGGTCGGCTGCGGCTTGAAGACACTCGACCTCTTCTTGGGCGGTGGGCCGGTAGTAGGGTGCGCCGGGGTTTTTGGCGGCGAAGGTTTCGCTGCGCCAGCGCAATTTGCAGTTCACATACTGGCGCCAGGCGGGAACAGTCTGGGGAGCCAAATTGCTGAAGAGTCCTTCGTAGTTATCCTGGGGCCGCAGCGTCAACAGGTGGGGCGGAACCACGTCGCGGTGAGTTTCATAGGGTTTGTCCGTGGCTTGGGCCCACTGGCGCAACTCGGCCCACACCATCGGATACTCGGGATCGGCCAGCAGGCTGGACACGACCATTTCGTAGGCCTCGTCCGCGCGTTCCAGCTTGCCCAGCGCGCTGGCGGCGAAGCGATAGGTGGACGCGTCCAGCGGAGCATGCTTGACGGCCTCCAGGTAGCAGGCCAAGGCCTGATCGAACTGTTTGCTCTGGAAGAAACAGTCGCCTAAGTGGAGGTAGGCCTTGGCGAAGTCCGGCTCGATCTTGGTGACTTCCAGATAGAGATTGGCGGCGTCCCTGAGACGGCCTTTGGCAAAATTCTCCTCGGCCCTGCCGTATTTCTTGCGAGCCTCCTCGTCCTTAGGGGCGTAACGCACATGCTGAGAGGCCAAGAGACTCTTGCTGTCCGTAAAGGTCTTCATGCCATGGAAGTCGAGCAGCCTGCACAGGCGCAACTGGTGCAGACCTTCCTCGTAGTGGCGGCTGGCATCTTCGTCCTTCGATCGCTCAGCCATCATGAAATGAGCCACGGCCACCGTCATGCGGGCCTCGGGGATGGGAGAAGTGCGCAGGGCTTCGCGAGCCAGGTCGAGCCCTTCCTCAATCTGCCCCTTGTCGAGCTTCTTCTGAGCCTTCTCGGTCAGCTTAGAGGCTTCCTCGTCGGCTTTGCGGAACTTCTTGGGCAACTGCTGGTAAAGCTCGGCGGCTTCGTCGCGGTCTTCGCCCGAAGCGGTCCTCAGCATGTTGTCCACAACCTCAAAAGCCTCATCATGACGCTCAAGGGCCATCAGGCATTGAGCGCGCTGCTGCAAGAGCCAGTGTCTGTCGGCAAGTGAGGGAATCAGCTCCACCATCTTGTCCAGCGAGTCGAGGCTGCCTTGATAATCGCCCGCCTCGAAGGCGGCCCTGGAGTGCATCGGCAGAGCCTGTCCGAGAAGTTCAGGCGAATCTAGTGAAACGCCTTGAAGGACCCTGTCCAGGTAGCGCAGGGCATTCTTGAAATCGTCCCGGTCAAGAGCCCGTTTGCCGGCTGTCAACTGCAACTCCAGATCTTGAGGTTGGGCGTCGGCCCGCGCGTTCAATTCCTTGGCGGGAATGGGAAGTTCGAAAATGGCCTCAAGATCTTCGATTAAGCCCTCGACGGTGCGCCCTCCTGTGAGACGGTCGATTTCCTGGCCCTGGGAGTCGAGGACCAGGATAGTCGGGAAGACTTCAACGTGGAACTTGCGCCTCAGCCACTCTCCTTCGGAGGTCTTGTAGGCGTCCAGCAGCATATAAACCTGGGAGCGGCTGAATTCGATGAAACCAGGATCGGGATAGACTTCGCGATCCATCTTCACGCAGGGCGGGCACCAATCCGCCGACAAGTCCAGGACGATGAATTTGTCGCCAGCCTGTGCCAATTCACGGGCTCTGTCGAACTTCTCGATCCACTGCACCTGCCCCAGGGCGGAAACCGCCATGCTGGCGACGAGCAGCACAAAACAGAGGGTTCGAACTTCTTTCCCGGCGTCTCTTTGCAAGGTGATCTTGAGCCTCCAGATTCTTGTCCGTCTCGATCAAGATACAACAACCTTTTATTCTAGCCGATAAGAGATGCCGAATAAACACACGCCTTATAGCTTATCTTCCGCTAGTGGATTGTCAGGCCCTTCTGGCAGAGGGGGCGCTGAGATGAGCCATGCAGAGGGCCGCGGTCCGGCTCATTCCGGACCACGGCGTGTGTTCCCCGCAAGGAAGGATCAGCGGAGAGAAGGATTGAGCAAGACTGAGGAGGCTTCGGGGAGCCCTTCCGCGACCGGGAAGGCGGTCAAGGTGGGAACCTCTTCAGGAAATCCCAGGCCGGGATCGTCGCCCTGACGGAGCACGACCGCGGCAACCGGGTGGGGACTTGAGACAGTCATCGTCCCCCGCATCTCGCCAGCCTGAGCCAAGGCGGGGAAGAGCTCGGATACGAAGCGGGCTGTGTGCTCTCCGGGCTGCAGAGTCATCTCCTGCTCGGCCAGCAACTGGAAGTCCTCGTCATAAAGACGAAGATGCAGGGGCGTGGCGTTCTCGCTTTGAGCGGCTACCAGGGCCACGCCGGTATCTTTCGGGCCCATCGAGTCCACCGGCAAACTGAAGGATTGCAGGGTGTTCACCAGGGGCACGCCAGCTTCATATTGCACGATTCCGCTGTCGGCATCAGATCGGGTGAAGACAGCGCTGGCCTCCACTTGGGAGGCTGCGTTGACCTTGGCATAGCCGACCTTGAGTTCGTCCTGGCCGGCGGTGGTCAGGTTGAGCGTGCGTCCCTGCCCTACGGAGATCTCGAACTTGGAGTTTCGTCCCAGGCCCTCCAGTTCAACCTCCAGAGGTTGACCCTGGGAGTCGAAGAAACTCAGCGCCACGCCCGTGGCGGGTCCGGCGTTGGTGAGCACGATGTTGCTCTGAAAACGAATGCCCTCTGCCACTCCGTCCCCGATCTGGGGGAAGAAACGGCTGGCATTCAGACCGCAGTTGATGCGGTAGTTGACCACTTCATCCAGATCGGGAGGCATGTCGCTGCCGGCCTCCAGGTCCACCGTTGTGTCGTAGTAGATCAGCGAAGGATCAGGACCCATGTCCGGACGGGAGCGCAAAACGCCGACCCCCACAAAATCCTGATTGCCGTTCTCATCCTCAACCAGGACCTTTGCCGAGTGGGCAATGAAAACGTCAGTGCCGGTGGCAACGTCCAGCCAACGCAGTTCTTGGACCGTCCGATCAGTCTGAAGCCCGTTGGGCGTGAAATCGGTGATGCGGATCTGGTAGGAGAGCGCCGAACCGTCGCGGCTGACCGTGATTCCCTCACGGTGGAAGTCCTGCAAGGGACCGGCCACCCGATCGGTCAACTGGCGAATGGCCCCGCTGGATCGGTTGACATGGAAGATCTCAAAACTTCCGTCGGCATTCCCGCCCGTCCAATCCTGGCTGCTGATGAAGATCGCCTCTTCGGCGCCAGCCGAGAGCCAGACGACCGACACGTCCCGCGAGCCGGCCAGGAAGTCCTCCTGTTGGCCAGTCGGGATATGGTAAAGGAAGGCGGTTTCCTGGGAAAAGTCGGGATCGGCCTGGATGACCAACCATTCGCTGTCAACGGAAAACACTCCGTAGTCGAACTCCTCGAAGCCGAAGGGAAAATCTGGATGACCCTCGGCAACCCTGCCGTCGGCGAAAGTGATCTGCTCGCGGTGGCCCGTCTCAAAATCCTGCACGATGATGTCGCGGACCACGAAGGTACCGAGTTCATCTTCGATGGCATGAGCCTCCTCGATCGCCAAGGTCTTGCCGTCCGGACTTAATCTCACGCCCGAAGTCCGCCGGTCGCCTTCCTCAAAGGTGTGGCTGTCGAAAAGTCGGTTCGAAACCTGTGTCCACTGTGAGCTGGCGCGATCGAAGACGAACCAATTGAGGGCATTATTGGGATTTTCGCCCGCCAAATCGGCTCGAGCCGTTACGAGAAGGCGGCTCAAGTCATCAGTTCCGCTGCCACCCCCCTTAAAGGCTTCCACAATTTGGCCTTGGCTGGTGACAATGTTCTCAAGATCTTCGTCGGTGACCTGAATCGTGGCACCCGTCTCCAAATCGAGTTCGAAGACATCATAGCTGCCGTCGTCAGGATCACGAGTCGTGATCAGGGCCCGGCGACCGTCGGAGGCCAGGCTTGAAATGAGCGTCTTCTCCGGCCGCTTCATCAAAGTCTCGACGGTACAGGCGCCTTGGGCCAAGGCGACCCCGCTCATTGCAGTGGCGGCGGTGATGAGCAAGACCGAGCATAGGATCGATAGTGGAGTATTTATTCGATTCATGATGCAGTCTCCTTTTGCAGTTCCCCCGCCGAGGCGGAAGTGTGAATATTTTCACATGAGAATATATTCGCACACGGTCGGGAGAAATGCAAGCGAAAAAATTCGCATCAGTCATTCCGCGGCTTGCGGAGCTGCTCGATCATCTCTTCAAAGAGCCTGCGTTCCTCTTCGCTGAGCTGATCGGTTTCCTCTGAAATCAAGGCAGCGGCGGCTCTCAGACGGTTGCCCTTGAAGAAGGTCGTCACCAGATGGTCGAGCGCTGAGCGGCGGGCGCGGCGGTGAGGCGTCGCTGGACGGTAGATGTAGCGCTTGCCCTCCTGCCGGTGAGTCACCAGGTCTTTGTCTTCCATCAGGGAAAGCCATTTGCGGACGGTAGCGTTGGAAGGGCTCTCGGGAAGGCGTTCCATGACCTCCACGGCGCTGGCCTCGCCGAGCTGATAAAGAATGTCGAGAATCTGCCTCTCACGGCGTCCCAACTGTTGGAAATCGGGTCGCTGGCGACTGGACATCATGGCTGGCCTCCCTGGTCGTCGACTTCCACGAGTTCCCACAGGAAGGCCTGCAGAGGAGTGGTGCGCCGGTTGGTTTGAGGATCGAATCCGCTGCCCCAGCCCACAACCTGTCCAGCACGGTTGACGGCCCTGGCGTCGCTGATTTCATGGCCCTCCCAGACATCGAAAATAAACATGCCGTCCTCGGGAGTCCACAGCATGGCCTGGTACAACAACTCCCGATCAACTCGAACTTGGCCCGCAAGCTGCCGCCTTTCGGTGAAATGGCCATGAAGAGACCCGAATCCCGCGGCGGCCTTCTTCAAATCTGAGACTTCCCGCACTCCATCCTGGGCGTTCCACAGAAAGGCTGCCGAAAGCAAGCGGCGATGGCCCTCCTCGTCTTCCTGCAGGGCCAAGCTGCGGCCCAGCACCTCGCCATTTTCATTGACGGCCAGGGCCTCGGCGAGAACACGCAGCATGCCGGGCCCGCTCGGGGGATGCAGCGGCTCGATCAGGGTCACCTCTCCCCCGTCCCGCCAGAGGACGGCCCGCGAACCTGTCTCGACGAAGACGCTTCCCGCCACGACGCCGGCGTCGTTAAGGGAATAGGCTCTCGAAGACGCTACAGGTTCGCCGATGAGGGCTTCCAACCCATCTACCGGCAGTGCCCGTAGGCCGTCCTCAAGAGACCAGATGAAAGCGTGCGGTCCGCTGGTTCCGGCTATCTGTCCGCGCGCGTTGAGCCCTACCGGGAGGGTGTCGCGGTTGGCCAAGGGGCCGCTTTCCAGCCATCCCAAGTCGATGATGCCCGTGGATCGGGACCAGAAGAAGCTGCTCTTTCGGTAGCCCAGATCGCACAATCCTACGACCTCGCCGGTAGCATTCAGGTCGGCTTTTTCGATGAGTTCGCAGCCCGGAAGAGCTCCCACGGGCGAATAGCCCTCCTGCGGCGACCACAGAAACAACGAGGACTCGAGCGCGCCCGCACGCCTGACGCCTCCGACCAGGACTTCTCCCCTGCTGTTGACCCTTTCAGCCCAAGCGGAAAGCCAGCCGTCCGGAAGCCCCAGGTCGACAGTGCCCGACTCGCGGGTCCACTGGAAGGGATGGACGGCCCCCGAGGGAAGGCTGCTGGATCCCACCACGATTCCATTGTCGCTGATGTCGCTGGCGGCAGCGGTGGTTCCGCCCAGGGAGGGGATGGCGACGCTTCTGGGCACCAGACGGGTTCTTCGCGGCGGTTCTTCCGGCTGACTGTCATCAGGCGGGGGAGGTGCTGGTTCTGCTTCCGGTTCTGGTTCCGGAGCAGGATCCGCAACGGGCTCCGCGGACCCCCCGTCGCTTGGCTTACTGGTCGGAGGGAGGAAGGTAGGGTGCCGCCAAGCCATCCTCGGCGAGGATGTGACGGGAGCCTTGAGGACACGTATCCATGGCGGAGCATCGCTCCCCTGTGCCGAAGGCGGGACGTTTGGGGAGGCCAGGCCCGTGCTCTGGCTGCGATGGCGCACGCCCTTATCGAGGCCCGGCAACAGGGGTTGCATGGAGCCGTAGCGATGAATCTTGATTTCTCCAATCACGCGGGCCATTTGGGAGGCGATGGGTGCGGAGCGGCCACGCCGGGAGAACTCCAACCGCGGCTCCAGCCAGGGCGGCTCGGGCTTCAGGCTTTCCGATCCGGGGGCATCTGGATTGCGCGCAGCGGCCTTCTTGCCCAGGTCGGAATCCTGGGTGCGGACGACGCTCAGGGGCCCTGCGATAAGCAAGGCCAATGCCCAAGGGGCGGCTCGCAGAGTCCGGGATGGCGTCTGAGGCGGATGAGCGCGCATCCGCAGAACTTCGAAGAGCCGGTCGCGCAGACAAAAGCGCTTTAGGAAGCGGACGCCTCCGTGCACGGCGTCCCGCTGCAGGCTCATGGAACTGCGCAACAACAGGTCAGCGTAGCAGGAGGGATCCTCGCCCATGCCGATGACGGAGCGGTCGCAGCACCGCTCCTGCTCAATGCACAGCCGGCGATGAAGCATCCAGGCCAGGGGATTGAACCAGTGCAGGACGCAGAGCGCCAAAGTCAGCGTCTGCCATGGCAAGTCGCGTGCCGCCACGTGCTGCAATTCGTGGCACAGCACCATGCGCTTCTTTTCTCGAGACCAGTCCTCGCAGCGGCTGGGAAAAATGACAGCGGGACGAAGCATCCCGCACACGAGCGGCGAATGCACATGAGGACTCACCAGCAAAACGGGAGGCCTCGCGAGTCCCAGCCGAGCGGCGAGATCACCCCCCAAGCGGCGCATCAAAGGGTTCCGCACTGGACGGGCTTGTTTCATGATGCAGCTCATTCGCCATGCTGACACCGCCCAGGCGCTGGCCACCGCCAGCAGTCCGGCCACCCACACCCAAAAAGCGGCCAAAGAGAAGTCGAGGCTGGAACCGCCAGAGGAATGCAAGCGCTGGGACGGCAGGACCGCAGAGTCCGATTGGGCTGGAATGGCGTGGACTCGTTCCTGATCATTCCGATTCGATGGGCTGCCCCGTTCCACAGGGCTGGTTACGAGGCGAGTCTGAGAAGCGGAAAGGCCGGCGTCCGGCGGCCGATCAGACTCTTCGATCAACGGGCGCTTCTGAAGTCCTTTTGGAAAGCCCAGAGAAAACAGCCCCGCGCTCGGCAGAGGCAGTTGAAGAGGGGGCAGCAAAGCCCCAGCCAGCGGCAT
The DNA here is from genome assembly GCA_035471925.1 of Acidobacteriota bacterium. Lineage (GTDB taxonomy): Bacteria > Acidobacteriota > UBA6911 > RPQK01 > DATIPO01 > JANQFM01. The sequence continues at coordinate 41,812 of DATIPO010000096.1, forward strand.
AATGAGCATCAGGAGCGCTGCCACGGTCAACAGCCGGCGGCGAAGTTCCGGCGGCCAACGCTCCAACAGGCGAAGGGAAACCAGCAAGGCCACCAGAAGCAGGCAGCCGTTGAGCGCCCAGGCGACGCCCCACTGAGCCCAAAGCTGAAACATAGGTTGCCAATCGGTCCCAAGCCAGTGCGCCATTCCGATTTCCTTTCCCGGAATCCGACTTCACATATGTGAAAATATTCGCACATCAGGGCTTGAAAGGCAACCTTCGGCCCGGAAACAAAAAAGCCCGCAGCCTGAACTGCGGGCTTATTCTTGCCAGCCTTCTCCGCTCACTGGGGAGGTTGAGCCTACTTGCTTTTCTCGATGACGGCCAGTATCGCTCTAGCGTTGTCTTTGTTCTCCTGGCTCTCGCCGATTTCCAAGTAGCGTTCAAACATCTCCTTGGCCTTGTCCTTCTCCTGGGTTTCGTAGAAGTAGTGGACGCCCAATTCGAAGTAGGCTTCGGGGAAATCAGGATCGATTTCGAGCACCCTCTGAAAGAGCTGCGCCGCCAAGCCGGCTTGGCCCTTGCGGCTGAAGCTCTGGGCCATGTCGAAGAACTTGGGAGCCGGATCTTCCGACTTGCCCTCAAAGACTTCGGCGTAGAGTGCGATGCCTTCCTGATACTTTTCGGCGTTGATGTAGGTCTGGGCCAATTCCTCTTTGAGCCCCAGAGCAATGTCGGGATTGAGTTCAATGGCCTTCTGGTAGGCCGCGATCGCCGGGTCATGCTGCGACAGTTGAGCGTGAGAGCGGGCTTTCAGAATCCACAAGGGACCGTGGTATTTCTCCTCCAGCGACCCAAAGACCTTCTCCAACTCTTGCAAGGCCGTTTCGTAATTGCCCTCGCCATATTCTTTCTCGATGGCCTGGATGGCCTCCTGCGCCGCCATCGAGCGGCCTGATTCCTGGATATCCTTGATCTGCTGCAACAGGCGCTGGTAGGACCTCTCGTCAGGATTCATCTCCAGAGCCTTCTCGACCGAGGCCTTGGCTTCTTCCAGCATTTCCGACTGAGCCTGAGCGATGGCCAAGTTGTAGAGCAGGTCGGGATTGTCGGGAGCCAGTTCGCGCATCTCCTCAATGACAGGAATGGCCTCCTTGTACTTGCGGTCGTTCATCAGTCCCTGACTCTTGACGGAGAGCTTTTGCATGGGGATCTGGTCGATGGTCTGGAGCACCTGCTGGCGCCGTTCATCGACACCGGCCACATTCAGTTGGCTGAAGACGGCCAGTTGGTCCGCCGCTTCCTTGAAGGTCTCTTCCGCTTGCTCCCATTGCTCCCGGCCGAGGTAGACCAAGCCCAAGTTGATCAGGGCGTCGGGATTGGCGGGCATGATCTGAAGCGATTCCTTGAGCTTGACCTCGGCGGCGTCGAAGTTCTTGTCCCGGGCGTCCTGAGCGCCTTCCTGAATCAGTGTCGTTGCCTTCTGGGCGAGTTCTTGATCCTCAAAGTAAAGCTGGGTTTCTGGATCCCCCGCTTCCAGGGTCAGGTCCAGAGTCACCTCTCCCTCGCCTGGAAACTGATAGAGGTCGCGGAAGGCGGGCGCGTAGCCTTCGCCGCGGGCAAGAATGCGGAAAATACCCTGGTTGACGCCCTTGAAGGTGGCTTCACCGCGCTTGTTGGTCTTCTTCTGTTCGCCGAATTGGTTGCCTGGTTCCCCTCCCTGCTGGAGAACGGAAACCTGGACATTTCTGATCGGTTCTCCCGATTCGCTGGCGCAGCGCACGATCAGCTTTCCTTCAGCCACGGCGGTTGCGGCAGCCGTGGCTAGAGCCAACAAAGTGATCAGACAGTTTATCCCTAAGCCCTGTATCTTCAATCGCATGCAATTATCCTCCCGGTATTCGCTGGAGCCCCATCCGGCGGGTGGCAGGACCGTGGTCTTTAATGCTCAGCCACTTTCAGACGCCGGAGCACAAATCTCTGGCCGACCTCGGTCTGAGGCCGCTCTCCAAGGTATCATGGAGGCCCATTCAGTCCAACTTGAGTTCCGGGGTCAGGGCTCTGGCCGGGAATCGCCGGAGCGGCGGGAAATGTGGCCGAAACGCCAGTCCGGCCGGAGACAGCGCCAAGCCAGCCAGAACAAAAAACATGGGCGGCGTCAGCGGACGGGATTCGGCCTTGCGCGAGATCATGGCATAGGCCAAGGTGACGAAGGCCACTACAGCCAGGAATTCGACGGCCATTGGGACTCCTAGCTTGATGCTTGGCGCTGTCTGCCCAGCAGCCGTCCGGCGGCATCCAACGCCGAACGCAGATAGGCTTCGGTTTGAGCCGCTTGCCCGGCGCTGTCCTCGGCACCGACCAGATCAGAGGCGGTGAGCACGGCTCCCAGCCAACCGACCGTGTGCCAATGCCCCTTGCCCTGCAAGGGCGGAAGTTGGGAGACGTCCTCGACAGAAGGGCGGGGATAGGGATTGACGTACCAGTAGGGCTCAGCGTAGTCGCTGTCTCCAGGCGTCATTCCCGCACCGACGGAGGTGGTTTCCTCGGGCGGCAGCGAAGGATCGATCACGATCAGCAGTCCGATGTCAAAGTGGTGGGGCCAGATCCGAACCTGAACCCCCCGGTGGTCGGATGCGATGGCGCTCAAGGCGCGGTGGGCGTTGGCGTACCAGCGGGCCAACTCGCTGCGATCCCTCTCTCCTCCCTCGGCGAAAGGGAGGCCCTTGGCCACCTCGTGCTGGGGAATATCGTACCCCGCCGGCGAAAGCGGCCGCATCTCGCCTCCGCCATGGGCGGCCATCTGTCGGGCCAGCCAGTCCATGGCCTGATCGACCCGGCGTCCTTGCAGCGGAAGCTCGTCCAACACCTGGCTCTGATCGCCGCACAGAAGCAGCGTCAGTTGGGGGACGCGCAAAGCGGCCCGCAGTCCCAGATCGGGAACTGCTCGGCCGACCAGCAATGAGCCCTCTTCTACCCACCCCATGTTGGGATGGCTGTCGTCGGGGCGCGGTTCCAGATAGGTCTTGCCCACCGCGGCCACGATTTGGGCGGCATGGTGCAGTTCCAGCCGCTTCTGCTCGAGGCTTCGGGGAGACACGCTCCCCAGGGTCTCCCAGGCCTCTTTCCAGCGGGCGTCATCTCCATGTCTCATAGGAGAATCTTGCGGCTTCTTAGGCCGAATGGCAAATGAATCGCCGACTCCCGCCAGAATTTACCTAGGCCTGACCTTGCGCAGCAATGCGGCGCCTGCTTCGCAAGCTGGCTGGCTCCGGCGCCCTCACGGCGGGGGAGAGACGGCGTAGGAATGAGAAGAGGGGTCCCAACGCAAACGCAGGCAACCGGCGCAGGAGCCGTCCTGGAAATGCACGGCTTGTCCGCTCCAGCCCTCAAGTTGTCCCACCGACACACGGGCGATCCAGGGATTGAGGGGAAAACCGGCCACAAGGATCTCTTGCGGCTCCTTCTGCTTGAGGATCCGCCGCAGTTGCACAGTGGGCGCGGCCCGCTTTTCGAATTGGGCGTCCTTGACCGTCCACAGGTAGGCCGAGTTGCCGAGGACGAAGAATCCCAGGAAGAGGATGCAGGCCCATCTTGGCTTGAGCTGCTGGAGCAGAAAAGCCAGCAACAGGCTGAGGATGATGCAGGCCAAGTAGGTCTGGCGGCTGGGGACATGCTGCTGATAGGTCAGAAAGGCATATGGCAGCAGTGCCGCCGCCGTCCCCGCCGCCCCCCAGGCCAGAGTCGGAATGGGCGCCCGGTGCCGCGTCAGTACGATCAAGACCAAGAGCAGATAAAGATAGGGGAAAGCCAGGCGGTGGAGGCTGAGCAGCAGAACGCCCGGCGCCTGCCATCCCAAGGCGTAGTATCCCTCTCCCAGCATGCTGTGATCCTGCAACGCTGCCGCGTATGCTGCAAGGAAAAGAATCGCCGGGATCAGCAGCAGGGCGTAGCGCCGCAGCCACCTCCCGAGCAGGCGCCCCCCACTCTTGACGCCATCGCTCCTGAAGCCTTCGAGCAAAAGGCCGGGACGCAGCCAGGACGGACGCGCGGGAGTGAACAGGTCGAGAGCCGGCAAGAAGAGGACCAGCACCAATGCCGATTCCTTGGAGAAGAGCGCCGCCAGAAAAAAGGCCGCAGCCCGTCCCCGGCGGCCACCGACCCAAGCGGTGGCGGTGAGGAGGGCAAAGCAAGCCATCAGCGATTCGTTGACCGCCGACAGCCAAGCCACCGCCTCGTGTCCGTTCTGGATCACGGCAAAGCACAGCCCAGCCGTCCAGGCCGTTCGGGGGGCCTTCCAGACCAATTGTGCCAGGCGCACCAAGAGCAAGGCGTTGACCAGATGCAGGGTCCACGCTGCGCAGTAGAAGACAAAAGGCTGATTCCCGAATGCCGTTTTGAGCAGCAGAAAGAAGAGATAGGAAGTCAGGCGGAATTGGTCAGGCGTCTTGGCGAAGAGATGGAAGGGCTCACTCAGCAGCGTCTGAGCACGGTCCAGAATAATCCAGTCGTCCGAAATGAATCCGTTGTCCAAGAAGGGCAGATAGGCCATCAGAGAGAGGGCCGCCAGCACTGCAAACCACACCGTTGGCACCGTTTCAGGGCCAGGACCGATACTAGGAGAATCGTTTTCAGATGGAGGCATGCTTTCCCAGCCTAGAGCGAGGCCGCCACACCCAGGACGGCGGTCAGCACTCCCAAGACGTAACTCACGGGATCCTTGGAGAAGAAGACCAGCGGATCATCGCGCAGCTCTTCCCGCTGCACCAGCAGCCACGTGCGGGAGATCCAGTACATCAGCAGCAGGCAAACCGGCCACAACAGCCAGGGACGAGGATACAGCAGCAGCGCGGCTGGGGAGTTGATGTAAAGGGCCAGCACCAAAACCGACAGATAGCCGCTCACGACACCTAGGGCTTCCAGCAGACGGAGATCGGCTGACCGGTATCCTCGTCTCGGCAAACCCTCGTCCACCGTGAGGCGGATCTCGGCGCAACGCTTGGCGAAAGCCAAAGAAACGAAGAGAAAAATGATCAGCGCCAACAGCCAAGGCGAGATTTTTATGGCGGTGGCCTGCCCTCCGGCGAGCACCCGGCTTGCATAGAGTACGGCCAGGACGAAGACATCCACCAGGACGATTCTCTTAAGCGCCAGAGAGTAAAGGTGGGCCAGGATAAGGTAGGCGGCCAGCATCCAGACGAAGCCGAGGGGCATGCGCGCCCAGGCCATGAAGAGGACGGCCGCACTCAGTCCGGCAGCGACGGCCAGCAAAGTCCCCGGGGAGATCCGTCCGGCCGCAAGGGGACGGCGCTTCTTGGCCGGATGCCGGCGGTCGGCATCGACGTCGACCACATCATTGACCAAGTAGACCGAGGAGGCGGCCAAGCAGAAGAGCACAAGGCCGATCCCGGCATCAAGCCACAGATCAAACTGTCCGATCTGATGAGAGAGTAGAAGGGGCAGGAGCAACAAGACGTTTTTCACCCACTGCCCGACCCTCAGGGCTCCAACAAGCGCACGCACACCGCTACTGTGCACCCGTCATCGCCTCCGGTCAAATGCCGCGGGCTTCGTCCCATCGGCGAAAAGGCGAAGTGGGAAGGTCGGCGGAACGGTTGAACCGCTCCGTATAACGGTGCGCCCGGTCAGATCGGGATAGAGAACAGCGCTTCTCGGGGGGAAGAGCTGCACTCAACGAAATCACGATTAGGGGGCCGTGGGAACCATGGAGAGCCGCCAACGTATTACGATGTCGGTTATTTGAGAGGAAACCATACAGTGGAGCAGCGAATCGCCACTGTTCATTCAGCGGGCAAACTGGAGGGGAGCGATCGTGAAGTTCTTTCGGGTTGGAATTCTGATCACGGGACTGATTCTTGCAGTCGGAGCGACCTTGGCCGCCGAGGTCGTGGACGCCTCCGCCAACGGATTCACCGTCCGACATCAGGTGAGCATCGCCAAGGACGCGGACCAAGTCTACGCCGACATTGTCGATCACGTGGGCTCCTGGTGGAACCCCGATCACACCTTTTCCATGGACGCTTCCAACCTGTCCATCGACGACAAGGCTGGCGGATGCTTCTGCGAAAAGCTGCCGGACGGTGGAGAAGTCCGGCACCTGGTGGTGGTCAATGCCGTCCCCGGCAAGATGCTGAGAATGACTGGCGGCCTGGGGCCACTTCAGGGCATGGCCGTCACGGGAGCTTTCACCATCACTCTCACTCCCCAGGACGGCTCGACTCAGGTCGAGTTCCGATACACCGTGGGTGGCTACGCGCCCGGCGGCCTGAATGCCATCGCCGGCCCGGTTGACGGCGTCATCGGAGAGCAGCTTGCGCGTCTCAAGGGCTTCTCCGAGTCCAATGAGGGACAGCACTGAGGAGCCGCGGCCCAGCGCCTGCTGAAAAAGACCGAGCCGGCAGGTCCGCCTCGGACCCGCCCCAAGCTTTTTCCCCATCCCTCCTGAGATAGTCCTCCTCCTGGCGACAGTCAAGTCGTAAAAGAACTCTATTGTTTTTGTAATAAGCAGATTCCTCGGAGACGGCGCTCTGAAGAGCGTCAGATCCAAGGGCGAGGGAGGCGTTTGCAGCGCGCGCACCGCCCCAACCAGCACCCCGGCACCTCGGGGAACCGCCCTCGCGGGGCACCCCAACTGTGGGTCGGGGGGAGCTGCCATCAGGGAAGCCCTGTCACGTGGACTCGGTCGCGCGAGCCGCTGACGTAAGAGCCCTCTTGTGGGGACTGGCCGGGAGAGCCCTGACACTGGGAGTCGGTCGGGGGAGCCGCCGTCGGGGGACCCCCGTCATGGGGAGTTCCCGTCAACTGAGGCGCACGGCGGCTCCCCCTTTCGCTCCTCTTTGCCGCCCCTCCTCGCCAGGGCGCCATTGAGGGCAGGGTCAGGCGAACGGAGGGCGATATGATCATAGCTTTGGCCCACCGCCGGAGGCACCGCCTGTACTAGGAGTCAAGTCCGGGCTCGCTGTAGGCGAGCCATAGGCCAGCCCAGGGTAGAGCGAGGGCGTGAAGCGTCCGAGCGGCACCCTGGGTTAGGTACATACCTCTAAGAGAACCCTGAAAAGGGTGGAATAACGGCACTTCGGAGGTGACCTGATCATCCACTAAGGGCCTTTGGGGAATCCCCCTTAAGGGTGAGATAACGGATCGCCTCAACTCAGACTACCAAACAAGGCGCAGGAGTATCGTGGCCCTGAAAGCACAAGACACTTCCCGCCAGCGAGGACGCATGAAGACCGATTACCAGGTTGTGGTTTTGGGTGGAGGGCCTGCCGGCTGCGCCACAGCCCTGGCCCTCCTCAACCAAGGCGTCGAGCGAATCCTGGTGGTGGAATCGAGCCGCTACGACAAGGTCCGCGTGGGCGAAAGCATCCCCCCTGACAGCGGACTGCTGCTGCGCCGCCTGGGCGTATGGGACGACTTCCTGGCTCAAGAGCATGAGCCCTGCCTGGGAAGCTGCTCCTCGTGGGGATCGGACGCCGTCGGCTACAACGACTTTCTCCTCAATCCCCACGGGAACGGCTGGCACCTCGACCGCCGCCGCTTTGATGCCCTGCTGGCCCACTGCGCCTTCCGAGCTGGAGCCGATGTCCGCATCGCCACCCGCTTCGAAGGCTGCGCGGGAGATGCTTCCAGCGGTTTTCGTTTGCGTCTGCGGAGTAACAAGCCGTTTACAAAAGCAGCTTCCACGGATCGGGGCTTCGAGAAGAAATCGGCAGGACCTGTGAGCGAAACCGCGAAAAGGACCAGGGCCCCGCGACAGGATCATGGCGAGCACGAGGTCAGCGCCCGTTTCGTCGTAGATGCCACGGGTCCGGGAGCCCGTTTCGCCCGCGCTCAAGGCGCAGACCGCCGCCATCACGACAGGCTGGTCTGCGTGATGGGCTTTCTTCAACTCACCGAAGCCTCCAACTTCTCACGCCTGACATTCCTGGAAGCCGTCGAATACGGATGGTGGTACGCCGCCAAACTGCCGGGAGAGCGGCTGGCAGTGGCCGTGGCCAGCGATCGCCGAATCATCAAGAACATCGGGGTGGCCGACCAAGAGGGCTGGCTCAGCCGCCTCAATCAGACCCGCCATCTTTCCCGTGAACTGAGCGGCACCGGCCTGATACCCGGCAGCCTCAAAGCTTGCACTGCCTCCTCCTCCCTGCTCGTCCCCAGCGCTGGAGAGGGATGGTTGGCGGTCGGCGATGCCGCCTCGACCTACGATCCCATCGCTTCGCAGGGCGTCCACAAAGCGCTGGCGGACGGACTTCAGGCGGGCCGCGCCATCGCTTCCTGCTTGGGGGGCGACCAAGATGGGATGAGGCGCTACCGACCCGGCACATCTCGTCGGTTCGCCGACTACCTCTCCAACCGCGACTCTTTCTACTCCATGGAGCAGCGCTGGCCCGAGTCCGACTTTTGGCGGCTGCGGCGGGGAGCGACGTCGGCTTCCAACCCGCTGACCGGTCAAGCTCCCGATCAGGCCGACCGGTCCGAAACCCATCAACCCGCCTCCCTCCGTTCGGCTGCTTATGCCCAAGCTGGCGCAAAGCGGCCGGGGGACGGAAGGCCAGAAAACTTCCACGACCAATAACCCCTGATTTCTACACCAACCCGGGAGCCGAGAATGCCAGACAGCAACAATCCGCAAGACCCAACCATCGTCAAAGCCGCCATCCACCCCGCCGTCGGAGTGGCCCGGGTGGGCAACAGCCAAGATGAGTACTACATCGGCCCCGAGGTTTATCCCACGCCAGTCTTGCCGCCAGGCTCCTACCGCGATGGGACGGGGGCGCTCAAGCGGCAGGCGGCGCGCTTCCGCATCTACGGCTACAACGCCGCCGGTGAGGCCGTAGGGGAGCTCACTCCCGATCAAGCTGAGATTCGCTGGAGCGTTCACGTCGCCAATCACAAGGCCTCCTGGTACGACTGGATCGTCGCCCTCGACATCCCCGAAGCGGCCAAGACCGAAGCACCCCGCCGCAATGCAAAGATCGAAGGTGCTGACCGAAAGCAACTGGTCATCGACGGCGGAAGAGTCTCCATCCAGGGCAAGGACTCGCAAGGCGGGCAGTACGCCTTCCTGGGACGCTTCCAAGGCACCGAGGTCTACCTGGGAGAATTGCGAATCGACGACGTGGGCCATTTGCTTTTCCTGCCCGGCCATGGCGTCTCGGCCTCGCCTCACAACACGCCTATCTACGACGACAAGCGTCCTAATGCCTTCATCAACGCCGACGGCTGGCATGACGACGTATGCGACGGACCGGTGAACGCCGAGGTCAAGGTGAACGGCAAGAGCATTCCCTGCGAGCCGGCCTGGGCACTTTCGGCTCCGCCTGACTACGCGCCCAACGTGGTGGGGGTGCGCACGCTCTACGATCTGCTCTATGACCTCTACGTCCGCGCCGGCTGGCTGGATTTCCCCGAAGCACTGTCCTTTAGGCGTGACATCTATCCAATCCTGCACCGCCTGACCGGGCTGGGTTGGGTCAACAAGGGATTCGAGGTCCAATTCGGACTGTCGGGGCCCTATCCCTTCAGCGATTCAGACTTTCTAGCCCGGCTGGCGTCCAACGGGGAGGAATCGGCCGAACTGCGCCGCCAAGTCTTCAACAACTTCCGCGACCCGGAGGGCGACAGCCCGCTCCAGCTTCCCTGGGCCTGGATTTACGGCGACTACATGCAAGTTCCGGCAGGGGACTCGCCGCGCCAGAACGCGGCCTTCTCCCCCACTCAATACCGCGTCCTCAAGCTGTGGGCCGCGGGACAATTCGAAAGCGACTGGCAGGAGCCCTGCAGTCCGCCCAAGAGCATTGGGGAGGTGCCGCTGGCCCAGCAACCCGGGACGCTGGATCAAGCGGCACTGGAATACTGCCTGGCCGACGCCTTCCATCCGGGATGCGAAGTCACCTGGCCCGTCCGCCACCTGACCATGTGGACAGCGCCCTTCCGCCTCAAGCACCGTCCCGAAGGGACTCCGCCGCCCGACTACGGTCCCGTCATGAACCAGAAAATCGCTCTTTCGGCTTACGGTCCGCTTTACGCTCAGGGGCCTGGCGACCTGACCCGCTGGATGGGTCTGCCCTGGCAGGCGGACACCGCCTACTGCCGTTCGGGTTATGACCCCGACTACGATCCCTACATCCCCACCTTTTGGCCGGCCACGGTGCCCAATCACGTGCTGACCCCCGAGGCCTACAAGGCGGTGCTGGAGGCTAAAACGCCCGCCCAACGGGAGGCGGCCTTCGCCCGGCGCTTCAATTGGGACGACCCGCTCAGCCCCGACGGGAAAGCCACTACCTCCGAGCAGATGAAACGCATGGTGGAAACTTTCGGCAGCATGGGATTCCTGGAGGTCCGGCCAGGGCCTCAAGGCGATCCCGCCATCCCCGAGGAACTGATGGTGGCTTCCTTCGGGCCCGGCATCAAGCCGGCTGCGAAGAAGACTCCCAAGGTCCCCGAAGCGGTCCTCAAAGTCTCGGCCGCCTACGCCGACGCCGACCGGGCGCTGCGCGAGGCGTCCGCTGGGGAAACCAACTGGGGTTCCGCCGACGAGGCCGGCACGGCCCCTTTGCCCGTCCAACAATCGAAGAAGCGGTGAATGGCGCCTGGCCTGCCTGACGGCGCGGGAGGGATTCACCCCCTCTGAGGGTGGAGTCCTTCCCCGGGGCGCTCTTAGGCGCCTTTGAGACGGTTTTTCAGATGCTCCCGCGAAAGAGCCGCTGCAGCCACCCCAAAAGACGCTAGCCTGAGGCGGAAGGCTCTGGTATCCTGACGCCCAGGCCTCGCGTGTACCTGAAATCAACCCGGATTAGTGTGCAAGGAGTGATGTATGGAACTCGGTGCCTTTTCGATTAGTCTGACCGTCAAAGATCTGCAAGCCTCAAAGGCTTTCTACGAGAAGTTCGGATTCGAAGTCTTCGCCGGAGACGCCTCCGAAAACTGGCTCATCATGAAGAACGGGGATCACGCCATCGGCCTCTTCCAGGGCATGTTCGAAAAGAACATCTTGACCTTTAATCCGGGATGGGACAAGAACGCCAACAAGCTGGATTCCTTCACCGACGTCCGCGAACTGCAGCACCAACTCAAGAAAAAAGGCGTGGAGCTGGAATCGGAGGCCGATGAATCGACTGAGGGCCCAGCCGCCTTCATCGCCGTCGACCCCGACGGCAACCCCATCCTGGTCGACCAGCACGTCTAGCCCGCACCTGCTTTGCGATCATGGCTTGTGGGCGAGCCCTTGTCGTCGCTCTACTCAGGGGCCTCTTTTTTTCGCTGCACGTAGACTTGGCGGGCTTCCTGGAACTGGGCCAGGACGTGGTTTCTTTCCTTTTGGGAGCGCCAGCCGGGGTGTTCTTCGGCCATGGCCGAGAGCTTGTCGATCCAGCGGATGAAGTAATCGGCGTCCTCAGCCGAGCGGACGGGACGCTCGCCCACCAGCACCCAGACCGGATTGGTCGTGGCCAACGGAAAGCCGTCGTCAATGGGGTGAACGGGTCCGTCACGGTAAGCCTGCAAGGTGATCCAGCAGCTCTGCTTGACGTCCAGGTCCCATTGAGCCTGAAAGCGCAGGCCTTCCTCAGCGGTGTGCAGCGACGAGAGGTCTGCGCTTTGGACCACTTCGCCATTGACCACCAATTCGGCCTTGTCTAAGGGAACGATGGAGTCCACCTGCACCCGGACTTGAAGGCTCTCGCCTTCTTGGTGCAAAGAGATCTCGTCTCCCGGGAGGTGCCCCTCGACCTCCATCCGCACCAGAGGACCGTTGGTGACGAAAGAGCGCCCGGCCAGAGTGGCCTCCAGCCAGGCGTCCCACGTCAGGTCCTGACCCGAGAGGGCGTAGGTGCGGACTTGGCCCACCAAAGCGGTGCTGTGGAGGTTGCTGATGGAGTCCTCCCCGCCCACGGCGGGAATGCGCAAGCCGTTGTTGAGGATGCGGTGCCAGACGCGGAAAGCGGCCCATCCGGCGTGTGAGATCAGTTCGTGAAAATCGACGGTTCCCAGAGCCGCGTCGACAGGGAAACCCTTGGCACCTCCCAGGTTGCCTTCCAGAGGATCTTCGTTGCCTCTGAAGGGATGCACATAGCCTCCCGCAGCTCCCTGCTTGCGGGCCAGCCGGAAGATGTCGGTGTTACTGGGATAGAGGCTCTCGATGGCCGTCCCCTCGTAGCCTGTTGTGAAAGGCGAAATCAGATGCTTGGTGAGGTTGATGAGCGACACGTGGCCGTAGAAAGGCGGACGGTACTCTTCATTGAAGTAGAGCAGGTGGCGCTGATCGGAGAGCGGATGGGGCCGGCCGGTAAAGTACTGATAGTCGAGGATGCGGTTGTCCTTGTTGGCCACCATTTCGCCGATCACGTCCATGTCTTCGGCCTCGGCCATGAAGACCAGGTTTTCAGGCGTGTTGTGGAGGTTTCCGGCGTAGTTCATGTGGACGTGATTGCTGCCGCTGCGCCAGCCGGAAGTGCGCAGATCGGTCATGCGGCGAAGTCGCAGGCTCACCTGGTTGACTTCTCCACTACGGATGCTGACCGTCTTGGCTAACGGGTGGTACTCGAATCCCCGCACGGCCTCCACTTGCAGCTCTCCCGCGGGCACCTCGACCTCAAACTCGCCCGAGGTGTGGAAGAGGTGCTCTTCGAGGCGTCCGATGCGGTGATAGGCGTCGTCGGGGACATAGGTCTTGCCGTCAGACGCCCGCAAGTAGATGCGGGCGGCCATGGTCTCGCCGCTGAAACCGTCCTCGACCCGCACCTTGAGGCGTCCCGGCGTCTTGAGCCAGCGGCGGGCACGGATCCGGATCGGAAGGTCGGTACCGCCGAAGGTCCTCAGCAGGTGAATCTGGGGCAGTCCTTCGCGGTTGGACAGGTAGGCGATCCACTCGCCGTCGGGAGACCAGCGGGGGTGAAAGCGGTCCCACTCACCGAAGGTCATCTTGTAGGGCTCGCCTCCCTCGACGGGCAGGACGAAGAGGTTGTTGAACTGCCCCCCCAGGTGGGAGCTGTAGATGATGCGGGTTCCGTCCGGCGACCAGTCGGCGCGGGTACGGTAGAGGGTCTCTTCCTTGTGGATGAGTCTGGCCTCTTCGATGGTCCCATCGACCGGCATCCGCCACAGTCCCCCCGACCCCAGGGGAATGCCGCGATTGGACAAGAAGAGGATCTCCTCGCCGTCGGCCGACCATTCGGGCTGGATATGCAGGTCGTAAGCGCCAAAGTAGAGCCGGCTGCGTCCGAAGTCGTGATCGTGGGTCAATTGGCGGACGGGTCCAGGACGTCCCTCGCTGATGTCCATCACGAAGATGTTGAAGTAGCCGTTGGGACGGGTGGAGACGAAGGCCAGGCGCGATCCGTCGGGCGACCAGGCGGGATCGAGATTGAGATGACCGCCCTCGGTCAGTTCCGTGACCTCTCCCGACTCGGTATCCAGCAGCCGCAGGTTAATGGACTGGCGGTCGTGCTCGGCGGTGAAGGCCATGTAGCGTCCGTCGGGAGACCACTCGGGCGACGACAGGTACTCAGGACTGTCGGCGATTTGGTAGGCCACATGTCCGGGCTGGACGTCGCCGTCCTCTTGCTCGACGGCCACTTTCCACAGCGAGCCCTGCCACGAGTAGGCCAGCCATTCCCCGTCCGGCGACCAGGAGGGCCACCAGGGCGAGCCGGTTCCCGGAGGAGGAAGGTAAAAGTTGTACATGTAGTTGCCGCCGGTGCGGGCGTTGGGGTAGGCGTCAGGTATGGCGTCCACCAGGCGGACGCCGCTTTCTTGCCCCATTCCCCAGGTGACCGCAGCCAACAGCACGACTGCCAGCGAAGCGCTTCGATATCTCACGGCAGGAAGTGTACCAGCCCGTAACCCGACAGGCACGTCGGCTTGATTTCACAAACCCGGCGGCTGCCCAGACGTCCTGGCCCCTTGTTCAGGGCTGGTTGAAGATGACGGGACCCAGCTTTTGTTCGCGCAACTGTTTGTTGAAGGCGGCGATGTCGTCCTTGAGCAGGCGGCTAAGGCGGTCCTGCAGGCCCTGCAGGACTTCCTCGATATCGTCCAGACGGTCGTAGGCAGACTTGGCCGGACGCTGGTCAGCGCCAGTCACCATCGACCACAGATAGCTCATCTGGCCCATGAGCTGGGGCTCGAGCTGGGCACCCACTTTACCCTCCTCGGTCTGCACCAGCAGCTCCTCGATCTCGGTGAGTTGGCGGGCCAGTTGGTCGGCGCGTTTGGAGACGGCTTCTTCCAGCTCGGCGCGGCGGGCGTTTTCGGCCACGCTCTGCAGTTGGCCGCGGACGCTGCCGATGCGTTCCACCGCCGAACGGGCTCGTCCCCAACTGCGGCCCAGGCGCTGGACGAGTTGAAACTGGGCCCGCAGGTCATCGATGGTGACGCCGTCGTCGGCTACACGGGGATCAATGAGCAGGTCGAACTCCTGGGTCTGGCTCCACTGGCCCAAGGTAAGGCGGACTTGGTAGCGTCCCGGAACCGCCGTGGCCCCGCCTCGAGGGGCGTTAGGCGGGGGAGCGTGCTCGAGGTCCCAGACCAGGCGATGCATCCCGGCCTGCGTGGAAAGCGAAGCAGTGCCGCGTCCCCGGCGGGGGAAGCGCATGCCTTGGTCAGGCTCTTCGGCTCCGGCGGATCGGGGGCGGGCCGAATAGCTGCGCACCACTCGATCCTCAGAGTCGAGGACATCCAGCTTCAGCTCATCCTGGGCATCGTGGCTCAGATGGTAGTGAACCATCACACCGCCAGGCGGATACTCCGGGGAGTAGCCGGAAAAGCGGCGTTCCAGCGACCCCGTCCAGCGGGCGCGGTAGGAGTCGCGGGGACGGAAGAGGAAGGCTTGGGCGGACGCCGTCTGATCGTTGATCTGGTGAAGGACGCTGATGTCGTCGAGGATCCAGAAAGAGCGTCCCATGGTGGAGACGACCAGGTCCTTGCGGTAGACCTTGATGTCGGTGATGGGGACGACCGGCAGGTCGAGCTGCAGCGGCTGCCAATGGGCACCGCGGTCAAAG
>DATIPO010000097.1:0-1814 GCA_035471925.1 Acidobacteriota bacterium
GGTCCGAAGCGGGGTCTTGCGGGTGAGCGTCTTGGCTGCCTTCCCGCGCTTCTCGGGCTTGGGGATGTAGCAGTTTGGTAGGGAGTCGGGCATTAGTGGGTAACCTGCTCCGACTTAATTAAGTCCATCATCTCTTGAGCGAAAGCGGCTACCCGCGCCATAAGCACAGGTTGGGCGCCGCCCAGCCGTGCGCCCTTCCATGCATTCAGGATGACTCGTTCCTCGTCCAAGCCATGGGCGTCGGCATAGTCCAGAAGTTCTTGCAGGCGGTGGTCGAAGTCGCTCAAGCGTTTCTCTCCATTAGGCGCCCGGCGCGGCTGATAGCAAGGGCCACAGGATTTATCCCCTGCGTCCGCACCGGGCATCAGACCCAGCCTCCGGCCCTTCCCCCATGGAAGTGCAGCCGATGGGTAAAGAAGCACGCACAGGCTGCGCGGCGGCTGGGTCAACTAATTGCCCTGGCTGTCCCTAGTAGAGTTTTTGCCGGACTCGATACCTGGGGAACGGCGCCAGGGCAAACTTGGGTGGCCCGGCGTGAGGCAGTCCGAACGATTCGGTAGCGTTTAGAGACGAGTACCTCACGCCGGGCCGGCCGTCTTGCCGGACTTTCTCCGGCAAGCTCAAAAGGTTCAAGGTCTCCTCGGGACTGGCTGGTACGGGAGTTCCGTCAGCCCGGAAATACTCAACATCAATTCAAACTCTTCCTCGGTACCGCCCCATTGGAGGAATAGGTTCCGACGCTCCTTCATCGTGAGCGCGATGCTTCTCTCCACGACTCGGATCACGGTCGCCTGACGAGCGCGCCAAGTTGGAAAGGGGTCTTCGGTGGACTCTTCTATGTCCTGAGCCAACCGCACTTTGTACAAATCGCCCTTCATCGCCCGGCTAGCGTAGTAACGGGCATACAACTTATGGGTGCTCGCATACACCCAATCCGGGGGAGTCGGCGGGTCAAGCGCAGCCACGCCCTCCCGCTGGGCCTCGCAGTGCGGGCAGCCTTCCACATAGCGATGCTCGGCCATGTTGGGCAAAATGATATCTCCCCTGCGAAGGCCCGAGACACCGCCGTGGAAGAGAAGCCCGCGTTTCATTCGCCGCCTCCATCTCCCCGGTGCCGGGAAGGGGAGGATGCGTCCCCGGCACCGGGGGTTGATTCGGACCAAGTAGTCAATATTGTGAAGGGGTGCTGAACTCCGGCGCAGTGCTTTTCCGCAGCTCGCAGGGCCGTCGTAACCCGCTCTTGCAGCGGCTGGCCTTCGGTGGATGCGAAGCTGCCCAGCGCGTACTTGGCGCCGCACCCGATGGCGGCGTACTCCTCGGCCTCGTGTACGGCGAACGTGGGAGTGATGCGGAAGAGCTTTCCCGCCACCCCGACAAGGAAGTTGGCATCCGAAGTCTCCCGGCCATCTGCTGTCCGCAACCAGCCGCCCTTGGAGAAACAAGCCCGCAGCCATCCCGTCAAGGCTTTCGAAGCCCATCGGGCATCGGGATGGAGGGGCGGATCGGGCCAAAGGAAGTCATCAGAGAGTACCAACTGCCCCGCCCGGTACTTGTCGGCGTAGCCCACAAGGTATCCCTCACGCTCAAAGACCTTCGGCCCGTTCAAACTCAGGTCCATCTCCCCGTCGACACCGGCGGAATCCCCGCCCATGACGACTCGAACCCCGTCGGTGATGGCCGCTATGCAGGTCATACGGCTTGTTCCGCCTCTTCAAGGGCCTTCACGCCGTAGTGGGCGGCCAGCTCGCGAGAGCCGCAGGGTCCGCCAACACAGGTTTCGTCGCCGCCGTCTTCGCCGGGCTTGACCGCGATGT
>DATIPO010000098.1:0-1962 GCA_035471925.1 Acidobacteriota bacterium
CGCGCCGGCTGCTGGTCTCCCTGGCTACGGCCAAGAACCACGGCCAGATCGACCCGGCCACGCTCCGGCGGCTCTACGACTACGGCACCAGCGCGATGGGCCGCTAGCAGGCCATCGGAAAAGGTACCCGTTCCCGGCCCCCTGTTCCTGTTCACTGCTCTGATTGCCAGTTGGCGTTCCCGGGCCCTTACTTCCAGTTGAGGCGTTCCCCGTTCCCAGTTCAGGCAGCCTTGGCTGTTGCGCGTGACTTCATAAGGATGGCGACCAGCTCGGTCGCTTCTTGACGCAGCTCGAGGGAACGAGAGCGAAGCTCTTGCTCGGTGCGACTCACAAGTCCGAGCCAGTAGCGCGCCTCGCGCATCTCCTTGGCGGCCAGGCTCACCTTGTGGACGAAGTCCCGGCGGCTCTGTGCGCTTCTCGCCTCTTCGTAGTTCGAGCCGCCGGAGGTACCTGATCGAAGGAGCTGGTCGGCTATGTGCTTGCCCGCCCGATCCTGTGGAAGCGCACGAACGAGGGAGACGATATCCGCCCCAAGCGCTTCGAGTCTGTCCGCGATGTTGTCGCCCTTCATGCTCTCGTTATGGGCAACGGGAGCCGGTCGTGCGAGAGAATTCGCTCCGAAAATCGTTCCGTTCGATCGACGCACGCAGCGCGATGTGATCCAACAACTCCATGCGTGGTCGCCATTCGAAGCAAGTCTCGATGCTCTGCCTTCTCAACGTCGAGGACCGCATCCCGGAGGAACATCCTCTCCGCGCAGTGAAGAAACTTGCGGACGTCGCCCTCAAGGACATGTCATCGGCCCTGGGGCGCATGTATCCGAGGAGCGGGAGGCCCTCGGTCCCACCGGAGAGGCTCTTGAAGAGTATGCTCCTGATCGCGCTCTACTCTGTCCGCAGCGAAGTCCAATTCTGCGAACAGCTCCACTACAACATGCTGTTTCGCTGGTTCCTCGACATGGACATGACCGAGCCCACCTTCGACCACTGCGCGTTCTCGGACAATCGCGAGCGCTTTCTGAAGCACGATGCGGCGGGCAGGTTCTTCAAGAAGGTCGTCCTGCAGGCTGAGCAGGCTGGGTTGATGAGTGCACAGCATTTCTCCGTCGACGGAACGCTCATCGAGGCATGGGCCTCGATGAAGAGCTTTCGACCGAAAGATGATGACGGCAACAAGGGCGACTCGAATGGATGGTCAGACTTCAGCGGAAAGAAGCGAAGCAACGACACGCACGGGTCGCGTACAGACCCTGATTCCAGGCTCTTCCGAAAGGGCAGAGGGAAAGAGGCCCGCCTCACATTCATGGGACACGCCCTGATGGAGAATCGGAACGGACTTATCCGCGACATCCAAATCACCATCTCTTCTGGCAGAGCGGAACGCGAAGCAGCGCTCGAGATGACCGTTCGAAGCATCAGCGCAACAACCGCCACGCTTGGAGCTGACGCCGGCTACGACGCCAAGGACTTCATCCGCGACCTTCGAGAAAGGGGCATTACGCCGCACGTCGCTCAGAAACGTCGCTCGGCGCTTGACCGCAGAACCACCCGGCACCCCGGCTACATGGCCAGCCAATGTGTTCGCAAGCGGGCCGAACAGATCTTCGGCTGGCTCAAGACCATCGGCGGACTTCGAAAGACAAGATACAAGGGCCGATCGAGGAACCAGCTCTCAGCTTATATGGCCAGCACTGCCTACAACCTGCTGAGGATGGCAAAGTTGATGCCGTCGAGCGTCTGACTCTCCCCCGACCCCGGATCGGTCCCCTCAACAGGGGATTACGCAGCGGCGAACCGGGGACCGGGCGCCGCGAATGCGAATCAGAGCAGAGAATTCGAACAGAGGACAGAGAATGCAGGCCATTTCCGATGGCCTGCTAGTCCTGAGCTCAATCCAAATGCCCCTTCGTCGAGGGGACTTGACCCGCTCGCCTCGGGTTGATGGTCACGGCACGTTCCAGCG
>DATIPO010000099.1:0-1741 GCA_035471925.1 Acidobacteriota bacterium
AGGCGATGCGGCTGCAAAGCCGCTTCATGCTCCAGATCCAGATTCTGAAAGGCAGGCCTCTGCGGCGCAGGTTGGCGATGCGGCCTCCGTGATATTGCACGAGGGCAGGCACCCCGCGCAGAGACAGGGCCAGCAAGATCAGGAGGTCGCGGGGTACTGCCCGGGGGTAAAGGGAGGAGTTCACATGAGCCCGCGAGCCGCCTGCCTGCCGTCGCACGACCAATCGCAAGAAGAGAGCCAACAGAGATAGCATCTTGGCAGCCCACGATGGAAGAGGCAGCCGATGAATCCGGCTGGAATCGGTGAAGGCAGGTATGAGCCGGGGGGCCAGAGGACTCTGCATGAGATAGCGCATGTGGGCCGCCACTCCGCCCTGGCGGCCTGGCTGGCTCGGATCAGGTCCGATGAGAAGCACCCGCGGGCGGGATTCAGGCGCTCTGTCTTTATTCCTCTTCATCGCTGCCTTCCCCGGCCTTGCCGCCGGTCAGGGCGGCGACAACCCGGAGGACGTTGCGTTCCCAAGTATACTGGCGGGACTTTTGCCAGGCGCGGTTGCCCAGGGACCGTCTCATCTCCTCGTCGTCGATCAAACGGGTCAAGGCCTCCTGGAGCGCTTGGGGGTCCCCGGGAGGGACCAGCAGGCCGTCGACTCCGTCTTCCAAGATCCGGTCGATCTGCCCCATTCTGGAGGCCACAACCGCTTTGCCCATGGCCATGTATTCGAACAGCTTGAGCGGAGAGAAATAGAACTCATTCATGGGCTGATAGGGGGCGGTGCAGATATCGAAGGCCGCCAAGAGTCGAGGCATCTCGGCGTGGGGGACGGCGCCAGGAGCCAGGATCGAGTCATCTTTTCTCTGCTCCAGCCTGTTCCTCAAAGCCGGACTGTTGTGGAGCGGTCCCGCCAGCACGAGATAGATTGGGGCTTGATTCTCGCGTCGGATTCGACCGTAAACATCGACCAGGAGCTCGGCCCCCTGCCAGGGGTGGAAACTGCCCACAAAACCGACTACCACCGCTTGTGGCCCAATGCCGAGTCTCCGGCGCCATTCCTGTCCGCTCAGCGAAGCGTCGAACTTGCGGCGGTCGACGGCGTTGGGAAGGCTGTGGACTTTGGCCGGCTCGATTCCCGTGTCCTCGAGCCACGCCTTAAGCGGGTCTGAAACGGTGAAGATGGCGTGAGCCGCTTCAAGATTGCGCCGCTCCAGATGGCGCGCCACGGCCTTGAACGGAATGGGGCGTCCTTTGAGCCGGCTCTCGCGCACGACCGAGGCATTGACCTCAAGGGCCAGCTTGAGGCCGAAGCGCTCGCAGAGCCGGCGGGCCGCCGAGTCGAAGAGTCCGGCGCGGGCATAGATGAAGTCGTAGCCGTTCTCCTCCAGAAGAGGTTTGAGCCGGCTGCTGCTGCGCCGGTCCTTGAGCAGGAGCTGCAGATCGCGGAGTGCATAGAGCAAGTGGCGCAGTCCCGGAACCCTCAGCCAGGGTTTTCGGCTGCGGCGGGAGCGCGGGGCGGGACCAGACCTGCCGCGGGTGCGGACCACCTTGACCTCATGCCCCAAGCGGCGCGCTGCCTCAGCGAATTCGCGGACGTGCACGTTGGCGTTGCTGGAGCGGGGAACCGAGGTGATGTAGAGGATACGCATGGTTACTCGGGAAACCTCAGCGACCAGGACAATTCGAAGATCCGGCCCTTTTCGAAATGCCTGCCGGGAGCCTGCAAAAAGACCGCCCGGCACCGCCC
>DATIPO010000100.1:0-1825 GCA_035471925.1 Acidobacteriota bacterium
AGGCCGCCAAGAATCTCAAGACCGACAAGGATGTGGCGCTGAAGCTTCCGTCGGACCGCTGGGGGAGCGACAGCGCAGACAACAGCGGCGAGTACAAGTACGACATTCAAGCCCTTGGCCGCCCGCAGGACCGGCCTGTGGACATCAACCAGACCATCGAACGGCACGATAAGAGGGCCGTCACTTCGATGCTCGCCTACGTCCTGCTGATGGGCCAGCAGCAGGTCGGCACCTACGCCCAGTCGGTCGTCGGAATGGACCTGCTGACAGCCGCCGTCGAGAGTTACGTGGAAGGCATCTACGAGCGGCGCAACCGCTTTCTGGTGCCCAGAATCTTCGCGATGAACCCGAGTTTCCGGGTCAAGTCCTATCCCAGGCTTGTTCCCGGACGCGTCAGCCTGCCGTCTCTCGGGGAGTTGGGCTCGTTCATCCGCGACACCGTCTCCAGCAAGGCGCTGACCCCGACACTCGATATCGAAAACCTGCTGCGGGACGCCCTGAAAACGGTGCGCCTGAGCGATGAAGAGCGCGAATCCGAGCAGGAACAAGCGCGGCGGCGCGAAGAGGCCGAGGCGCGTCAAACAGACCCAGAGGAGATGCCGTGAGCGAAACCAAGGAACAGCCCAAGAAGGAAGAGAAGAAGCCCGAACGGGCCGTTTCCACCGGAATCAAGCCGGGTCAGGCGTCCGCCCAAATCAGCCGCCGGCCGCTTAAGGGCATGGGGGCCATTCGGGGACTGGGGAGGCTGTAGTGAAATACGCCGCCATCCGCATGGCCGTGCAACGCACGCCCTGGGCCATTCTCCCGTCCAAGTTCGCCGAAATCTATCACTTCCTTCTGGCCAAGGCCGAGGACCAGCAACCCGACGAGCAACGTATCCGGAGAGCGCTGGCCGAACGGGACGCCAGAGAACGGGAGCGCTACGCCGCATTTGGAGTGCAAGCCCGCAACGGCAACTCTCTGCCCTTCCCGGTGGTCAGGGGCGCTGCGGTCATACCGATTCTGGGAACCATTATCCCGCGGGCCAGCCTCTTAGCGGAGATGTCCGGCGCCATTTCGACCGAGCGCCTTCGCCGCAACCTGCGACTGGCGGACGAAGACCGCGAGATTGAGGAGATTTTGCTGGACATCGCATCGCCAGGCGGCGCCGTGCCCGGCGTGCAGGAGACCTATCAGGACGTTAAGCGCATCGCTAGGCGCAAGAAGGTTACGGCCTACGCCAACCACTACGCGGCTTCGGCTGCCTACTACATCGCCTCGGCTGCCTCCGAACTTAAGGTGGCGCCCAGCGGTGATGTGGGGTCTGTCGGCGTCTTTGCTGCTCACGAAGACTGGTCCAAGCACCTGGAGATGGCTGGTGTGGGCGTGGAGATCATCCGCTCGGACAACTCTCCCTACAAGTACGAGGGGAACATGTTTGAGCCTCTTCCGGACGAGGCGCGGGCGGAAATCAAGCGCGTGGTCAACGTTTACGAGCAGCAGTTTCACAGCGATGTGTCCAAGGGCCGCAAGGTGCCCATAGCCACCGTCCGCGAGGACTTCGGCATGGGTCGCATGAGGTTGGCCAAAGAAGCTGTCGAGGCAGGCATGGCCGACGCCATCGCTACGCTGGAAGAGGATGTTTTGGCCCGAGCGGCCACTCGACGTTCAACCGTGGCGGTCAGCCGCCGCACCCAACACAAGGAGACACCCATGAGTTCCATCACGGAGCAAATCAAGGAAAAGGCTGCGGCTGTCGCCAACTGGCTGAAGTCGCCGACGGACGACGACGAAGCGCGGGGCCAAGTGCTGGCTTCCATGAAAGACGTCGAAGCCTTCCTTGCAG
>DATIPO010000101.1:0-2192 GCA_035471925.1 Acidobacteriota bacterium
TGCGGTTTGTATCCTTATACGAAACTGGAGGACTTCAGTTCGGCGAATCAGGTTTGTGATGACGACCCCGAGAACGAAGACTGTTACAACCCGCAGATGGCCATTTTCAAGAAGTGCATCGGGACAGTTTTCTACAAGGAATGCACGCACAACCAGACGTTTCAGATTCAATGTGGTCCTGCTTGCTGGGAAACCTATCCTCAATCGGACCAGGAATGCCTTCCCCTCGGGGGTGGCGGTGGCGGAGGCGCGCTAGCCCTTCGCTAGCCCAGGGTCAGCCCCGGCGAGCGCAAGCGAGACGGCGGCGCCACCCTGGGTTTCAGACGGCATGTCGGTGGGACTGCGAATTGCCTACGTCATCTGAATCTGCTTCATTTGGGAGAGTGCTCAATGCAAGATAATCGAAGGCAAGGCGAAACTGCAGTCTTCTTCTCCCACAGCGAGAACCAAGCGGGGGGCAGGAACTTGTTGCCTGACCACTTGAGGGACGTGGGCGGCTTGGCGGGCGACTTTGCGGGCGCCTTTGGGGCCAGAGCCGAAGGAGAGGCCGCTGGATCGCTGCACGATCTGGGCAAGTACGGCGAGTTGTTCAAGAAGAGACTGAGCAACGAAATCACAGGCGTCGATCATTGGACGGCCGGTGCATTTGTGGCCCTAAACTCTATGGGACGGTTAGGCATCGCCAGCGCCTTGGCGATCGAAGGGCACCATATCGGACTCCAGAGACTGACCAGGGAGCATCTGCGGAACTTGAAGCAGCTTAACCCGTTGAATGCCCCTGAAGGGCTGAAGATGTCCGGCGACTTGGAAGACTTGATTGAGCGCTTCAAGGGAGACGGGTTTCAGGTTCCAAAGCTTGAGAAGAGCATCTATGAGTTCCGCCCTTGGCAATGCACGGCCTCGCTTCTCGACATCCGAATGCTCTTCTCAGCGCTGGTTGACGCCGACTACCTGGCGACGGAAGCTCACTTCAATTGCGCCCACGACGGCTCGAAGCTCTTCCGGGCGCCTGGGCCGGACTTGCAGGCTAGCCAGGCCCTGACGGTGCTGGATCAAGAACTGTCGCGTCTGGCCGCTCAACGGGGTCAGAGCTCGCAGGACGTCCACGCTTTGCGCCAGGACCTGCTTTCCTCCTGCCGCCGGGCGGCGGAATGGGATCGGGGTCTCTTCACGCTGACCGCCCCGACGGGTGCCGGAAAGACTCTTTCCATGCTGGCCTTTACTCTCAAGCATGCCTCCAAGCACGGTTTAAGGCGCATCATCGTCGTCATCCCCTACTTGAGCATTATCGACCAGACGGCCCGCACTTACCGGGCATTGTTCCAACCACGCTTCGGAAGCGAATACGTCCTGGAGCATCACAGTCTTGCCGTCCAGCCCAAGGACAAGGACTCGCGGCCGGACGAAAGCCGCAGCCGGCTGCTCAGCGAAAACTGGGACGCGCCTCTGATCGTGACCACCAGCGTGCAGATGTTGGAATCGCTTTTCGCCCACCGGCCCGCCGCCTGCCGTAAACTGCATCGCATCGCCAGCAGCGTCATACTGTTCGACGAGGTTCAGACACTTCCCGCCCATCTCGCCATACCCTCCCTGGCAGCCGTTTCTCATCTGGTGGGACGTTACGGCTGCAGCGTGGTCTTTTCCACCGCCACTCAGCCGGCCTTCGGCAGACTCGACCGTGAAGTGTCCCAAGAGTGCCCCAGTGGCTGGCGTCCCCGCGAAATCGTGCCATTCGACGCCGGCCTCTTTTCACGGGCCCGACGCATTTCCGTGGACTGGCCCGGGAGCCGCGAAGACCGCGTGACCTGGGAGGAAGTAGCCGGTCGGATGATGGCCGAGCGCCAAGTGCTGTGCATCGTCAATCTCAAACGTCACGCCATCGGGCTGGTGAAACGGCTTGAGGAAGACAGACCTCAGGGACTTTTCCATCTCTCGACCAATATGTGCCCCGCCCATCGTGAGGATGTCCTCGACCAAGTACACGAAGCCCTAAAACGGGGGAAAGACTGCCGGCTGGTCTCCACGCAGTGCATCGAGGCCGGCGTCGACATCGATTTTCCCGCCGGCTTTCGCGCATTCGGGCCCTTCGACGCCGTCGCTCAGGCCGGCGGAAGAGTGAACCGGGGCGGGCGAAGCGGACTCAAAACGCTGTGGGTCTTCCACCCGCCCCAGGAAGAAAGCGGCATCTACCC
>DATIPO010000102.1:0-14357 GCA_035471925.1 Acidobacteriota bacterium
CCGCACCGGCAGCACCCTGTTCTTGCTCCACACAAAGAGGGACAGAGGCGCTTCGGTGGGGGCGATCTCCAGCACTCCCGAGGCGGCCAGGCTGTTGTTTTCCAGAAGCTGGCTGCTTTCGGGATAGAGGATTTTCTCCAAGGCCGCCAACTGAGGCGTGATGCCGTGCTCGACCACGGTCTGGTTCTGGTCGGGAAACTCGAGCTGATCGGCGGCGTCGATCTCGGCTTCCAGCGAATAGGTCTCCTGCGGCGGCCCCGTCAGGCGCAGCGCCTGCGAGCGCCCCGCGTCCTCGCCCACGTTCTGAGCCGTCAGCGAGCGCGTTAGCGTAGCCGGATTATACTGAAGCGCAATCACCCTCTGCACCGTCCCCGTCTTGGGATCGATCAACACAATGCCGCCCTTAAGCAGCCGCGGCGAGCCGGGAAATGTAGTCATGGTGGTTTATTCGTGAAGCTCGAGCTCACCCTCAAGTGTTCTGGCAGAATCGGCTCTCAACCTGCCAGTTGGTATTGATTCGTCGAGGCATCCCAAACTATCGGCAGTCTGGCGACGGCTCGCCGCCGTTCCAGCCAAATGTCCCCGGGACTGGGACCGGAGAGCAACCCCTGCCGTACTTTCTCGCTGATCGGGCAGATCCTCGAAATGGCTCGCAGAGCCTGCAGCCGCACGAGAAAAGGCAGTCTGAACGGGGCATCGAGCGTCTTCCACGCCGTCGATTCCAGGAACTCGTCGACAAGCTGAAAAGGATGGTCGTCAGGCTGCAAAGGAGCCTGCCGCAAACGGCATCGGCTTCTGCAGGCGTCCAAAAACGCCATAGGAGGCATCGCCTGCCCTCCCATCAGGTAACCGGTGGTCAAAAGGAAGGGGATGCCACCATGAACATGCAGTGGGAACAGGGGAAGCAGCCCGGGGTCTTGGGGTAAGGCCGGTTCTGGCCGTCCCAAGCGGGCGTCGGGAAACCCTGCGCCCCCCTCTTCAGGGACGAACAGCAGGCGCGTGACCGCAAACAAGTCCTGGGTGCTGCACCCGACCTCTGCAGAAATTTCGCGGGTGCAATGCTCTCTCAATATTTCCAAGGATCCTTCAAAACCGCAATCGTATAGAACATTCACGGCCTCGACCATCTTTTGGGGATGGAAGCGAGAAGCGGAGAAGGCCGGCAACGATCGCAGAAGTCTCAATATCTTCAACTTTGGTGAGTGAAGTTCGTATCCGTCGCTCCGTCGCAACAATTGAATTCGCTTCTCAGCCAACGATGGATCGTCCCGGAGTCGGACCATTCCGGGGGCTCGTCATAGGTGGCGGGCAAAGCACCCGCCTCTCGTATGTTGCCCCAACGGAGAGGTGCCGTATATCCATCCATGTACTTGGCTCGTCCTTCTTCAAAATTGACTCCTCGGTGATCGGGAGTAGGCGGGACGTAGAACCGGTCTCCGACCCCGTCGGAATCATGGCGGTCCTGCAAAGTGCCGATGTAAACCACTCCTCTCCTGACTTGCCATGCTTCATAGTAAGTGGTGGAGTAATTGCGGTTGCCGGCTTCGCACCCTTCCCGCTGAAGATCGAAAGTCAGTTTTTGTACGACGAAGCCGTTGGTGTTCTCATCGGCGTTGTCGACACTGAAGATGCCACCCATCTCAAAGCCGCCGCAGCCATGATCCGTGGGAGGCGTGGTAACTCTGCGGCTTAGTGCGGGCGTTGGGCGTTGGGCGGCTTCCCCTTGCGGTTGTTGCTGGGGCTGCTGCTGGGTCTGCTGCTGGGATGGGCCAGAATCTCGGCAGCGCTGCAGACTCAATCCAGACTTCAAGCGCGGCATGGAATTGGCGAAGAGGCTCTGCCCGGATTCTTTCGCGCCTCCCCATAATGCCGCCACGACACCCGCCGCGGAACGATCTGCATCGGCTTCAAGTGCGCTGCCCCGGGCCGCTTCCAGGCCTTTGAAAGCCATCGAGTTGCCGGCGCCGTCCTGTTGAACGACATGGGCAAGTTCGTGAGCGATCAGGGCATCCCCGATCATCGTGCCGGGACGGTATTGCCCCGCTCCGAAGGCCACGTGCCGTCCGACCGTAAAGGCTCGGGCGTTGAGTTCATCGGAGAGTCCAGCCGCCTGGTTGTCGGTATGTGTGCGCACTGAAGCGAAGCTGCGGCCAAAGGCCGATTCCATACGCCCTCTTACGCCTCCGTCGAGAGGTTTGCCGCGGCCGAGACGGGCCAGCATGGTCTCAGGCGCTCCCTCGTTCCGCAAGCCTCCTCCCTTGCTCTTGGCCAGAACGGGGCTGAGAGGTTCCGCAGACGCGCGGGCGCCGGCAGCAGCCGACCTGAGGTTGAGCAAGGCAGAGGGCACACCCTGGGGCAGTCCCTCTATTCTCCCGGTCTCGGCCCAGGTTTGGGCACTTCTGCGGGCCCGGTCGACAATGAATGGGATGTAGTCCCTGGCCGACTCGACCTTTACTGCTTCCGGTGCGAAACGTTGAACTGTGCGTTCAAGGTAGCGGAGGTCTTGACTCCCAAAGAAACGGAATACGAACTCAAGATAAGGGCAACCGTCAGTGGTCCGCCCGGCCCCGGCCAGAATCGGCTCCATGGCAGCGGAAACGGAGGAGCGGACTTCCGCGAGGAATTCGCTTTTCGTCATCTGCCGGGGTGTAGCTGACAAGTCGCCGTCTTCCACGATCAGCGATGTCGAGGACTGGACGGAAGCTTCCGATTGCGGCGCTGTAGACACTGAGTCCCCGGAAGCACTGGGAACCGATGTGGCCGTATGGAGGCCGGACGAAGCCGCCTCAGAGCTGGCCGCCGCGGTTTCTCGCGGGGTTGCCACGGCCTCTGCAGCCGGGGCGGCCGTCTCTGGCGTGGGAGGGCCTTCGCTGGCCCGCGCGGCCACGCGGCTGAAATCATGCCCATGAGCAGCGTCAGCGGGGCCGATCGGGGCCCTGTCGGGCCCTCCCCCCCACAAGAGCGAAGCGGGCGCTGCCGGTGCCAGGCCCCAGCGGGGCGGAGCGAGCCGTCGTTTTTGACACTCGGCGCACTGGCTTCCCACGCTCGTGTGCTGCCCGCAAGAGCACTGCCTCCCGAGCTCGACCGGATTCTTTCGGTCCGGCTTGGGCGAGTCCGCCTTCCGCGTCTGGGCCATTGCCTGTTCGTTCATTCTAATCTCGGCGCAGTGATTCCCGGCCATTCGCCGGGTAGGCCGTGGCCGGTCCCCAACCGGTCGGCCGCCTAAGGATTGACTTTGTCTGCGTCCTCTTTGTAGACGCGAGGACTAATGCCGCCGTTGATGTTGGCCATGATTCCCCTGGTCGGATGCTCGTGGCTTTGCACCAATCCCAGGAAGTGTCCCGCCTCGTGGGGAAAGGCGAGATCGCTGACCGTGTCGTCCTCAAGAATGGTCATGCCGCCAGTCGTGCCTCCCTGAGTAATGTCTTCTCCCATGGTGCCCCCTGTCTCGAATTCCCATACCAAGAAAACATTGTAGTCGCCCGAGGTCGAGAATTTGCTGATGGCCTGGGCGGCTGGATCAGTTCCCCGGGCTGCGATAACGATGTCGCCCAGGTCCTGGGGAACTTGCTGGGAGTCGACCTTGTTAACCTTAAAATGGATGTTGGCTTGACGCTCCCAGATCTCGTTCAGCTTGTTGTTCAGGGCAACTTCATCCCCCGGCTTCCTTTTCGTTGAGTGGCCTGCATTGTCGCTCATGTAATGGTAGTCAACCGTCTTGGTGATCTTCCGTTTGACGGAGACATCGAGCTGGTCCTTGAGGTCCTCGCCTTCCTTGGCCGTGATTTTGGTCTTATCGTGCTTGATGCCCTGGACGGTCATTCCGCCTGCCGGAGTGGTCGCGTCAACGGTTGCGATACTCGTGTCCTGGCTCTCTATGGTCAGCTTTTTGTCGGGATCATCCACCGCCACCTTGCGCTTGCCTCCTACCGGGACCACCAGCCCCTCGGGATCAGGGGACGAATCATAGCCCTGGTATTTCTCTGCCGACCACTCGGAAAACACCCCGCAACGCTGCAGCCTCAAGCCTGAGCGCAGCCGGGGTGCAGCATTCTCCCGGACCTCTGCCAGAGCGCCTTTGCTCCCCCGCCAGAGCGCCCCCACGACCGCCATCGCCGATCGATCGGCATCCGCTTCCAGCGCCTCGTATGCGGCGGCGCCCGCGGTCATCGGAGCCGCCTCTCCCTGACCGCCCTCCTGCTGGGTCACGTGGGCCAACTCGTGTGCGATCAGGGCATCTCCGAGCGGAGTTCCAGGCCGGTACTGGCCGGCCCCGAAGGCCACATGGCGGCCCACTGTAAAAGCTCTGGCGTTGAGACTCCCGGAGAGCCGCCCGGCCTGAGCGTCGCTGTGGACGCGGACGCGACTGAAATCTGATCCGAAGGCCGACTCCATCCGGGAACGCGAGGCGCTTTCCAGAGGGCGCCCCGGACCCAACTGCTGAAGAAGCCCATCAGGATCCTGAGCCGGACGCGGACCGCCCAACCGTGCCTTGAAATAGACGGGATTTGAAGCCCTCCGCGAAGCGCCTGAGGAACTTGAGGGCCGAGGCCGGACCATAGCCGCCGGCACACCCAGAGGGAGGGATTCCGGCAAGCCCGTGATCTCGCCCGTCTGGACCCATGCCTGCACTGCGCGGCGCACCCTTTCGACAACCAACGGGATTCGCTCGGCAGCCGATTGGACTTGTTCCGCCTCGGGCACATAGCGGCGCAAGGCGCGTTCGATGTGACGGGGGTTCTTGGCCCGATAATAACTGAACCAGAAAGCCAAGTAGGGACAGCCCTTGGTGGAATGTTCGGTTCCGGCCATGACGCCTTCGGCCGCTTCGGTGACGGAAGATTCCAACTGATTGAGGAACTCGCCCTTGCGCATCTGGAGGGGGCCGGGCTCGAAGTCGTCGTCAACCAGCAGCGTGGCCGCGCCGCTCGGGGAGTCAAGCTCATCCGGCCTCGTCTCGGCCGTGTCGGTGCGGCGGGTGATCAAGCCGCCCCTGGATGCCGAGTCCGCAGCCGATCCGATCATGGGCGACACGGTTTCGCCCGGCCCGTTGAACGTTGCGGGGTTCGCCGTCAAAGGCCGGCCCGGCTTCGGCCTCACGGCCGAAGCCCCATCCGTCAGCATCAAATCCGCTCCAGACTTTCCACGCAGGAACCCTGCCGGATTCGACACATCATTGCCATTGTTTCTTGATTGGACGGGGACTTGAATAAAGTCGGCGCCGAGCCGGGCGGCATCCTGATGAGACAGCCGCGACGCGGGGGCTTGCGGCGGCGAGCCGGGCGGCTGGTTGACGGGCCAGAGTCGTGGGTCCATTCGCTTTTCGCGGCACTCTGAGCATTCGCTGGCCGCCAGCGTATGCTGTCCGCACCTGCATTGACGCTGCAGTTTGACCTGATTCCGCGAACCCTCCCTGGAGACCTGCGTCTGCTGGACTTGGGCTGTCGCCTGTTCGCTCATGCTTTGCCGATTCCCTCAGCCAACCCTAGGATGCTTGGCTGTCTGCCAGCGGCGAATGGTGTTGGAAGGGCGTTGGGCCATCACTTCGAATCAAGTGCCGCGGGTGGCGCTGGGGGTCGCCCCCCCTCAAAAGCAAATGGAAAACGCCCCTGCGGCCTTGGAAGAACTCGATCTCCTTTGAGCGGGGCTTCAATTGAAGAATCAGGTCGGCAACAATGCGGGCCCTGGCCTCCTCCATTGCACCGTCTCTCGCCGACAGCGAGTAGTGCTCCATCCGCTCGCCGCCCTGCTCGGTCCTCCCGCCAGACAATCGGACGCCCAGAGAAGAGCAGCCGATCTCAACCGTGAATGTCGTGGCGCCGGACTCCTCATGTGCGGGCTCGCCGGAAGGCGATGCATTGATCCTGTCCAGAATGGAGGCGATTTCACGGCAGTGATGGGGATGAAGAAGGCGATGTCGCACATCCTGGCGCAAGCGCCTGCCGATAGCAGCCGCGCCCATGCCGGCTGCCACCCCCGCCCCGGCCGCCAAATGCCACCAGCGATAGGGAAGAAGACCCAGTGATCCGGCCAAGACGACGAGCGCCATGAGCAGAACACAAGTCCACTGGGCTCTGGAAAACCCGCCGTAAAAAGGGCGGGTGGGGTCGCCCCTTAGAAACTCGAGGAAGAAGCGCCCGGCGCAGTAGCTGAGGGCGTACCAGCACAAGGCTTGGCCTGGCGCAGCGCCGCTGACCACCAATGCATTGCCCGCCGCCACGATGGCGAAGATCCACAGCGACTCGATCAGTTGGATGGGGAAGAGCCTGACGCCCACCAAATAGGGCGTGAAGCCGGCCTGGGAATGCTCCTCTCCATAGCAGACGCCCCAGCGGTGAGGACGCCCATGGCAGCAGCCCACCATCAGGCAGCCGATCCGTCCGCAGGCTACGAACAAGCCCACGCTCAGGATCAGCACATCGAGATGCATCAACACCGGCTGCCCCAGCATCCACAGAACGATCCCGGCCGCCGCCAGCACGGCGACCTTGTGATGAAAAGACGTCAGCGACTCTCGACCGGAGATGATCTTCCCCATCATCGGCAGCGTCAGAAACGTAATCATGGAGGTCACGAGCAGGACCGCCGCGCTCCAAAGCGGCAGGTCCAGGTAGAGCGTCAATCCCGCAAGTTGGGCCATGAAGAAAAGCAATCCGATCCAGCCGCAGACCTGAAATGACGAGCGCGGCCGGCCCAAGACGGTTGGGTAAGGACGAACCAGCGCATCCAAGAGACGATTGATGCTGAGAAGCTGTCGGCTTGACATTTCTTTGGGAGGTTTTTTCGAGTACGCTTGGCGATCAATCACTCTTTGATTCGAACCACGCCTTGGACGCGCCCGTCCCGGTCCAGGAACCAGCGATGACCCAAGGCGCGGTAAGTCAGGGCAACGGAAGGGCTGCCGTCACGAAATACCACCGAGTAGACGGAGGCGGGCTCCACGCAGTCGGGGTTTCCCAACCGGGCGCAGAGTTCGGCCAAAGTCTTGCCCACCCATTCGGCGTGCTCAGGTTTGTGCCCGTTCAACTTCGTCCCGTTCTGTCGACCCTCAGTTGTCTCACGGAGACGGTTCGGGGGTTGTCATCGGAGGCTGGCTGGGTGACGGGGTAAACGTAACATCCTGCCATCGACCATCCTTGAAGACCTTGCCGGTGTTGTTTTTGGCATCGTGGATGTAGTTCCACTTGTGCCAGTCCCAGGCCCCGCCGTAGACGACGGGCTCACCCGTACGCCAGGGGTCGAACACCACGCCGCAGTCGCGGACCGGGCCCTCGGCCCCCTTGGGGTCTCCCAGACTTGTGAAGATGTAATTGTGCTCCAGAGCTCCGCTGCCGCTGTTGCCCACGATGCCGACCCATCTCATCTGCCAGCACTTGGTGCTCAGCTTTTCGAATTCCCGATTGAGCAATCCAGCCCACTGGTAGCACATCCACCCCCAGTGGATATCGCCCCGATTGGGCATGTCGGGACGCCGGATGGCTTTGACTCTCTTGACGTAGGTGTCCTTGATGGTCTTGGCTTCGCTCTTGCAGTCGTCGGTAGAGCAGCCGCTTCGTTTGAGACACTTATTGTCGTCGCAAAGAGTGCTCATTTCGACCTTGTCGCTCTTCTTGCTGTCCGAGGAGCAACGCTGCAGGCGCAAGCCGGAGCGAAGGTTGGGGATTGCATTTCCCGCCATCTCGGCCATTCTGCCTTTGGCTCCGCCCCAGAGAGATGCGACCGCTCCGCCTGCCGCCTCGTCGGCGTCAGCCTCCAATTCGCCGTAGCGGGCGCTGCCCGCCCTCTGAGGCCCAGCCGAGGAGGACGCATCGCCCTGCTGTACCACGTGGGCCAGTTCGTGAGCGATGAGCGCATCGCCCACAGGGGTGCCGGGTTTGTACTCCCCCGGCCCGAAGGCGACATGGCGTCCGACGGTGAAGGCCCGTGCATTGAGGTCGTTGGAGAGCCCGGAAGCGGCGGAATCGGTGTGGGTCCGAACCTGGGAGAAGCTGCGGCCGAAGGCGGACTCCATACGCGAGCGCACCCCGCTCTCCAGCGGACGTCCCTCTCCCAGTTGTTCCTGAACCTGCTGAGGATCCCGAGTATCGCGGGCACCCCCCTCACGGGCCTTGAACAAGAGGCTGCCGGCCCCCGAGACGAGTCCGCCCACGGCTCCCAGAAGCCCGCCTCCTCCCAGGACGAACGACATACCTTCGGGAACCTCGCCGGTTTGAGACCACTTTTGGACGGACCGGGCGATGCGGGCCGCGACCAGCGGAATGTAGCCTTGAGCGGTTGTGGCTTGAGCCGTCTCCGGAGCGAAACGGCGCAAGGCCGCCTCCACATGGGCACTGCTCTTGTTGGCGTAGTATTTGAACCAGAAGTCAAGTTGGGGACAGCCCTCGGTGGTTTGGCCCGTTCCCGCCATAGCGGCCTCGGCCGAGGCGCAGGCTTCCGTGCGCAGACGAGCCAGGAACTCGCTCTTACGCATCTGGCCCGGCTGCAGGTCGGTGGATTCGTCCTCAACGATGAGCATGGCCCCCGGTCCCGCTCCAGCCTCGGCTGAAGCAGCAGACTCCGGAGTGCCTTCAGCGACCGGCTCGGCAGCGGCAGGACGGGACGAAGCGCCCGCTGCCTCCTCGGTCGCCTGTTGTACCTGTCGATGGCTGCGCAGCGCAGGAAGCGCGTGGCTCTTGTCTTTGGCGTTCACTCCAATCCGGCTGAAGTCTTGGCCCAAAGCCAATCCCCCCAGCGAACTTGCCGGACGATCCTTGTCGCTCTTCTGAATTCCGGCACGCTTCTTGCGGCATTTCTTACATTCTTCAGAACCCGTGTGCTGGCCGCATTTGCACTTGCGCTGCAGCAGCAGTCCGGAACTTCTAGGGGTTGATTGCGCGCTTTCCAGCAACTGGCGGCTCATCGGATGATGCTCCCGTAGACAGCTTGTCCGACTTGGTGGCCCACGAGGGCCGCCGGCGAAGAGGCGTTGACTCGAATCATAGCACTGGGAGCCGACGCGCGCAGGCCACCCGAACGCAAAGCCGGGGTCAGGCCGTCCTCTTCAAGGCGGCGGGCGATTTCAGCTTCCACGGCAGCTTGCAGGCGGGGCCCGTCGGCAGGCGTCAGGGGCAAGCCGTGCAAGACCAAGCGCTCGATGTGGACGGTGATCTTCATGCCACCTCGGCTTTAACTTGGTCCCCGCTCCAGCGGAAGTCGGACTCGTTGACGGCGCGATCCATTTTGCGGAACTCGGTCTTGGCGGACTCCAGGACCAAGGGCATGGTCACCGGACCGCCCGATCGAGCGGCGGCGAAGGCGGCGTTGATGGCGATATTGTTGATGCTTCCTCCCGTCAAGTTGAAACGGGCCAGGCGGGCATAATCGAGGCCCTCGGTGGGCGTCTCCTCAGGCCAGACCTTGCGCCAGATGGCCTCGCGATGCTTCTGGCCGGGGAAGGGAAAGTTGACGATGAAGCGCAGTCGGCGGGTAAAGGCCTGATCGAGGGCCTTTTTCATGTTGGTGGCCAGGATGGCCAACCCGTTGTAGGACTCGATGCGCTGCAAGAGGTAGTTGATCTCGATGTTGGCATAGCGGTCATGGCTGTCTTTGACTTCAGAGCGCTTGCCGAAGAGGGCGTCGGCCTCGTCAAAGAAAAGCAGGGCGCCGCCGTTTTCGGCGGCATCGAAAAGGCGCCGCAGGTTCTTTTCGGTTTCGCCGATGTACTTGCTCACCACCGCCGAGAGGTCGATGCGGTAGAGGTTAAGGCGAAGGTGGTTGGCGATGACTTCGGCGGCCATGGTCTTGCCGGTGCCGCTCTCGCCCTCGAAGAGGGCATTGATGCCGAATCCGCGGTTCATCTTGCTGCGGAAACCCCACTGGTCGTAGACCTGGCTGCGCTGAGCCACTTGGCCGGCCAACTGGTGAAGCAGCGCCAAATCGGTTTCGGGCAGCACGATGTCTTCCCAGCGGGCTTTGCAGTCCAGACGCTGGGCCAGGCGGTCCAGCGCCGGACGCGTGTTGGCCAGGCAGGCCTCCCAAAGGCGCTCGCCCAAACCGTCCTCTTCGGCTGCAAGATCCACCGAGGCGGCAATCTCGCGGATGGCGCTGACGTTGAGGTCGAACTGTCCGGACAGCAGCGCGGGGACCTGGGGATGCGAGTCGCCAAGCTCCTCGCACCAGGCCTGGCGCTGTTCGGAAGGCGTGGGTTTGACCGTCTCCACCAAGAGGCTCCGGCATCCCAAATCGGAGCGCATCTCGCGGCTGCTGAGGAAGAAGACGCCTTGGCTGCGGGAGAGAAAGCGCTGCAGGGGCGCATGGTCGGAGCGGGAGGGCTTCTCGCCCCCCGATTCGCTCTGCGCCTCGTGGCCGTCCAGGTAGAGGGCCACGGGAATCAGCAGGCTCTCGCGCTGCCACAAGCGCGCCAGGGTTTCGATCTCGCCGGGCTGCGAGGGCAGCATTTCGACCGGCAGGCGGTAGAGGTGCAGACCCAGTTCCCGCGCCGACTGGCGGGCCGTCAACTGCTTGCTGACAGAGTCGGTTCCGGCCAGTTGCAGGACCGGAGGCGAGTCCTCTTGAGGGGTGCGGCGGACGGCCTCGACGAGCAGTTCGACGCGTTCTTGCTGAGAAGGCGGCAGCCCCGCTTCTCCCGCCTCGGCCTCGAAGGGGACCATGAGCGGCGTGAGGCGGTCGTCGAGATAGTTGAGCCCCTTGATGTAGTTGACGATGCGCTCGTCGGCCCGCAGGGGGCTGGTGGTCAGCGGCTGGGCCCCCGGCTGGTTGATTTCCAGCAGCCTCCAGTAGCGCAGCGGACGCTCCGGCGACAGCGCCTCCCAGAGCGGTTCGTCGAAGAGCGAGAGAGCCAAGGCGAAAGTGGGATGGGGATTGGAGGGATCATGCTGGGCCAAGGCGCACAAGGCTCCGATGCGGGTATCGAGTTCGAGCGCAGCGCACAGCAGGAGGGTGTGCCTCTCGAAAGCCGAGAGCCCGAAGCGGCGGCTCAAAATCATCAAGGCGGGAGGCGGGTCGCCTGTCCCGATGCGCTCCATGGCAGAAAGAGCCTCTTGCAGGGCCGCATCGCTGAAGGGCTCCAGGGGAGGCAGCGCCTTCCGGGGCTCTTTCTCCGGCTTGCGCCAGAAAAAGCCGCGCGATGACTTGGCGCGCCGGGCGACGGACTCGGCAGGAAGATCCTCCGAGGGCCCGGCCAGCCTTTGCAGGCGCAGCCGAAGCCAGTGCAGAGCCGCGGCCAGGTAGTCTTCGTTGGCCTTTTGCCAGCGTTCTTGGTCACTCATCACTCAGGGTCACTTTCTGATTATCGTCGAAGGCGGGAGGCGTCGAGGTGAAATCGACGGGGATGCTGTCGATGCCGTCGACCCGCAGACGCACTACGTACTGGCCGGCTGGCACGGAGTCCACCGCGAAAACCAGCGTGGAAGCGGCCTCGGCATTGTTGGGAGGCGTCTCGTCGCTGTCCAGAGGCACCTCGTGATGGCCCAGCAGGAGCGAAACCTGCTGCTCAGGGCGCCTTTGGGGCAGGCAGGTCAGCGTCAGCTTGGCGCTTTCCTCCAGCGCGATGTTGGTCACCGTGGGAGCCAGCGAGAAAGGCACCCGGTTGCTGACCCAGGCCGGCAGTCCGGGGCGCTGGACGCGAACCGAAACCGTGTAGGTGCCGGCGGGCCACGCGGAGGCCGTTGCCGCGTCCTCGGCCTGGTCGGGCAGAGTAACCCGCAGTTCGGAAGCCTTGGTGCCGGAGGACTCTGGCAGGCGTTGGATGGGATCCTGCAGAAGCCGGTGGCGGAATAGCGCGGTCAGCCCTTCCTGGTCGAGATGACTGCCGGAGATGACCAGGCGGTCGCCCAACTCGGCGCTGGCTTTGCCCGCAACGGGGCGCACTTCCAGATCAGGATCGAAGATCTCCGCGACCCTCTCCAAGGAAGGCGAGGCGGACGCCGTGGCCACCGGCCCCCGGTCTTCGCTTCCCCGGCGCAGGACGGGCAGAGGCGCGCTGGAGGCCCTCTTGCTTTCGATCAGGACCACCGAAGCCTGGTAGGCCGCCGAAAGCCGGTACTCGGACTGGAATCCCGTCCACAGCTTGGAAATGTCGTCCAGAGGAACGGGCTGAGGCGTGACCTTGACCCGCTCGATCTGAATGTCCAGTTCGCTGGCCGCCAAGGCATCGCGGATCTCCTGGCGGCTGAGGACGGGGTGGTCGTGGAAGATGCTCATGGCCGTCCCCAAAAGTACGTGGGCCACCAACTCGCTGTCGTCCTGCCCGTAGGCGGTGACGATGTAGTTGAGGTTGAGAGCCAGCGCCGGATGAGCGGTTTCGCCGGGCCTCACTTTTCGAGGCAGGTCCATGTTGCGCCAGGCCGCGCTGGGCTCGGTGTGGTAGAGGAAAAGGTTGACCTGGTTGCCCGCCTCATTGCCGTTGCCGTTGCGCACCCGGTCAAGAGGAAGGGTGGTGATCCGCACCTCGGAAGTAGGCCGGGTGTCCTCGGGAAGCTCGCTGAAGTCGGCCGTGGCGATGGCGTTGAGCAGGTTGCGCAGGGTGCGCGTCACGGCGGCAATCGCCAATTCGTTGCTCATTGCCGGCCTCCTCCCGTCTGCCTCTTGAGGTACTCGTCGAGGCTCATGACGGGCGGCTGCGGGCGAGGCTTGCGGGGCTGGGCGGAAGGCGCAACGACGGCCCTCACTTCCACGCGTCCGATGGTGACCTGAATGGTGTCGGGAGCCAGCGGGACCGGTTTGTCGACGGTCGGCAAGCCGATCTTGCCCAGGGCTTCAAGGGACGGTCCCCGGGGACGGCCCAAGGGCGGCTGGGCGGCGGGCCTGCGGGAGCCACGCGGACTCTCCTTCGAGGACGGTCGGCCGGCGGAGGTCCGCCCCTCCGGTCGCGGTCGGGGCGGGGGCTGCTCGGAGGCGGCGAGGGCACGGGCCGGAAGCGGCGGCTGCCGCAGCGCGCCCCCCTCCTCCGGCTCCTCAGGCTGCGGGCCGCGGCCGGGCCGGACGGACAGCTCGACCTCCCCCCGGGACCGGGAGTCCCCGGGAAGGGACTCGCCTTGGCGCCGCAGCGGCGGCGCGCCCGAAGACCTCTCCGGCCCGGGCTGCGCGTCCGCCGGACGCCAGCGCGTGGAAGCGGCGGCAGGCGCCGGATGGTCCTGATCCTGCGCCGGGGAAGGCCGGCCTGTTCGTGTCTGGCGGGGGACGCCTCCCTGCGCCTCCGCCCAAGGGGGTCCGCCAACCGGTTGGACCAGCCGACCGGCGGCCTGTCTGCGGCGATGAGTCCGCCCGCCTTGGCCAGAGGAAGCAGGCTTAGCGGACGGGTCCCCATCCGAGGCGGCAGCGCGCCCCCCCGCCGGCGTCCGCTCGGAGTCCTCTTGATAACGCTCGGAGGCCCCATCCAGGGATTCTTCGCCCCAGGTCTCGGCCGGTTGGGCGGGAAACGGCCCGGACAGGGCGTCCGCCATGCCCCCGGCCAAAGGCGCCGGCTCGAAACGGGCGGCGGTGCGGGGACGCATCACCGCCGGCTCCTCCAAGTTGCGTTCGATCAGGCTCTGCAGAAAATCGCTCATGCTCCAATGCACTTGAGGTAAAACTGCCTGCGCCAGGGACTCAGGGAGAGCACCTGAGACTCGCTCCAGCCGTAGGCGGAAGCCAGCAGGTGCACCTCGCGCAAGGTGCGCCAGGCCCAGGCATCCAGTTCCTTCCAGATAAAGGACACGATGTCGAAAACGGCTTCCCACTGGTGGGAGCAGGAGGGGCAATCCAGGCGGGTGCGTACGTCGGCCTGGGGATCGGCCTCACCCATGCGCCGCACCAGGGCCTCCACGACTTTGGAGGGAAGATCTTCGAGCTTCTCCTCGCGTCCCCTGCGGCGGACCGACAACAGACATCGCTCCAGCAGGCGCTTGGGCAGCAAGGCCTCTTCAGCCTCGCCCTCCAAGGCCGCCAAGTCGAGGCTGTTGGGCAGCCGGAAGCGGAGGGAGTAGCCGCCCGCTTTCATGGCATGCTCCTCCTCGGGTGGTCCCTGGCCGCCGAAACGCACGCTGTCGACCGAAAAGGCCGACTCCAGGCGTTGACCGCACTCAGGACAGTCGGTCAAAGCCACCAACTCGCGCCCGAAAAGGCGTTCGCGCAGCTTGAGCAGACGCCCGTCGCGGCGTCCGATGGGCAAGGCGGCCAATTCCTCGGGCGGTTCCTCGGGATGGGCCGCCTCCAGCAGCAGCAAAGCGCGGCGGCGGGGAGGCCGTGCATACCCCGTTTCCCAAACCCTGAGGAGGTCGAAGGGGGTCAGCGAAGACATGCCTACTCCGCGGGCACCGTGAAGCTTTCTTCAGTGGGTTCGGAGACTTCCAGGTCGCGCTCCCAGCCTTCGTTTTCCA
>DATIPO010000103.1:0-8884 GCA_035471925.1 Acidobacteriota bacterium
CCCTCCAAAGACGTCGTTCGATCCGCCACTCCCTTCTTCTCCTACTACGTCGTTGAGACTCTCTATCAGGCGGGACGCGGCCAGGCCGCCCTCCACGAGCTCAGGCGTTGGCTCAAGATGGCGGAGACTCCGCCAGGCACCTTCTGGGAATACTGGGAGCCCCACTTCAGCCGTTCCCACGGATGGTCCTGCGCCCCCTCCATTCTTCTTCCCCAGATGGTCCTGGGGGTGCGGATGACAGAGACGGCCTTCAACAGATTCGAGGTCCGCCCCCATCACTGGGACCAGCTCGACTGGGCCCGCGGCAGTGTCCCTCTGAGCGGCGGCGGATCGATCGAGGTGGCTTGGAAGCGCGGCCAGGCTCTCTTTCAATTGCAAGTCGAATCGCCGGCGGACAAGCTGCCCAGCATTCATCTGCCCGACCTTTTCAACGCCTACCGGCTGGAGGTCTATCAAGACGGCGAACAAGGACTCCAGCTTGTGAAGACGCCTGTGCGGCGCTCCGAGGGCCGGATTTCCCTGCAGATGCCGTCAGGGGGCCGCTACCTGGTGCGCCTGAAGGAGGATCGGCCATGAGGTTCTCGGCCACCCGGGCCGCCGGCAAGGTGCGCAATTGGATGCAGTTGGCGGGGGTCGAGCGCAGCCGCCTGCAGGCAGGACGCGCGAGGGGAGTCGAGGTCCTGGATTTCCGCACCGGCGGCGGATTGCGCCTGCAGATCCTGGCTGGGCGTGGAATGGACATCGGCTTGGCCGAGTACAGGGGGTGTCCTCTTTGCTGGCTGTCTCCCGCGGGCGTTGTGCATCCCGCCTATTTCAAAGAGGAAGGGACGGGCTTCTTGGAGAGCGCCTGCGGGGGTTTGATGTTCACCTGCGGACTGACCCAGGTGGGGGCGCCCTGCCAGGACCAAGGCCAATCTCTCGGCCTGCATGGGCGCATCGCCAACCAGCCGGCGCGTGAAGTGACCTGTTCGGCCCGTTGGCGGGACGATCAGTTCATCATCGAGGCCGCCGGACGAGTGGAAGAGAATCTCCCCTTCGAATACAGCCTTTCCCTGACCCGCCGCTACCGCGCCCTGCTCGGCGAATCGAAGGTGAGGATATCCGACACGGTCGTCAACCATGGACCCGGACCCGCGCCTCACATGATTCTCTATCACTTCAACTTCGGCTATCCGCTGCTCGATGAGGGCGCTTCGGTAGTGCTGGCCAGTGAGGAGGTCCAGGCCCGCGACGGCGCATCCGGCCAAGGCCGGCATCGGTGGGAGCAGGTAACTCCGCCGTCCCGGGGCTTTTCGGAAGACGTGTTCTATCATAGGCTGAAACGCACGTCCCAAGACAGGGCCCGAGCGGCCCTGCTCAATCACAAGCTGGAATTGGGGGCTCTGGTGGATTTCGACGCGCGCACCCTGCCGCGCTTTGCCCAGTGGATGTGCCTCAACGACCGCGTCTACGCTTTGGGCCTGGAGCCGTCCAATTGCCTGACGGAAGGAAGGGCCAGGGAGCGGGAGCGGGGCACTCTGGAGACTCTGCAGCCTGGCGAGGAGCGGACTTACGACCTTCAGTTTGAAGTGGTCGAAGGCGCCGATCGTCTCGATGGTCTCCGGCGCAAGATTCTGGAGGATGCTGATGGCTAATATTTCCTCGTCCGCCGACTGCCTTCTGCGCATCAATTCTCAGCTTCCCAATCTGAGCGGCAAGGAAGGAGAGATCGCCCGGTTCGTGCTCGACAACGCCGCCGAGTCGCTGGCCATGACCATTTATGAGCTGGCCGACAAGGTCCAGGTCAGCCCCGCCTCGATCACCCGTTTCACCAAGCGCATGGGCTATCAGGGATTCAACAGCTTCAAGATCGCCCTGGCGCATGCCGTGGGGGCCCGCGAACCCGACCCTTTTTCCGCCGATCTGAAGAGCGACAGTCCCGAGTCGGTCATCTTCTGGGTCTTCGAGCAGAACATCTCCACTCTGAGAAACACTCTCAAAGTGGTTTCTCACGCCAACTTGGTGCGCACCGCCAAGATTTGCAGGAAGGCCCGGCGCGTCTATTTCTACGGCGTGGGATCTTCGGGATTCATCGCCCGGGACGCCGCCGCCCGCTTCGCTCTGCTGGGTTTGGAAAGCGAGGCTTTCTCCGATCCCTATCTGCAAATCTCCTCGGCCGTGCGCCTGGGGGAAGAGGACGTGGCATTCGCCATTTCCCACACGGGCTCGTCGCGAAACATCATCGACGTCCTCAAGGTGGCAGGCGAGTCGGGTGCCCAGACCGTATGCATTACCAATTACAGCAACGCGCCCCTGATCCAGGTGGCGCAGATTCCCCTCATCACCAGTTCCGAGCAGAAGCGCATTCACGTCGCCGAAATCACATCTCAGGCGGCCCAGCTCTCCATCATCGATTCCATCTATTTTCTGATGGCGCAAAAGCTGAAGGACGGGGATGCCCGTGCGCTTTCCAGGCTTGAGGACTACGTCATCGACTTGCTCAGAGAGGACTGAAGGATGCCGGAACGCCATCTTCGGGAACAGATCGTCCACATAGGCCGGCTTCTGGAAGAGAAGTCCCTGATTGAGAGCACCGCCGGGAACATCAGTTGCCGCCTTGACGACGAGCAGGCTCTGATCACCCCCGCGGGTTGCCGCAAGGGCCGTCTCAGTCCCGAGTCGTTGGTGAGGGTCCGCATATCGGACGGTCACAGCCAGGGCAATCCATCCTCTGAAACTCCCATGCACATGGGCCTTTATCGTGAGTTTCCCAAGATCGGCGCCGTCATCCACGCCCATCCCCCCTATGCAACGGCCTTCGCCGTGGCTGGGGTAGAGCTGCAATATGACGTGCTTCCCGAAGTCGTGGCCCAATTGGGACGGGTGCCCATCGCCGCCTACGGACGTCCCACTACCGAGGCCATGTTCGCCTCGATCCGGGGGCTGGTCGACGACCGCAATGCCATTCTGCTCAAGAATCACGGCTCGGTTACGTTTGGGGCCGACTTGGAGGAAGCCTTCAATTACCTGGAGCAGCTCGAGTTCTATGCCAGCGTCGTCTACCGGGCCCGCCAACTGGGAAAGGTGGACGCCTTGCCCGATGAAGAGTTCAATTGGCTGCTGAGCGTCCGCCAGGCAGGCGGGAACGGCGAGTAGGGCGGCATGAGACTTTTGGGACTCGACATCGGCACCTCAGGATGCAAGGCCGCCGTCTTCGACGAGCAGGCGAACCCCCTGGCCTACGCTTATCAGGAATACCCTCTCCACACTCCGGCTCCGGGACGCGCCGAACTCGATCCCGAGCAAGTCTGGCAAGCTGTCCTTCGTTGCCTGCAGACGGTGGCCCATGAAACCCGAGACGATCCTCCCAGGGCCATGGCCTTTTCCTCCCAAGGCGAAGCCGTCATTCCCCTGGACGGACAAGGACAACCCCTGGCTAACAGCATCGTGACCTTCGACGCGCGGGCCAAGGCTGAAACCGAACGCCTGCGCAAGAAAGTGGGCGAGGAGTCCTTTTTCAGCAAGACGGGCGTCAACCTGCATTCCATGATCACGGTAGCCAAGATCGCCTGGTGGAAGAACAACGATCCCGGTCTATTCTCCAAGGCCCGCCGCTTCCTTTGCTTCCCCGATTTCGTCCTTCATCGGCTGGGACTGCCTCCCGTCCTCGATCCCTCCATGGCGGCCCGAACGGGCGGCTATGATCACCACCAGAAGCAATGGTCGGAAGAGATCTTTCAGGCCCTCGACCTCGATCCAGCCGGAATGCCCGAGGTAGTCCCTTCGGGTCAGGCGCTGGGGGAGCTTGGCCGTCAGGGAAGCCGGCTGACGGGCCTGCCCGCCGAGACCCTGGTGGTCTCGGGCGGACACGACCAATGCTGTGCCGCATTGGGGGCGGGTGTGGTTGAGGCGGGACAGGTCCTATGCAGCCTGGGAACGGTGGAGGCCTTCATACCCGTTACCCGATCCTTCAGGCCCGACTTGGGCCGGGAAGGCTTTCCTTGCTATCCCCACGTGGTGCCGGAACGCCATGTTACCGCCGC
The DNA here is from genome assembly GCA_035471925.1 of Acidobacteriota bacterium. Lineage (GTDB taxonomy): Bacteria > Acidobacteriota > UBA6911 > RPQK01 > DATIPO01 > JANQFM01. The sequence continues at coordinate 4,023 of DATIPO010000103.1, forward strand.
CTTCAACTTCACTGGAGGAGTGCTGCTGCGCTGGTATCGGGACCGTTTCTTCCCCGGTCCGTCCGAAGAGCAAGACCTCTATGACCAAATGCTGGCCGATCTTCCTTCGGAGCCCACGCCGCTGCTGGTCCTGCCCTACTTCACGATGAGCGGAACGCCCTGGTTTGACGATACGCCTCGAGGCTCGATCATCGGCCTGAGTCTGGAAACCAGCCGCCAGGAGATCACCAAGGCCTTGGTCGAAGGACTGGCCTGCGAGATGGCGCTCAACCTCGAACTGATCCGGCGAGCCGGGCTTGAGCCCCTCCATCCCCGGGCCGTGGGTGGAGGAACTCGTTCCCGGACGGCCCTCCAGATTCGCGCCGACGTGCTGGGCCGCCCCATCGACATACCCCAGGTGACGGAGGGGGCTGCCTTAGGCGCGGCCCTTCTGGCGGGAGCCGGCGCTCAGGCGTTCGACGACTTGGGAGCCGCCGCCGCTGAACTGGCCGGAGTCAGCACCGTCATCGAACCCGACCCTGCCCGAAATCAGATCTATGCCTCCCGCATGGAGCGTTACCGGAAGCTCTACGGACTCATCAAGCAACTGGGAGATTGAACGATGGACCTGTCGCGACGCGAGGAAGAACTCCTGGTCGAAAAACTGAGCTCCCGCGGCCTTGATGTCGATGAGATTATCAAGGGACTCCAAGACTTCCGCCTTGAGGTCCCTTCCTGGGGTTTCATGAATACGGGAACGCGTTTCGCCGTTTTCGAGCAGCCCGGTATTCCAGGCAACCTGAAGGAGAGACTCGATGGCTTGGTCGAAGTCAAGCAACGTACCGGGATCGCCGACCGAATGGCCACCATCCACCCTTGGGACTATGAGGGGGCGGATCCTGAAGAAATCGGCAGCTACGCCCGGGAGCGGGGCGTCTCCATCGCCAGCGTGACGCCGGCCCTGTTCCAGGATCCCGATTTCATGTTGGGCAGCCTGACTCACTCCCAGGCGCGGGTGCGCAACAAGGCCGTCGGCTTGGTCTTGCAGGCTTTGGAAACCGGAAGGGCGGCGGGAGCCTCCGTCCTGAGCCTGTGGCTGCCCGATGGTTCCGACTATCCCGGGCAAGTTGATTTCAGGCAGCGCAAGAAGCATCTTCTCGACTCCTTGCGTGAAATCTATGACTCCCTGGACGGAATGGAAATGCTGGTCGAATACAAACTCTTCGAGCCGGCCTTTTACCACACCGATCTCAGCGACTGGGGAATGGCTGACTGGATCTGCCGGTCGCTGGGCGGGAAGGCCCGGGTGCTGGTCGACTTGGGGCACCACGCTCACGGCGTCAACATCGAGCATATCGTCGCGTTTCTCCACGACGAGGACCGGCTGGGAGGCTTTCATGTCAACAACCGCAAGTACGCCGACGACGACCTGACGGTGGGCGCCGTCAATCCTTACGAGGTCTTCCTGATTCTCAACGAGATTGTGGCCGGGTGGCACAATGGATTGCGCAGGGACCTCTACTTTGCCATCGACCAGTCCTCGGGCATCAAGCCCAAGCTGGGCTCGCTTTTGCAGTCGGTCGACGCGGTCCATCGCCGTCTGGCTCAGGCCCTGTTGGTCAACCGCCGCCGCCTGCGAGCCGCGCGCGACGACTGCAACGTCATCGCTGCCGAAGAGTGCCTCAAGGAGGCCTTTCAGGCCGATGTGGAGCCCTTGTTGCGGATGGTCCGCCGCCGCATGGGCTGTTCAGCGGAGGTGCTCGATGCACGGGCCGCCCACGATCCGCGCGCAGGTGGAGCCTGGCGGGAAGAGAAGTAAGGCCGTGATCTATGAGAATCGCCCTTTTCCCAACTTGTTTGGTCAGCCACTTTCGCCCCCGGGTGGCCGACTGCGCCGAGGCGGTGCTGCGTCGGCTGGGTCATCAGGTGACGCGCATGGGGGAGGGAAGCTGCTGTGGGCAGCCGGCCCACAGCGCGGGATCACCGGCGGAAGCTGGACAAGTGGGCCGCTTGTGGCTGGGCAACGACCTCAATGATGCCGACTACGTGGTTATCCCCTCCGGCTCCTGCACGGCCATGCTGCGCCATCATCTCCAACACTACCTGGCTCCCCAGGAGCAGCAGCGGCTCGACGAACTGCGTCCCCGCATTTACGAGTTCTCGGAGTTTCTCGTCGATGTTCTGGAAGTCGAAGACGTAGGCGCTTCGCGACGTGGCCGGGGCGCCTATCACGCCAGTTGCCACCTTCTGCGCGATCTCGGGGTGCGCAGCGCTCCTCTCAAGCTTCTGCAACGGGTCAAGGGGTTGGAACTGACGCCGTTGGAGAAATACGATGAATGCTGCGGTTTCGGCGGAGTCTTCTCGGTGCTCTATCCCGAGGTGTCCGAGGCTATGGCGGCTGACAAGATCCGCAACCTCCAGGCCAGCCGGGCCGATATGCTCATTCTCAGTGACGCGGGCTGTCTGCTGCAGATCGAAGGCGCTCTGAGAAAGGCCCATTCGAAGCGCCCCAGCGTCCTCCATTTGGCCGAAGTCTTGGCGGGCCGGAGCGAGGAGGCCCATGGCTGAGAGAGGATTCCGCAAGCAATCCACAACCGCCGTCTCCGACTCCGGCCTGCGGGCAGCGCTCGACCATTTCACCGGAGCCTTCGTGCGCATGCGCGAATCGGCCCAGGACGAACTGCCCAACTGGGAAGAGATGCGCCGCTGCGCCCACCGCATCAAGGCCCACACCATGACCCGCCTGGACGACTACCTGCTGCAATTGGAGTCCAAGCTGGAAGCCGCCGGTGGGCAGGTTCTCTGGGCCCGGACGGCGGAAGAGGCCTCGGCGGTCATCGTCGACATCGCCGGCCGTCACGGCTGCAAGCGGGCCGTCAAAAGCAAGTCGATGACCAGCGAAGAGGTGCATCTCAACGAGGCCCTGCAAAGGGCGGGCGTCACGCCGGTGGAGACCGACTTGGGAGAATATGTGGCCCAACTGGCTCAGGAGAGGCCCTCTCATATCCTGGCCCCCATCATCCACAAGACGCGCCAGGACGTCGGGCGGCTGTTGGCCGAGAAACTGAAGATCCCCTACACCGAAGAAGTCGAGGAGATGACGCGGATCGCACGCTCCACGCTGCGGCGTGATTTCTTCTCAGCCGACCTGGGCATCAGCGGCGCCAACTTTGCCGTGGCTGAAACGGGGACTCTTGTGATTGTCGAAAACGAAGGCAACGCCCGCCTCAGTACCTCCTTGCCGAGGGTCCACGTGGTCTTGATGGGGATTGAAAAGCTGCTGCCCCGCTTCGCCGATCTGGGCCTTTTCCTGCCCCTGCTGACCCGCGCGGCCACGGGACAGAAAATGAGCAGCTACGTCTCGCTCATTACGGGGCCGAGGCAGCAAGACGACGGTCCCGACCATCTCTACGTGGTGCTGCTCGATAATGGACGCAGCCAGATGCTGGCTGATCCGTTGATGCGCCAGGCCCTCTATTGCATCCGCTGCTCGGCCTGCATCAACATCTGCCCGGTCTACAAGCGGACCGGCGGCCACAGCTACGATTCCGTCTATCCGGGGCCCATCGGATCAGTCATTTCGCCTTTCCTGATGGGCCGGGACAGCCACTCCGAGTTGCCATTCGCCTCCACGCTGTGCGGCGCCTGCGCCGAGGTTTGCCCGATGCGCATACCCCTGCCGGAACAGTTGCTCTCTCTGCGCCGTCAGGCCGCGGACCGCGGCAGGAGCAATCCCCATCTGGGGCGGGCCCTGCGCATGTGGAGCTTCCTGCAGCGCCATCCGCGCCTTCGAGGCTTGGTACTGGCCATGGCGCGGACGGTCCAGCGCCTGCCGGGGAGTTCGGCCCTCTTCTCGCGCCTGCCCTTGTTGGGCGAATGGTCATCCTTTCGCAGCCTTCCCTCCCTTTCCAGACCAGGAGCCAAGAGATGAAGGACGCCAAAGCGGAAATCCTGGCAAGAATCCGCAGGGGGCTGGGCGAGAGCCCGCAAACCGAACCTCTGCCGGCCCCTCTGGATCCCGCGCTGTCCGTGGAGGACCTCGAAGAGGCCTTTCGCAAAGCCGTGGAGGGGCTGGGGGGAAGCTGGCATGCGGCCGAAGATCCTATTCAAGCCCTCAAAGCCGTCCAGTCTCTGACCGAGAAAGAGGAGGCCAACCTGTGCCTGCTCTCTCGCCATCCATTGGTGGAGCGCGTGGTCAACAGCGGCCCCCTGGAGATTTCCTGTGTGAGGGCCGGCCAAGCCGCGGATATGGAAGATCTGGAACGAGCCGACATCGGATTGGCGGCTGCTACCTGGGGAGCCGCTTCCACGGGGACTCTCATCTTAAGCGCCGCCGATGAGGGCACCCGCATCGCATCGCTCAGTCCTCCCGTCAGCATCGTCCTCCTGCCGGCATCGGGATTGTGCAGCGACCTGAGCGAGTTCTTCGACCACCAGTCCGCAGAGACAGCCCGCAACAGCGCCCTGACCCTGGTTTCAGGACCGAGCCGAACAGGGGACATCGAGTTGACCCTGAGTACGGGCGTGCACGGACCTGGCGTCCTCCATGTGATTTTGTGCCGCTTTCAGAGCCAGACCGGGCCCGCAACAGAACAGGAGCCACTATGAGACTCAAGGACAAAACGGCCCTCATCACTGGAGCCGCCGCGGGCATCGGCCGCTGCGCGGCGGAGCTCTTCGCCGATGAGGGGTGCCGGGTCTTGGCAGTCGACAGAAACGCTGAGGGCCTGCAAGAGCTGGCCGCCGACCTGAAGTCAGCGGGCCCATCCTGCCGGACGCTGGAAGCCGACCTTTCCAGCGCCCAGGACTGCCGCAGATGTGTTGAGGCAGCCCAGCAGTGGACGGGTGGCCTCGACGTCCTTTTCAACAACGCGGGGGTCGTC
>DATIPO010000104.1:0-14402 GCA_035471925.1 Acidobacteriota bacterium
GAAGGAATACCTGAAGCAGGGCCGATTCTGGATTCCGCTCAAGCGCCGCAACGAACTCCGCTTCTTCCTGGACTCGCTCTACTTCCCGCACTCCTTCCGCGAGTTCCTGCGCAAATCCCTGGCCTCCCGCATGCCCGAAGCCGCCGGGGGACCCCAACGGATCCTGAAAAAGGGAAAGGCCAGGACGCTGGAAAACATCCTGGGACCGCAAATGTTGGACGCGGCAGGAGAGGCTCTCAACACCCGGGCTCTCTTCCAGCGTCCGCTCGGCTCTCTTATCGTAGGCGAAGATCAGGGAGCGTTGAATCCTGAGGCCAAGACCCTCTTCCTCTTCGACGGCGGTGAAAGACCCTTCGCGGTGGTCAAGGCCTGTCCCCGCGACGAAACCGGCTGCCGCCGCCTGCGCCAGGAGTTCGAATCGGTGCAGCGGCTCAGCTCTCATCTTCCTTCCAGCGCCAAGTCCCTTCTGCCGCCCCGTTCCATGCTTTTGGACGGCAAGGATTTCCTCTTCCTGGCCGAGCCCTTCGAAGCGGGACGCTCGATGTACTTCCAACTGCGCAGCACCTGGACAAGGCGCAAACTGGCGGGATCGCATTTCGCCGCCGTGCAGGATTGGCTGGTGCGCTTCCAGAAAGCCACTTGGGTGGAGGATGCCGAGGTCCAGCAAGACGACGTCGGACGCCGCATCGGCGACGCTCTCTTTCATCTGCGCCAGATCAAGATGTCGCCGCCCGAAAAAGCCATGATCGAGCATCTGGGACGCTTGGCCTGGGAGATGCGCAGCGAGAAGATCCCCCTGACGGCCTGCCACGGCGACTTCTGGGGGCGCAACATTCTGGTCCACGACGGAAAGGCCAAGGTCGTCGGCTGGCAAGACTTCAGGACCCGCGGCCTGCCCTTTAACGACCTCTTTCTCTTCGCCGTCAGCTACGGACTCAGCTTCCCCTGGAAGCGCGGACAGTGGGCCCATCCCCGTCCAGCTTTCCGCACCACCCTGCTGGAGCGGAGTTGGCTGTCCGAACATGTCGAGCGCTTCTTGCTGGGCTATTGCCAGAAGATGAATCTTCCGCCCCGCCTGCTCGACCTTTTCCTGCCCCTGTTCCTGGCCGAGCAGATGATCGAGCAACGCCAGGGAGGCGGCGAGTTTCACGTCTGGCGCGACCTCTTCCGCGACTATGCCGAACAGGGCGGCTGCGTCTTTTTGGCTTGAAGGCGACGCGACCCTCCGTCCCCTTTTTGCAGGAACCGGTGGGCGCCTTCCGCGCATTTCTTCATTTTGCCGCTTGGTGCCCGGCTACTCCAGGCGCAGCGACTGGGCCGGGTCGACCCGGCAGGCCCGATGAGCGGGGATGAAGCAGGCTAGCAGGCTGACCAGCAGCATCACCGCGGTGGTCAGCGAGAAGATCAATGGATCCCAGGGCTGCGTACCGTAGAGCAGGTCATGCAGCAGGCTGGTCAAGGCGCCCGCCGCCACCAGGCCCAGGATGATGCCCGCCAGAGCCATGCTCGTCCCCTGCATCACCACCATCTGGCGGACCTGCCCGAGGCGGGCGCCCAGGGCCAGCCGGATGCCGATTTCGTTGGTCCGGCGGGTGACCACGTAAGAGAGGACGCCGTAAAGTCCGATGGTGCCCAGGGCCAGCGCCATCAGCGCCGAAATACCCAACGCCATCATGGTGAAGGAGAGGCGGACGATGGAACGGCTCACCACCTCTTCCATGGTCTGCATGCGGTAGAGGGGCATGACCGTATCCATGCTGCGGATCTGGTCGCGGATCAGCGGCGCCAACGAACTGGCCTGACTGGCTTTGACGGTGTAGGCCGGAGAGCGGATGGCCCAGTCGTCGTCGCCCTTGGGTCCCATGAAAGGCAGGTAGATCATGGCTTTGGGCTCTTCCCTCAGTCCGGCGTCGCGGACGTCTTCCACAACGCCCACGACGGTTTGCCAGTCGGCTCCGTCGTTTCCGAAGCTGAGCCGCTTGCCGAGGGGGTCCTGGCCGGGCCAGAAGGTCTCGGCCATGGAGCGGCTGACGATGGCCTGTCCAATTTCATCGTGCTCGTCGCGCTCCTGGAAGGCGCGGCCAGAAAGCACCTCGATCCCCATTGATCGGAAATAGTCCGGAGAGGCGAAGTTGTAGTAGATCAAGGGCCGTTCCTGGCCGGCGGGAGTCACGGCGCCTTCGAGCAGCCAGAAGCGTCCTGCCACTCCCTCGTCAATGGGCAGGTTGCGGATGGCGCCTACCGATTCCACGCCGGGCAGGCCGGAGATCTTCTCCATGAAGGAGCGATGAAAGGCGGCCAGCGACGTGGGGGTGGGATAGGCCTCGTTGGGAGGAGCGATTTGAAAGGTCAGCACGTCCTCGGGATCGTATCCTGGATCCACGCCGGCCAGTTGGCGGAAGCTCTCCAGCAGCAGGCCCGACGACACCAGGAGCACCATGGCCATGGCCGACTGGGCGACCACCAGCGCGGCCCGTCCCCATTGCCGCTGCCTCCCCGCAGTTGTTTTGCGTCCTGAGCAATGAAGCTGCCGCAGGATGCCCGCCGAGGAGTAGCGCAACGCCGGCACCAGTCCGAAGAGCAGTGCCGAAGCCACCGTCACCGCGGCGGTGAAGGCCAGGACGGCGGCATCCAGGTGGACGTTGTTGAGGCGCGGCGTATTGGGCGGCGCCGAGGCCAGCAGCGCAGGGACAGCGCCCCAGGCCAGCAAGCTGCCGGCGATCCCGCCCCCCAGGGAAAGCAGCAGCGCTTCGGCCGAGAAGACCCGGATCAGCCGGACGCGTCCCGCGCCCAAGGCGCTGCGGACGGCCATCTCGTGTTGACGTCCCTCCGCCCGCACGAAGAAGAGATTGGCCACATTGGCGCAGGCAATCATCCACACCACCAGGACCGTAGCCAGCAGAATCCACAAGGGCCGGCGCAGGTCGCCGACCAGAAACTCCTTGAGCGGGTGGACGACCGGACGATAGCGCCCCCGGGTCAGGAAGTCGACATAGCGGGGAGCGCTGGAGTAGATCTCGGGCATCCGGTTGGCGATGGGGACCAGTTGCGCCAGCAGTTCGGGCGGCTCGACGCCTTCTTTGACCCGTCCCACCATGGATCTTGAGAAGTTGCCAGGCTGCAATTGGTCGGGATCGATCACATAAGGGAGCCAGACCTGGGTCTCGTCTTCGGGAAAGGTGAACTCGGGACCCATGACGCCGACGATCACCCGAGGACGGTCGGCGGCTTCCACGGTCCGGCCCAAGACCTCGGGATCGTTCCCGAATTGGCGGGTCCACAGGGCGTGGCTGATGAGGATGGGATCGACCCCTTGCTTGACTTCCTCGGCTGAAGGCAGCCGTCCCAGGGCCGGCGAGACCCCCAAGGTTGAAAAGAGCGAAAGCGTGACCTGCGCCATGCGCAGCCGTTCGGCCCTGTCTCCCACCCGCAAGGTGGCTCCGATGTTGTCGTAGAGTCCGGCATCTTCAAGCGCCTCGGCATCGTTGCGGTAGTGAAAGCAGAACTCGGGCGCCACCCCGAACTCGGGCGGGGCGTTGACGCCGGGAGCGGACGACTGGATGATGACGAGCCGGTCCGGGTCCTGGAAAGGCAGAGGATCCAGCAACACGCCGTTGACGACGCTGAACACGGCGGCATTGGCGCCGATCCCCAGGCTCAGCGTCAGAACCGCGGCCAGGGCGAATCCCGGCGAGCGCAGCAGGCTTCGGACCGCCAACTTGAATTCTTCCATACACTGTTTCATTCTGCCGTCTCCTTGTTTGCGGACGCCCCCTGGCGGTCCCTGGCTGTCACGCCAATAACCCCGGTCGCTGAGGCGTCCCGCCAAACCCCGCAGCAGGACGCCGGCGGCCTCCCGGCGATACCAGGCTCGGGCGGCGAAAGCCCCCTCAGCGCTCAGCCGGCGCTGGTACTCTTCTTGCAGATCACCCAGGATGCTGCGTCCCACGAGGCTGTCCGCCAGAAGCTTCTTCAAGGCGGCGTGCAGCCAGCGGGGCGGCGATGGGCGGCTAGCGTTCATGAGGAGGGTCCGCCCAGGATGTCCTCCAATCCCGATGTCAGATTCAACCAGGCTTGGTGGGGTTCTTTGAGGGCTTCGATTCCCGTCGGCGTCACCTCGAAACAGCGCTTGGGCTGTCCGCCGCGTTCAGACGTGGCCGGAGCCACCTCCCAGCGCAGGAAGCCTTTCTTTTCCAAGCGGTCGAGGCTGGAATACAGAGCTCCCCGCGAAACCCTGCGGTTGGCTTGGGTTTCGAGTTCCTGGGCGATTCCGGCTCCATAAGCATCGTCCTTGAGCCGCAGAATCGCCAGCAGAACCAGTTGCTCGAATTCGCCCAGGGATTGCCGTGACATGTCGGTATTGTAGTCGGAGTCTACAAAGCAGTCAAGATAGAGATCGCTCTGATTGGCGACGTGGTCCTTGGGATTCTCTGCGTGTTAGCATGTTTGGGGCTGCGGCAGGCTGTCCCGGTTCCCCGAAAACATCCCCGCCGGCCGCTTCGGTCTGGTGCCGTTCAATGCCGGCTTTCCCGATTCGGAGGCAGATGATGGATCCCAACCACGACAAACGCTTTCCCAATGAGAGTCCCGAGTACCGCGAGGCGCGCGAGCGGCTCTTGGAGGCTGAACTGGAGCTGCGTCAGCAGACCGAAGAAGTGGCGCGGCTGCGGCGCCAGCTCCCGCTTGGAGGAGAGATCGAGGAGAACTACGAGTTTGAGGAAATGGCCGAGGACGGCTCCGTCCGCACGGTCCAGTTCTCCAGCCTCTTTGATCCCCACGACTCGCTCATCCTTTACAGTTTCATGTACGGTCCCGACTGGGAGAAACCGTGCCCCATGTGCACCAGCGTGATGGACGGCGTGGACGGAAACATCCAATACGTGCAAAGGCGGGCCGGCTTCGCCATGGTGGCCAAGGCGCCCATCGACAAGCTGGCAGCCTGGGGACGTGAGCGGGGGTGGCGGCGCATCCGGCTGCTTTCCTCCTGCAACAACAGCTTCAACGCCGACTACAACGCTGAGTTCCCCTCTGACTACGGCGATCAACATCCGGTCATGCACGTTTTCACGAAGCGCGACGGCAAGATCCATCACTTTTGGTCCTCGGAGGTTCTCTACGTGCCTTCCCAGACCGATCCCCGGCATGTCGACCCCGTCTGGCCGCTGTGGAACCTCCTCGACCTCACACCTCAAGGCCGCGGCGACCTGTATCCCAAGTATGAAATAAAGTGAAAAGGCCGTGAGCGCTTTGCGATTCCGGCGCTGGCGGACGTATACTGTCGGCGCCCTCGGCCGAGGCCTTCTCGCCCCCGGACGCCTCGACCGTCGGGGAGGACCATCGACCACAGGAGTATCGGAGTATGCCTAGAATCTGCAAGCGCTTGGCCGCGCTTCTGCTGATCTCGTTTTTTGCCTTCTCAACGATGGTTCCAGCCTCCGAGAACGACCCGCAGGCGGCCCATGTGGAGCGCATCGAGGCGCTGGGGAGGTTGTGGGGCGATGTGTTGCTGCATCATCCCTGGATCCCCACCCGCGGCATCGACTGGGACGCGGCGCTGGAAGAAGCCCTGCGGACGCTGGAGGCCAACGACACCCACCAAGGACTGGTCGAAGCCGTCGACCTCATGCTGGCCAAGCTCGACGATCCGATGACCGAGCGCGTCGGGGCCAGCGAGGAGCCGGAGGACGAGTCGGCATTTCCCAAGGCCGACTCTGAGGAATTCCCCAGTGTCACGCGCCACGGGGACGGCACCGTCGTGGTAGCCATCAACGATCATGGACGCTTTGTCAGCGAGTTCCCCGCATCGCGGGAGGCCCTTGAGAAGGCCCTGCTCGAGGCCCGCTCCGCCCCGCGCATGGTTCTCGACCTGAGGGGAAATCGGTCCGTGTCCAGTTTGAGGGACTCGTGGATCTTCAACCTGCGCTTCCGCGACCTTTTCGCGCACCTCAGTGGCCGCGACCTGGTGATGCCTACCTTGCGCAGCCGCATCCACAACGGCTTCCGTCCTCAACGCCCGGGCGGGACCAGCGGCAACTACTATTCGGGCTTCGTTGTGCCCGACCACGACGTCATCGCCTCCCAAGCCTCCAGCCAAGAAGTCCCCGGGCGGCTTGTGTTGGTCGTCAACAGCACCAACTCTCAGGGTTACGACGCGATTATCGCGCTGCGAGGAGCCGGATCTGTCCGAGTGGTGATGGACGGTCAAGACGACATCGACCTCTCCGAGGCCACCTCGCGCGAGGTGGCTCAAAGCCTGTCGGCGAACATCCGCACCAGCCAGATGCTTCTGGCCGACGGACGAACCACCTTCCAGCCCGACGCCCGTGTGTCTTCAGCAGGGAGCGATTCCGACAGAACCTTGGAGGCGGCATTGCAGATGGTGCGTCAGGACTGGCAGGAGGGCACCGCGTCCGTCGCCCGGCAGACGGCTGCTCCGGCAGCGCCCGGCTGGTTCGAAGCCTACGCCGACGAGCCCTTTCCCAGCCGCGAACGGCGCTTGATGGGGCTCTTCCGGCTGTGGTGCGTTTTCGACGCCATGCATCCTTACCTGGACCTACTCGACTACTCTTGGGACAAAGTGCTGACCGACATGATTCCCGTTTATGAACAGTCCTCGGATGCGCTGGCCTACCATATGGCGGTGCTGCGCACCATGGCCTTGACTCAGGACACCCATTCAGGCGCCCGCAGCGACGTCCTCAGAGACCGGCTGGGACGAGGCACTCCGCCCCTGCGGCTGAGCTTCGTCGAGGACCGTCCGGTGGTGCTGCACGTCGAAGATCCCGAACTGCCGGTCGATCGGGGAGACGAACTGCTGGCCGTCAACGGCGAGCCGGTGGAGGCCATCATCCAACGCCACCAACCCTACATCGCTTATTCCACTCCCCAGTCGCTTCAGTTCAGGTTGGCGGGCATGCTCATCCGCGGCGATCCGGAAGGCACGGCGGAGTTGAAATTGGGCAAGGCGGACGGCTCCACGACAACGGTGGAGGTGCCGCTGAACTCCAGCGCCAGCACCGTTTACGAGGCCCATCTCGAAGCCACCCGTCCCGATGTGGTCACCACGCTCGAGGACGGTACGGCGTACGTTGACCTCGTGCGCTTGAACGGCAGCGACGTGGCCCAAGCCGAGCAGGCTATCCGCAAAGCCGGACGCGCCGTTATCGACATCCGCGGCTATCCTCGGGGAACGGCTTTTCTGCTGGCGCCCATGCTGGCGGGACGGACCTATGACGCGGCCCACTTTGAACGTCCCATGCGCATGTCGCTTACCGGCCGCGACGGCCTCTTCCGCTTCGACCAGCGCTTTTCCCAGCGTCCCGGCTTTCAGCCCTTCCAAGGCAAGCTGGTCATCTTGATCAACGAGTTCGCCATCAGCCAGTCGGAGCATTCCTGCCTCCTGCTCGATCAGGCCGTGGAAGACGTCACCTTCCTGGGATCGCCCACCCAGGGCGCCAACGGGGACGTCACGGGTTTCCGCATGCCGGGCGGCATCGAAGTGGGATTCACCGGCCAAGCCGTCAGCCACATGGATGGCCGCCAGCTGCAGCGCGTGGGCATCCAGCCCGACATCCCGGTCAAACCGACCATTGCGGGAATCCGGGCGGGACGCGATGAGTTGCTGGAGGCTGCCGTGGAGTTCCTCAACAGGCGATAAAAGAACCCTCAAGAAGAGCCTGGAACCAAGCCGCCGCTGTCCCGCGGCTAGGCGGTCGACGGGCGTCCTCAGCCCCACCTTGAAGCAGAGGCCGATTGCCGCTACCCTTGGGCGGACTTTTTTCGGGCTGCAAAATGGGGGAGGGGCATGTCGGCGAGTTCGCACCAACGCTACTGGAACTCCAATCTCAAGTACCTGGCCGTGCTGCTCAGCGTCTGGCTGGGGGTTTCGGCTGGACTGAGCATCGTCTTCGCCGACTGGCTCGACCAGTTCCGCCTGGGCGGCTTCAAGCTGGGCTTCTGGTTTTCCCAGCAGGGATCGATCCTGACCTTCGTGGCCTTGATTTTTGTCTACGTCTGGCTCATGAATCGTCTCGACCGCCGCCATGACGTGGACGACCGCCGAGAGGGAAGGCGATGAACGTCCAAGCCTGGACCTTCGTCATCGTAGGTCTCTCCTTCGCCCTCTACATCGGCGTGGCCATCTGGTCCAAGGCCCGCTCCACCAGCGAGTTTTATGTGGCCGGAAACCGCGTTCCAGCGGTGGTCAACGGCATGGCCACGGCGGCCGACTGGATGTCGGCGGCTTCCTTCATCTCCATGGCCGGCGTCATCTCCTTCATGGGACGCGACGGTTCGGTCTACCTGATGGGGTGGACGGGGGGATACGTGCTGCTGGCCCTGTTGCTGGCCCCCTACCTGCGCAAGTTCGGCAAGTACACCGTGCCTGACTTCGTGGGTGACCGCTACTACTCGCAGGCAGCACGCGTGGTGGCCGTGGTGTGCGCCATCTTCGTCTCCTTCACCTACGTGGCCGGCCAGATGCGCGGCGTGGGCATCGTCTTCTCGCGCTTCCTCGACATCGACATCAACTACGGCGTCCTGGTGGGCATGGGAATCGTCTTCTTCTACGCCGTCCTGGGAGGGATGAAAGGCATCACCTATACCCAGGTGGCCCAGTATTGCGTCCTCATCTTCGCCTACCTGGTTCCCGCCATCTTCATTTCGCTTCTGATGACCGACACGGTGATTCCGCAGTTGGGCTTCGGAGACACCCTCAGCGACGGTTCAGGACGCTTCCTGCTCGACCGTTTGGACGAGCTCAGCCGCGACCTGGGATTCGCCGCCTACACATCGGGCCAGCGGGGGACGCTCGACATTCTCTTCATCACCCTGGCCCTGATGGTGGGTACGGCGGGGCTTCCCCACGTCATCGTGCGCTTCTACACCGTGGCCCGCGTGTCGGCTGCCCGCATTTCGGCGGGATGGGCGCTGGTCTTCATCGCGCTGCTCTATACGGCGGCTCCGGCGGTGGCAGCTTTCGCCCGCACCAACCTGCTGGAAACCATCCCCGGCACAGCCTATGCAGACGTCCCCGGCTGGTTCAAGAACTGGGAAAGCACCGGACTGATTGCGTTCGAGGACCACAACGGCGACGGCATCATTCAATACGTGGGACCCGACTCCGAGTCGCGCAACGAATTGACCATCGACCGCGACATCATGGTCCTGGCCAATCCTGAGATTGCCCGACTGCCCGACTGGGTGGCCGGACTGGTGGCCGCCGGCGGATTGGCGGCCGCTCTCTCAACGGCGGCCGGACTGCTGCTGGTTCTCTCCACCGCCGTCTCCCACGACTTGCTCAAGAAGTGGCTGAGACCCGACATCAGCGAGCATCAGGAATTGCTGGCCGCCCGTTTCACGGCGGGACTGGCCGTGTGCGTGGCCGGCTATTTCGGCATCAATCCGCCCGGATTCGTGGCCGAGGTGGTGGCCTTCGCCTTCGGACTGGCCGCTGCCTCCTTCTTTCCCGTGCTGGTGCTGGGCATCTTCTCCAAGCGGGTCAACAAGTACGGTGCCGTCCCCGGAATGCTGGTGGGCCTGTGTTTCACGGCCGGCTACATCGTCTACTTCAAGTTCCTCTATCCTGAACTCAACTCGGCCGAGAACTGGTTTTTGGGGATCTCTCCCGAAGGCATCGGCACTATCGGCATGATGATCAACTTCCTGGTCACGGTGGGCATCTCGCGCTGGACGCCTCCGCCTCCAGAGGACGTTCAGGAAATGGTCGAGCTCATCCGCGTCCCCCGCGGAGCAGGCGAATCTCACGAGATCTCCGGGTAAGTAAGAAGCGGCCAAGTGGCAGCCATGCAGCCTCATGGCGCTCACAGGAAAAACGAGGCCGCTGACGGAGCCCGCAAGGTTTGCATTGTGCGTGAAATGGTGGGCCACCGAGTGGCCCTAGATGAGCGAGCCCAGGTATTCCAGCCATTCCAGGAAGTCGGGCTTGTAGAAGAGCGCCAGCAGAGAGAAGCTGACCACGGCGCATCCTACAAGCGAGTAGGCCAGGTCGCTCCAGGAGCGCTTGACGGCCGCTACAATGGCGGCCACAAGCGCCACAACGCCCAGAATGCACAGCAGCACGACGATTCCGCCTTCCACCATGTTCTCCCAGGCAATGGCTTCATCGTCCTGAGCCTCCTCCGACTCGGGATCTTCCTCCTCCTCGGGCTGGTCGGCGGTGGCGGCTTGCCTCCGGGCCGGCGGACTGGGAGCCGGCTTGGCCACGCTGAGCGGCTGGTCTGCGGAGGGTTGGCTGACTTCGTTCTGTCCATTGACAGGAGGTTCTTCCTCTTCCGCTTCCCACCACACCGATTCCGTGGCCGCCGACCCCTCGCCTCGCGCTCCCCACTCAAGATTGGCAAATGGAGACGGGGCCGTCCCCGACGGCCCCATCCGTTGCGCCTCGCCCTCTTGACCCCCGACTATCGCTCCGAAGGTTTGGGGAACACCCTGTTGGTCAACCCAGGCCAGAATAGCGCTGCAGGCGTTTTCAACCCCGTCGGCAAGGACTTGGGCTGAATTGTGGTAGATTAATTCTCCCGCCGCATTGGCGACGGCGATTCTGCTGTCGCTTGGTGCACTATCGATGCGGACGACGAAATGAGCCCTTTCAGGCCGCAGTGTTACGTCCACTTGGGGGCAATGGCCCGTGATGACTTGGAGGATTTCCGTTGCCTGCGGACGGGCTTCTCCGGCAGGGCGTGCCGAGTCGGCGAACCCCGACGCTTCCCAACTCGCGCTGTCGGTCACGAACACCTGAACCGACTGCGCCGAGAGCGGGGCCCATGTGCCCACCAGAAGAAGCGCAATAGCAAACGTCCGCAGCATGCGATCCATTCTATACTCCCCGCTACCCATTCGACCCGGCGAAAATTGACTTTTCCCCGGCGTCTATTGTCGGCTTGTCAGGTGATCTGGCAATCATGATCACCTTATGATGCAAAAGGCATAATAAGCCATCGTGTTCAATTTTTTGAGATTGACTTCGATGCGGGCTGCCGCCACGGTGCCTTGTGGGCGGCCTTTTGGCCGGGCGGATTGTCTTTCCCGTCGTTCCTCTATGCGGCCTGCGCTTGATTTTTTCGTCTCGCTGGAATAAATTAGCCTGCATGGTTTCACTTCCGCCTCTCACCGAGTTCGAGCACATGGTCTTGTTCGTGGTCGCGGCCCTGGGCGACGACGCCTACGGCATGCGCGTGCGCAAGCGGCTGGCTCAGCGCAGCGGACGCGACGCTCCTATCGCCACGGTTTACGCGGCGCTGGAACGGTTGGAGCAGCGGGAACTGCTCTCCAGCCGGCTGGGCGATCCCACGCCCGAGCGGGGCGGACGCGCCAAGCGCTACTACCGTATCGAGCCTCCGGGTGTGCAGGCGCTGGCCGGCTACCGCGACCTTCTCAGCAACTTTTGGCGAGACTTGGACCGGGTCCTCGACCGGGTGACCTCGTGAGCGCCGCCAGGCGAAGGCGTCCAGGCCGTCCACCCAGGCTGGCCGAGGCCCTCCTGCGGTGGGTGCTGCCGTCGCGGCTGGCCGAGCAGATGCTGGGAGACCTGGAAGAGGAGTATCGCCGCCGCGTCCCGGCTGGGCGCGCCCGGCTTTGGTATTGGAGCCAGGCGGTCCGCTCGATCATTCCGGCGGTTGGGATGAAAAGGGCAGAACACAACAACACGAGAAAGGCCAAGGCGATGGAGAGCCGGACGATGGGAAGAACAGTCGATCGGGCGGCAGCGGTCCAGGAGGGCATGGGCTTCGCCTTGCGGGGAATCCGGAGGGCACCGGGGTTTACCCTGCTGGTGGTGGCCACCTTGGCCCTGGGACTAGGTGCCAACGCCACCATGTTCAGCGTCGTCGACCGTTTGCTTCTGCGTCCTCCTGACCACGTGCGCCAAGCCGACCGCGTGGTTCAGGTCTATTTCAGCCGCTTGTCTCCATTTACCAAGCGTCAGGAAACCAGTCCGGCGGCTTCATACCCGGACTTTCGCGACCTGCAGGAGGTCGAGGCCTTTGAATCGATCTCCGGTTATTCGAACACCTCGCTGATCATGGGCAGCGGCACGGCCGCAGAGAGAGTCGACGTGCAAATGGCCAGCGGATCGTTGTTTGACACGCTGGGCGTCCGGCCTGGGATGGGACGCTTTTTTGCAGCCTCCGATGATGGGGTGGAGGGGCAGCGCTTGGCGGTTCTCAGTCACGCCTTTTGGACTCGTCGCTTCGGGCGGGACCCCGACGTGCTGGGACGGGTGCTGCGGCTTGGGAAGGCCGACTACGAAATCGTGGGAGTGGCTCCGCGGGGCTTTACCGGTCCGACTCTGGAGGCTGTGGACGTCTGGCTGCCCTTGCTGACGGCTCAGGCCGTCGAGTCCGGTTCGCGCTGGCAGGACTCGCGCCGTTGGTACTGGTTCAGATTGGTGGCCCGTTTGGCTGACGGAGTGTCAGCCCCGGTCGCCGCCCAAGCCGCGACGGCCGCTCATCTCCGGGGACGAGCCGACGAGATCGCCCGAGAGCGTTACGATCCCCAGGCCGGGGTCGTCTTCGGTTCCCTGATTCCGGGGCGCGGTCCCGAACCGGGGCAGGAAGCCGCCGTGTCTCTGTGGCTGGCTGGCGTGGCCTTGCTGGTTTTGGTCATCGCCTGCGCCAACGTGGCCAACCTTCTGCTGACCCGGGGCATCCGCAACCGCAGGGAGTGGGCCGTCCGCCAGGCCCTGGGGATCTCGGCCGGGCGCATGGTCGGCGTCCTGCTCATCGAGTGCTTGTTCCTGGCCCTGCTGGCGGGTGCTGCCGCCGTGGCCGTCTCGGCTTGGAGCAGCAGCCTGGTCTACAGCACCCTGCTCCCTCACTTGGCGCCGGAAAGCCCCTTAGCGATGCCTCGGATACTGCTCTTTACGGGGTTGGCTGCCATGCTGGCAACCCTGCTGGCGGGATTGATCCCGGCCCTTCAGGCTTTGCGCATCGATCCAGCCCGCGACCTGCGGGAATCGCGTGCCATGTCGGCCACGTCGGGACGGGTCCGCTCAGGCCTTCTGCTGGTCCAGGTGGGGATGTCGGTGGTGCTCTTGGTGGGCGCGGGCCTGTTCTTGCGCAGCCTGATGCAGCTTCATCAGCTTGACCTCGGCTTCGAGCCGCAAGGAGTAGTGCTGGCCAGCGTCGAGTCGGAGCAGGGCGCCTTCAACGATCAAACCGCCCAGGCCGTGCGGGAAGGGATGCTGCGCCTGCGTGGCGCGCCGGGTGTCTCGGCGGTGGCGGTTTCGACGCTGACTCCGTTCCGCGGACTGTGGGGGGTATCGCTTTCGCGGGCCGACGGACAGGAAATCGAAGTCCCCCACGGACCCTACTACTACGTGGTCTCCGCCGACTATTTCAAGGCCATGGGGATGCGCATCGTGAGGGGAAGAGGCTTCGCCGAGTCCGACATGAGTGCTTCGGCGCCTCCGGTCACAGTCCTCACGCAGGACTTGGCCCAGCGTGCCTTTCCCGGCGGGGACGCTCTGGGCCAGTGCGTCCAGGTCGATGAACCCGGCGAGGAACTCCCTTGCACAACCGTGGTCGGCATCCTGGCCGATCACCGCTCGACCAAGATCGAGGAGACCGAGTCGCCCATCTTATACCTCCCGATGGGACACCCGGCTGCGGCCAACCGTCCCCAAACATTGGTGGTCAAGGCCTCGGGCGCCGCCGCCGACCTGATTCCCCTGGTCCGCCGCACCTTGCTGGACAGCACGCCGGAGGTGCGCTACGCGTCGGTCAGCCAGGCCAGCGACTCCATACGCTCGCAGACGCGTTCCTGGCGTCTGGGGGCGGTGCTCTTCACAGCCTTCGGCGCTTTGGCCCTGGTGGTGGCCTCTTTGGGACTCTACGCCTTGATCGCCTTCGACGTCGCTCAGAAACGCCGCGAACTGGCCATCCGGGGCGCCTTGGGCGCCGCCGGCAAGAAGCTGATGCTGGGAGTCCTGCGCCGAGCTTTCGTCCTCACCCTGATGGGGACGGCTGTGGGCTTGGCCGCGGTCTACGTTTTCGGCCGATTCCTCCAGGACCTGCTCTTTCGCGTCCAGGCTCTCGACCCACTGGTCATCGGCATCGTCGCGGTGACTTTGACGGCCGTCTCCTTGGCGGCTTCTGCCGCTCCCGCCTTGCGAGCCGCCCGAGTCCCGCTGGCGGAAGTCCTCAGGGCCGAGTGAGTGCGGGCTTTGGACCACGCGATTGGGCGGTCGGGACTGAGCCGTGTTTTGGGCACCATCCGCGCGAATGATCGTCAGAGAGAGCTATCAACGTTCGGTTGGCGGCGCCGGGATTGGCGATGATGACCTTGAAAGCCGCCGAGGAGCCCAAGATGACGATGCGATGTGCATTCAGGTCCGCCGCGCTTCTGGCAGGGACCGTTTTCGCGCTGTGCGGCCAGATACACTC
>DATIPO010000105.1:0-68993 GCA_035471925.1 Acidobacteriota bacterium
CTTCGTCGCCAGCCTCAAGCTGGGGCGGCGGAGGCGGATTCAATTGGGCCTGCATTTGCCAGTTCTGGTAGCTGAGCCAGCCCACCAATCCGGCCAACAGAACCAGGAAGACATGCAACGTAATGAAATACCAGTCTCTCTTCGGTTTGCTCATCTCGACTCCTCGATTCGATGTCATAAGCCAAAAGGCTTGAGTTATTCGTAACGAAATTATAGCGCGACTTTCAAGTTCTAGCAACTGTGAACTTTTCGACTTTATCTGTCTGATTGACGTCGCACAGCCGACACCACTGACAGCATAGAAGTAGCAGCGGTTTTCTCCCAGGGACCCGAGTCGGTCATTTCAGCCGCAATCGTCCGTTTGAACCCGGTTAGCAGCGATTTTGGAAAGTGTGCAGCGCCGTAAGCAGTCCCACCCAAACAGGCCGCCAACTCGGAGCTCGCGGCAGGCCAACCATTGCCCTCCTTCGCCAAGGCTAGGCAGGGGGCAGCAATGCGGAAAGTCAAGTCCGGGCTCGCTGTAGGCGGGCCATAGGCCCCTGCCGGGCCGAGGCTGCGGGTGGGTAGCAATGCCGAAAGTCAAATCCGGGCTCGCCGTAGGCGGGCCATAGGCCCCTGCCGGGCCAAGTGCGGAGGGCGGGCGGCAGTGCCGAGAGTCAAATCCGGGCTCGCTGTAGGCGAGCCATAGGCCAGCCCAGGGTCAGCCGCCGTCGAGCGCAGCGAGACAAAGGCGCCACCCTGGGTCCAGGGCGCCAAATACTCGAACGCTGTAAGCGTGTAATAGCGTTGGGGGCTGGCTCTTGATGGGCTGCATCAGCCGCCCAGCCAATCCAAGAGTCCGCGCTTGCGCAGGAGCTTGCGCAGGTCTTTCTTGAGTTCGTCGGCCGAGGGATAGCGGCGGTCGGGATCTTTCTCCAGCAGGCGGCGCAGGATGCGGTCGATGCGCTCGGCGCTTCCCACGTCGTAGAGGCCCAGGTAGGGAGGCGCCTCGTCGAAGATGGCGCGCAAGGTGGCTCCCGGACTGCGGCGGTGGAAGGGCAGTCGTCCGGTGAGTCCCTCGAAGTAGACCACTCCCAACGAAAAAAGATCGCTGCGGCCGTCCACCTCGTCGCCGTGGGCCTGCTCGGGAGACATGTAGTCGATGGTCCCCAACAGGGCGCCTTCCTGTGTGAGTCCGGTACCCTCGGAGGTGCCCCGCCAGTGCTTGGCCAAGCCGAAGTCGGTGATTTTGACTTGGTCCTGACGGGTGATCATGATGTTGGACGACTTGACGTCGCGGTGCACGATCCCCCGATCATGGGCTTCCTGCAGCCCACGGCAGGCCTGGATCATCCACTCGGTCATGGGTTTCCAGTCCTGGCGACCTTGTTCGCCCACGATCTCCTTGAGCGATCGTCCCTCCACCCACTCCATCACCATCACGATCTGCCCCTGGTATTCGAAGAGTTCGTGCACCGAGGTGATGCAGGGATGGCTGAGGGCGGCGGCGGCCCGGGCTTCTTGAAGGAAACGGCGGCGCGAGGCTTTCTGATCTCCCGATTGGGGAAGGATGAATTTGAGGGCCACGCGGCGGTCGAGGCTGGAGTCCTGGGCGCAATAGATGACGCCCATACCGCCTTCGCCTGCCTTGGAGAGGATGCGATACTGGTTGATCTCGGTTCCGCGTCCCAGCAGCGTCAACTGCTGGTCGGCGGCGATAGCTCTTGGGGAGCCGCCGCCCCCGGCGCTGGAGGAGGCCGCCACCTTGAGGTGCTCCTGAAAGAGCCCAGAGAAGAGGCGCCATCCTCCGTCCTCCTCGGATTCCAGGTAGCCGCGGCGCTGCAGGTTTTGGCACAAGTAGCGGTCTTCGGGGTCGGGTTGACGCCCGGCCAGCAGGGCCGAGAGGACGCGCCGCACGTCGTCCTCAGCCTGTTCCCAGAAATAGTCGAAATGGGGCGAGGCCTCTTCCAGAAAACGTTGCTCGACTTCCCGCCAGTCAGGTTCATCGTCTTCTGCCTCAAGTGCTTCCCAGCAGGCCGAGCAGGCGATTTGCAGGTAGAGGGGAAAGCGTCCAGCCATTGCAAGGATGCGGTCGGCATAGGGTTGGAGCGGACGTCCCTGCCGCCGAGACGGTTCCACGATCACATCTCGGGCTTCGAAAAGGCGGAAGGGCCGCAGATAGAGGTTGGAAAAGATATTGAAGAAGGGCGAATCAGAAATCTCCTGAGAGAAACACAGGCGCTGCAGCTCGGTCTTGGAGGACGTGACATAGGCCACCGGGTAGTTGTTGGCCATCGAGCGCAGGAAGGAGTAGAAGTCGGGTCCGAAGGTGGGATTGGAGGTGATGGCGTCGAATTCGTCGAGCAGGACGGCCAAGCGCCGGCGGTCCTCATCCAGGCCCTCCAGCATGGAGCGGAAGGCATTGTAGCTTTCTCCCTTAATCGGACCCAGATCAGCGTGGACTCGCTCGATGCGGCGCAGCAGCAGTTGAAAGAACTCGTCCACCGAAATGCCCTGAAGCTGCTGGCAGTCCAGAAAAACCACCTTGGGAGGCTGGGCTGAGGCCCCAACGGCGTCTTGCAGGACGTCGCCATGGGTCAGGTGAAAGAGAAGCGACGACTTGCCGATCCGCCGTTCGCCCACGACAGAGACGCTCTGGGGAGGATCGGCTCCCAGGCGGGAAAGGATCCGCGAGACTTCGGCAGTGCGTCCAAAAAAGTCCTCAGACTGTCGGATCATAGCGCGGTTAAGGTACGGATTCACTGCGCCTTGAGTGTAACCGCCTGGCGCCGTCCCCGTCGAATGACAACGTTCGTTCCAACTGCCTTGCTCGGATTAGCGGCAGTGAAGCAGGTGGAAGGGGTGTCCGTCGAACTGGAAGGGCCGGGTGCCGGGGTGGTGTTGGGTGAGGATGAGGGCGTCGAGTTGAGGATCGCGGCAGGCTTCATCAGCCTTGGAGGAAGGGATGGGCGCGATGATCTTGTTGGAAAGGGCTTGTGGGGCGCTCCACAAAGGAGCGACGTGATGGAGGCGGCGACGCCATTCCATAGCGGCGGGACGGAAGAAAGGGGCCACGGCGCGGTGAGTCCAGGTGAGGTAGCAGGGAGTGCCCAGTCCATACCAGAGGGCCAGATTGTGGGCGTCGTCCCAGTAGACTTGCTGGCCTCGCAGTTCTTGAGAATCGAGTCCGCTGAAGAGCTGGAATCCGGCCTCTTCCCAGCGCTGCAGGCGCGGGCTGCGGCGGTCGCGCAGCAACAGAGAGCCGAAGAGAACGAGGAGAATGAGTCCCCAGGCAAGAGTTTGACGGCACCTGAGAAACAGCCTCCACGCCAGGGCCAGCAGCAACAGCGACAAGGGGATGATCAAAGCCCATCCCCAGGCTTTCCACCCCGCAATCTCCAGCGCTGCGGCGGCGTTGAGCTGGCCCTCAAGCCAGAACAACAGCGTCGGCAGAGAAAAAAGCAGCACCGCCCCAGGCGGGATCAGGAGCATGAGGAAGAGCCGCTTGGTCAGCGGAGGGGCGTCGGCAGCCCGCTGCGGCTCATGGAGCGCTCTTCCCGACGCGTCCCCATCTTGGGCCATTGATGATTGGTCCGCCCGACACGACAACCACACGAACAACAGGCCCAGCAGGGAGAGGAGCGGAGCCAAGGGCGGATAACCGTCCGAGATTGCTGCTTGAGCCAACAGTCCCGAGCCGCCAGCTTCTGGGTAGCCGCCGCCGAAGCCCGCCGCGGCGGGTGTTTGAATGTGAGCGAGCATGAGGGCAGCCGCCATCCAGGCCAGGCCGAGGACGGCGTAGCGCACGGCTACGGGCTGGGAGCGGGTTTGTTGATGGGAGATCCTGCTGGGAGTCGGCGTTAATCCCGAACCATCGCAGGCGCGGGCCGCCAGGACGGTCCAAGAGACGGCGGCGGCTAGGTGAGTGATCCACAGCAGGCGCGAGAGCTGGAGCTGAACGAAGAGTTCCAGGTGGAGCAGATCGGCGGCCAGCAGATTGACGAGGACCCCGCCCAATCCGGCGGTGAGCGCGGCGGCGATGAAGAGGCGCGTCCGCAGCGGGGCCAGCAGCAGGGCGGCCAGGCACACGGCGGTATCGACAACGAAGACGCCGAGATCCTGGGCGTCCCACTGAGAGAGAAAGAGGACGGGATTGAACTCGTGGACGAAGCCTGCCCACTGCGCGTCCATGGGGCGCAGGAGTCCGTCGAAAGGAGGGATGCCCGCCGCCCAGGCCGCCAGGGGCGCCACCAGGACGGGCGGCAAGACCCACAAGGCCAGTCGGGGATGGCGGGTCAGCAGCAGAAGTCCGGCCACGCTCCATCCGGCCAAGGCCATCAAGGGGTGGAAGAGGAGGGCCAGCGAGAGTCCGGCGGCGGCCCAGGCCAAGCGTCCGCGCAGGTAGCAGGCCAGTCCGATCATCACCAGCGCCTCAGTGGCCGGACGCGGGGTGAGGAAGGGCTCTCCGTATCCCAGAATGAGGTGGGCGTATCCGGCGGGCAGGACCACCGCGGCGGCTGAGAAGAGCTGCTTGCGCCAGTCCGAGAAGAGCGAGGCGGCCAAGTAGAGAAGCGCCCCGATCCAGAGCAAGTGACTGAGAGCGAGCAGCACTTGAGTGCCGCCGTCGAGGCCCAAATACTGCACCAGCGGGGCGTGCAAATAGGAGAAGACGCTGTAGGCGTCCTGGGTGCCGAAGCGGAAGAGCAGGTCGTCCTGCAACGCCTGCGGGTCGAGACGGTGAAGAGCCTGGGCTGCGTAGAGGCGGGCATCGTGGTAGAGGCCGGGGTAGCCGCGCACTGCGATCCACAGCCCGGCTATGCCGGCGGCCCAGGCGGCGTTGGAGATCCGAGGCGTTGCTGAACTTGCCGGCGCGTCCCAACCGCCCTCGGTGTTGTCCATGGGTTCCTCAAGGGATCGAGCCGCTTTTCCGGCTGCGGACTCACTTGGCGCCTGATGAGGCGTGATCCAGCAGGCGGGCTACCGCTTCCCGGACCGCGCCGTCCGTTTCCTCAAATTCGATGCCGAATCCGTGCAGAGTCCGGTGACCCAGCGGAAGCATCCCACTGTGGCGGACGGTTCCGCTGAGAGTGACGTCGCTTGCCCCGGCGTTTTGGCCGTCCGGCAGCCCGACCTGCAAGTCAAGATGGGAACCGGGGGGAGGCGAGTCCTGAGATTCCACAAACGCCCCGCCCTTGGACAGGTCGACGATCCGCCCTTGCGACGGACGATCCTTCCACCGGAAGCGGCAACTTAGTTCCACCTTCCAGCGCGGCGCCTCTCGGCGCGGACGCGGCGCATCTTCCCACATGGTTGAAACGATAGCATCGCCGCCTGACCGGGCCAAGCGGCGCGAGCCGAGGTCCTTCAGGGCTGCTCGGTGCTTTGCTCGCCTGAAGACCTCTTCTCAATCCCCGATAGGGGAGAGTGTACTTAGGCCTGCTCCCGCTTGGGCATGAGGTACCAGAGGACGATGGCGACCAGGAAGAGGGCGGGGACGTCGCCCAGCAGGTTGGTGCGTTCGGTCTCGTCGACCAGCGCCTGGACCAGCATGATGGCGGCATGAACGAAACTCGACCAAACCGTGAACCAGATCAGGCTGGCATTGGCCATGGGATCTTTGGCGGCCCGGATGAGAAAGATGCCCAGGACGGCATAGACCCCCATGATCATCTGTTCGTATTCGTGTTGGGGCGGCGTCCAGCCCCAGCCCGCGGGCCAGACCCATCTCATCATGACGTAGATCCCCCCGATGAAGATGACCCCGATGACAACTAAAGCCGCCTTCAAATAACGCAATCTCTGTTCTTCTTGCATTGTATCCACCTCTTCGAGCAGTTGATCCTTGATCGTTGTCTTGATGGATACCACTTCGCGGACTGCTTGTCATGTCGGTTTGGTCTCGGCCACGGCAGGAGGCTGAAGCGGACCCCGACGAACATCACTGGCTGGCCATCGACAGGACCTTGCCAACCGTCCGCCAGTTGCGGGCCGTCACCGCCACGCCGAGGGCCCTTTCAACTCGGGCCGCCAGCTTCGACCGACCGATGCCCTGGGGGGCGTGAAGGTAGAAGACGGCTTCTTTGAGGACAAATCGTTCGCTGTCCCGCCGGACTTCTTTGAGGCTTTCCAGGTCAGGACTCTCGGGCGCCGAAGCGAGGAAGAACAGGTGCAGGCTCTTCGGGGACTCCTCAGCTTCAGGAAAGGGATTGCCCGCAAACGCCGCTTGCAGTTCGTCGCGGCTCAACAAGAGGACCTTCGGAGCGAAGCCGCGGCTTTCCTCGACTGCGGCGCGGATGCTCTCCGACAGTTGGGAAGCGTCGTCCGTCTCGTGGCGAAAGACGGCATTGCCGCTTTGAATGTAGGTCTTGACGCTCCCAGCACCGAGGTCTTCCAGGACCGCCCGCAGGTCGGCCATGGGCAAGGTATTCCTGCCTCCGACGTTGATGCCGCGAAAAAGCGCGATGTAGGTTTTCATGCCGCTACCCTACTCCAGTTGGCGCCAGCTTGTCGGCGCACGCTAGTGGTTTGTCAGCTTTGAGATTGTGGCTTATGGGCGAGCGATTGGGGTCGAGATCAAGGCTCGCCGACGAAGGCATAGTCGAAGCTAAGTCGAGAAGGAGCAACGCGGAGATCGGGCGCAAGGGCGCGTACAGAAACAATTTTTCAAGGCTGACAAGCCGCTAGGCCGGGACGGCGACTTCTTGCAGCTCTTCTTCGAAGAAAAAGGACTCGCCGAAGGCCGGTTCGAGCTGATCGAACCAACTGGCCCGGGGGTCGAACTCGGCGAAGAAGGGGCGCCGCACCCAGGACGGATCGCGTCCCTGCAACAGGTCGAGGACGAAGACCTTGCGCCCCTGGACGCGCTCGATGCCGAGTATCCTCACCTTTCCGGGAAAGGCCGACATGGAGGGTCCGCGGACGCTGCGGGCCAAGCCCGAAACGCTGGAGTAGGCCTCCTGGAACACCGCAAAGGCCCGTGCCAGCGGCAATTCAAAATAGGCCTTGGCACCCGTGTCGCGCTCCACGAACATGTAGTAGGGCACCATGCCCAGCCTCACGCCTTCCGTCCACATCTCGGCCCAAGCTTGGGGCCAGTCGTTGACGTGGCGGATGATGGGGGCCTGCATGCGGATTTCGGCGCCCGTGGAGCGGATGCGGCGGATGGCCTGGCGGGAAATCGGAGTCGACAACTCCGCCGGGTGGCTGTAATGGCCCATGACGCTGAGGTGGCGTCCGCTTTCAACGACCTCTTCAAAGAGTCTGAGGAGGTCATCGGCGTCCTTGTCGGTGACGAAACGCTGAGGCCAATAGGCCGGCGCTTTGGTACCCAGGCGGATGTTGCGCAGACTCTCCAGCCCGGAATCCAGCAACGGCTCCAAATAGCGGCGCAGCAGGCGCGTCTTCATGATCAGCGGATCGCCACCCGTCACCAACACGTCGCTGACCTCGGGATGAGCGCGCAGATAGCGGACCAAATCGTCCACCTGGCGCGATTCGAACTTGATTTCAGGCATGCCTACGAACTGAGCCCAGCGGAAGCAATATGTGCAGTAGGCGTGACAGGTCTGTCCCTGGCCGGGAAAGTAGAGGACGGTCTCGCGGTACTTATGCTGCAAACCCTCCACCTGCTCGTCCTCCAGGGTAGGGACGTTATGGGTGAGCTGTCCGGCCGGATGAGGATTGAGCTTCCAGCGGATCTCCTCCACAGCCTGGTCGATTTCAGCCCGGGGCGCCTCACCCCGCAGCAGTCGGCTGACCAGCCGGTAGTCCTCTTCCTCGAGCATGCCGCGCTGGGGAAAGGTGAGCTGATACATGGGGTCGCCGGGAATGTTGGACCAGTCGATCAGTTCGTCCACCACATACCGGTTGGTGCGGAAAGGCAAGACCTTGGAGACAACCTCAACCGCCTCACGCTCCTCCTCCTCCATCAGCTCCCATTGAGGAATCTTGGCGACATTGAATTCGGTCACGGGACGGTAACGGACGGAGGATGCTTTGCCGAGGGCGCTCGAGGCAGTGGAACTCATGGGACTTCCCTTCCTTTCATGCGTTTCTACACGCGGTCTTAGGCCGACCAAAGCCGCGGAGGCACGCAGCCACGAGGGAGACAACTCCCCCTATGGCGCCGTCCGTGGGAACCGGCCCGTCCTGTCTTTATTCCGCTCCGAGAGCGGTGTCCATTGGGTCAAAAGATGCGCCATGCTACCCTGTTCGGCGCATTCCGACGTCCGGCTCAAAGACCGGCTCAATGCAGACCTCCGAGGATGCGAGGCAAGCCACTACCTCCATCCCGGGGTGGATCGAAATGGATCCTCGATGGAAGCTTCAGATTAGCACGCGAGCGCCAGATATGGCAAATTCACAAGGGGCCGTATGGGTCCCGGAAAACATCCATCCAGGCGTTCTCCAAGCGGACTTCGTGACCGCTGGGAACCCGCTGCAACAAAGGACTCCCCGACGTGCAATCTGCCGACCTGAAAAGACCTCAGTCCCACCCTAGCCGACTGGTGTGGACCTCCCTGCTGTCCCTAAGCCTGCTGGCCACGGGACTGCTTTCCTCGGCTCCTCTTCAGGAGGCGAGCCCCCCCGACAAGCTGATGGCCAACTTGTGGGTCGAAGTTTCTCCCGAGTACCGGGCCCTCTGCCACCAGGCCTTCAACGCCGCCCGCCATTACGTCCTGGAAGCGGCCTCTCGCTCGCCTCACGTAGACGGTTGGGCGCGTGGAGCCTCGGGACGTCCGCTGGCGGTGGTGGCCGATTTGGACGAGACCATCCTCGACAACTCCTCCTTCAACAGCGAACTGGCGCTCGACCCCGATGACAACAGCTTCGATCCCGAACAATGGGATGCCTGGCAGGAACAGGGCGGATCCAACGTGACCCTGGTGCCGGGAGCGGGAGCCTTCATCGAGGACGTGAGGAAGGCCGGAGTGCGGGTGGTCTTCCTCTCCAACCGCGACGCCGAATTCCGCGACAGCACGGCGGCCCTGCTGCGCCGCTTGGGCGTAGCCGGCGACGAAAGCGGACCCTGGCTGCTGCTGAAAGAGGACTCCAGCGATAAAGGTCCACGCCGGCGCCAGGCCATGGAAGCCTACGAGGTCATCGCCTACCTGGGAGACAACCTGGGCGACTTTCCCCAGGCGGTGTGGAGCGAGGACATCCAAGAGCGCAGCCAGCGCGTTGAGGACTACTCCCAGCTTTGGGGCACGCGCTGGTTCGTCCTGCCCAATCCCGTGTATGGCAGTTGGACCGACCCTCTGCGCCGGCACAGCGCCCGAGAACTGCTGAGGGAGGCGATGCAAAAGTAGGCTTGGCCAAGCTCCTCCCGCGGACTCTTTGAGCAACTCGATTGAACGATGGCGGCCCCGCTTTCGTCTACAAGGACATCCCCTGTCGTTTAAGTCACGCCGTATTAGCGGCGCGATCGCCCCTCGTCAGGGGAGGAGTTTGCTCAGGTGACATCGGCAAAAAACTCATCGCAAGTCCTTCAATTCGGCGTCTACGAAATTGACCTCAAGAGCCGCGAGCTGCGTAAGTCGGGCTTGCGCAAGCGGCTGCAGCCCCAACCCTTCAAGGTACTGGCACTGCTGGCCTCCCGGGCGGGTGAAGTGGTGACGCGGGAAGAACTGCAGGAACACGTCTGGGACGACGACACCCACGTCGATTTCGAACACGGCCTCAACTACTGCGTCCGCCAGGTGCGCACGGCTCTGGGCGACAACGCCGACAGTCCGCGCTTCGTGGAAACCCTGCCGCGCATCGGCTACCGCTTCATCGCCGAAGTCAAGCGCATCGCTCCCCAGGGCGCTCCCGCCTCGCAAGCGCCAGCCTCGCCGGCGTCCGCTGGGGAAAGCAGTCGGCATGACTGGACTCCCGCCGCCCTGCTGGCCTTGGCCGCCGTACTGCTGGCCGCCTTCGTCCTGTGGCAGCAAATGGGCCCGCCTGTGGAGTCCTCTTCTCAGCCTATGCGGCTGGCGGTGCTGCCCTTCCAGCCCCGAGGACCCCAAGCCGTGGAAAGCTACGTCCTGGCCGGATTGACGGAGGACCTCATCCTCAACTTGGCTCAGCAGCAGGGCGATCAATCGCTGGAACTGATCGCCTTTACCAGTTCCTGGCACTACCGCAATCAGGAAATCGACACCCGTAAAGTGGCTGAAGAGCTCAACGTCGACTACATCCTTTACGGAACGCTGCAACGCAGGAGGCCCTCCGCTTTGGCTGGGGAAAACGACAATCTGGTGCTGGCGAGAGCGACCGACGCAACCGGCGCCGAAGGGGATTCCGCTTCACAGGCTGCGCCGCCGGACGCCGCAACTGGCGAACCGGGCATGGAAATCACGGCCCATCTTGTGGACACGGTGACCCACCGGACGGTCAAGATCAGGGAGGTCCGCCTGCCCTGGAGGCGTCCGCTGCTGGAGGCCGGTACGGCGGCCCGCGAAATCGCCCAGACCATGTCAGCCGAACTACTGGGTGTGGAGGAGACGCCCGAGCGCCGCTACTCCTGTGAACTGGCCCCGCCGTCCGACACGCCGCTGGCCGTCCGCGAACTCTGTGCCCAGGGGCGATTCCAGGCCCGCTCAAAGCACTTTGCCGAGAGCATCGAATCCTTGCGCGAAGCCCTGCGCCAGCGGCCCGATTTCCTGCCGGCCGTGGCCGCCCTGGCCTGGTCATATGCCCAGGCACCTTTCTACGAGAGTGAATACCGCGGCAACCAAACCTGGGATCTCGCCGAGTCGGCTGCGCGGCGGGCGCTTCAAGCCCAGCCTGATCTGTGGGAGGCCGAGTTGGCACTGGCCGTCAGCCTCTTTTATCGTGACTGGAACTGGGCCGACGCCGAACAGCATTATCGCCGGGCCTTGGCACAGGCTCCTGAGGCCGAGACCGACCCCGCGGTGTGGATGGCGGGCTTTCTCTCCGCGGCCGGACGACATCAAGAAGCTCTCCAACTGATTGAGCAGGCCAACCGTCACGATCTCATGTCGGCCCTTGTGGGCGGAGA
This sequence comes from Acidobacteriota bacterium, assembly GCA_035471925.1. Lineage (GTDB taxonomy): Bacteria > Acidobacteriota > UBA6911 > RPQK01 > DATIPO01 > JANQFM01. The sequence goes on from DATIPO010000105.1 coordinate 10,982, forward strand.
TTACGCCTGGCATCTCTACCATGCCGGTCAATTCCGACGGGCAGTGCGCCAAGCTCGCCGCGGGATGAACCTCTCCGGATTCTCGGCCTGGTCGCGCCTGTGCCTGCTTTACTCCGGACTGGCGTTGGATGACCATGCCCTCACTCTGGAAGCCGTCCGGGGCATACTGAAGGAACGCCTGAACTCCAATGACGAGGGAGTCCGCCGGCGCAGTCACGCTTTCCTGGAAACGTTGGATGCCCTGCCTCCTGCCCAAGCCGTGGACAAGTATCTAACGGTCGTGGAGGAGCTTGACATCCCTCCCTACCGCAAGGCGGTGGTGCAAGCCCACTTGGGCAAGCGCGAGGCCATGTACGAGTCATTGCGCAAGGCCCTGCCCCAGAAGGGCTTCGGACCGCTGTTCATGGCTCACGAACCCGCCTTCGAACCCTATCGCCAGGAAGCAGCTTTCCAAGAACTGGCACGGCAAGTCTACGACGGCGCCCCCGGCCACTGAGGGGCACCCCCTCGGCAGCAATCGCAACACATCCTCCCCGCCACAAGAGATCGCCCGCCGGGCCGTCGAGACCGGCTCAGTCTCGTTGAAAAGCGCTTCGACCTCCTCAGGCGTGGCAGAAGTGGCGATGTCGATGTCGGAGACGGCCCGGCCAAGCAGGCAGTCGCGCACCGCTGTGCCGAAGGAGTGATCTCCGTGCCGAGCGGAGTCCGAACGAGTGACCCTGTGATCCCCGTGCCGAACGAGAACTCGCAGCGGAGTATTCTCAGCACCGAACGGCTCTCGCAGCCGAACGAGCGACTTCAGGGCCCGAGCCGCGATCCGGCCGATCGAGTGATCCCCGTGCCGAACGGCGTTCCCGGAGCCGAGCCGGGCTCCCTGTGCCGAAGCAGTGATCTCGGATGCCGAACGGCTAGTGACTCTGTACCGAACGGAGCGGCCTGTGTTGAAGCGAAGTATGGGCTCGCTGTAGGCGAGCCATAGGCCAGCCCAGGGTCAGCTCGCTACGAGCGGAGCGAGGTGCGAGCGCCACCCTGGGTACCGAATCCATTGATAAACAAACCCTGAAAGGGTGCAATAAGAAGAGGCCTGCAGACTAGCCGAGAAAGAGAGCGTCGGAGAGGAGCAGAGCGAGCCATCCCAGCAGGGCCCCGGCGGCCACGTCGGCTACGTAGTGATAGCGTCCGTAGACGGACGACACCATCATTCCGACTGCGATGAGCCAGCCGGCCGCGAGGCCCTCCCATCCCCACAGGCGTCCGCACCAAACTGCGAAGATGACGGCGGTGGAGGCGTGACCGCTGGGCATTGCGCCTCCTTTGTGAGCCGGTCCCTGGTACATGAGCCGGTTCATGAAAGCGGTGACCGCATATCCCTTGAGCGCCGGACGTCCGCCCTCGATGAGCCCCTCCTCGAGAAGTCCCCAGCGCGGTCCCCAAACCGGGATGAGCGTGTAGCAGGAATAGGACACGAGATAGCCCAAGAGCACTGCGAAGCTCATCGACTCGAAGTCGTTGAGGCGTCCCCGCAGGTGCAGAGCGGTGCCGACCACGGGCGTGTAGAGGTAATAGGAGGCGTAGAAGAGGTGCATGGCCTCGGCGGTGAGGCGTCCCCCGTATCGGGCCATCCATCGGCTGGGCTGGCCCAGCAGACGTCCCTCCCAACGGATCAGCGGCCCGTCCCAGCAGCGGCCGGGCGCGTGATAGACGTGAAGGACGCGTCCCGCCCATAGGTAAGCCCACCAGAAGAAGACCACAGGTCCCCACAGCCGCAGAAATTCCGGTACGAAACCGCTCCCGGCTGACGCCACAAGGAGCGCGGCCAAAGCCGCGGCCAGCAGCGCGTCCCAGGCCAACAGGCGGAGCCTCTGACGAGGCGGGTGGCGGGCGGTCAAGAGAAAAATCATATGGACCGCAAGGTAAGCCAAGGCCAACACAATCGGCAGCGACCATTCGTACTTGAAATCCATAAGAGCCCGGAGCAAGGACAGATCCGTTGCGTCAGGGCATTATAACCCTCCCCCGAGCACACTTATCAAAAGTCACCGCCTCCCTTCCTGCGCATGACCCCTCCGAACGGCGGGACCTCTCACGGCATCCGCCGTTTGTCAGCAGATCGGCGGCTGTTGGCACTCTCGGCTGAACTGCCATTTGGCACTCCCATGGCTATCAGGCGGCTCAAATGAGCGGGGTGCTGTCCGTGATCGAACAGGGGCCGGGCCACCCGATGGGTTCGGTTCGCTGTTAATGATAAAGTGTCTCCGATGGAACGCCAGAAATTGGACGAACGACAAGAACAAAGACGAGTTGACAGCCATAGACCCTTCCGCCGCGCCGCCGTTTTGGGCGCCGGCGTCATGGGCTCGCAGATCGCGGCCCACTTGGCCAACGCCGGACTGCAGGTGCTGCTGCTGGACATTGCTCCAGAAGGCGGCCCCAACAACGCGGTTGTGGAATCGGCCTTCAAAAAGACCCGCAAGATGAAGCCGGCCCCTTTTGTCACCGACGACGTGGCCCGGCGGGTCGAGTTGGGCAACTTTGAAGACGATTTCGAGCGTATCGGCGAAGCCGACTGGGTGCTGGAGGCGGTCATCGAAAAGATGGACGTCAAGCGCCAAGTCATGGAGCAGGTGGAACGTCACGCCGCGGCCGACGCCGTGATCACAACCAACACTTCAGGACTGCCTATCCACCAAATCTCCCAGGAGCGCAGCGACGACTTCAAGCGCCGCTTCCTGGGAACGCACTTCTTCAACCCGCCCCGCTATCTGCGGCTCTTCGAGGTCATCCCCACGCCCAACACTGATCCCGACATCGTGGAGCGCATCCGATGGTTCGCCCGCATCCACCTGGGCAAAGGGGTGGTGATCGCCAAAGACCGCCCCAATTTCATCGGCAACCGCATCGGCGTTTACGCCATGAACCGCTCCATCCGCGGCGTCACCGACCAGGGCTACACCATCGAAGAGATCGACACTTTGACCGGTCCGCTCTCGGGACGCCCAAAAAGCGCCACCTTCCGAACCGCCGATGTGGTGGGTTTGGACACCATGGTCTATGTCAGCGAGAACCTCTATGAAGCGGTTCCCGAAGACGAGAGCCGCGAGGCCTTCAAGATTCCGCCACAGGTCAAGAAGCTGGTCGAGTCGGGCGCGCTGGGGGCCAAGACCAGGAAGGGCTTCTACAAGAAAGAAGAGGGAGAGATCCTCTCGGTCGACTTCGAGAGCCTGGAATACAGCGCTCCCCAAGCCATGGATTTGGGCGACTTGGGCAAGCTCAAGAAGATCCCCGACCTGAAGGAGCGCCTGCGGGTCCTCTATGAAGACGAGGGACGGGCCGGCGCTTTCTTCCGCGACTCGATTCTGGACGTTATGGCCTACGCTGCCCGGCGCATACCTGAGATCTCCGACAATCCGGCAGATGTCGACCGGGCCGTCCGCTGGGGATTCGCCTGGGAACTGGGTCCCTTTCAGTACTGGGACGCCCTGGGATTCCAGCGGGTACTCAAGGACATGCGCGAGGTCGGCCTGCAGTTGCCGCCCTGGATCAAGGAAATGGAGGATGCGGGGGCGGAGTCGTTCTACAAGGGACGGGGCCGTGATCGTTCAGTCTACATTCCTGGAGAGGGGTACCAGCCCGACACGCCTCCTGCTGACGAAATCCAGTTGGGGTTCATCAAATCCGATCCCGGACGCGAGGTGTGGAAGAACGAGGAAGCGGCCCTCCTCGACCTAGGTGACGGAGTACTGCTTTACGAGTTCCGGTCCAAGGCCAATTCGCTGGGCACCCAGGTCATGCAGGGGCTCCAGCAGGCCGTAGAGATCGTGGAGAAGGGCGACTATCATGGCTTGGTCATTGGAAACGAGGGCAGCAATTTCTCGGTCGGGGCCAACCTGGGGGAAGCCGCCATGGCTGCCCAGGATGGGCGTTTCGACTTAATCGTCCAAGCCGTCAACGGATTCCAAGCCACCATCCAGCGCCTGCGCTACGCCTCTAAACCGGTGGTGACGGCCTTTCACCAGCGGGTGCTGGGCGGGGCCTGCGAGATCGGAATGGGAAGCGACCAGGTGGTAGCTCCCACAGAGTCCTATATCGGACTGGTTGAATTGGGCGTGGGATTGATCCCGGCAGGAACGGGAACCACCCATATGGCGGCCCGGGCTTCGGAAACGGCCGCCAATGAGCTGCCCAGCCAGGTTCAGCCCTTCCTGCAAAGGGCCTTCCAGGCCATCGGGACCGCCAAGGTGGCCACCAGCGCCCAGGAAGCGGTGCGGACCGGCTATCTGCTGCCCTGCAGCAAGGTCATCATGAACTCAGCCCGGCGCATCTACGTGGCCAAGCAGGAGGTGCTGCGGCTTTCCCTGGAGGGATACGCGCCGCCCCCGGTTCGGACTGCCATTTATGTCCTGGGACGCCAGGGCAAGGCCTTCCTGGAGGTGGCGGCCCGCAGCATGCAACAAGCCGGATACGCCAGCAAATACGACGTTTACCTGGCCGACCGCTTGGCGCATATCCTCTGCGGAGGCGACTTGAGCGGGCCTGGCCATGTGCACGAAGACTATCTGCTGGAATTGGAACGCGAAGCTTTCCTGTCGCTGTTGGGTGAGAAAAGGACCCAGCAGCGCATCGAACATCTGCTCAAGACCGGCAAACCCCTGCGAAACTGAGCCGCAAGAGAGTGAATCGAAGTCCATTGGAGTGAAGCCGATATGAGAGAAGCATTTGTCGTCAGCAGCGTCCGCACGGCGGTGGGAAAGGCCAAGAGAGGCACGTTGCGCAACACGCGTCCCGAACGGATGGGCGCCGTGGCGGTCCGCGGCGCGTTGGGCCGGGTTCCGGGGCTGGAACCCTCGCGCATCGACGACGTCCTCATCGGATGCGCCATGCCGGAAGGCGAACAAGGCATGAACATGGGACGCATCATCGCCCAGAAAGCCGGATTCCCTGACGCCGTCCCGGCCGCCACCATCAACCGATTCTGTTCCTCGGGCTTGCAGACCATCGCCATGGCCCACCAATCGATCGTGGCCGGCGGGAACGATGCCGTGATTGCGGGCGGCTCGGAATCGATGAGCATGGTGCCCATGACAGGCTACTTCTTCTCGCCCGATCCGGGACTGGCCGAAGCTGATCCCGAGGTCTACGTGAGCATGGGAATCACGGCTGAAAACGTGGCCCGCAAATACCAAGTCTCGCGCGACGACCAGGACGCCTTTTCGCTTTCCTCTCACCAAAAAGCCGTCGACGCCATCCGCGAGGGGCGCTTTGAGGAAGAAGTCGTCCCCCTCCAAGTGGAGGAGGTGGCTTACTGCAACGGCTCGACCCACGAACGGGAAATCGAGTTCAAGGTCGACGAAGGTCCCCGCGCCGACACCAGCATCGAAGCTCTGGCCAAGCTGCGTCCGGCATTTCAGCAAGGCGGGACGGTCACGGCCGGAAACGCCTCCCAGATGTCCGACGGAGCCGCCGCGGCAGCCTTGGTTTCAGGCAAGCTGGTCAAAGAACTCGAACTGACTCCGCTGGCCCGCCTGGTCAGCTTCGCGGTGGCCGGGGTAGCCCCGGAAATCATGGGCATCGGGCCGGTGGACGCCATCCCCAAAGCCCTCAAGCGGGCCGGACTCAAACTCGACGACATCGGACTGGTGGAACTCAACGAAGCCTTTGCCTCCCAAGCCCTGGCCGTCATCCGCCAAGCCGGGCTGGACCCTGAGATCGTCAACGTCAACGGAGGCGCCATCGCGCTGGGGCATCCGCTGGGGTGCACGGGAGCCAAGCTGACCGCCACGCTGCTGCACGAAATGAAGCGCCGCAAGGTGCGCTACGGGCTCTGCACCATGTGCATCGGCGGCGGAATGGGCGCCGCCGGCATCTTCGAGAACCTGACCCTCTAAGGACCCCGTGCCTGCCTTGGCATTTCCTCCCCACAGCAGGCCTACGGCGGTGGCGTTGTTGCCGTTCTGGAAGAAGACGGGCTAGCCGCTGTCTCCGCCCAGGGACATGGCAGGCGGCCTCTCTCGAAGCCGCCGACCATCTCCACAACAGCCCGCCGCCCTCCAACCGCTTTCCGGATGCTGTGTCTGCTCAACCACGCTGGAATCTGTTTTAAAGCGCTCTGAAAACCTGTTGAGCGTTTTGGAATCCATTCAAGCACGTTGGGATCTGTTTAAGCGCACTGGAGTCCGTCTAAGCCCGATGGAATCTGTTCAAGCGCGCTAGAAATTTGCTCAAGCACGCTGGAGTCCGTTTAAGCGTGCTGGACTCTGGTTGGCGTGCTGGACTCTGGTTGGCGTGCCGGACTCTGGTTGGCGTGCTGGACTCTGGTTGGCGTGCTGGACTCTGGTTGGCGTGCCGAACCCTGGTTGAGCGTACTGGAACCGGCTCAAGCACACCGGAATTCGTTCAAGCCCCGCTGGAATTTGTTCAAGCACACCGGAAATCCGTTTAAGCATGCAACTCTGCTCAAGCACGCTGGAGGTGGAGGCGACGCTATCCTGAAATCCGTCTGGGCTCGCTGTAGGCGAGCCATAGGCCAGCCCAGGGTAAAGCGAAGACGCAAAGCGCCGAAGCGTCACCCTGGGTGCGGTAAACCATCAAAAGGAACCCTGAAGGGGTGGAATAGCGCTGCCAATTTCCGCCTCGGCACCCAGCCGGCTACTTGGGCTGGGGGACGATGCGGATGTAGGGAAGGGGCTGCTTCCAGCCGTCTGGGTAGCGCTTGTGAGCCTCGTCGTCAGAAACCGAAGGCGCGATAATCACGTCCTCACCCTGCTTCCAGTCAGCCGGCGTTGCCACCTGCTTCTCAGCCGTCAACTGGCAGGAGTCCAACAAACGCAGGATTTCGGCGAAATTGCGCCCGGTGCTCATGGGATAGGTCAATGTGGCCTTGATTTTCTTGTCGGGCCCGATGACGAAGACCGAGCGGGCGGTCGCGTTGTCCATGGGCGTGCGGCCTTGGGCTTTGTCGCCGGCGTCAGCCGGCAGCATGTCGTAGAGCTTGACGATCTTCAGTTCGGGATCTCCCACCAGAGGGAAGTTCAGGGGATGGCCCTGGGATGACTCGATGTCCTTCGACCACGCTTTATGATCGCTCACTCCGTCGACGCTGATGCCCATGACCTTGCAGTTGCGCTTGGCGAATTCGTCCTTAAGGCCTGCGACTGCGCCCAGCTCGGTCGTGCAGACCGGCGTGAAGTCTTTGGGATGGGAAAAGAGGATGGCCCAGCCGTTCCCGATCCAGTGATGAAATTGAATGGTTCCATCGGTTGTTTGGGCCGTGAAGTCAGGTGCCGTATCGTTGATTCTCAAACTCATTATTTCCTCCGCTCGAAGTGATGGTGCCTGTCCAGCGGTTGCAGTCGGGGCGTTCACAGGAAGTCCCTGTCCACGTTATGATACCTCTCGAAGTCGAGGCAAATCAAAGCAGCAGGAAGACCCAGTATGAAAACAGACGAATTCCGCCGCGTGGGCTACGCGGTTATCGATTGGATCGCCGACTACATGGAAAACGGCTACGACGGGCCCGTTTCTCCTCCCGTCCAACCGGGAGAATTGCTTAAGATGCTGCCTGAGGAGCCTCCCCAAGAGGGCCAGGACGGCAGCCAGGTGATGGAAGACTTCCGCCGGCTGGTCCTGCCTTACTCCACCCACTGGAACGATCCGCGCTTCTTCGCCTACTTTCCCTGCAATCACAGTCCGCCAGGCATCTTGGGCGACCTTTTGTCGGCCGGCTTGGGCGTCAACGCCATGAGTTGGGCCACCTGTCCAGCGGCCACCGAGATGGAGATCCGCATGATGGAGTGGTTGGGCGGCATGATCGGCCTCGACTGGCCGGGCTGCATCCAGGACACGGCCTCCACCGCCACCCTCTGCGCCCTGCTTGCGGCGCGCGAGAAGGTCGCACCCATCAACGGCAGCGGTGGTTCGGGACAACCGCCCCTGACCGTCTACGCCTCAGACCAAACCCACTCCTCGGCGGTCAAAGCCGTCCGCATCGCCGGAATGGGCGACGAAAACCTGCGCCTCCTGCCCGTGGACGACCAATTCGCCCTCCTTCCCGAAGCTCTCGATGAGGCCATCGAAGAGGACCGGCGAGCCGGGCGGATACCGGTCTGCGCCATCGCCACCGTGGGGACCACCTCTTCTACCGCCATCGATCCGGTTCCCGACATGGCCCAAATCTGCCGCCGCCATGGGGTTTGGCTGCACGTCGATGCTGCCTTGGCCGGTTCGGCCGCCATCATTCCGGAAATGAACTGGCTGATGGATGGCGTGGCGGCCTCAGACTCCTACGTCTTCAACCCCCATAAATGGCTGTTCACCAATTTCGACTGCTCGGCCTTTTTCTGCAAGGATCCGGACTGTCTCAAGAGAGCCCTGGCCATCCAGCCCGAGTATCTCAAGACCAAGCATGATACCGCCGCCGAAAACTTCCGGGATTGGAGCGTGCAGTTGGGACGCCGTTTCCGGGCTCTCAAGCTGTGGTTCGTGATCCGCTCCTATGGGGTGGAGGGGCTGCGCGCCAAGATCGGCTCTCATCTAGAATTGACGCGCTGGTTCGCCCAGCGGATCCGCGACCACCAACGCACCCGTCTGCTGGTGGAACCGCGGCTGCAGACCGTGTGCTTTCACCTGGAAGACGACCCGTCCACCCAAGCCTTGCTGGAGGGGGTCAACGCCACGGGAGAAGCCCTGCTCACCCACACTCGGCTCAACGACCGCTACATCATCCGAGTGTCCTTCGGCCAACTCCACCAAACCCAGTCTCATGCCGAGGCCCTGTGGAAGCTGATTGAGGAACGGCTTTGAGCCGCGCCAGACGACCGATTCTTATTTCACCCTTTCAGGGTTATTTTTGGGCCCGCTTCCGTACCCAGGGTGCCGCTCGGCCGCTTCGCATCCTCGCTCTACCCTTGGGCTGGCATATGGCTCGCCTTCAGCGAGCCCCGACTTGACTTTCGACATGGCTGCCCGCCCTCCAAAGCCTTGGCGAGGGAGGGGACTGTCGCTCGCTTTCATCGAGCCCCGACTTGATTTTCGACAAGGCTGCCCGCACTCCAAAGACTTGGCGAGGGAGGGGACTGTCGCTCGCCTTCAGCTAGCCCCAACTTGACCTTCGATATGGCTGCCGCCCTCCAAAACCTTGGCGAGGGAGGGGAACTGTCGCTCGCTTTCAGCGAGCCCCGACTTGGCTTTCGACATGCCTGCCCGCCCTCCAAAGCTGCTGGCTAGTTGTCGGGTTGGCGGCGGGGAGGAACGCGGGGCGGGTGAGAGCGTCGGGGGCGGTCTCGCAGCAGGGGATCGCGGTCGATGACGCCGCGTCGGATGAGGAATTCCTGCAGCAGGCGCCCGACGCGCTCAAGACTCTCGGGACTGACTTTGTCCAGAGTGTCCTGGGTGGTGTGCCAGAAGGGATAGTTGAGATCGATGATGTCGACCGCCGGCAGCCCCCGGTCCAGGAAGGGCAAGTGGTCATCGATGATGCCCCCGCGTATGTTGCGGACGAATTGGGGACCGTAGCCCATCTCCAGTGCCAAGTCCCACACTTCAGCGGCCAACTCGCGCGCCCGGTTGTGGGAAAAGCTCTCACGGGGAAGGTTCTGGTTCATGTCTCCCACCATGTCGACCACAATGAGCAGTTCCACCTGGCTCAAATCCGTGTCCTCCGCGAACTGCTGGGAGCCCAGAACCCAACCGTTATAGTGGCCGAAATCGACGAAGGGGTGCAGGTTTCCGTTGTCCTCAGCGTCAAAGAAAACCAGCTTAAGCTCCTGAGACAGGCGGTGATGGCGACCCAGCACGCGGGCCAGCTCTAAGAGCACGCCTACACCGCTCCCGCCGTCATTGGCTCCCGGGACCGGATCGTTCCGGCGGTTCACATCGGGATCATTGTCGGCCCGCAGACGGGTATCGTAGTGGGCCGCCAGGAGGATGGCGGGACCTCCCTCTCCCAGGCTGGCCACCAGGTTGCGGACAGGAATCGACTGCCCTCCATCGACGTCCAGTTCGAAGGTGTGCTGGGAGGTCTCCCAGCCCAGTTCCTGGAGTTGGGCGAGGATGTAGTCGCCCGTGCGGCTTAGCGCCTCACTGCCTGTGGGACGGGGCCCGAACTCCATCTGGGCCGCCACCTGCTGCAAGGCATTCTGGCCGCTGAACCGGGCGGACGAAGGGGATTCAGCTTGAGGCGCAGCATTCATCATGACGAGAACGGGGAGAAGTTTGAAAACCACTTTTCCAGTTTAACACTGACTCAGTACGCCTGGACCAGGGCTCCCGCCGTCGGCCTTCCCCGAGCTGGCCTGTAGCGGCGGGCCTCACTGCGGGGGAGGCGGAGGTGGGGGAAGAGGCGGTGGGCTCCTTTCAAGGAGTTTTCGCGCCCACGGACAGAATCGCATGAGTTTCGGATCGGTTTAGGGAGCGATCAGGAGGCGGTGGGGCGACCGACTGGCGGACGGCCCAGCACCTTGGCCACTTTTTGCAGCAGAGCGTCGGGAGTGAAGGGCTTCTGCATGAAGTTGACGCCGGACTTGTGCAGGTCGAGTTGATCGAGGACGTCGTCGGTATAGCCGCTTAGGTAGAGCACCTTGACGCCCATGCGGCGACGCGACATGCGCCGGCCCAGTTCGTAGCCGTTCATGCCGGGCATGATGACGTCGGTGACCAGCAGATCGATGGGTTCCTGAAACTCCTGAGCCACCTTGATGGCATGATGTCCGTCGGTAGCCGTCAGGACGCGATAGCCGCCGGTCAGCAGAATCTGTCCGGAAAGCTCGCGCACCGCATTGTCATCCTCCACCAGCAGGACGGTGGGAGTCTTGCGGCCCCGGTTGCTGAGGGTGCCGTTCTGAGCCGGATGCAGATCGGTGATGGGGCGCCCGGCAGGCTGATCCAATCCCTCGACATCGGCCCCCGGGGCGGCATTCCTTTGCTCCCCTCGGACCTCTGCCGCCTGAGGCAGGTAGACGGTAAAGGCGGTGCCTTTTCCGACTTGACTCTCGACGCTCACGGCGCCGCCATTCTGACGGACGATGGCGTAGATGGTCGAGAGCCCCAGTCCGGTGCCTTTATCCATTTCCTTGGTGGTAAAGAAGGGTTCGAATATGCGCTTCTGGGTCGCCTCGTCCATTCCGATGCCGGTATCGGAAACCCTCAACTGCACGTATTCTCCCGGCTCGATCCCCATGCCTTCGCTTTGGTCGCGGTCCAGCGAGAGCGCAGAGCTCCGAATCGAAAGGCGCCCTCCTCCGGGCATGGCGTCCCTGGCGTTGACCACCAAGTTCATCACCACCTGTTCCAATTGTCCGGGGTCGATCTTGATCTGACCCGTTCGATCCGAGAATTCGGTGGAGAGTTCGATGTCCTCGCCGATCAGGCGGCGAATCAAGCCGCCGATCTCCTCCAGGCTCTCGTTCAGTTCGATGGTGCGTCCCTGCAGGACTTGGCGTCGGCTGAAGGCCAGAATTTGCCCGGTTAAGAGCGAAGCGCGGTCTCCAGCCTTCTTGATCTGCTCCACAAACTCGCGGAAGGGCGTATCACGGTCGAGTTCGGTGAGCACCATGTCGCTGTAACCATTGATGACCGAGATCAGGTTGTTGAAATCGTGGGCGATTCCGCCCGCCAGGGCCCCGATGCTCTCCATCTTCTGAGCCTGCAGGAGCTGCAGTTCGATCTGCTTTCGCTCGCTATCGTCGAGCAGGTGGCCCTGTATCTCCTCCAAGCGGCCATCTTCGCTGCGCACCGCGAAGGCGTTGGTGAGCACGTCGAGGACGTGTCCGTCCTGGTGCAGCATGCGGATGGTGCGGCCTTGAATCTGGCCTTCCTCCTCCAGCGCCTCCAAGATGTCGTTTTTGTGGCGGGAATCTTCCAGGAGCTGAAACAAGTTGGCCCTGCCGGCGCGTTCGACCGAGCTGAACCCGAAGAGCCGTGCGAAAGCTGGATTGCAGGCCATGAGGACGCCTTGTCCATCGGCCACGAAGTTGCCCGTGAGAGCGCTGTTGAAGAGGCGGCGGAAACGTTGCTCACTGTCCCTCAAGGCCGACTCGGCCTCTTTTCGGTGAGTGACGTCGAGGGCGTTGACCACCAAGTGAGAACGTCCGTCCTCGAATTCCACCGAGTGGACGGAAGCCTCCAGAATCCGCCAGGATCCGTCCTGATGGCGGAAGCGGGCGCTGAACTGATGCTGGGAGGACAGCGTCTGCCAGGCCGGTGCCAGCCGGGTGCGGACTTGGGCCACGTCGTCTGGGTGGATCCAGTCGTAGTAGGAAGTTCCCTCCATCTCCTCTGACGAGCGCTGCAAAAGCCGTTCCACGGCGGGACTCTGATAGTGGATGTTGCCGTCCGCGTCGAGCACGGTAATCGATTCGCGGGCGTTTTCGATCAGGGACCGGAAGTGCTCTTCCCGGCGCCGCACCAGGCGATGATGGTGAAGTGCCAATCCGGCCAGGCTGAAAATCCACACGGCGGCCAGGAGCAACACCAGGGGATGTCGGTAAATGGGAGGCGAAACATCGAATTCGACCGAGGCCCGGGACGGCTCGCTCAAGTTGCCGAAAAGGCTCCTGGATTGAACCTGAAAGCGGTGAGCTCCTGATTTCAGGCCATTGAAGCGGACTTCCCTGCTGGTCGACCAGTCCGACCAGGCACCGTCATCGAGACGATATCGGGTGAGGACCGCGGCCGCGGGAATCTCGCCGCGGTAGGCTAGCGCCTGCCAACTGAAAAAGAACTGATTGGGGCTAAGGACGGGTTCCCTCAAAATCACCAACGGGGCCGGACTGGCTGCCTCCTGCAAGCTCAGTTCGGCCACTCCGGAGCGCGTCCCGACCAGGATCCGGCCCGACAAGGGCAACAAGGGCCAGACACGAGGATTCTCAAGTCCCTGCAGCTTGCCGAAGTTGGAGAAGCGGCCGTCCTTGAGGCGGCTGATGCCGTCTTCCGTGGCGATCCACATGCTGCCGTCCGGTGCGGGAGCCACTTCCCAGACACGCTCGTCGACAAGGCCGTCCTGGGTACCGAAGTAGTGAGGCTGGCCCTGGGCGTCGAGATATCCCAATCCGCTCAGCTTGTGGGCGAACCAGACCTTGCCTTGGGGCGTCACAGCCAGGGAATAGACGCGGTCGCGGCGCAGGCCTCGCCCGCGGTTCCAGTGTCGCCAGGCGCCCTGGGAGTAGCGGCTGAGTCCGCCCCGGGTGGCGAACCAATAGGCTCCGTCGGGACCTTCCGCGAAATCGTAAACACGGTCGTCAATCAGTCCGCGGTCGGTGTCCCAGCGGGTGAACTGGCCATCCCGCAAGTGGAAGGCGCCGGGATCGCCGATTCCGTCCACCACGCCCAGGCCCAGGAACCAGAGCCCGCCCCTCCCGTCGGGCCGAATGCGGTGAACGCGGGGCGCTTCCAGGCCCTGGGTTGGCCCGAAGTGGCGCCACTGCCCTTGCTTCCAGCGGAAGGCGCCCGTGAAGGAGCTGCCCGAGCCGACCCAAACGCCGCCCTGGCTGTCTTGAGCCAATGCCGTCACATTGCCCAAGTCGGTCCCCGCCGCGCTCTTAATGACCTCGCTTGTCCCGTCGGCCCAGCGGACCAAGAGGCCGCCGGAGGTGCCCACCCAAATGTTCTCTTCTCTGTCGACCAGCAATTCGTTGACCTGCTGCTCGAGGCTGGTCCGGGATTCGGCCCAGTTGACCCATCGGCGCGAAGAGAGACGGCAAAGAGAAAGGCCGGCTTCCGAGCCGACCCAAAGGTCTCCATTGCGCTGAAATTTCAGAAAGGCGGGGTTGACGAGTTCAGTGGGGACGTTTTCGACGGGAGTCCAGGATTCTCCCTGGAAGACTTCGATGCGCCCGTCGCTGTAGGCTGCCAGTACATCTCCGTCGGGCGAGACTGCGGCGGCCACGGTCCGGCGTCCGCCGGTATCGACAAGCCTTGGAGAGCTGTCCATCCGCGTCCACATCCAAAGGCGTTCGAGCTTGCAGCCCAGTGCCAAAGTCTTGTCGCCCGCCAAGTCGTCGCTCACCGCGCAGACCGGATGCCCGATCACCCGGCGCCATTCGCGTCCCTGCAATTGAAACAACCCGTTGCTGGCTGAGGCCCAGAGACGCCCGCTGCTGGTGCGTTTCACAAACCGCACGTGAACGTCCTCGCTGGGCAAGCCCTCAGTAGGCTGGACACGGCGGTCGTCGCCGAGCCGGTAGAAGCCTGTCCGAGCGGCCAAAAGTATGCGATTCGATTCCATGGCCGCGGCCGACAGGATCCGCAGCGGACGGCCTTGGAAAGAGACGTCCAAGTTCTCGACGCCATCCCGGTTGATCAGATGCAACCGGCCTTCCAGCGTCAGCAACACCCCTTCGCCGGGGGCGGAAGCCAGCGAAGGCGTTTGGGCGGGATCCCACTGGAGTTCTTCCACCAGCCTCCAACGGAAGTCGTCGTGGTAGGCCAAACCCTCCTCAGAAAGGGCCCACAGAGTGCCGTCATCAGCTTCTGCCAAGGCCTTGATCCGCTCTGCCGGGAGTCCGCCCTGCATGGCGAAGTGAGACCATCTCCAGGCCTGATCGATGCGGTTCGGCACAGCTTGGGAGAATGCATGGAGACACAGCAGGGTCAAGAGCCCCAGACTTGCCTTGACCAGCTTCTTTTCGGATATTCGACAACCGTTGCGTTTCACCTTGACGATGCTATCAAACCGCCAAAGCAAAAAGGGAAAATTTCAGTGCTTTCATAGAGACAAACGAAGGACTCCATCTGTAGGAGCGGGCTTCGATTGCAATCCGGTTGTGCTAGGATCGAGAATAGAGTCAGGTGAAGCCATGAACGGACTTTCCCAAGAGACGGCGCGGCATCCGTCGCCTTCCGCTCCCGAGCCGGACCCCAGGGTTCGAGAAGAGCCCGAGGAAGACTCCCAGGACGAGGAGGAACTGAGTCCGCCGCTGGGCGAGAGGGCCGCCGAGTTTCTGCGTCTTTGCCGCCGCATCATTGTGGCCACCTACCGTCATTGCTCCAAGACGGAGCTGTCGATGATGGCGGCCTCGCTTTCATATATCAGCATCCTCTCCCTGTTGCCTCTGGCCGCCATCGGCTTCGTAGCTTTCGAGTACCTGGGAGGCTTGGAACGCCTGGTTGACATGATCAGGCCCTTGATGCGGCAGTATCTGGCGCCGGGCATGACCGACCGGGTCATCGGAGCCATCCAGGAAATCAAGGTGAGGGCCTTGGGAACGGGCGGCATCATCGGGCTGATTCTGGCCAGCATGGCCCTCTTCTCAAGCGTGGAATCTGCCATCAACAAAGTGTGGAAGATCAAGTTGCGCCGCTCCCTCGTCCGGCGCATTACCTTCTATGGACTCTTCCTGCTGCTGGGGCCGCTTGTGCTTGCGGTGACCGGACTGGCCATTTCCCGCACCCTTTTTCTCAGGAGCCTGGTCCCTCTGGGATGGTGGGGTTTGGTGCTCAGCCTGGGCTTCTTCCTGCTCACCATCGCCATCTTCTACGTGATGTACAAGTTCATCCCCGACCGGCCGGTGGACCGGAATCCGGCCTTGACGGCTGCCATTTTCTCCGCGACGTCTCTGCAGATCGCCCGCTGGGGATTCTCGGTCTACACCTCTGAAATTGCCGCCTTCACCGATTACTACAACAAGATTTACGGCGGATTGGCAGCCGTGGCCCTGCTGATTATCTGGATCTTCATCGCCTGGCTTGTAGTCTTAGTCGGCACCAGCCTGTCAGTGGTGATGCAGCACCGCTTGGAAGCCCAGCGCCAGACCCTGGCTCAGCACGACTTCGAAGATTGACATCATCGCTCAGCGGATGAAGAGGTCGTGCTCCAAGCGGGCATAGACCCCGTTGGGATCATTGAGCTTGCGCAGCCGCTCCACAACCGAGTAGACCCGTCGCATTTCGCGCTCGAGCATGCCGGGAGTCGCAACCTGATCGTTTCCGTCCTCGAGCATCTCCATGATCGTCTCGGAGAGGTCTTTCTTCCTCTGATAGAAGCGCAGGCGGTAGTTGTCACCCAACTGAGAACGGTCCGCCGCCGAAGCGATGGCGTCCTGCAAAGACCCCAGGTTGTCGACCAGCCCCAACTTCTGAGCCTCGCTGCCCGACCACACCCGGCCTTGAGCGATCTCGTGGACTTTCTCAACACTCATCCCCCGTCCTTCGGCCACCTTGTTGAGGAATTGCTCGTAGATCTGGTTGACGAAGCCCTGCAGGATTTCCCTTTCGCGCTCGTTCAGAGGACGGAAGGGTGTAGCGATATCGGCATGGGGATTAGTCTTGGCTGTGTCGAAGGTGACGCCGACATCGTTGAAGAGTTCCTTGACGTTGGGAAGCATGCCAAAGACGCCGATGGAGCCAGTGATGGTATTGGGCTGGGCGATGATTTCATCGGCGTAAGTTGAGATCCAATAACCGCCCGAGGCGGCCACGGCGCCCATCGAAACCACGAAAGGCTTGCCCGCCTCCTTGATCAAGCGCGTCTCGCGCTGAATGACTTCCGACGCCATGGCGCTTCCGCCCGGACTGTTGACCCTCATCACAACGGCTTTAACGTCGTCGTCATCGCGGGCCCTGCGCAGCAGCTTGGCCAGAGAATCGCCTCCCACGTCGGTCTTGCTGTTGCCGTCAACGATCTCGCCCTCGGCGTAGACCACGGCAATGTAGCCGCCGCTTCCCCGACTGCGGACGGCGGCTTCAGCGTATTGGCTGATGCCGATGCTGGCGAAGCTGTCCTCGTCGGCGGTATCGGTCAGTTCCTGCAAATGCTGGCGCACGGCGTCGAAATGGGTCACTTCATCGGCCAGTTGGAACTCGAGGGCTTCCTGGGCCTTCAAAGCCACCTTTTCGTTGGCCACAACCAGCAGGTTTTCCAGCGAGACTCCCCGCGACACGGAAACGGCTTCCAGGAAGGGATTGAAGACATCGTTGAGCAGCATCTCGGTCTGACGGCGGTTCTCGGGGCTCATCTTTTCCAGCATGAAGGGTTCCACCGCCGCCTTGAATTTACCCACGCGCAGGATCTGCATGTCGATGCCGTATTTCTCCATGGCGCGGGCGAAAAAGATCTGCTCACTGGCCAGTCCGTTCAACTCCAGGGCTCCCAGGGGATGAATCTTGACGGAATCGGCCACCGAGGCCACATAGTAATCCGCTTCGCCGTAGGAGCGGCTGTAGGAGAGGACTTCTTTGCCCGACTCCTTGAAGCGCTCCAGCTCTTCGCGGACTTCCTTGAGGGCGGCCCAGCCGGAAGCATATCCGGGACGGGAGGCGGGACCTCTGACCAGCACAGCCTTGATGCGGTCGTCCTCAGAGGCCGTGCGCAGCGATTCAAGCACCGTGCGCAAAGCCACCGTTTTCACCGGCGGAGAACCGGTCATGGCCTGGCGCAAGATCTGCTCCGGATCCTCAACGTAGGGGCGGTCCGAAATGGGCTTGGTCAGGTCGAGCACCAGGACCGCCTTGGAGGGAACGCTCGGTGCCTCGTCGGAGGAGAGGGCCGCAATAAAAATCATCAAAATGAAAAAACACCCGCCGGCAACCAGTACCAGCGCGGCCAAAGTCCCGAGAAAGCTCTTCAGGAAATCCTTCATGACATCACTCCTAGAGGAGAAGAGGGCAACTAAGTTCCGTCTGCCATTCTACTACGAGCGGCGGACGCTTCTATTCGAAGGCAGGCAATCAGCCCCGGCCCGGACTGCGGGGGTCGGGCCGCGGCGGCTCCTCAACCGGCGGACGGTCCTCACCGGGAGGCCGTCCCGGACCGGGCGGATCGGGCGGCCTGCGCACCGGCGGACGGTGGGGCTGGTCGGGAGGCGGCGGCGGTCCGCCGGGCGGCTTCGGTCCAGGCGGCTGGACGGGAGGCGGTTTCCTGCGTCCCGGTTGCTGAAGTTCGATCTGCGGCTTCATAACGATTCAGACTCCATGGGTTGATCGGTCATCCCGGCGCGATTCATTAGGAGGGATTGCTCAAGGCGGGCCTAGAGACCGTACTTCTTGATCTTACTGCGCACAGTCTTGACGTCGATTTCCAGGATGCGGGCCGTCTGGCTCTTATTGCGGCCGGTTTTGGACAGCGTCTTGCGCAGGATTTCTTTTTCAGCGTCGGCCAGGGACGTCCCGATGGGGATGACGATGCCGTCGGGCGACTCCTCGCCGCCGGGCTCCAGTTCGCCCCGCAGGGGAGCGGGAAGCTCGCTGGGCTGGATGAATCCGCGCCGAGTCATCACGACGGCCCGCTCCACCACGTTCTTCAGTTCCCGCACGTTGCCAGGCCAGTGGTGATGCTCCAGCCTCCGCAAAGTGGCCGGATCGAGCCCCTCCACCTGAAAGCCGTGCTTTTGATTGAACTGCTGGATGAAATACTGGGCCAAGAGCTCGACATCGCCTTCCCGCTCGCGCAGGGCAGGCAGGTCAACGTTGAAAACATTGATCCGGTAGTACAGGTCCTCGCGCAACTGTCCCTCTTTGAGAACCTTCTTGACCGGGCGGTTGGTGGCCGCCACCAAGCGGACGTCGAAGGAGCGTTCCTTCTCGCCTCCCAAACGCCGCACGCGCCCGGTTTCCAGCACCCGCAGAAGCTTCGGCTGCAGGGAGACCGGCATTTCGGCGATCTCATCGAGGAAGAGGATGCCGCCGTCGGCCATTTCGAAGCAGCCGGCCCGGGATTGTTCGGCTCCCGTAAAGGCCCCTTTGACGTGTCCGAAAATCTGGCTTTCGATCAGATCCTCAGGAAAGGCGGCGCAATTCATGCTGATCATGGGACCTTCGCTGCGCGGGCTCATCTTGTGGATGGTCTCGGCCACCAGTTCCTTGCCGGTTCCGCTTTCTCCCGTGACCAGCACCGAGGTTTCATTGGCGGCCAGAACCTTGACCAGATCGTAGACCTTGCCCATAGCCTTGCTGGCTCCTACGAAAGGTCCGAAGATGGTCTGAGGTCCGAGTTTTGAGGAGAGGCGGGCGATCGACTGGCGCAGGTCGATTTCTTTGCTGACGCGCTCCAACTGGTCGCGCAGCGTCTCCCAGTCAACGGGGTAAACCGCGAAATCAGCGGCGCCGGCCTTGACGGCTCCTACGGCATCGTCGATCTCGGCTTCCTCGCACAGAGCCAGCACCGCCCGGCGCTTGCTGTGGCGTGAACCGGCCCGTTCAACCAGTTCCTCGGCCGACCATTGGGCGAATCCGCAGCGGATCACCACGATGTCGGGGGAAAAGGCCTTGAGGGCCTTCTGAAAATTCTTCTCGTTGGCGGCCCGTTGAACGGAATAGCCCCACATGGCGATCTTCTTCTCCAACTGGTGGGCTGAGGACGATTCCGGTTCGGCGACCAGTATCCGTATCTGCGACATCCGAGCTTACTATACCGAAGATGGGAAAAACGTGAGATCGAAGCGCCGGCAGGGCGCAGTATCTCAGGAAATCTGCTGGGAAGCGTGACGAAGAGACTCTTCGAGTTGCCGAAAAGCTTGTTCGACGCCCGATTTGAGTTCCTTCCACTCCTCCTCTCCGGCCTCGCGCAGGGACTCGACCATCTGCCGCACGGCCTCTTCGCGCCGCCGCAAGGACGCCAGTTGAGCCCGAAGCCGCTCGTCGGCGCCGTTGTTTTGGGCTTTCTCATTCAGCCGCGCTATCCGGTCCTTCCATTCGTCGAGGCGTGTACACCTGGATTGAATATACTCCTTGACCTCTTGCATGGTTCCTCCGTGAGACGCCCGGTCGCTTTGGGGCAAGAGGTGGTTTTGCCGCAGCAGACCGAAGCGTCCGCAAGGGTTAGAGACGCAAAGTCGATTCCACTCTGGAAGGGAGACGGTTCCACGGTGGCCGCCTTCGACTCATCGGAAGGCTGTCCGGGGACTGGCGCGATCTGGTGCGGCGATGATCCGCCTCGCGCGGGCGTCGCAGCGGTCATGTACGGCACCCACTAGGGAATCCTTCCTCAGACAAATTTCTCTACCCAGCCGGTTCAGCACCCCTCCAAGTGCCGTAAACAGCAAGTCGGCCGCGAACCTGACGGCTTGGCACCAGCTTTGCGTGATGGCGGGTGCGGGCCAGCAACCCTCTCGATGAAAGGAACAGCAACCTAATGCAAGAGTGGATTCAATCGTTTCAGTCAGTGGGCAGCTTCGAGTTGTTCACCGTCAGCGGCAACCAGATCACCGTAGGAGGGGTGGCCGTGTTCCTCGTGATTCTGCTCCTGACGGCGGTTCTGGCCAGCTTTGTCAAGGGCCTGATTCAGAGGCGGTTGAGCAAGGTTGACGAAGGCCCCCGCTACACGCTGGCCCGGCTGGCACAATACACCACCTGGGTGGTGGGCTTGTTGGCAGCCCTGCAGGCCCTGGGAATCGAACTGACGGCGCTCATGGTTGTCGCCGGAACGCTGGGCATCGGGATCGGATTCGGTTTGCAGGACGTGGTGGCCGACTTCGTGGCGGGCATGGTGCTGCTTCTGGAGCGCCCAGTCCGCATCAACGACTTCATCACCACCGAGGACGACGTGCGGGGACGTGTCGATTCCATTAACTTCCGAGTCACGCGTGTGCTCACCAATGACAACATCGCCGTCATCGTCCCCAACTCCGACCTGACCGACGATACGGTCATCAACTGGTCCCACAAAGACGAACGAGTGCGCCTGAGGATTCCCGTTGGAGTGGCTTACGGAAGCGACACCGCTCAGGTCAAGGAAATCCTCGAAAAAGTGGCCGACGACAACGACAATGTCCTGCAGAATCCGCCGCCCAAGGTGCGTTTCGCTGAATTCGGCGATTCCTCTCTCAACTTCCAACTGCAGGCCTGGACTGACCAGCCCAGCAGCCACTTCCGCATCACCAGCGATCTTAATTTCGCCATCGATCAGGCATTCCGCGATGCTGGAATCGAGATCCCCTTTCCCCAAAGAGATCTGCACATCCGCAGTTCAGAGGGCCTGCAGCCCCTGCGCGAGGCCTCGGCCCAGGCTGTCCAGGAAGGCTGATGCCGGTCCCTCTAGTCGAACAGGTTCTTTTGGTCCTTGGAGGGGGGCTCGGAGGAGTCGTCGCTCGTCTTCTCCTTGCCCTTTGAAGCTCCGGGGCTTGAATCGCCGGCGCCGTCGTCTTCCTCGTCGTCCTCGGCCAGCTCTGCCAGTTCTTCAGGATCGGCGCCGGTGCGGTTGCAGTAAACCCGCTCGGTGATTTCCTCGGCCCGCAAGGGGGCGTGCTTGGTGATGATGTTGCCGGCGGCCCCGCGTCCCTTGACCAGATACTCTTCGAAGTCCTCGTAGAGCTCGGTCTTGATGCGGGGCTTTTTCTTGAGCTTGACGAAGACGTAGCGGCTTTCATCGTCGGGCGCGAAATAGAGCACCTTGGCCTTCTTGCTCTTGCCCAGCGGATAGGTGCGGTCACGGGTCACGCCGCCGATCGTGAAGCGCTTGAGGTAGGTGTTGCCCGACTTGAGGTCA
This sequence comes from Acidobacteriota bacterium, assembly GCA_035471925.1. Taxonomy (GTDB): domain Bacteria; phylum Acidobacteriota; class UBA6911; order RPQK01; family DATIPO01; genus JANQFM01. Next base: position 32,394 of record DATIPO010000105.1, read on the forward strand.
TGGTAGACCATGTTGAAGACTTTTTCCTTGTCTTCGGGCGTGAATACACGCACGTAGAGGATTTTCTCACCCACGTATTTCTTGGCCGCCACCTTGGTCACTACCAGTGAACCGTCCTCAAGCACGGCCATGGCATCGTCGAGCTTGGCACACGGGCCCACCTCTTCCTGGCCCTTCATGTCAATCCCCACGAAGCCGCCTTTGCGGTCAACATAGAGCTTTTCAAGCCGCTCCACGACTTCCACGGCCTGGACGGTCTCGAAGCTCTGCAAGGTGGTGCGCCGCTGGCGGCCCTCTCCGAATTTCTCCAGCAGGTCGTTGAAATAGTCGATGGTGTACTGGGTGACGTTGCGCAAATGCCGGGCCACCTTCTTCAGCTCCCGATCAATGGCCTCCAATTCTTCGCGGGCCTTCTCGGCATCCCAGGCGCTGATGCGGCGGATCTTGACTTCCGTCAGCATTTCCAGGTCGTCGCGGGTGACCGCTCGGCGCAGCTTGTCCTTGTGGGGATCGAGTCCCTTGTCGATCTCCTCCAGCACCGACTCCCAAGTTTCGCACTTCTCGATGCGCAAGTAGATGCGGTTCTCAACGAAGATCTGCACCAGACTTTTCTGGTGCCAGCGGTCTTCCAGCCGCTGGCGCTGGACCTCCAAATCGCGCCGCAACAGGGCGCGGGTCTGCTCGGCGTTCTCGACGAGCATGTCGGAAACCGTCATGGTGCGGGGCCTGCCCTTATGAATGACGTTGCAGAAAGAGGTCAGGGATGTTTCGCAGTCGGTGAAGGCATAGAGCGCGTCCACGGCCTTGTCCATGTCGTATCCGCGCTGAAAGGTGACGACGATCTCCACCTCGGCGGCGGTGTTGTCGTCGATTTTGGAAACCTTGATCCTGCCCTTGTCGTTGGCCGCCAGAATGGAGTCGATGAGCGACTCGGTGGTGGTGCCGAAGGGGATCTCGCGGATGATGACCGTCTTGCCCGGCCCCTCCTCGATGCGGGCCCGGACGCGCACTCGGGAGCCGGGCGCTCCGTCCTGGTAGCCCGAGACGTCGGCCAGTCCGCCGGTGGGAAAATCGGGGTAGACCTCGAAGTCCTCTCCCCGCAGGCAGGCTTTCTGGGCCTCCAGCAGTTCGATGAAGTTGTGGGGCATGATGCGCGTGGAGAGCCCCACTGCGATGCCCTCGGTGCCGGTGGCCAGCAGCAGGGGAAAACGCACCGGCAAAGTCACTGGCTCCTTGTTGCGTCCGTCGTAGGAACGCTGATACTCGGTCAGGTGAGGCGCGAAGACCACTTCCTTGGCGAAAGGCGTCAGGCGGGCCTCAATGTAACGGGCGGCGGCGGCCGGGTCATTGGTGACCGGATCGCCCCAGTTGCCCTGGGGGTCGATGAGCAGTCCGCGCTGGCCCATGCCCACCAGAGCGGCATAGATCGAGGCGTCTCCATGGGGGTGGTACTTCATGGAGTGACCGACGATGTTGGCGACCTTGTTGTAACGCCCGTCCTCGTTTTCGTAAAGGGAGTGGAGGATGCGCCGCTGCACCGGTTTGAGACCATCGGCGAGATCGGGAATGGCGCGGTCGGTGATGACGTAGGAGGCGTACTGGAGAAAGTAGTCCTCATAAGTCTCGGGGACGCGCAGGTCTTCCCGCGGCTGGGGCAACTCGGGCGGTTGGACTTTCTTCTTCTTGGCCATGGGTCAATCTCCGGCGGATCCGCTCAGGCGCTTCCGGCCCCCACCAGATCCACCGGCTCGGTCACCAGATTCTCCATGATGAACTCCTTGCGCTGAGGCGTGTTCTTGCCCATGTAGTAGCGCAAGTGCTCTTTGATGGAGGGCATGTCCTGGGGCAGCTTGACGCGATCCAGGCGCAGTTCCTGGCGCAGGAAGAGGGTGAACTCCTGGGGAGAGATCTCTCCCAGGCCTTTGAAGCGGGTGATCTCGGGCTTGCCGCGCAGTTCCTGCACCGCATCGGCCTTCTCGGCCTCGCTGTAGCAGTAGATGGTCTTTTTCTTATTGCGCACTCTGAAAAGCGGCGTTTGCAGGACGTAGACATGTCCCTTGCGAACCAGTTCGGGGAAGAACTGCAGGAAGAAAGTCAGCAGCAACAAGCGGATGTGCATGCCGTCGACATCGGCGTCGGTGGCGATGATGACGTAGTTGTAGCGCAGGTCTTCTAGATCGTCCTCGATTCCCAGCGCGTGCTGCAGCAAGTTGAGTTCCTCGTTCTGGTAGACCACTTTCTTGGACATTCCGAAGCAGTTGAGAGGCTTGCCCTTGAGGGAGAAGACGGCCTGAAACTCGGGGTTGCGGGCTTTGTTGATGCTGCCCGAGGCGCTGTCTCCCTCGGTGATGAACAACTGGGAATGCTCGCCCAAGGCACTCTTCGGATCGTTGTTGTGCTGCTTGCAGTCGCGAAGCTTCTTGTTGTGGACATTGGCCTTCTTCTGGCGCTCCTTGGCCAGCTTCTTTATGCCTGCCAGATCACGCCTTTCCTTCTCGTTGCGCTGGATCTTGGCCCACAGCTTCTTGGCCTTGTCGGGATGTTTGTGGAGATGGTTGACCAGGGTGCTGCGCACGAATTCGACCACCCAGGAGCGCACCGTGGGCCCCTCGGGCGTAACGGTTGTGCTGCCCAGCTTGGTCTTGGTCTGGGACTCGAAGACCGGCTCGTGGATGCGCACCAGGACGGCTCCGGCCACCCCTCCCCGCACGTCTGAAGCCTCCAGGTCTTTATTGAAGAATTCCTTGACGCCTTTGAGCACGCCTTCCCGGAAGGCCGACTGATGGGTGCCTCCGTCGCTGGTGTACTGGCCGTTGACGAAGGACTGGTAGGACTCGCCGTAATTCTCGGTATGGGTCAGGGCATACTCGATCTCCTCGTCCTTGACGTGGATCACGGGATAAAGGCCGCCGTCCTTGACCTCGTTGCCGAGCAGATCGCGAAGGCCGTTCTCGCTCTCGATGATCTTGCCGTTGAAGTCGAGCTTGAGGCCGCGGTTGAGATAGGCGTAGGTCCAGAGCCGCTCTTCCACAAGCTCGGGACGGAAGCGGAAGCCCTTGAAGACCGAGGGGTCGGGGATGAAGCGGATGCGGGTTCCCTGCCGCTCGCTGCTGGACTCGGGCCGATACTCCTTGACCAAGTCGCCCTGATTGAACTCGGCCCGCTTAAGTTTTCCGTCGCGGACCGATTCCACGACGAAGGAGGCCGAGAGCGCGTTGACGGCCTTGGTGCCCACTCCGTTGAGGCCCACGGTGCGGTAAAAGGCGCCCTTGTCGTACTTGGCCCCAGTGTTGATCTTAGCGACGCATTCCACCACCTTGCCGTGGGGAATGCCGCGTCCATAATCGCGCACCGTGGCAGAGTCATCCCCGACTCTGATCTCGATCCTTTTTCCTGCGCCCATGAGGAACTCATCGACGCTGTTGTCGAGGACTTCCTTGAGCAGGACGTAGATGCCGTCGTCGAACTGTGTGCCGTCGCCCAGCCGTCCGATGTACATGCCGGGACGGGTGCGGATATGCTCACGCCAGTCCAGCGACCGTATGTGTTCCTCGGTGTATTCAGCCACCGCGCTTAGATTGCTTGCCACCCCCTCATCATAACAAGGCCGACTGTCGTAGGGCGGGGGCCCGGGCGCGGCCTTTCACGTCCTGCGGTCAGGCTGCCCGCCTTGCATCACGGGTGCCCCTGCTGGTACTCAAGAGTCATGCACCGCGACCTGCACTCCTGGGACCTGACGCCCAAAGAGGCCGTCCGCCTTCAGAAGCAACTGAGGCGCCGCCAGCGTACGGATCTGACCCTGCGGCGCCCCCAACGGGTGGCCGGAGTCGACGTCAGCTATCTCAAAGAGATCGGCGAGTCCATCGCGGTGGTGGTGGTGCTGACGTTCCCCGCCTTGGAGGTGGTTGAGGAGCAGGTTTCGCGCCTGCCCACTCCCTTCCCCTACGTACCGGGACTTCTCAGTTTCCGCGAGATTCCAGCCATCCTGCCGGCATTCGAAAAACTCCAATGCCGGCCCGACCTGGTCTTCGTGGACGGCCACGGTCAAGCCCATCCCCGCCGCATGGGAATCGCCTCCCACCTGGGCATCTGGCTGGAGCTGCCCACGATCGGCATCGGCAAGTCGCGCCTGTGCGGCCAGTACCATCCGCCCTCACCCCAGAGGGGTTCGATCTCGCCGCTCATCGATCAGGACGAGGAAATCGCCCTGGTGCTGCGCAGCCGCAGCCACGTCAAGCCTATTTTCGTCTCGGTGGGCTATGGATTGCCTCTGCCCGAATGCCTGCGCTGGACCCTGCAAAGCCTGACCCGCTACCGCCTTCCTGAACCCATCCGCCAAGCTGATCGGCGAGCAGCTCGCGCCAAGAAGCCGCGGGGATAGCTTCTTCGAGCCTCAAATATCCTGGATCCACGCGAATAGCGGGAACTTAGCCGTTTGGACTCAAGCGCCTGAAGCCTGGCTGGCCGTGCGAAGTCTGGCTGGGGCGTGAGAGAGGAGGGATTGGATGACTTCGCCGGAGGAGGTCCCGAAGCCTTCCTGAAAGAACTGGATGTTACGCCGGATGTCGCTGCTTTCCTTGCGCCGGACTAGCCACATGGCGAGGCGGACGTGCGGCTTGCGCCCTTCCAGGCGCCGCTGTGAAGCCATCACCGCTCCGTCCAAGGTGCGCAGCAGTTCTCTCTGCTGCTGGCTGTTGAGGACCGAGAGGTCCTTGCTTACTTTCCAGGAGGCCTTGCCTGCGGCGCGGGTGCTGAAATCGACGAACCGGCCCTTCTTGCGCTGCCCCATCCGGTCGAGCAGGCCGATCCAAGGCGAAATCTCCACGATCCGGCGCTGGACTTGCCCCACCATGCCATCCAGAATCCGGCACAGCCGGACAAAGTCGCTTTCCACTTCTTTGAGGCGGGCCGCGCTGGGAGCCACGCGGTTGACGGCGATGCCCAAGTCCAGATTGACGTGGGCGTTCAGGGCCAAGAGCAGGTGCTGCAAGATGAGAAATCGCTTGCTGGATGCGGCCTCGAAGGCCGAACGCCAGCAGCGTGCCAAGCCGTTGCCGTGGCGGTAGGACGCCAAGGCCTCCAGGTAGCGCCGGGAGAAGTTGCAGTGCAGACGCTCGACTCGCTCGGCGTCCACGAAGTAGCCCCTTTCCAGGCCGATCTGGACCTCTTTCACGACCCAGCCGTGGAAAGCGGCGAAGTAGCCGATGCGGTCGGAATCCCGGAGCGAACGGACGACGACGGTCTCAAGATCCTCCAAGATCTGCCCCATGGACCCGTCTTGCACCGTAGCGTCTCCCCCTGCCGCGGTTTGCCATCCCTGGAATCGAGAACTAGTTTAGAGGCTTGAAGGAGGTTCGACAAGGGAATTCCGCCTTCACAGAGGCGAGCCCGCCGGGCCAGCCGCTCTGCGCACGCCTGGGGGGATTTGTGATTCCGACCCTTGACGGGCCGCCGGAACATCGGCTATTCGATGGGAGGAACCTAGGAGGAAGCGTGCGATACACATCGGAGAATCCATTGCGCTTGTGTCTTTGGTCAGGGCCTCGAAATGTCTCGACGGCCCTGATGTACGCCTTTGCCCAGCGCGACGACACCCGTGTCTTCGACGAACCGCTCTATGCCCATTACCTCGCCGTCTCGGGCGCTCAGCATCCCGGACGGGAAGCCGTACTCGCCGATCAGAACCGTGACGGAAACAAAGTGGTCCGCCGAGTCGTCTTGGGCAACCATGACAAACCCGTCCTCTTCTTCAAGATGATGGCCCATCACCTGGTGCAGCTCGACCGCTCTTTTTTGGCCGAAACCACCAACTTGTTTCTCATCCGCGACCCGCGGGAGATGCTGCCTTCGCTGGCTCAGCAGGTGGAGCAGCCCCAGTTGGGCGATACCGGACTGGCCGTGCAGTCCAAGCTGATCGGACAACTGCACCGGCTGGGCGAAGATCCGCCCGTGCTGGATGCCAAAGAACTGCTGCTCGATCCCGAGGGAGTCCTGCGCGCACTTTGCCAGCGTCTGGAAATCGACTTCCAACCCAACATGCTCAACTGGTCCAAAGGCGGACGACCGGAGGACGGAGTCTGGGCCCCGCACTGGTATCATAACGTCCACCGCTCGCAAGGCTTCAAGCCTTATACCCCTAAAGAGGGGGCCTTTCCCCGCGAGTTGATTCCGGTGCTGGAGGATTGCCGGCCGCACTACAAGTACTTGAGGCAGTGGATCATTCGTCCTCAGCGCCAAAACAGTTGAGCGGTCAAGCCGCTTCCCCCACTTCGTCGACCTGCACTTCCCAAAGCGCCTCCAGCCCGCAGGCGGATTGAATCAGACGGCCTCACCTGAGACAATGATCAGGGACTCAGTATCTTTGTGCGTCCGGGCCCTGGGGCGCTTGACGATCCGCTGTTCTCAGTGGCCGAGTAGAAGAGGTCGATTGTTGATATTACAGTTATTGCTGGCTAGCACGCTCTTGGCAGCGGGCGCATCCCCACAACCGGAATCTGAATTCGCCACCGTCGAAGGACGCATCTCCTCGCTGGTGGACGGAGCCTTCTTGCCCGGGGCCGAAGTGCAGATCCTCTCCATGCCCTCTGGACGGGTGGTGGCGCGCGTCATCAGCGATGACCGGGGAAACTACAGCGCCTCTGGCCTGGCCGCCGGACGATACCGCGTCTCGGCCAGCTTGGACGGCTTTCAGCCCACCGACAGCGAAACCTTCGACCTGCCTGCGGGAGGGCTGCGCCAAGTCGATCTGGCCCTTCCCATCCAATCGCTGGAAGAAAGCGTGGAAGTGGTGGGCTCGCGTCAAGCCGACGAGACCGGAACCTCCATAGAGTCGGTGGAAGGCGAGGTCGCCAATATCGCCCCCGTCAAGGGAGACGACTTCTCCGACCTGTTGCCGCTCCTGCCGGGAGTCATCCGCGGCGTGGACGGACGGCTGGTGATGAACGGCGGACGACCCACCCAAAGCAGCTACGTCATCAACAACTCCACCAACGTGACCGACCCTTCTTCGGGCAATCTTGGTTTCACGCTGCCAAGCGACGCGGTGGAGAGCGTGGACGTCCTGGCCAATCCTTACGCTGCCGAATTCGGACGCTTCTCTTCAGGCATCACCAACATCCTGACCCGCCAAGGCACCAACAAGTGGCGCTTCCTGGTCAACAACTTTTTTCCCCGCGCCAAGCTCAGGGACGGGACCATCATGGGCATCGGAGGCTTCACTCCGCGCTTCCAAGTGCGCGGACCCTTGGTGAAAGACCGCCTCTTCCTGTCCCAGACCGTGCAGTACCGCTACCTGATCGACGACGTGCCCTCGCTGCCCGAACTGGAATCCGACACTCGGCTGGAAAGCTTCTCCAGCTTCACCCAGCTTGATGCCCAGTTCAATGACAGTCACAACCTGACCACCTTTGTCTCGGTCTTTCCGCGTAAGCTCGATTTCGTCAACCTGGACACCTTCAACCCTCGGCCGGTCACGCCCAATTTGCACGAGAGGGGCTACCAGATCGGACTCTCCGAGCGCTTCGTCATCGATCCCAGCGTGGTCTTGGAGTCGACGGTCAGCGTCAAGGACTACGACGTCGACATTTTCGGCCAGGGACTGGGCGAGATGTTTCTCAACGTAGAGGAGAACAGCGGCGACTTCTTCAACATCCAGCGTCGGCGGACGCGCAGTTGGCAGTGGGTGGAGTCGCTCAGCATCTACAAGGACTGGGCCGGCCAGCATCTTTTCAAATTCGGAGTCGACCTGCTCAACGCCTCCTACGACGGACTCTCCGACAGCCGTCCCGTTAACGTGACCCGTCAAGACGGCACCCTCAGCCAGAGAATTACCTTCTCGCCCGCTGCCTCTCAGCGGGTGCGCAACACTGACTTGGCCTTCTTCGCTCAGGACCGCTGGCGCCTGAGCGACCGCCTGCTGCTGGAATTCGGCGCCCGTATCGACCGCGACGGCGTCTTCGAGCGCACCAACTTTGCACCGCGCTTCGGCTTCGCCATCGGGGTCCTGCCCGCCGGCAAAGGCATCGTCAAGGGCGGGGCCGGACTCTTCTACGACCGCGTCCCCCTGACCGTGGAGGCTTTTCCAGACTTCGAGCGCCGCACTGTGACCCGCTTCGCGCCGGACGGCCTCACTCCCCTGGGAACTCCCGTTACCTTCCGCCACCAATTGGCCGACGACCTGCGCACGCCCTACTCCTTCACCTGGAACGTGGAATACGACCACCGTCTGCGGCCCAACCTGCTGCTCAAAACCAATTTCCTGCGCCGCCAGGGCAATCACGAGATCATCCTCGATCCGCTGGACGGCAACGATCCCCGCCTGCGTCTGGACAGCCGCGGCCGCTCGCGCTACTGGGAACTGGAACTCACCTCCCGCTGGAACTACTCGGAAAAAAGCTTCCTCATCGCCTCCTACGTACGTTCGGAGAGCGAGCAGGACCTCAACGACTTCGATCAGTTCTTCGGCAACTTCCGCGATCCCATCATCCGGCCCAATGAGTATTCATTCGCCGACAGCGACGTGAGCAACCGCCTGCTCCTGCAAGGCACCTGGATCCTCCCCGACGATTGGATCTTCTCGCCCGTCCTGGAGTGGCGCGACGGCTTCCCCTTTTCGGCCCGCGACGAAGACCGGTTTTTCGTGGGCCCCCGCAACCGGGCCGGACGGTTCCCCAACCTGGTCACCCTCGACGTCGACCTTCAGAGATGGTTCACCATCAAGGGGATCCGGGCCCGCATCGGCATCCGCATCTTCAACATCTTCAACACCTTCACGCCCCGCGACGTTCAGAACATCGTCGACTCGCCCCGTTTCGGGACCTTCTTCAACACCAACGAACGCATCTTTGGCGGAACCTTTCAGATCGAGCCTTAAACAGGCCCAGACGCCCGTCGGCCATGGCGCGAGGGCTGCGCCCGCAGGGTTCAGGGCGCGGCAGGAGAGCGGGAGGGAGTGCTGAAACAGCCCTGGGCCACCAGGCGCTCGGCCTCTTGCCGGGCATGCGGGGTGTCGATGTCGATCCATCGGCGGTCGCCGATGTCCCAGGTTTCGACACGGCTTTGACGGGCCAGAGAAAGGATGCCGCCGGTCAGCGAAGCGTCTCCCCGGTTGCGGCTGTCGCGCATGGCCCAGAAGACGGTGGGGGAGAGGGCGAACATGCCGGTGTCGACGGCATTGTATTCGCCTAGGTCTTTGCCCAGATCCTCAATGCAGTTGTCCACGCAGCGCACCTTGGTGGCATCCTCCAAGTCGAAGACCTGCCCGATCTTGGAGTCGGTCGCCAAAATCCCCCCGTGCTCGGGCACCGGCTTTTGCAGCAAGTCACGCAAGGTCGAACGCTGGAAGAAGTGATCGGACATCAACAGCAGGAAGGGCTTCTCCACCAAGTCTTCAACGGCCAGCAGCGATACGCCGTTAGGACGATCATAGAGCGGATTGTGGACCCACTCGATTCGGACCCCGTTCTGAGACCGGAACTCCCGGCGGATCTCGGTCCCGCGATAACCGACGACCACGAAGACCCGCTCCAGGCCGCATTCCGACAGCCAGCGCAGAATGTGGCCCATCAAAGGCTGATCGGCGATCTGAACCAGAGGCTTGGGCAGATTGGTGGCGGCGGACATGCGACTTCCGTTGCCCGCTGCCAGGATGACGGCTTCCTTGACTTTCCCCTCGTGCATGCGCGAATTCCTTGCTCTACGTGTCCTTGCGTCTCGTCGGCTCTTCCTCAGCAGGCCCCTCAGTAGCGTTTGAACCCTAATTCCGCACTGTGGCGGCAGCGAAAAGGCATTTGAGTCGGGGAGTATAACAGTACTCCGCTCTGGAAGGAATACCCGAAGTTGGTTTTCAAAGTCCTTGCTATAGAACACAAACTCTGCAAGCGGGCCTCCCCCTAGTCACAGCTCACGCAGAAATTGGGGCTTTCCGGTGATCTGAGCCTTGGTGTAGAGAATTCGGTGGACGACCGTCCAGTTGCCCAGCACGGCCATGACCCACAACACTGGCTCCATGTGGTAGAAGGAGCCGATAATCAGCAGCACGATGCGTTCGGGACGCTCCATGAAACCCACTTTGCATTTGGGAATCAGGCATTCGGCCCGGGCCCGTGCATAGGAGATCAGCACCGATGCCATCATCACCACTCCGATCAGCACCACATAGGGCAGCCGGTCGGTGCGCCCGTAGTGCATGAGCAACCCCAGCAGAATGATGAGGTCGGAATAGCGGTCCATGATGGAATCGAAGAAAGCTCCGAACTCGGAAACCGAGTCGGTGGCACGGGCCACCATGCCGTCCACCATGTCGAAGAGGCCGGCCAGGATAAGGATGAAGCCCGCCAAGGTAAAGTCCCCGTCCGAATAGGCGAAGGCGAAAGCCACGGCCAGACTGACCAGGAATCCCAGGAAGGTGAGCCGGTTGGGCGTGATGCGCAGAAACGCCAGCAACTTCACGATGGCTCTCAGGATCACTTGCGCGCCTTGTCCGATTTTCTCCGTGATCATGGTGACGTAGAATACCACGCCCGTACGGCACCGCCCACTCCCTCAGGCTGGCAGACGGCTCCTTCGGGACCTGGCGGCCCGCATGGTGCCGCCGAGAGCACGCCGGCAATTGACCATGCCGAGAAAGCTTGACCGGCCTGTGAACTTGCCGGCCGCCCGCCGTCCCTAAAAGAGCTCGAATTTGATCGTCAGGAAGCGGCGCGGATTCTGGCGGAAGTCGTAGATCAGCTTGACCAGCTCGCTGGAGAGTTCGTTGACGTTCTGATAGAGCTGCTCGTCCTTGGCCAGTCGGCCCAGGGTGCCGCGTCCCTGCTCAACGTCCTCCAAAATGGTGGAGAGGCGGTCGATGGAATCCCGCAGGTCGGTGTAGAGCTTTTCGTCTTTGGACAGCTTGCCCAGGGTGCCCTCGCCGCGCTCGATGCGTCCCGTGACCTCCTGCATGCTGGCCATCATTTTGTCGATCTTGTCGTAGAGTTCGCGCTGCTTGATGAGCAGGCCGATGGTCCCCTGCCCTTCCTCGATCGACTTGACCACCTTGTCGACGTCGTCCACCGTCGTCACCAGCCGGTCGTGCAGCTTGGGATCTTGAATGAGGGTGGGGATGGTGCCCTTGCCCTCGGTCACCTCGCGCAGCATGCGGGCTGCTTCGGCGGCAGCCTGTTGGGCCGTTTCTACGGCCGCGTTGAGGTTGTTGTAGAAGGAGGGGTCGTTGAAGAAGCGGCCCACCGAGCCTTCGCCCTCTTCGAACTGGTCGATCAGCTCCACCAAACGGCCCGAGAGCAGCTCGAAGTTGGCCAGCACGTCGTTGGCTCCGGTGATCAGTTCCTGGAAGCCCGACTGGGTCTCGCCGGTGATGACCACGACCTCGCGCTCATCGTCGCTGAAGAAAGTGGATTCAACGAGTTCGGTGACCACCGGAGGCGGCTGGTTGGTGCGTCCCAGCGAGATTTCGATGTACTTGTCGCCCAGCAGTCCGACGTTGCCCAGGGAGATGCTGCTGTCATTGCGGATCCAGTCGCGGTAGCGGTTGGTGATCTGCATGTAGACGGCGATGTTCTGGATCTGGGCGTGGGCCCGCTCGATATCTTCCGTGGTGCGGTCCAACTGCTCCTGCAACCGTTCCAGCCTGCCCTGGGCATCCTGCAGCCGCTGCTGGGCCTGAGCGGCGGCCTCCGAGTCGGCACCCGCATCGGCCACCGCGGCCTGATAGTCGGCTTCAAGCCGGGAGACGTTCTGCTGGCCGGCCCGCACCTGGTCGCGTAGCTGAGAGGTCTGGTTGTTGAGGACGTTGAGTCTTCCCATGGTCTCCTGATTGGTCTGGGTGTCGGGGATGACCCCAGCGGGAGACATTTCGACGCGGGTGATGTTGCCCACCTCGACGCCGCCCAGGCGCACGAGGTCCCCGGGCTTGAGTCCGGAGACGTTGTTGAGGTAGGTCTTGGCCATGAAGGTCTCTTCGAAAAGGCCCACTTGGGTGCCGATGGTGAAGATGGCCACGGCCAGAATGGCGCAGGCCACCACCACGAAGATGCCGACTCTCAACTCAGATAGTGTGGGGCGCCGTTTTCCTTCCATTGCTTAACTTCCCTTCGTGGTCCTCAGTCGAGAAACTCCTTGACCCATTGGTCGTCGAATTCGCGTAGCTTTTCATCGGGCCCCTCGAAAATGACCCGGCCGTCTTTCAGCATGACGAAACGCGTGTTGATCAGGCAGAATTCTCCGTCCTCGCGCCGGAACCGGGTCTGGCCTTCATCGTCCACGGTGGCGATCTCACTGGCCAGGATCATGGCCGTGGTCAGGTCATGGGTGACCAGGATGGAGGTGACTCCCTCCAAGTCGCGCAGCTTCATGATCAGTTCCGAGATGGTGCGGCTGGTGATGGGATCCAATCCCGCGGTGGGCTCGTCGTAGAGCACGATGCGGGGCTTTCCCACCAGCGCCCGGGCGATGCCCACGCGGCGGCGCATCCCTCCCGAGAGCTCCGAGGGCATCATGTCGGCGGTGTGCTCGAGTCCCACGAAGCCCAGCACTTGGCGCACCATGGAATCGATCTCGTCGCGGGCGTAGCGGCTCTCTTCCAGCAAACGGTAGCCTACGTTCTGGCCCACCGTCAGGAAGTCGAAGAGGGCGCCCTCCTGAAAAACCATGCCGATCTGCTTGCGCATGGGCATGAGATCGTCTTCGGTCACCTCGGTGATGTCCTCTCCGTCGACGTAGACCCGTCCCCGGTCGGGCTTGACCAGACCCAGCACCATCTTGAGTATGGTCGACTTGCCGGATCCTCCGCCGCCCAGGATGACCTTGGTCTCGGCTGGCTGAAGCGACATCGAGAAGTCGTCCAGCACGCGCTCTTGGCCGAAGGTCTTGGTGACGTTTTCGAAGCGGATCATGCTCACGTTTCCAGATCCCTCAATATCGCAGGTCCTGCAGCACCTTGGTGAGAAAGAAATCAGCCACGATCACCAAGATGGAGGCGGTGACCACGGCCCGGGTCGTCGCTTCGCCCACGCCCCTGGTGCCGCCCGTCGTGCTGAGTCCGCGGTAGCAGCCCACCATGCCCACGATGAAGCCGAAAAAGATGGGCTTGACCAGTCCTTCCAGGGCGTCGTTGTAGTCAATGGCCCGCAAAGCCGTCGTCCAGTACAAGTTTGTGTTGAGATTCAGTTTGTAAAAAGACACGATCCATCCGCCCAAAAGCCCGAAAAGATCGGCCAGCACGGTCAGCAAAGGCAGTGTCGTGACGCAAGCGATGACACGCGGCGTGACCAGCTTCTTGGAGGGATCGGTGCCCAGCGCGCGCATGGCGTCGACCTGTTCGGTAACCACCATCGATCCCAGTTGCGAGGCGATGCCTGAGCCCACGCGTCCAGCCACCATCAGAGCCGACAGGACGGGTCCCAACTCGCGGATCAGGGAAAGCGACACCAGTTGTCCGGTCAGGTTGACAGCTCCGAAGGCCTTGAGCGAATTGGCGCTCTGCAAGGCCAGAACGCCGCCGGTGAAGAAGCCCGTCAAAATGATGATGGCCAGCGACCCCACGCCGATGGCGTCCATTTGAATGAGCGTATCTTGAAAATAGCGCGGACTCCTGAAGAGGTTGGTTACGGCCCTCACGCTCAGCAACGTGAAGTTTTGGACCTCCTGCAGCGCTTTGTAAATGAAATCCATGTAAAAATCGTTCCCGGCCCTAGAGGCTCGTAGTCGGCAACCTTAGCGTCTTTAAGAGATGTCGCAGGAGCGGCATTGTCGCATCCGATTCCAACCGCGACCCGGAAGCCGGTCCGACGCGCCTCAAAGAGTTTAGCAGATGGCGGAATGGCGCAGGACGGCGCGAGTGAGGCTTTTGCAGTCCTGCCAGCAAAGACGGTATTCTGGAACGAGGGCAGAGGCTCAGCGAGCCGCCTGTAACCGCCGACAGGATACGAGGCGCTGTCCATGCTTGCTAAACTGGACTTGTGTGTAAAGTTGTTGGCCACTTGGCAGCCTAGCGAGCTGCCTCAAGCCGCCGAGAGCATTGGGGGGCAACTGATCCTGGAGGCTGAGGCTTGACACGCGCGTGAACGTGTTGGCCGCCTAGTGGTCCTAGAGGAGAAATGATTCGCGAGATCATCAAATACGGCCGGCCTGAGTTGGTGCGCCCCTCGGAAAAGGTTGACGAATTCGACGAGGATCTGCGCAGTCTGGCGTCCGACATGCTTGAAACGATGTATGACGCCGAAGGCGTGGGACTGGCGGCGCCGCAGGTGGCCATCAACAAGCGCCTGATCGTGGTGGACGTCACTTCAGGCCGCCAGGACGGAAACCAGTACGTCCTGGTCAATCCCGAGATCGCGGACTCGGAGGGCTCCCAGGTGGGTGAGGAAGGCTGCCTCAGCATTCCAGGCTTCACCGCCAATGTGGAGCGTCCGCTGAGCGTCAAGATCAAGGCCCAGAGCCTGGAGGGCGAGCCGATCGAGATCGAGGCCGACGAATTCCTGGCCCGGGCCCTGTGTCATGAAATCGACCACCTTGAAGGCATCCTCTACCTCGACCGCATTTCGCCTCTCAAGCGCCAGGTGATTAAGCGCAAGATCCGCAAGCTGATGAAATCGGGCGAATGGTAAAGCACTTCCGCCAAGATCCCTGGTACAAAGACGGCCTGTGCTTTGAATGCACGCGCTGCGGCGACTGCTGCGGAGGCGAACCCGGCGTTGTCGTCGTCAACGCCCAGGAGATCGCGGTTCTGGCGCGGCGCCTGGGGGTGGAAGAGGACTTGTTCCGCCGCCGCTATGTGCGCCGTCTGGACGGCGGAGCTTTGAGCCTCAAAGAAAAAGACAACTACGACTGCGTCTTCTATCAACGGGACCAGGGTTGTTCGGTCTACAGTGACCGTCCCCGCCAGTGCCGCACTTGGCCGTTCTGGGGCAAGATCGTGGCCACCCGCCGCAGTTGGGAATGGACGGCCCGAAAGTGTCCGGGAATGAACCGGGGAGCGCGTCGTTCGCGTCGCGAGATCGAGGAATCGGCCGCCAACGACGGGACGCATGGAGGATGGGATTGAGCATTCGAGTCGTCTTCTTGGGTACGCCGGAGTTTGCCGTGCCCACCTTGCGCGAGCTGCTGGCGGACCCCCAGGTGGAAGTGACCGGCGTGGTGACGCAGCCCGACCGTCCCGCGGGGCGCGGACGCAAGCTGACACCCCCTCCCGTCAAGGTGTTGGCCCTTGAACATGACCTGCCCGTCTACCAGACCCGTTCGCTGCGCAAAGACCCTCAGGCGCTGGCATGGATCCGGGAGCACCGTCCCGACGTCATGGTGGTGGCGGCCTTCGGCCAAATCCTGCCCCCCGAGTACTTCCGGCTCCCCCGTCACGGGACGCTCAACGTGCATGCCTCGCTGCTGCCCAAGTACCGCGGCGCTTCTCCCATCGCCAAAGCCATCATGGAAGGCGAAAAGGAGACCGGAATCACCATCATGCGCATCGCCGCCGGACTCGATAGCGGCGACATGCTGACCCGATGCCGGGTCCCCATCCCCCAGAACATCACGCGGGGCGAACTGGAACCGATTCTGGCGGAAGAAGGTGCGCGGCTGCTCATCGAGACGCTGCCCAAGTGGATCGGGGGAGAGATCGATCCCCAGCCCCAGGACGATGACCAAGCCACCCTGGCACCCATGATGAAGAAGGCGGACGGCGTCGTCGACTGGAATGAGAGCGCGCGGCGGGTCCACGACCACATCCGGGCGCTCAACCCCTGGCCGGGAGGGCAGACCTTCTTTAGGGGCCAATTGCTCAAGCTGTGGGGCAGCCGCCTCGATGCCCACGATTTCGAGGGCGTCCCGCCCCAGGGGTCGAGGGGCGAGCGAGCCCGTCCGGGCCAAATCACGGCCGTCACATCGGGCGGACTGAGCGTCCGCTGCGGGGACGGCCGGGACCTGCTGCTGACGGTCGTCCAGCCTCCAAACCGCAAGCGCTTGGCCGCCTATGACTTCGCCAACGGTTTCGCGGTGCATCCCGGCGAGGTGCTGGGAGAAGAAGAGCAGGCCTCGTAGCCCATGCCGTCATCCTCTCCCCATCCCAAGGCGGCAGATCCGAGGACGGTTGCCGTGGTATTGCTGCGGCGGCTCTCTCGTCCCGGACACCACCTCGACGCCCTCAGCCGTCAGAGCGAGTTCCTGGCACTCGACCCGCGCCAGCGGCGCTTCGTGATGCAACTCGCCTACGGGGTGGAACGGCGGCGGGGAACGCTGGACTTCTACATAGCAGAGTTGTCCAAGCGTCCCTTGAACCGACTGGACGCCCCCGTGCTGTGGATTCTGCGTCTGGCCCTGTTCCAGATCGAGCATCTGCGGGTGCCCGCGCGAGCCGCCGTCCACGAAGCCGTGGAATCCTGCCGCCGGCTGGGCGTCACTTCGGCCGGCGGCTTCGTCAATGCCCTCTTGCGGCGATTTCTGCGCTCTAAACCGGAACTGCCCCAGGGTTCCGAGGCGTCCGCGCTGGCAGTGCGCACAAGCCATCCCGAGTGGCTGGCCAGACGTTACCTCGAGCGCTACGGCTGCCCGGAGGCGGAAGCCCTGCTGGAGGCCAACAACCAGCCTCCCCGGCCCTGCTTCTGGGTCAATACCCGCCGCCAGTCCCTTGAGGAAATGTCGCGCCTGCTGCGGGAAGCCGACATCGACTCGCGCCCCTGGCCTGGACTCAGCCAAGCCCTGGAGGCTGACAGCGCTCTGGCGGCACATGCCCTGTCGCGCCAGGGCCGAGGCTTCTTCATGGACGCCGGGAGCCAAGCCGTCCTGGAAGACCTCGACCTGGACGGATGCAGCCTGCTGGCCGACGTCTGCTCGGCCCCCGGAAGCAAGGCTTTCCTGCTGGCCTCGCGCCTGCCCCAGAAGGCCCGTCTGCTGGCCTTTGACCGCTCACTGAGGCGCCTGCGCGAAGCCCGCCGACGGCAAGGGGAGCTGGGGCTGGGCCGCATGTCTTTTCTGCAAGCCGACTGGGAACAATCCTCGTGCCTGGCCCCCCGCTGCCATCTGGTCCTGGCCGACGTGCCTTGCAGCGGCTTGGGGACGCTGCGCTCCAACCCCGACATCCGCTGGAAGTTCCAAGAGGACGGCCTGACCCGCCTGCACGGCCGCCAGATCGCCATCCTGGAGCACGCTTACGCAGCAACAGCGCCCGGCGGACGTCTGCTCTATGTCACCTGCTCATCCGAGCCCGAGGAAAACCAGCATGTCGTGGAGGCTTTTCTCACGCGCCATGTGCGAGCTCGCCTTGAGGAACCTTGGCGCCTTTCCATGCAGGCGGAGCGCCCCGGCGACATCTTCTTCTCAGCCCTGCTGACCAAGCCTTCCCCGCAATAGCTGTGATAAGCTTTGGGCCATGCCGGACAGGGGAGACAAGGAAGACCGGCCTCAAGAACAAGAGGCCCCTCAACGGCCGGTCGCGGAGGCATCTGATCAAGCGGATCTGAACACGGCGGCGGACACTCAAAAGACCGGCGCTGCTTCCGCTCGTGAAGGGAAAGCCGCCGCTTCCAGGGACTCATCCCGAGGACGCCAGGGATGGAGTGCGCGCTCTCTCACACCCGAGGCCAGGCGCGAATTGGGACGCAAGTTCCTGACCATCGGACGCATGGCTCTGCTGGCCGGCATCCTGGTGGCCGTGGGCTTGGTCAGCGGCATCATCGGAATGCAGTTGGCCATCCGCGGAGACGACGTGGCCACGCCCGACCTTGTGGGCCAGCCCCTCGACGAGGCCGAGTCCAGCCTGCAGGATTCGCATTTGCAGATGGCGGTCATCTCCCGGCACTACGACGATTCGGCGGAGGAAGGCTCCATCATCTCCCAGACGCCCTCGCCGGGAACGCGGGTCAAGCCAGGCCAAAAGGTGCGCGTAATCGTCTCCCGAGGCGTCCGCAAGGAACCTGTCCCCAACTTGCTGGGCGAAACACTGCGTTCGGCCGGCGCCAAGTTGGTGGAGACCGACTACCGCTTGGGCGCGGTCAGCGAGATCCTCATGCAGAACGTCGAGGACGGCCAAGTCGTCAAGCAGTACCCTGAACCCGGATCGGAGAAATCGGGCGGTACCCAGATCGACCTGCTGGTGGCCCGCCGGACGCCCCCCTCCTTCGTCATGCCCGACATTCTTGGAGAGCGGTTGAGCAATGTGCTGCTGGTCTTCGAGCGGCGCGGCATGAGCGTTGGGGAGATCCGTTACCGTCCTCAGAGAGGTGCCCGCAGGGGCACTATCCTGCGGCAGTATCCCGAACCTGGCGGACGCCTCAAGGCGACCGACCGCATCAACGTGGAGGTGGCCAGCCGATGGCGCTAATCGCTCCTTCCATCCTGTCGGCCGATTTCACCCGGCTGGGACGCGACGTTGAGTCGGTGCGTCAAGCCGGTGCGCGCATGCTCCATTTCGACGTGATGGACGGACATTTCGTGCCCGAGATCACCATCGGACTCCCGGTGCTGCGCTCGCTGCGCGCCAAGACGCGGCTCAAGATCGACGTCCACCTCATGATCTCCAATCCCGACAGCATGGCCGAGGCCTACGCTGAGGCCGGAGCCGACATGGTGAGCGTCCACTTTGAAGCCGCCACCCACCTCGATCGCCTGATGGAGGCCCTGCGCTCCAAAGGAGCTCGGGCTGGAGTGGCGCTGAACCCCCATACCCCCGTCTCCGTCTTAGAAGATGTGTTGCCGAAATGCGACTTTGTGGTCGTCATGTCGGTCAATCCAGGGTATGCTGGACAGCCCTTTATTCCCTACAGCTTTGAAAAAATTCAAAAATTGAGGACAATGGTAGGGAAGCGGGGCCTGAAAACCAAAATTGAGATCGACGGCGGCATAGGCCCTGACAATGTCGCCCAGGCTGCCCAGGCCGGAGCCGACTGGATCGTTTCCGGGTCGGCCGTCTTTGGCAGCGACGATCCAAAGGAAACTTTCGCGACCATGCAGCGGCGCGCTGAAACCAGCGTCGCCCCTATATAATGATTGAATGACCGCTTGACTGACGATGGCAGGCAGCTTTCTTTCCATCCGTCCGCCGCATGCGGAGAGAACTCAAGCAATGCGGCAGAAAAGAGAGTGCACAATGATGCAAAACCATAAACGACTGATCGGCATGATTCTGATTCTGCTGGCCGCCCTCCTGGCCGCGGGATGCGGTCAGAAGAGCGCCAACTTGCAGGAAGACGCGGTGGCGCCCGACAAGACCCTGTATGAGAACGGCGTCAAGTTTCTCAAGAAAAACCAGTACATCAAGGCGCGTCTCTCCTTTCAGACTCTCATCAATACCTATCCGGACAGCGAGTATACGCCCAGCGCCTATCTGGCCATCGCCAATTCCTACTACGATGAAGGCACCACCGAGGCCCTGCTGCAGGCGGAAAGCCACTACAAGGACTTCATTATCTATTTTCCGACTCATGAGATGGCCGACGACGCCCAGCTCAAGGTGGCAGCCGTCAACTACAAGCTCATGAACACGCCTGACCGCGATCCTACCTACACCCGCAAGGCCAATCAGGAACTGGAGAAGTTCATGCGCGATTACCCGGACAGCGAAATGGCCCCCACGGCCCGCGAAGCGCTGATCCAGGTCAAGGAGAATCAGGCCAAGGGGATCCAGGGCGTGGCCAACTTCTACTGGAAGCGCGAGAGCCTCCCTGCCGCTGAAAGCCGCTACAAGGAAGTCATCGAGAAGTTCCCCGAGTTCAGCGAATTGGACCTTTCCCTCTACCGCCTGGCCGACACCTTGATGCAGATGGACCGCGCCGAGGAAGCCTCGGTCTATCTTTCTCAGATCGCACGCGAATTCCCCTTTTCCGACTTTCACAACAATGCCGTGGAGAAGCTGGAGCTGCTGGAAAAGCCGGTGCCGGAAATCGACCAATCAGCAGCCGAACGGCGGCGGGCCAACTTGATCGCCCAGCAAGACGACGGTTCTCTGCTCAACCCGCTCGATCTGATCAAAAAGATCTTTACGGGACGGGCCGACCTCTACGAAGTGGCCCGCAAGCAGGCCGAAGAACGCCGCATGCTCCAGCAGGAGACCGCCGCCAACGGTGAGAGCGCTTCCACCAACGGCAACAACAAACAGGAAGGCAACCGCTAGATCTATGCCTGCCGTCCTGCTCGCCGACGCCAATCCGACCAACCGCAGGATCGTCGAATTGTCCTTCGACGACGAGCCCATCGACGTCATTTCCTTCAGCGACGGACTGAAGGCCCGCGACTATCTGACCGATAAAGAAGTTGACGTCGTTTTGGCCGATGTCGCTCTGCCCTCGATGGATGGCTACGAACTGTGCAGGTTCGTCAAACAGCGGCCCGGGCTGCAACAAGTGCCCGTGGTCCTGATGGCGGGCCGATTTCAGATGGTCGACCTGGAGCGGGCTGAGGAGGCAGGCTATCACAGCCAGATCACCAAGCCGGTGGAGCCGGCCAGCCTGGTGGATCTGGTCAAAGACCTTTTGAGCAAGGCCGAAACGGCTGCTGCGAGCGCCGCCTCTCCCACGGCGTCCGGAGGAGAGGCGCAAAGCGGAGCGTCAACCAAGCCGGAGTCAGCCATGCTCTTCCACGTCACCCTGCACAGCCAGCCCCAGAACCGGGTCTTCACCCTCAAGAGCGGCCAATGCCGGCCTTCGGCCGAGATGCTGAGGCGGGAGACTCCGGCACCGGCCACTGAGCCCGCACCGCCCCCGAGCCCAGAGATCCCCGCACAGCCGGAACCGCCCGAGGAGGAATCGCTGGAGGCCACTCAGGACGCACCGCCGGTTGCTGCTGAACCGCAAGAACAATCCTCTCAGGACGTTTCTGCCCAAGCCGCCGAAGGCAGCCGCAACGACGTTGACCGGGTTGTGGACAAGCTGGCGGGAAAGCTTCCCGATTTGGTGCGTGCCATCCTGGAAGAGGAGCGCGGCAAAAAGTAGCGCCGCTCTTGGCCCCCCGTGTTCGAAACCGTCGAAACCTTCGACAGCCTCCCCTCCACCAACGACTACCTGAAGCGCTTCTTGCAGGAGGGCCGCCCCCGCGCGGTAAGAGCGCGCCAGCAGACCGCGGGAAAGGGGCAATACGGACGTACCTGGCACTCGGTCCGCGACGAAGGCCTCTACCTTTCCATGCTCGTCTTCCCGCCGTGGTCGGCCGGCCATGCCGAATGGCTCAATCTGGCAGCGATGGCCTCGGTGCTGGACGCTCTGCGCAGCCACGGAGGACAGGAACTCGACCTGGCCGTCAAGCGACCCAACGACATCCTGGCCGGCGGACGCAAGCTGTGCGGCATCCTGACCGAGCTGAGCAGCCAGCAGGACCGTATTCTGTGGGCTATCGTGGGCACTGGCCTGAACCTCCGCCAAGGCAGCTTTCCGCCGGGACTCAGACGTCCAGCCACCTCGCTGGCCTTGGAAGGAGTCGACCCCATCGATGAAGCCGCGCTGGCGGAGACACTGCTGGAGCGCTTCGCCTTCTACTACCGCCAACTGGAACAACAAGGCCAAGAGGCCATCAGAAGGCGGCTGGCGGCGGAATCCTCATGGGAAGACGAAGCACGCTAAAATGAGACCGTTGTGAGCATTTTCAACTACAAAGAGAAGCCTGGATATTTTGCCCGCCTCAAGGACGCCCTCAAGACCACCAGCAAAGACATCAGCAGCCAGATGTCGGAGGTCTTCGGCAAAGGCGAGACGCCCGTCACCGAAGAACATCTGGAGGACCTGGAAAGCATTCTCATCGGCTCGGACATCGGCGTCGAGACATCGATGGAGATTATCGACAAGATCCGCGAAGAAACCCGCGGGACGCGCGTGATCACAACCTTCAAGCTCAAACGCATGATCCGGCAGGAGGTCCTGGACATTCTGCAGGGCACGGGTTCGGAAGAGGAGCGTAGCCGCCCGGGCGACGGCCGTCCCCGCACCGTGCTGGTTGTAGGCGTCAACGGCGTGGGAAAGACGACGACCATCGGCAAGCTGGCCCACCGTTGGCGCGACGAGGGCAAGCAGGTCCTCATCTGCGCCGCCGACACCTTCAGGGCTGCGGCGGTGGAACAGCTTCAGATCTGGGCCGACCGGGTAGGCGCCGACATGGTCAAGCAGCGACAAGGCGCTGATCCGGCAGCCGTTGTCTTCGACGCCATCGCCGCCTCCAAGGCCCGCAACAAAGATATCCTGGTCATCGACACCGCCGGACGCCTGCACAACAAGGCCAATCTGATGGCCGAGTTGGAGAAGATCCGCCGTATCGCCTCACGCCAAATCGACGGCGCTCCCCATGATGTCTACCTCATCCTGGACGCCACCACGGGACAGAACGGACTGGTGCAGGCCCGGGAATTCCTCAAGACCAGCGGAGTGACCGGACTGATCGTCACGAAATTGGACGGCACCGCCAAGGGCGGCATCCTAGTGGCCATCGCCAAGCAACTGAAGATCCCCATCGACTACATCGGCGTGGGCGAGCAGCTCGACGACCTGATGCGCTTCTCGCCCGAAGCTTACGTCGACTCTCTCTTCGGCCCCCGCCAATAACGCTTACCGCGAGGCTTTCTTGGGAGATTGCGAGCGGCCCTGGGCTTTGGTCCGCTTGGAGGTTGGCTTGCGGCCCCCGGCTTTCTTCGATTTGGAGGTCTTCCTGCGGCCGATGCTGTTGCCGCGCGAATGATCGATCATGCCCCGCCCAGCCATGAAGAGATAGATTTCGCGGCTGACCCAGGCGTCGGTCGCAGCATACTTGATCTGGCTTTTCTTCAGATCCGAGACGGCCCAGTTCGAACACTTGGCTCCTTTGGAAATGCGGAAGCCCAGAAAGGTGGCCGTCAGGGTCCGCAGGCTGACCCGTTTCAGCCCGTTGGTCCTGGCTTGATCAGCCAAATCGAGAAAAGCGGCAGGCTTGAAGCGGGCCAGCTTGCGCAATTCCCGCACGTCGTAATCGAGTCCCACACCCACTTTCAGCACGTCGGGATCGGCGAGCAAGTCGCGCAGGCCCTTGAGCAGGCCCAACTGCCCGATCTGAAAGAGAAAAACCTCGCTTTCGGTCGCCAACTGCAGCAAGGAAGGCGGGAAGTAAGTGCCCTTCTTAAAGGCCGGGCGGGTTTCGGTATCAAACCCCAGCAGAGAAGATCCCCTGACCTCCTGCAATATTTGCCGAGCGTGCGACTGGTTGCTGATGACGTGAATCGGGCCCGGAAAGCGCCGCAGAGGCAGAGCGTTGATCTCTTCGGCCTTGAGGGCTGACCATTGAGACTCGCTTTGAGAGTGGCCGGAAGGCCGCTGGTCTTGGCTGTCCACCGGCTGTTCCGGGGTGGACCCTTTCGAGGATTCCATCAAGATGAGAGTGTAACATAGCCCTCGGAGGCGCCGTCATGCCCGCGGAACGGCGGCCGTCAGGGACGCTGGCGCAGGAGATGCTCGACGTCCTCCAGCCGTCCGTCCGAGGGAGGGGCCTCTAAACCGAGCAAGTGAAGCATGAGCGGGTGCAGGTCGATGTTCTCCACTTCCTCGACCACATATCCTTGCTTGAAGGCCGGTCCGTGGGCCAGGAAGATGCCGTGCATCGATTGCAACTGGTTGTCATAGCCGTGGGTGCCGCCCTCCAACCGCCAGGGACTCTCCTCCAGCACGGAGCTTGAGGTAATGCTCCATCCCTCGTCGGCCAACAGAATCAGGGGCGGGATGCGCGGGTTGCCGCCATAGTGGAAACGCTCGGGCATGGAATCGCGCCGCAGCAGGCGTGCATGAGGAACATCCGCCAGAGCCGCCGCCACTTCTTCCATGTCCTCGGGGGCTGGCCGCAGCCCCGTGGCTGGCGCGAAGTGCACGACACCGGCTTTTTGCAGATCAACGTAGCGGTCAAGTGCAATGGCCTGCGTGGGCCAAGTAGGCGTCATTCCGTGGTCGGAGACGATGAGGATGTTGACCTTCTTCAACAGTTCACGCTGGCTTAGCCCCTCCCACAGCCTGCCCAACAACCGGTCGGCTTGGGCCACTGCTTCCGCCGTCTCCGGGGCATCGGGACCGTATCGGTGCCCTGCACTGTCAACGATGGAAAAGTAGAGGGTGATGAAGGAGGGCCGTTCCCCGGTCGGAAGATCAAGCCACTGGAGGACCTGCTCAACCCGATCCTCATTGGGCATTTCGTGTTCGTAGGGCATCCAATAGGTGGGCCGTTTCCCTTCGAAGGGAGCCTCGTTGCCGGGCCAGAACATGGCGGCCGCCTTGAGTCCCTGCTTTTCGACCGTGACCCAGACCGGTTCGCCGCCCCACCAGCGCTCCCCTTGGGCCGCCTCCTCGGTGCCGGCCCGAAAAGTCTCGTCCAGGTCGGGATCATAAAAGACGTTGGCCACAATGCCGTGCCGGGCCGGATAAAGCCCGGTAACCACGCTGTAATGATTGGGGAAGGTCTTGGTGGGAAAGACCGGTATCAGTCCCCGGGCCTGAATGCCGTGGGCGGCCAAGCGGTCGAAATTGGGCGTTTCGAACCGTTCCCGGTAGTCCCAGCGAAATCCATCGAAAGAAATGAGCAGCACGACGGGCTGATCGGTCTCGGCGCCCCAACACCCCCAACCCGAAGCCGCGCAGCCCAGCAAGAGCACAACCGCCGCCAGGCGAACAAGAATCGTATGCATGACCAAGTCAGTGTGAACGCCCCTCCACCCTCCGTCAAGCCCTTATTCCAGACCGCAATTCGGTGAAGAGGGGCCATGCCAACCGGGGGCTGGCACGCGCGGCGGAGTCCGCCTCAGCTCACGTCGCGGGCCAGACGCAGGCCTGTAAACTGCCAGCGGGCCGAAGCGTGAAAGAAGTTGCGGTAGGTAGGCCGGATGTGGCTGGCCGAGGTGGCGCAGGAGCCTCCCCGCAGCACGTACTGGTTGCACATGAACTTGCCGTTGTACTCGCCCAAAGCACCCTCAGCGGCGCGATAACCCGGGTAGGGCGCGTAGGAACTCTGAGTCCATTCCCAGACGTCTCCGTAAAGCTGCAGAGGACGGTTGCAATCGGCCTCAGCGGCGGGTGCCACAGGATGCAGCAGTTCGTCCTCGACGAAATTCCCCTCGATCTCCTCTCCGCAGGCGGCCACTTCCCATTCCCCTTCGTGGGGCAGGCGGGCTCCCGCCCAGCGGGCGTAGGCGTCAGCTTCGTAGAGACTGAGGTGGGACACCGGCGCCTCGGGATCAAGCGGCCGCTCTCCGCCCAGGGTGAATTCGAACCATTGTCCCTGGCGGCGGTTCCAGTAGAAAGGATGAGACCAGCCCTCTCGCCGAACGCCATCCCAGCCCTCGGAAAGCCACAGCTCATGGCGCCGATAACCTTCATCCTCCATGAAGGCCAGATACTCGGCGTTGCTGACCAGACGGGACGCCAACTGGAAAGGCTGCAAGAAGACCTTATGGCGGGGAGACTCGTTGTCGTAGGCGAATCCGTCTCCCTGAAAACCGATCTCGCGGACGCCCTCGGCGTAGTCGAACCACTCAAGAGGACGTGAAGAACGGCCCAGGGGCAGGGCCAGATCGTCGTAGGCCGGCTTGAGCGGGTTGCGCGAGAGCAGGTGCTTGATGTCGGTCAGGATCAGCTCCTGGTGCTGCTGCTCATGCTGCAAGCCGATTTCGATCACGGCCCGTCCCTCTTCGTCAACCTGCTCTTCCTGCAGCAGGTTGTGGATGAGAGCGTCGACATGGCTGCGGAAATCGAAGACCTGCCGCAGGGAGGGACGCGTGATGAATCCCCGTTGAGGACGCGGATGCGGCTGGCCCACAGTGTTGTAGTAGGAATTATAGAGGGTCTGAAAATGAGGATGAAACGGCTTGTATCCTTCCAACTGGCGGGCCAGGACGAAAGTCTCGAAAAACCAAGTCGTATGGGCCAAGTGCCACTTGGTGGGAGAAGCATCGGTCATCGACTGCACTTGACAGTCCTCTTCCGACAGCGGCTGGGCCAACTCAAGGCTGAACTCGCGGACTCTCCTGAAGCGCTTGACCAGTTCAGCACATTGGGCCGGTTTTGCGATCGATTTCAAAGCGGTGCTCATGGGGTCTCCTCGTTGCGGAGGGGTGGCCCGGCAGTCCATAGGCAATCGGAAAAAGCCCACCGCTGGTCGACCCAGCAGCGGAGGATGCCGAAGCCAGCCCGCTCGGCCATCTGATGCAAATCTTCTTCGCGAAATTTATGTGAGGACTCGGTGTGGATCGTTTCGCCCCGGCGGAGGTCGAAGCGCACATCCAAGCCCTTGATTTCAACCGTCTGATCCCGCAGCGAGCGCAGATGCATCTCCACCCGCTGCAAGTCTCTATCATATCGGACTTGGTGCTGGAAGCGATGAAGTTGGAAGTCGGCGTCCAGTTCGCGGTTGAGGCGGGAGAGCAAATTGAGATTGAATGCGGCTGTCACGCCTGCCGGATCATCATAAGCCGTGAGCAGAGCGTCCTCGTCCTTGACCATGTCGGCCCCCAGGAAAAACAAGTCGCCCGGATCCAGCATGTCGCGCAAGGAGCAAAGGAAATCTTGAGCTTCATCCAACTCAAGGTTGCCCAGGGTGCTTCCCAGGAACAGCAGCAGCACCTGACGTCCTTGGGGACGCTCGGAGAGGGCCTGTTTCAAGCCTTCCATGTAAGTTCCCTGGACGCCTCGGAAGGTGACGTTGGCGATGTCTTCCATCTCACGGCCACACTGCTTGAGGGCCTCCTCCGAGACGTCGATCGCGTCGTATTCGACCGGTCCCCGCTCGGCCAGGGATTCCAAGATGAGGCGCGTTTTGCGTCCTGACCCGCTGCCCAGCTCGATCACGGTCACCTCAGGACGGCACATCCTTGCCAGTTGAGGCGCGCATTTCTGCAAGTTGCGCTCCTCGGCGTCGGTCAAGCCGTATTCCCCCAGCTTAGTAATGGCTTCAAAGAGGGCGCTGCCCACTTCGTCGTAGAGAAGATGGGGCGGCAGCGTCTTCTGCCCGTCGTCCAGAAGTCCATCGCGGACTTCAAGTTGGAGCGCCGATAAGGCCAAAGGGGGAGCTTCTACTGTCAAGGGACTTCTCCTGAGATTGAATGCTTCAATTCGGATCTGAGGCGTTCGGGTATGGGGCGTGAATACGCGACGCCCCGCTTTAATAGGGAAGCCGAAAGGGCCACAGTCGTTTCGTGGATTTGCCGAAAAAGCGCGGACAGATGGCTGCAGACCGAATCAAGCGGTAGTGACATTTCAACCCCGCGGTTCCGTTCCGGCGGGCCACGCCAGCGTTTCGGCTCCTCCAAAGCAGGCCAAGCGCAACAGGGCTTTGGTCAGTTCTTCCCAGAGCCGGGCAGTGGGCTCGAGGCCGTCCTCCCACCATAGCCCCTTGATCTCCAACTGGCCCTTGTCGCGATGCAGCTTGGCGTCCAGTCGGCCGATCAGGCGGTCGCCTTTGAGGATAGGCAGGACATAGTATCCGAAGCGCCGCTTGGCCTTGGGTACGAAGGCTTCGAAGCGGTAGTCGAATCCGAACAGGCGCCGGCAGCGCTGGCGGTCGCGGATCACGGGATCGAAGGGGCTGAGCAGACGAACCCCGCCAGGCGGCTGGGGCAGAGCACGCAGGCGGCGCTTCCAGTCGCTCCAGGCCAGAGCGCGCCGGGGAGGCGATGAGTCCTCGCAGTGGACCTCGACCTCGACTAGGCGCCCTTCCTTGACGGCCCCCTGGGCCCAGCGTTTGGCTTGGGCAGCATCGACGGCATTCCAAAAAGCAGCCAGTTCGCCCGGCGTGGCCGTCCCCAGCCGTTCCAGGGCGGAGGCGCAAGCCCATTCCACGTGATGCTCTTCAGGCGGGGGGCTCATCTCCTCAAGGTCTGGAAAGACGC
The DNA here is from genome assembly GCA_035471925.1 of Acidobacteriota bacterium. Classification (GTDB taxonomy): domain Bacteria; phylum Acidobacteriota; class UBA6911; order RPQK01; family DATIPO01; genus JANQFM01. Next base: position 60,196 of record DATIPO010000105.1, read on the forward strand.
GGTGAAACAGGTCATAGGCCTTCTGGAAGTTAACGCGGCTGTGGACCGCCAGCTCGCCGCAACGCCACAAGTGCTCCAGCGCCGTTTTCTCGGGCTTCCATCCCCACCAGACCTCGTCATGGGGCACCTCTTCCTCACGCTCGAAGTCACGGCTGAGCAGCGGGCCTTCTTCCTGGATGCGGCGGCGGACGTGATCCATGACCCGCTCGGGCTCAGGCCCCATGCGCTTGTGCCACCACTTGTGGCGGGGCGCTCTGCGGTAGCGCTCGAAGCGTAGCGTCCAATGAGAGAGCCAGCGGGAGGGGATGATGGAGGCGTCGTGGGTCCAATGCTCGAAAAGCGCACGCTCTTTCTCCAGGAGGCGCTTCAGCAACTCGGGCCGATAGTCATGAAAGCGGGTCAGCAGGATGTGGTGGTGAGCTCTGACCGCCGCCGAGATAGTGTCGATCTGCACGAAGCCCATCGACTCGATCTGCCGCTGCAGCGTCCGCGGACCGATGCGCCGCCCAGGCGAGGCCAGCAAGCCCTGTCCCCCCATCAACAACCTGCGCGCCCCCAGCGCCGTCACTTTCTCACCCATGGCCTGGCAATATACACCCTATCAACACCCTTGGCAAGCAGCAGCTCACCAGCCCCGGCGGCTGGCCTCAGCCAAGATCCCATCTGTAAGCATGGTTAGGCCCGGGTAAGTTGCAGCGCCGGGCGCAGTGCCCGCGGAGAACCGCTGCCGATCGGAACCCGTTCCCGCACTTGAGAGGCTAGCCGGCATTTCTCACAGGTGGTCCGCTGCGCTGCCCCATCCATCCGCGCTGACTGGGGCAGAAATGCGTCTAACCGCCAGAGGACGCATCCTCGGCCTCCTCGTGGTAATCGTCGCCGACATTGACGTCCCAGATGGCCGATTTGTCACTCTTTCCGGCGGCGATGACGTCGACGGCAGCTTTGGCGGTGAGCATGGAGTGGTCTTGGTTGTTGTAGCGGTGCATGCCGTTTCGGCCCACCAGGAAAAGGTTGGGAATGGAGTCGGTCCAGCGGCGGATCACCTCGAACTCGCCATAGCTGCCGAAGTAGCCGGGATAGGCCTTGCGCACCCGTTCGACATGGTGGTCGAGGACCGGCGTGTCGGAGTCCAGCAGCTCGATGCGGCGCAGTTCTTCGACGGCCAAATCGATCAGCGCATCGTCGTCCATGCTCCACAGGTCGTCTCCTTCACGGCAGAAATACTCCAGTCCCAGCCACACTTGGTCGGGATCCTGGACCAGGTGAGGCGACCAGTTGTTGAAGATCTGGACGCGACCGAGCCGCACGCCTTGGTCCTGGATGTAGATCCAGTTGTCGGGGATGAGCTGGTCACCGCGGCGTCCCTCTCCCTTGGGCTTGAGGGCGGGGACCAGCAGTCCCACGGTGATGAAGTCGCGGTACTCCAGCCCTCCGGCCACCCGGCGGACAGCCGACGGCGGGGCCGGCTCCATCTGCTCTACCAGTTCCCTGACCGGCATGGTGGAGATGAAGTAATCGCAGTCCACACGCCGCCTTTCCCCGCTGCGGCGGTCGAGGACTTCGGCCTGATGAATGCGTCCCTGGCGCAGGAAGAGCCGCTCCACCTTGTGGCCCAGCAGCACCTCGCCTCCCTGCCGGCGGACACGTCGGGCCACCTGCTGCCACATGTGTCCCGGACCGTACTTGGGATAGAGGAAGCGTTCGATAAGGCTGGTTTCGGTCCCCTTCTGCTCCACGTCGTGGCGGCCTTTGGGGATGATCTGCTTAAGGGCGTGGAGGAGGGCGCGGCTGACCGAGAGTCCCTTGATGCGCTGGGCCCCCCAGTCGGGTGAGATGCTCTTGCAGGGCGTCCCCCACACCTTCTCGGTGTAGTCTCGGAAGAAAGTCTGGTAAAGCTCGCGTCCGAAGCGGTTGATAAGAAAGTCCTCCAGCGAGCGCTCGGGACGGATGGGCAGCAAGCGGGCCCTGAGGTAGCTGAAGCCGATTCGCAGCACTCGGCGGGCGCCCAGGTTGCGCAAGGTGGTCCAGTTGAGGCGGATGGGGTAGCCGAAAAAACGCCTCAGGTAGTAAATGCGGGAAAGCCGCCGACGCACCAGCATGACGTCGTCCCCGTCCTGGGAAGCCGTTTTTTCGACCTGCAGAGGACGGCTCTGGCGCTGGTAGGTGAGGTTGACCGGATCGGAGGGATCATGGGCCACTGGCAGGATGTCCTGCCACCAGCGCATGACCCAGTCGGACTTGGAAAAGAAACGATGGCCGCCGATGTCCATGCGGTTGCCGTTATGGGCCACGGTGCGCGAAATGCCGCCCACGCAGTCGTCCATTTCGAAGACCAGCGGGCGGACGTCGCTGCGTCGCAGCAGTTCTAAGGCAGCGGTGAGTCCCGCGGGACCGGCTCCGGCAATGACGGCTGTGGGCTTGTTCATGGGCTGTCCCACCTCTTTGTGGCACACTGCAGGCGGGATTTCAAGGCTCGGGCGAAGGCAGAGAGGGGACGACGGGGGAGGCGGCGCAGCCTCATGCCCGCAGGGCGTCCACGAATTGCACAGCTTTACTGTAGAGCTCAGGCATGACTCCGTCCTCGATTCCGGCGCGGGAGGCGCAGACCGAGACGCCGGCCCAATCGGCTCTTTCGTAGCGCTGCACCAACTCCATGACCTGGCTCAGTTCTCCGTCCTGGCCCATGAGCGCTTGTTTGACCTCAGTCTCCAGGGGAAGCGACTCCAAGGCCTCGGCCAAAGGCTGATCGAGAATGGCGTCGATCAACGAGAACATGCCCATGAGAAAGAGGTCGTCCTTGCGCGACCTGAGGCGCGTCCCCTCGGCCAGCATCTCGCAGAAGTAGGCTCGAACGATCGAATTGACCACCAGTTCCTGGGGTTTGTCGGTGGCCATTTCGGAGAGGATGACGACCGACGCCCACTTCTTGATGCGATCATGTCCCAACAGAATCAGGGCCTGGCGGATGGAGTCGATGCGCCGGACCAGGGCGAAGGCCGCCGAATTGATGAGCTTGAGGAGTCCGTAGGAGAGGGACAGGTCGCTCTTGATCAGCTTTTCCACCCGGTCGATGTTGAATTCCGGGCGGTGAAGTTCACGCAGCAACTGCAGATAGCTGACTTTGAAGGCGGGGATGCCGCGTCCGGCCACGATGTCGGGACGGCAATAGAAGAAACCCTGCAAATAGTCGACTCCCAACGCCTCGGCATCCTCCACATCTTGAGAGGTCTCGACTTTCTCGGCTAAGAAGACCACTCCTGAATCGCTCAGCTTGTTGACGATGTCGGCCCTCTGGCGGGGCGAGGTGGCACAATAGTCGACCTTGATGATGTCGGCCAGCTTGACCAAGTCGTCGGCATCGTCCCGCAGTTCGAAGTCGTCCAGAGCCAAACGATATCCCTGCCGCTTCAAGTCGCGGCAGGAGCGCAGCACGTCGGGGTCGGCAGGATCGACCGATTCCAGCACCTCCACCACCGACCGTTCGGGAGGCAGGAGGGCGGCGGCTCCGCTGGTCAGCAGTTGTTGGGTAAAATTGACGAAGACGTCTTTGCTGCCAGCCAACGTGTCCAGGCCCAAGGTCACCACGCTGTTGGCCAGGGTATGGGCCGAGGCGGCGTCGGGATCGACGCTGGGAAAGCTGTTTTCCCAGCCGGAACGGAAGAGCAGCTCGTAGGCCGCGACCTTGCCCAGACGGTCGAAAATGGGTTGACGAGCGACAAAGACATCCATGGCAGACTCTGCATTCTTTTCGGCAACAAGGAGCTTTGCTTTAACTCGTTGTTGAAGAAGTCACGAAACGATTGGAGGTCGATCAGCATCTCGACTGAAGGGCTTTCTACAACGGCGATGCCTCGATGCCTCAGCGCCCTGCTACCGGAAACCTGCACCAAAAGGACTTTATGAATCGCGACGTTTTTCTTGATCAGACTTGCCAACTAGCCCAAGACTACCTGCGGCGTGAGGAGACTCTTCAGCCCTTTCCCTACCATTCTCCCCGGGAACTGGAAGAGGACCTCGACTTGGACATCCCGCCTCAAGGCTTGAGTGATGAGGCGTTCTTCGGGCGCTTGGGAGCCGTTCTTCAGGCCACCCCTGAAATGGGAAGCCGGCGCTTTTTCAACCAGCTTTTCGGCGGCAAGTGTTACCCCGCCCTGGCTGCTGAAATGCTCAGCGCCGTCCTCAACAGTTCGATGTACACCTTCAAAGCCGCCGGACCTCACATCCTCATCGAGCGCAAGGTCATCGACAAGATGCTGCAACTGGTGGGATACGGCGACGGCGACGGAACCTTCACTCCGGGAGGCTCGCTGGCCAATCTTGTCGGACTGCTGATGGCCCGCAATGAGGCCGCCCCGGCCTCTCGGGAGACGGGAGTGACGCGGCGCATGACCGCTTACGCTTCCGAGACCAGCCACTACTCGCTGGTCAAGGCCTGCGGATTCATGGGCGTCGGACGCGATTCGCTGCGCAAGGTGGCCTGCGACGTCCGAGGACGCCTCGACGTTCAATCCCTTCGTCAGGCCGTCCGGCGTGATCTCGACCAAGGGCACCTGCCTTTCTGCGTCGTGGCCACTGCCGGAACCACCGTGCTGGGCTCCTATGATCCGCTGGTCGAGATCGCCGACCTGTGCCAGGAGTTTGGACTGTGGATGCACGTCGACGCCGCTTTGGGAGGCTCGGCCTTGCTCAGCAGCCAATACCGCCGCCTGCTGGAGGGCTGCCAGGAGTCTCACTCCTTCGCCTGGAATCTGCACAAAATGGGAGGCGTCCCCTTGAGTTGCTCGGTCCTGCTGGTCAACCGCCAGGGACTGCTGGAACGCTGTTTCAACGAGAATGCCGACTATCTCTTCCAGAGCGAATTCGACTACAATCCCGGCACAAAGTCGCTGCAGTGCGGACGCCGAAACGACGCCTTCAAGGCCTGGGCCCTGTGGAGCTACTATGGCGACCAGGGCTTGGACGACCGCATCACCCACCTCTTCCATCTGGCCGACTACGCCCGCCAAAAAGTCCGCAGCCATCCCGGCCTTGACTTGGTCAAAGACCTGGAATCGGTCAACGTGTGCTTCCGGGTGCGGGACGTTGACGCCGTGCAATTGTGCGACCGCCTCGACAAGGAGGGCGTCCTCAAGGTGGGCTATGGCGATGTCGAAGGTGAGAATGTGATCCGCCTGCCCTGCGTCAACTCCGACCTTTCGGAAGAGGACATCGACCGCTTCTTTGACTGGCTCATGGAAGTGGCCGACCGGATGGGCGTCGGCGCACCCGCATGAGGCTTCTCCGCCCCCGACAAGCCTCTCGGAAGCGGGAGAACTCCCCGAGCTTTTCTCAAGAAGATTTCTCATGTGGTGGAATTCCTTTACAAATTTGCACTCGCGGATCTCCTCCCCATTTTTAGGAAACAAGAAGCGGCTCAAATCGTTTAAGATAGTCAGGTGTGCAGCAGGGATTGACTGAGGTTTTTCTCTTCGATGGCGAGAATACTTGTGGTCGACGACGACCCTGGGCTGCGAAATTCCCTCTGTACAGCTTTGCAGGATCTTGGGCACGTCCCGTTTCAAGCCGGGGACGGCCTGGAAGGGCTGACCTGCACTGATCCCACCGACTTGGTCATCACTGACTTGTGCATGCCCCGCGTTGGCGGGCTTGAACTGATCCGCTCCCTGCGGCACCGGCGTCCGGCCCTGCCCATTATCGCGATCTCCGGCGATTCTTCGGCCGGCGACCGGCTGGAAACGGCCCGGCGCCTGGGCGCCGTGACGACCCTGCGTAAACCCTTCGGTCTGCCCGACTTGGTCAGGGAAGTCGAGCGGGCCCTGAGTCCGCTCGGTTAAGGAATCTCCTGCGCTGGACGGCCTTGGAGAACAGCTACCAGGCGCGGGATGTCGATATTGCCTCCCGAAATCACACACACGATTCGGCCTCTGCCCGCTTTTCCGCTCAGAGCGGCGGCCAAGGAAGCCGCTCCCGCGCCTTCGGCGATGACCCGGCTGCGCTGGACCAGCAGGCGCAGTGCGCCCGCCGTCTCCTCCAATGAGACCACCAGCGAACCGTCCAGCAGCCGACGCGCCAGAGGCCACATCTCGCCCAGGACGCTCTTGCCGCCGATGCCGTCCACGAAACTGGGCCGGTAGTCGATGCTGGAGGCTTCTCCTCGCTGCAACGAGGCCCGCAACGGGGCCGCCGTCTCGACCTCGGCGGCGAAAATTCGCACCCGTGGACGGCGGGCTCGCAGCGCCGAGGCGATGCCGCAGCTCAGTCCCCCTCCTCCGAAGGGGATGATGACCGCCTCGACATCGGGCAAGTCTTCCAGGATCTCCAACCCGATGGTGGCGTTCCCCGCCATGACGGCGGGATCGCTGACGGGATGCAGGAAGAGTCCCCGCATGTCGGGGTGGCCGTGTTCCACGATGACATTCCACCATTCGTCAAAGGATATCTTGATGACTTCACCGCCCAGCCGTTCCACCGCCTCGCACTTGGTCTGAGGTGCATGTTCGGGAACCAGGACCTTGCACTCGACGCCCATGCGGCGGGCCTGATAAGCCACCCCCTGGGCCATGTTGCCGGCGCTGGCGGTGTAGACTCCCCCCTCCAGCAAGCCCTCGTCGGCCATCAGCATGGCATTGGCCGCTCCCCGCAGCTTGAAGGAACCGATGGGTTGCAGATTCTCCAGCTTGAGGAAGATCTCGGCGCCGCGGTACTCCCCACGGAAGCGCAAAAGGGGTGTGCGCAGGACCTTTCCGTGCAGGCGCCGGCGAGCCTGCTCGATGTCCTCGATGGAGATAGGCTGCAATGCTTGCATGGCCGTCAAGAAGCGTCCTTGGAACCGCCGAAGGGGACTTTCACGCCCACACCCTGCTCCAGCGCCTTGCGGTAAATCCACTCGATGGCCTGGACGTCCTCGACAGCCAGTCCCAACGACTTGAAAAGGGTAATCTCGTGATCCTCGCCGCGACCCCCAGTCTTGCCTTCAAGAATGTCGCCGATTTCGCCCTGAATGTGTTCGTCGCCGATCACGCCTTCCTTCTTGGGAATCAGGAAGTCTCCAGCTTCGTTGAGGGTCGACTCCAGCCGATCGACGAACAGGCGTGAGCGGAGCACGGCAAGCGTGTCCAGTTCGCGCGAGGTGGGCAGGCTTGAACCCACGGCGTTGATGTGGGCGCCGGGGACCAGCCACTCGCCCTTCAAGACCGGCTCCGAGGCGAAAGTAGTGGTGCAGATCAGGTCGGCGCCCTCCACCGCCTCCCGGGGGCCCGTAACAGTCTCCACGCGGCATCCGAAGCGTCCGCTGAGACGGGAGGCGAACTCCTCGCAATGGTCCCGGGTGGGACTCCAAACCCGTACCCGGCGGAGAGATCGAACGCAGCTCATGGCCTCCAAATGTTGGCGGGCCTGTACGCCGCTTCCCAACAACGCCAAGTCACCGGCCTCCTCTTTCGCCAGCAGGTCAGTGGCCACCGCCGAAACCGCCGCCGTCCGGATGGCCGTGATCTCTCCCGCCTCGGCCAGCGCCAGCAGATGGCCGTGATCGGAATCGAAAAGCAGCACCGCTCCTTGATGGGAATCGTATTCCGTGCCATGGTTGCCGGGAAAGACGGTCACCACCTTGACGCCGGCTGCCGACGGACGACCCGTGTAGCCGGGCATCAGCCCCAACGCTCCCTTCTTGCCAGGGAGCCACATGATGCTGCGCAGCGGCTGAACGCACTCTCCCCGGGCTAAACTCGCGAGCGCCTCGCGCATGGCTTGGACACACTCCTCCATGGGAAGCAGGCGCCGGACCAAAGGCCGATCAATGACGAGGATCTCCATGGCGGCCAGTATACCGGCCCCTAGATCTTCCGCAAAGGCGGACAGCACGCCCGGGCAGACCAGGCTAGCCTATTGTTCATACTGGAGAGGTTAAGAATAATGTGATATTAACTTAACTGATGCGCTTTTGAGCACTTCGCGTTCTCTAGAGGAGAACGCTCAGGAAATCTTCTCCCGGAGAGACTCCAGGGGCGGAGGCTGCGACGGCCAGCTCGAAAGGGACCGAGGACGGTCGCGGCGAGCAGGGGGGGTGACTGCCGCGACCGCCAATAGAGCGACCTTCAAGCTGCTATCTTGGCGTGTAAATCCTTGAGGCCTTGGTGAATTTTCTCCTGTATGCCGGCTTTGGCTTTCTTGTCGAGTCTCTTGAGGTCGTAAAACCAGACCGAAATTTCAACCGACTCGCCGCTTTCTTCGACGGTCATCTCCAGCGTCCAATCGAGCCCATTGGCCGGCGCCCTCCAGAACGTCCGGATGTCAAATCCCATGTCGGCGGCCGTTCTTCTGGCGAAATCACTGGCCCAAGTTTGACCTTCTTTTACAGTTGGCATTTAGATATTCCCCCCTTTTTCGGAATGGTGAATGCTTTGCGATATTGCCCAAGGCTGATTATATAATAAATGCGTCTGACATATGAAGACACTTCGAGGCGCTTAATAAGAAGTTGTGCCAGCAAATTCGTGCTCGACATATTCCTTGTACGGCAAGAACGTCCAACCGTCGAGGCACGGAGAGCAGCAGAAGTGGATTGAAGTGGTCTATTAGATTAGAAAAGCCGGTCTAATCGCCACTGCGGGGGAATATCAGCTCCCTTGGTCATGAGGTCGGCCGCGTACTGCCCCACCACCGGACCGTGCTTGAATCCGTGCCCCGAACCGGCCCCCAACAGAAAGAGGTTGTGGATGCGCGGGTGGGGTCCCAGCAGGAAATGGCGGTCGGCGGTGCGGGTGTACTGGCAGACACGGCTCTCCAGCAGGGGAGCC
>DATIPO010000106.1:0-28167 GCA_035471925.1 Acidobacteriota bacterium
AAGGACCAGCCCAAGGGTCAAGAGGCCGCCGTAAGCGGTGATGATGTAGGCACCGCGCACCAGCCAGGCCCTCCACTGCGGACGCAGCAAGACATAGGCGAAACGGGCCGGCTGATCGAGGTCTTTCACGAGCAGCGCTCCCGTCAGCCCCAGGAAGACCAGGGCCGCTGCCATAAAGCCGCTCCACAACCCCGCCGAAGCCGGCTCGGCCATCGAAAGCAGAAACGGAACCAGAAACAGCCCCGCCGCCATGGCCTTCGTCCAGATGTAGCCGGAGACCTCCCATCCCCACAAGACGCCCTTGTCGGGGGCATCGTAAACCCGCCTTGCCTTGCCCGGGCCGGGCTTGGATGGGGTCGCCGGAGGAACCGGCTCGGCGCCGTCCGCCATGGGTGGCGGAGCGGTTCCACGCCTCTGGAGCGCACTATCAGGCCGGAGCGCTTCCCGGCGAGGCCGCGGGGTGCCATCGCCTCGCACCTGCGGGCTGTTCCCGTCCAGCTCTCCCTGTCGCCGCTGATCGGCAAAACGGGCGAAGTGGCCCACGCCGCTTGCTTGAGACGACCACAAGTAGTCGTCGCCCGCTTCCGCCCGTCCCGGATCCAGCGAGGCGGCATCGCCATCGATGTAAAACAACTGCGGCTCGGTGCCCTTTTCGCCCTTGCGCACGGTGACCTGCTCCTTGGCCATCAGCTTGGCGATTTCGGTGGACGGGTCATCCAGGTCTCCCGACACGATGGCGTGCTCGGGACAAACATTGACGCAAGCGGGCTCCAGCCCGATGTCGACTCGGTGGGCGCAGTAGTTGCACTTGGCGGCGGTGTGGGTCTCGGGGTCGATGTAGAGGGCGTCGTAGGGACAGGCTTGCATGCAGGCTTTGCAGGCGATGCAGCGCCGGTTGTCGAAATCGACGATCCCGTCCTCACGCCGGAAAAGAGCCGTCACCGGGCAAATCTCCACGCAAGGGGCATCGGCGCAGTGGTTGCAGCGCATCACCGAAAAGTGGCGGGTGGTGTCGGGGAAGGTCCCCTTTTCGATGTACTTGACCCAGGTGCGGTTGACCCCGATGGGGACGTCGTGCTCGGCCTTGCAGGCCACCGTGCAAGCATGGCAGCCGATGCACTTTCGGTTGTCGATCAGAAACCCGAACTGCAAATCCTGTCCCCCTTTGTGCCCAGCCACCTTAAGCCCTCGCACAGAGGATTGCAACACCCACATGACGATGCCCGCCGGCGATGCTTTGGCCATCCCAAAAGGACGACGGCAAAGAGGACGGCCGGAGGCCCTTCGCGCTGTATCAGGAGCACTCCTGGTCCGGCCTGTGGTATCAAATGGCGCATGGCTTATCAGCCCATTGAAGATTACGGCATGGTGGGAGACATGCGGACGGTGGCCCTGGTGGGGATGAACGGGTCCATCGACTGGATGTGTTTTCCCGAATTCGACTCGCCGGCGGTGTTCGCGGCTCTGCTTGACGATGAAAAGGGGGGATGCTTTCATATCGGCCCCCGTCCCGGCGAAGCGGCCCACCGCCAGATGTACTGGCCCGATACCAACGTCCTGATCACGCGTTTTTTGTCTGACGACGGCGTGGGCGAGATCATCGACTTCATGCCCGTAGGCGATACCGCCGATGCTTCCGGGCCGCGGATGCTGATCCGCCGGGTGCATTGCCTGCGGGGATGCATCGAGTTCCGCATGATGTGCCGTCCGGCCTTCAATTTCGCCCGCGACCGGCACCAAGTCAGCCTCGAGAATCACGGGGCCGCTTTCCACTCGGAGGGGCTGAGCCTGGGGCTATGCAGTTCGGTGGAGATGAGCATCGAGGAGGGCGGCGTCCGGGCCGGCTTCACACTGAATGAGGGCCAGCAAGCCGACTTCGTCCTGCGCCGCATCGTCCCCAGCCAAGAAGCGGGGGCCCCTCCCTCGCGCCAGGAACTCGACCGATACCAGCAAGAGACGATCGAGTACTGGCGTCACTGGATCTCGCAGTGCGAGTACAAAGGACGCTGGCGTGAAATCGTGCAGCGTTCGGCACTGTGCCTCAAGCTGCTGACCTACCGTCCCAGCGGAGCCTTGGTGGCCGCGCCCACCTGCTCGCTGCCCGAGAACATCGGTGGCGAGCGCAACTGGGACTACCGCTACACCTGGATCCGCGACGCCTCCTTCACCCTCTACGGACTGCTGCGCATCGGCTTCACGGAAGAAGCCGCAGATTTCATGCGCTGGATGGCCAAGCGAAGCCGCGAGGTGGAGGACAGCGCCGCCGAACTCCAAATCGTCTACGGCATCGACGGCCGCCACCAACTCCAGGAAGAGATCCTCGATCACCTCAAGGGCTATCAGAACTCACGGCCCGTCCGCGTCGGCAACGGCGCCAACCGGCAGCTTCAACTCGACATCTACGGCGAACTGATGGACGCGGTCTATCTCTTCAACAAGTACGGTTCGCCCATCTCCTACGACCTCTGGACCCACTTGCGCGAGTTGATCGACTGGGTAGCCGAGAATTGGCGACAGAAGGACGAAAGCATCTGGGAGGTGCGCAGCGGACGCCAGCACTTCGTCTTCTCCAAGGTGATGTGCTGGGTGGCTCTCGACCGCGGACTGCGCTTGGCCGACAAGCGCTCCTTTCCGGCCCCGCGTTTGCGCTGGCTGCAAGTCCGCGACGAGATCTACGAGGACATCATGGAGAAGGGCTGGAGCGAGGAGCGTCAGGCCTTTGTCCAGCACTACGGGAGCGACAGTCTCGACGCCTCCAACCTCATCATGCCGCTGGTCTTCTTCCTTTCGCCCACCGATCCCCGCATGCTCAAGACTCTCGACGCCATCATGCGTCCCCCACAGGAGGGCGGATTAGTGGCCAACGGGCTCGTCTACCGCTACAACACCCAGCGCACCGACGACGGACTGGAAGGCGAGGAAGGCACCTTCAACATCTGCACCTTCTGGCTTGTGGAGGCCCTGACGCGGGCCGGACGCGTCAACCCCGACCGCCTGGAGGAGGCCCGGCTCATCTTCGAGCAGATGCTGGGATTCGCCAACCATCTGGGCCTCTTCGCCGAGGAAACCGGCCCCCGCGGCGAAGCCCTGGGCAACTTCCCTCAAGCCTTTACCCACCTCTCCCTCATCTCCGCCGCCTACAACCTCGACCGCGCCCTCGGCCCGGGCGATTGATCGGGTTGTTTGTCAGCTCCCTCTATGCGGACTCACTGAGCGCGCAGAGACTGGGCCGGATCAACGCGCACAGCCCGCAGCGTGGGGATCCAGGCCGAGGCCATCGACAGCACAAAGAGTCCTGCGGCCACAACCGTGTAAGCAGGCCGTCGGTGGGACTGATGCCGTAGAGGATGCTGCCCATCAGTCGGCTGAGGAGCAGCGCCAGGAAAAGACCGGCCGCGATGCCCGCACCCGACGTGGCTGCCGTTTCTCCCAACACCATCGAAGCCACACCGCCCCGGCGGGCGCTTAGAGCCATGTGGAGGCCGAACTCACGTCTGCGCTGCTCCACGCTATGGCTTATCACGCCGTAGATCCCCGTGGCCGCCATGCTCAGGGCGGTCAAGCCCAGCGTCCAAAAAGCGCTAACACTTGATCACTGGACGAAACCCGGACCCAGATTCCTGTTGACAGTCTACAAGAAGGCAGCTAGACTCTTGTAGATCATCTAGAGGAGGAGATGCCATGGGAGCCGCACGGCGGGCTGATTTGCTGCAGGGAACGTTGGATCTGCTGATACTCAAGACGCTTTCGCTGGGTCCCCGCCACGGCTGGGGAATCTCGCAGCGCATTCAGCAGATGTCCGACGAGGTCTTTCAAATCAATCAAGGATCGCTTTATCCGGCCTTGCAACGCTTGCAGCAGGAGGGGCTGATCGCCTCCTCTTGGGGCGAGTCGGAAAACAGGCGGCGGGCCAAGTTCTACGAACTAACCGCCGAAGGACGCCGCAGGCTGGAAGACCAGACCCGCAACTGGAAAGAGGTTTCGGCCGCCATCGAGCGCGTCCTGGCTACCTAGCGGGCAGCTCCCGCCGGGGGCCTGCTGGACGGCTACAAGTCGGCAACCGAGCGGCCCCAGCGGGACGATCCAGCCGCAGCAAAGGGAATCAGCCCATGACCAATTGGACTCATCGTGTCAAGACCGCACTCCGTTCCTGGTTCCGCCGATCCCGGGTGGAGCATGAATTAGACGAAGAGTTGGCTTTTCACCTGGAAATGCAGACCCGCCACAACCGCGAACAGGGGCTGAGTGCCGAAGAGGCCCGGCGCAAAGCCGCTCAGCAATTGGGCGGGGTCGAGCAGGTGCGCCAGAGCGTCCGCGAGACGCGCTCCGGAAGCTGGCTGGAAGGCCTGCTGCAAGACTTGCGCTTTGCCCTGCGGGTGTTGCGCCGCCAGCCGGGATTCACCCTGGTTGCGGTCCTCACGTTGGCCATGGGAATCGGCGTCAACACCGCTTTCTTCAGCGTTTTCCACGGGGTGTTGCTGGCCGACCTGCCCTATCCCGAAAGCGAGCGGCTGATTTATGTGGGCAACAACTACCTGGGCGAGGATTCGGTTCGTCCCTATAGTTCGGTTTCCGTGGCCGAGTACATCGACTACCGGGACCGAAGCCGGCTGATCGGTCCGATGGCTTTGTGGGGCTATGGGGGGCTCAACGTCACCGTGGGTACAGGCTCTCCAGAATTGGCACGCGGGGCCCGGGTCACTCCCAACTTCTTCTCGGTGATGGGAGTGGAGCCGTCTCGGGGCCGGCGTCTTTCCGAAGCGTCCGGCACACCTGGAGGCCCGGAGGAAATCGTCCTTTCCCACGGATTCTGGCAGCGTCGCTTCGGGGGCGATGAGCAGATTGTGGGGAGAGTCCTCGATATAGACGGCCGCCAACTTGAGGTCGTGGGAGTAATGCCGGCCGATTTCGGCTATCCCTACCGTGAGATCGACTTCTGGATGCCGCTGGTCATCGATCCGGCCAACCTGCCTTCCCGCGGGGCTCATAACCGGCGTATCGTGGCTCGCCTGGCGTCCGGCGCCGACATCAGCCAGGCCCGCCGCGAACTGGCAGCCATCTCGGCCCAGTTGGAGGAAGAGCATCCCGAGTACTACCCGGAATCGAGCGGCTTCCAGGCCTCGGCGGTTTCTCTCAAGGAGCATCAAGTGGGCGGGGCCCGTCCGGCGCTGATGGCCCTGGCGGGAGCCGTGGCCCTGGTGCTCCTGATCGCTTGCGCCAATGTGGCCAATCTGCTCTTGGCCCGTGGATCTTCGCGGCGTCCCGAGATGGCCATCCGCACGGCAATGGGAGCCGGACGCAAGCGCCTGATGCGCCAGTTGCTGACCGAGACCGCGCTTCTGTCGCTGCTGGCCGGCGGCACCGGACTGCTGGCCGCCGACCTGACCCTGGACGCCCTGCGCTGGATCGGCGACAGCGGACTGCCCCGCCTGCAGGAAGCCGGACTCGATCTGCGCTTTCTGGCGTTGGCCATGGGGCTCTCGCTGCTGACCGGAATCGCGGCCGGTCTGGTTCCGGCCTGGCAAGTCCCCCGCACCGACCTCAACAGCGTTCTCAAGATCAGCGGACGCCGCACCGCCGGCGCATCAAGTGAGCGGGCCCGGCGGTGGTTCGTGACCGCCGAAGTGGCCATCGCCCTGATTCTCCTGGCGGGAGCCGGACTGTTGATGCAGAGCTTTTCCAACCTCCTGGCGGTGGATCTGGGATTCCGCACCCAGTCGGTCATCAGCGGACGGGTGGGCCTCAGTTCGTCCCGCTACACCGACCGGACCTCGGTCATTGCCTTTTACGAGGATCTTCTCCGCCGGCTGGACGCCCATCCCCGGACGCAAGAGGCCGGATTGATCAGCCACATGCCTCTAAACGGCTCCAATGAAACCTGGAGCTTCGGCGTGGAAGGTTATCAACTCCCGGCTCCCGGCCTGGAACCGGAAGAGCAAGGCCGCATCGTCAGTTCGGGATTCTTCCGCGCGCTGGGCATCCCGCTGCTGGAAGGACGTTTCTTTGACCAGCGCGAGACTCCCGAAGGACCCTATTCGGTCATCGTCAGCGAGTCCGCAGCCCGTAAGTACTGGCCCGGTCGGAGCCCCGTGGGACGCCGCATCAAGCTCTGGGGGCTGGACGCCAGCCGCCCTTGGCGGACGGTGGTGGGAGTCGTGGGCGACATCCGCTTCGCGGGCGCCCAGGAGGAAGCCGTTCCCTTCGTCTACTATCCCTACACCCAGCACACCCGCAGGGGTCTGACGCTGGTGGTGCGGGGTCAGGGCGATCCCCAGCAGTTGACGACGCTGCTGCGCAGCCAGGTGGAAGCCATCGACCCGCTGCAGCCTCTTCACTCCGTCCACACGCTGGAGGAATTTTACCAGGACACGTTGGCCCGTCCCCGCTTCAGCCTCTTTTTGCTGGGAGCCTTCGCCTTGCTGGCGGTGACGCTTGCGGTGGTGGGCGTGTGCGGACTGATCGCCTATTTCGTCGCCGAGAACCGGGCTGAAATCGGCATCCGCATCGCCCTGGGCGCTTCGCGGCGCGACATCCTGCATCTGGTGCTGCGCCAGGCCTTGCGCATGACCGCCGCCGGGGTGGCCCTGGGGCTTCCCGCTTCGCTGCTCTTCGGACTGTGGATGCGGGGGATCCTTTTCGGCGTTTCGCCGGTCAACCCTTGGCCCTATCTGGCGCTGGCCGCTTTGATGCTGGCTCTGGCTCTGGCTGCTTCTCTGCTGCCCGCGCGCCGCGCCCTCAAAGTCGACCCCCTTGAGTACTGCCGCTAGCCACCGACACTCCGCAGCAAAGGGAATCACCCCATGACCAAGTGGACCCATCGTGTCAAGACCGCCCTCCGCTCCTGGTTCCGCCGCTCTCAGGTGGAGCAGGAACTGGACGAAGAGCTGGCCTTTCACCTGGAAATGCAGACCCGCCACAACCGTGAACAGGGGCTGAGTCCGGAGGAGGCCCGGCGCAAAGCTGTCCAGCAATTGGGCGGCCTCGAGCAGGTGCGCCAAAGCGTCCGCGAGACGCGTTCGGGAAGCTGGCTGGGAAGCCTGGTGCAGGACTTGCGCTTTGCCCTGCGGGTGCTGCGCCGCCAGCCGGGATTCACCCTGGTGGCCGTCCTCACGCTGGCCATGGGAATCGGCGTCAACACCGCCTTCTTCAGCGTCCTGCATGGAGTGTTGCTGGCCGACCTGCCCTATCCTGACAGCGAACGGTTGGTCTTGGTGGGAAACGACTACCTGGTCGACGGTTCGCCCCTTACCCTCATTTGGATGTCGGTGCCCGAATATCTCGAATACCGCGACCGCAGCCGGCAAATCGCTCCCATGGCATTGTGGGGGCCCGAGGAGCTCAATGTCACCGTGGGGACCGGCTCTCCTGAATTGGCCCGCGGGGCCCGGGTCACGCCCAACTTCTTTTCGGTAATGGGAGTGGAGCCGTCCCGGGGGAGGCGGCTTTCCGACGCCTCCGGCACACCTGGAGGCCCGGAGGAAATCGTGCTCTCCCACGGCCTATGGCAGCGCCGTTTCGGGGGTGACGAGCAGATCGTGGGAAGAGTCCTGAACATCGAGGACCGCGTGCTGGAAGTTGTGGGAGTCATGCCCCCAGGCTTTGACTATCCCAGCCGGGAGAGCGACTTCTGGATGCCGCTGGTCATCGACCGCGCCAATCCGGCTTCACGGGGAGCTAAGAACCGGCAAATCGTAGCCCGCTTGGCGCCCGGCGCCGACATCAGCCAGGCCCGCCGCGAACTGGCGGCCATCTCGGCCCAGTTGAAGCAGGAGTATCCTGAGTATTATCCAGAGTCGAAGGGCTTCCAGGCCTCCGTGACCTCACTCAAGGAGCATCAAGTGGGCGAAGCCCGCCCGGCGCTGATGGCCCTGGCGGGAGCCGTGGCCCTGGTGCTCCTGATCGCCTGCGCCAATGTGGCCAATCTGCTCTTGGCCCGCGGATCTTCGCGGCGTCCCGAGATGGCCATCCGCACGGCAATGGGAGCCGGACGCAAGCGCCTGATGCGCCAGTTGCTGACTGAGACGGTCTTGCTGTCGCTGCTGGCCGGAGGAGCCGGACTGCTGGCCGCCGACCTGACCCTGGACGCCCTGCGCTGGATCGGGGGCAGCGGACTGCCCCGCCTGCAGGAAGCCGGACTCGACCTGCGTTTCCTGGCACTGGCCGTGGGACTCTCGCTGGTGACCGGAATCGCGGCCGGACTGGTGCCCGCCTGGCAAGTCCCGCGCACCGACCTCAACAGCGTCCTCAAGATCAGCGGACGCCGCACCGCCAGCGCATCAAGCGAGCGGGCCCGGCGGTGGTTCGTGACCGCCGAAATGGCCATCGCCCTGATTCTCCTGGCGGGAGCCGGACTGCACATGCAGAGCTTCTCCAACCTCCTGGCGGTGGATCTGGGATTCCGCACCCAGTCGGTCATCAGCGGACGGGTGGCCCTCAGTTCGTCCCGCTACACCGACCGGGCCTCGATCATGGCCTTTTACGAAGATCTCCTGGGACGGCTGGAGGCCCATCCCCGAACGCAAGAGGCCGGCTTGAGCAGCCACATGCCCCTCGACGGCTCCATCGAGTCCTGGAGCTTCGGCGTTGAGGGCTATCAACCCCCCGCGCCCGACATGAATCCAGCAGGGCAAGGCCGCATCGTCAGTTCAGGATTCTTCAGTGCGCTGGGCATCCCCCTGCTGGAAGGGCGCCTCTTCGACCGGCGCGAGAACCCCGAAGGACCCTATTCGGTCATCGTCAGTGAGTCCGCCGCCCGCAAATACTGGCCCGGCCAGAGCCCCGTGGGGCGCCGCATCAAGCTCTGGGGGCTGGACGCCAACGGTCCTTGGCGGACGGTTGTGGGAGTGGTGGGCGACATCCGCTTCGCGGGCGCCCAGGAGGAAACCGTTCCCTTCGTCTACTATCCTTACACGCAGCAACCCCGGCGCAGTCTGACGCTGGTCGTGCGGGGCCAGGGCGATCCCCAGCAGTTGACGGCGCTGCTGCGCAGTCAGGTTGAAGCCATCGATCCGCTGCAGCCCCTTCACGCCGTCCACACGCTGCAGGAGTTTTACCAGGACACCTTGGCCCGTCCCCGCTTCAGCCTCTTTTTGCTGGGAGCCTTCGCCTTGCTGGCAGTGATGCTGGCGGTGGTGGGCGTGTGCGGACTGATCGCCTACTTCGTCGCCGAGAACCGGGCTGAAATCGGCATCCGCATCGCCCTGGGCGCTTCCCGGCGCGACATCCTGCACTTGGTACTGCGCCAAGCCTTGCGCATGACCGCCGCCGGCATCGCGATCGGGCTTCCGGCCTCGCTGCTCTTCGGACTATGGATGCGGGGAATCCTCTTCGGCGTTTCGCCCGTCAATCCGCTACCGTACATAGCCTTGGCCGCCGTCCTGCTGGCTCTGGCCATGGCCGCTGCCCTGCTGCCCGCGCGCCGCGCCCTTCGGGTCGATCCCCTGGAATACTGCCGCTAGTGCACCGCGTCAAGGATCTCAAACTGAGCCCTTGCGCTCTTGCACGCCTTCAGCGCTAGGAAACTCGCCGCCTGATCCCAGGGTGGAACCTTCGCCTCGCGCTCCACGCCGGCTGACCCTTGGGCTGACTTATTGGTCTCTCACGGGGAGGACGTGGCGAATTCCCGGGCTGGCTCAGAGCTTCCGACCGGCTACACTAGCGCCCCAGAGAAAGCAGCCGCAGCCGATCCAGCAGAGCATGCTAGCATCTAGGCGATGCAAGCCGAGCACCCTGCTGGAGAGGACAGCGGTCAAGTTGACACAGCGGACGTTCACCGCGCCATCGATGAGATCTACCGAGAGGAATCAAGACGAGTCTTTGCCACCTTGATTCGGCTCATCGGCGACTTCGATTTGGCTGAAGAAGCGCTTCACGAGGCTTTCACCGCCGCCGTCGAGCAATGGGAAGAAGAAGGCATCCCCGCCAATCCGCGGGCCTGGCTGGTTTCCACCGGTCGCTTTAAAGCCATCGACGTCATTCGCCGGAGGAAGACCTTCGGTGCGTCAGTAGCTGAGATACGCTCTCAGCCGGCCTCGACCCAGCCGGATATCGAGAAGCTGGACGAAGCCCATTTCCGCGACGATCACTTGCGGCTGATCTTTACGTGTTGTCACCCTGCCCTGCCGCCCAATACACAGGTCGCGCTGACCCTGCGGGAAGTGTGCGGCTTGACCACTGAAGAAATCGCTACGGCGTTTCTTGCCCCCAAGTCGACCATCGCTCAGCGCATCGTGCGCGGCAAGGCCAAGATTCGCGATGCCAAGATCCCTTACCGGGTGCCTTCGCGCTCCGATCTCCCCAACCGTCTCGATTCGGTTCTTTCCGTCATCTATCTCGTGTTCAACGAGGGCTATTCGGCATCCTCGGGTGACGACGCCATCCGGGCAGACCTGTCCTCCGAAGCCATCCATCTGGGGAGAGTGCTCCTGGATCTGCTTCCCGACCCCGAAGTGATGGGCCTGCTGGCACTCATGCTGCTCCATGAATCGCGGCGAACCGCGCGTACGACGGCTGACGGCGACCTGGTTCTTCTGGAGGACCAGGATCGGGGGCTGTGGGATCAGGATCTGATCGCCCAAGGACGGCAACTGGTGGAGCGGGCAATGGCTTCGGGGCGATTCGGCACCTATACGCTTCAGGCCGCCATCTCGGCCGTGCACGCCAATGCCGCCAGCGCCTCACAAACCGACTGGCCTCAGATCGTCTGGCTTTACGACATGCTTCTTGTGGCCGAACCATCGGCTGTGGTTGAACTCAACCGAGCCGTCGCCGTTGCCATGCGCGACAAGCCCGAGGCGGGATTGGAGCTGATCGACGCCATTCTTGCCCGCGGCGACCTGCGCGACTACAGCCTCGCCCACGCTGCCCGAGCCGAGCTGTGCCGCCGGGCGGGCCTGACCGCTGAGGCCAGAGCCGCCTTCCGGGAGGCGCTGGCCCTCTCGATGCAGGAGCCCCAGCGCCGCTTTTTGAAACGACGTCTGGGCCAACTAGGCTGAAAAAAATCTTGGGCCCGTTGTCGAAATCGTCCCGGCTCGTTCGACTAGTGGGCGAAAACAGGAGAATTTTCCAATGACGATCTGGAGGAAATGATGAGATTTGTTTGCCTGGGCTACGCAGACCTGAACCGGTGGGAGTCGATGACGGAAGGCGAGCGCGAGGCCTTCATGGAGAAGTGCTTTGCCTATGATGACGAGCTGCGCCGCAACGGCCACTTTGTCGGAGGGGAGGCCCTGCAAGGCGCTGACCAAGCCGTGACGCTGCGCCCCCGCGATGGCCGAATCGATGTCACTGACGGCCCCTTTGCGGAAACAAAAGAGCAACTGGGAGGGCTCCTCTTCCTGGAAGCCAGGGATCTCGATCACGCTATCGAACTCATGTCCAAACACCCGGGTGCCACCTTCGGCCCCTTCGAAATCCGGCCCGCCAATGAAGCGATCAACCAACTACTGGCGGAACGCGACAAAGCCATCCGCGGCAGCCAGGGTTGACGCGACAGTGGTGCCGGGTCCGTCCGGGGGCGGCTTCTTATTCCGCCGCCCGAACCAGCGAAGCCCGACCGACCGGAACGGCGGCAGTTCTCACTCCACCCTCAAGGCTCGGGCGGGATCGCTTCGGGCGGCGCGGTAGGCCGGCAGCAGAGTAGCGGCCCAAGCGCTGAGGGCCAGCACAAGAGCGGCCGCCAGCAGGGGAAGCGGTTCCAGGGGGGCCGTGCCGAAGAGCAGGCTGGAAAGCATCTGGCCCACCCCGGCGGCTCCCGCCAGTCCCAGCAGCAGTCCTAGTGCGATGAGCGGCAGGCTGCGGCGCTGCAATTGAGAGACGATGTGGCGCGGCGTGGCTCCCAACGCCACGCGGGTGCCGATCTCGCGGGTGCGGGCCGCCACGGCGGTCCGGGCGGTGGCGAAGAGTCCCAAGCTGGAGAGAATCACGGCCAGCAGGGCAAAGGCTCCCAGGGCCTGGAAGAGCAGCCGGGGCTGTCCCATTCCGTCGCGGACGGCCTCACTCACAAGCTGCACGTCGTGAATGGGCAACTCCGGATCGATTTCCAGCAACTGGCGGTGGACGGCAGGAGCCAGCAACTCGGCCTGCAAGCTGGTCTTGAGCAGCAAGGCCATCGAAGGCCATTCTCCCTGAAACCACAGGGGAGGCTGGCGGTAGGCAGTGTAGATGGTGGGCTGGGGTTCCTGGTCCAAGGCGCTTTGCCGGGCGTCCTCCACCACGCCCACGATGCGTCGGTACTGGGGCTGAGGATCACGCGGCGTGCCGGCGAATTCGAAGGCGATAGTCTCGCCCACCGGGTCGTCCTGGGCATCGGGCCAGAACTGGCGCACCATGGCGGCGTTGATGACGGCCGCCCGTTCGCCTTGGCGGCGGCCGTCGTCGCGCTCTTCCAGCAGGCGTCCGCTGCGCAGGCGCATCCCCAGCAGCCTGAAAAAGTCGGGACTTCCGGTCTGATAGAGGGTCGTGCCCATTTCGGGGACGGGCGGCAGAGGACGGTCTCCGGCGGCGGCGATGGAAAGGTATCCGGTGCCGGCCGCCAGCGGAACCAGGCTGCTCACGGCGGCCTCGTCCACACCCGGCAGAGAACGCACGCGCTGCAGCGCTTCATCGAAAAAGCGGGTCCCCGTCTGGGGATCGGCGTATCGCTCGGCGGGCAGAGTGACCTGCAAGCTGAGGACGCGCTGCGGTTCGAATCCCAGCTCCTGTCCGCCCAGCCTCCACAGCGTCGCCAGCATGAGGAAGGCTCCGGCGGTGAGGGCCAGTGCCGCTGCCATTTGAGCCGAGATGACCCAGCCGGCCAGTCCGCGGCTGACGCTGCGGTGGGAGGTTAGCAGATGCCCCTCGGCTTGCAGGAAGGCGCGTCCGGCGTGGGGCAGGCTGACCAGGAATCCGCAAACCAGTCCCAAGACGAGCGAGGCGGCGATGACCGGCGCGTCCACCCTGAGGAGGGCTTCAGGACGCCCCAGCAATTGCAGCGAGGAGCGCGGGAGCGCCAGCAGCACTTGGGCCAGCAGCAGTCCCAGCAACGAGCCGCCCGCCGCCAGAAGCAGGTTTTCCACCGTGAGCTGGCGCAGCAGGCGTCCTGGGCCGGCCCCCAGAACGGCTCGCATGGCGAACTCGTGGCGGCGCAGCGCAGTGCGGGCCGAGAGCAGTCCGAAGAGATTGAAGCAGGCGATCAGCAGGACGAACCCCGAAGCCAGTGCCAGCACTGCCACCAGCGGACGCGAAGGACCTGTCAAGTCTTCCTCGAGTGCCTCCAGGCGCAGTTGGCTCTTGCTGTTGGTGAGCGGGTTCTCCTGGGCGATTTCGCGTCCGATGCGCTCCACGTCGGCGCGGGCCGACTGCATGTCGACGGAAGGCAGCAGACGGGCTACCGCGAACGTCCCGGGACGCACCTCGCGTTCCTGCACCGGCAGGCGGTCGAAGAAGAGTCCGATGGGCAGCCATACATCGCCCCCGCGGTAGGGCCCCAGAGGCTGATCGACCAGCGAGGAAGGGTATACTCCCACCACGGTGTACTGGCGCCCGTTCAGGGAAATGACTTGGCCTACCGCCGAGGGATCGCCTCCCCAGCGCCGCATCCACAGCGACTCGCTGATGACGGCCGCCGGATCGGCTCCCAGCCGGTCGTCCCGGGGGGTTAGCAGACGTCCTTCCACCGCCTGGACGCCCAGAGCACCCGCGAAACCGGCTGAGACTTGAAGGCCCGTGAGGCGCTCGGGCGCCTGGCCGCGCTGGGTCAGGTTGACGTCCGATTGCACGAACAGGGCCAGCGACTCGAAACTGCGCTGGCGTTCTTCCAGGTCACGGTATGTGGGAATCGAGAAGGGACTGTCGGGGAGGCGGTCAGTCTCCCTCCAGATGAAGGCGATGCGCTGCGGCTCCTGCAGGGCCGGTCCCAGGAACAGCAGTCCGCGGGCCAAGCTGAAGAGGGCGGCGTTGGCTCCAATCCCAAGCCCCAAAAGCAGCAGCGCCGCCACAGCCATGCCAGGACGCCGAAGCCAAAGCCGCAGCGCGAATCGCAGGTCGTGCATAAGATCCGTCATGGGTCCTCCCGGTCATTTGCTTTTTCAATGTCCCGGTGACGTTTCTTATTGCACGAAAAAAGTTGAAAGAAGATCCCTTATTGCCCGGACGAGGCCCCGGCGGCATCTTGGTCAGGGGCCGTGGAAGTGGGCGGCTGGTACTCCGGCACCCGGTTGTGGATGGCGGGCAGCGAACGCAGGTAGGCGTAGATGGCCTTGAGGTCATCCTCCCTCATCTGCGAGTAGGACGGCCAGGGCATGGGCGGCTGGATGGGCCGCGATTGCCCCATATGACGGCCCGTCCGCAGGGCTTCGAGGAACATCTCTTCGCTCCAGATTCCCAGCCCGGTGTTTTCGTCGGGGGTGAGATTGGCGGCGTAGGTAACGCCCCAGGGGCCGAAGAAGGCCGTATTGCTGGCGGCACCGCCCCACATCCAGCCTTGCTCCAGCAGGGGAGGGGGGCCTAAGGGCAGGTCCTGGGGATGGCCGGAGAGCGTCCGGCTCATGTCGGGCTCGGGTCCCTGCGGTCCCATGACAAGGGGAGTGTGGCAGTCGTTGCAGGCCGCCACCGTGACCAGGTAGCGGCCGCGTTCCACCGGACCCGCCGCCTGATCGGTTTGGGAATAAGTGGCAGCGCTCTGGCAGGACGCCAAAAGGGCCGTCACCGACGCCAACAGCACGAGCCTGGAAAACCTCTGGCAAAACTCGCTACTCATCAAGAATCCTCTCAACCTGGCTCATCCCTCTCCCTTCCTCCGGCCTGACCAGCAGGGGAGCCTCAGTCTCCACGTCGATTCTTGCGGTCTGGAGCACATGGCTTCCGACGCAAGAAGGCAGTAGGAGGCAGGAATCCGCCACCTGCCCTGTCGAAACCAGTAGGGGGGAAAGTTAGATGAAGCGAAGTTCTCTTCAAACGAACCGCTCAAGCGCCCCTCCCGACAACCGGAAAGAATGCGCCGGCAGAACCTTATCCCGGAGTCTCCCGCGACTGCACACCGGTCGCGGAAAACCCGGGCACCACGCTATTCTCCTCCTGGATTCCTAGTCAGTCAATAGAAATCTGCGTCCTGCTCGAGGGCCCGCTAAGATAGGTGCGGCTATCTCAACTCGGCAAGGGGGGATAAATGAAAAATTCCGACAAGAACGAAGCCAAGCATTGGTTCAACCTGGAACGTCGGCGGCGCGATTGGGGACGCCGGGAGTGGCTGCGCATGGCGGCGGGAGGTTTGGCCGCGGGAAGTCTGGCGGGACGTTCGAGCGTAGCCGCATCGGCAGGAGCGGCCCGGTCTTCGGGGCCGCTCCAGGACCTGCGGCGGCTCCCAGCCCCGCAAGAGCGCTTCGCCGCTCCGCCCCTGGAGCGGGTCCGCATCGGATTCGTTGGCATCGGCGGGATGGGATCAGTCCACGTCCGCAACCTGCTGCGCGTTCCCGGGGCGGAGATCAAGGCCGTCTGCGACATTCGCCCTGAGCACGCCCGCCGCGCCCAGCAGTGGACGGTGGAAGCGGGACAGCCCGAGCCCAGCGCCTACACGCGGGGCGAGACCGACTTCCGCCGCATGTGCGAGGACGAAGAGCTCGACCTGGTCTTCAACGCCACGCCCTGGCGCTGGCACGTCCCCATCTGCCTCTCGGCCATGGAAAACGGCAAGCATGCGGCCACCGAGGTCCCGGCGGCGCTGACCATTGAGGACTGCTGGAAGCTCGTGGAATCTGCTGAGAAGCACCAAAAGCACTGCGTCATGATGGAGAACTGCAACTACGACCGCCGCGAATTGCTTATCTTTCACCTGGTGCGCCGAGGTCTGCTGGGCCAGATTCTGCACGCCGAGTGCGGATACCTGCATGACCTGCGAGCCATCAAATTCTCGCCCGAGGGCGAAGGCCTGTGGCGGCGCCAGCATTCCATCTCCCGCGACGCCAACCTCTACCCCACCCACGGGCTGGGACCCGTGGCCCAATGCCTGGACATCAACCGCGGCGATCAATTCGACTACCTGGTGTCGATGAGCGGTCCCTCCATGGGACTGCAGGCCTATGCCCGCCGGCACTTCCCCGCGGACGCGCCTGAGCGCAACGAACGCTACCAACTGGGCGACGTCAATGTGTCCCTGATCAAGACCGTCCGCGGACGCACCATCTATCTCAGCCACGACACCAACTTGCCCCGTCCCTACAGCCGCCTCAACTTGGTGCAAGGCACGCGCGGACTGGCTCAGGGCTACCCGGACCGCATCCACATCGAGGGGCGCAGCCCCGGCCACCAGTGGGAGAAGGCCGAGGACTACTACCCCGAGTTCGAGCATCCTCTGTGGAAGCGCCTGGGGCCCCAAGGCGAGGGATTGGGCCACGGGGGCATGGACTTCATCGAAGACTACCGCCTCATCGAGTGTCTGCGGAAGGGCCTTGCCACCGACATGGACGTCTACGACGCCGCCACTCTCAGCGCGGTCGTGGAACTGACCGAGCGCTCCAACGCCGACCGCAGCCGCCCCCAATCCTTCCCCGACTTCACCCGCGGCCGCTGGAAGTTCTGGAGCCCCCTGCCCGTCATCGGGGGATGATGCCATCTTCGTGTGCACTTCCTGCCCGCCAGGCAGCCCTGGCCCACTCTTCTCGCAGTGATCTGCTGCGGTGCCGCATCCATCTTCGCTGACTGCGTTGCGCTCGGTCGCGGCGCCTTGTCATGGCGGGCCTGCGGCCCCTCGCGACGGCAACCGGCGAGAAATGGAGCCCTAGCGGGTCAGCCGAGTGGCGGGAGAGGCGGGGAGAGAAGTGAGGAATCGAGCTTGGTGGCGTTGGGGGAAGGCTGAGCGGTAGTCGTCTTTCCAGGCTTGCAGGAAGGCCTGAGCGCGGCCCGATTCGATAAGGGCCCAGACGGCACCCCCGAATCCGGCACCGAACCCGGAAGCGGCACAGGCACCCAGGCGGCGGGCGCTGCGGGCCAGGTGGACGGTTTCAGGGACTTGGTTTTGCAGCAGGTCCTCGGCCGCGCGCTGGGAGCGGTCGACCAGGGAGCCCAGCAGCTGCAGTCCCTCGGCGTCGAGCCGTTCGGGCAAGGACTCGATGAGGGCGGTTTCCACTTGCAGGTGGTTGAGGCGGCGCAGCAAGTCCTGGGGCGTGAATCTCCCTCCTCCCCGCTCAAGGATCCGGCCCAGCCGGGTTCCGTCCTCGGAGCCCCGAGCCAGAACGGCCGAGAGGTGGGGGTCCTGGCGTCCAGTGTGGCGGTTCCACAGATCGATGGCCTCGCCGGCCAGGTCGGAGAGACGGTTGTAGAGCTGGCGGGCCGAACCGGTCTTGGGAGCTTTGACGCCGCTGGAAGCGATGGCCCACAGGCAGCCTTCGGGCAGAGGACGCCGACGGCGCAAACGGGCGGGACGGTAGCTGAATTCGCTGACATGGCCGGCACGGGAATCGAGAATGGCGATGTGGTCCTGGCTGCCTCCACGCGTGCCCACGCCGCGGTCAGAGGAGAGTCCGCAGTACTGCCGTCCGCTTTCCACGCAGGCCAGGTATTCGGCGCAACGAAGGGCATCGTCCCAAATCTCGCCCCGCGGTTGGCGGCGCAGCTCCAGTACGTCGGCCAGCAGCAGAGCGATGCCCACCACCAGCACGCTGGAACTGCTCAGGCCCGCGGCTGAGGGCAAATCGCCGGCCAGGACGATGTCGGCTCCCCCCTCACTGGCGGGGAAATCGCGGGCCAGGCGGCGGGCCACGGTGCGGGGATAGAGCGTCCAACTGCCTCGACTGGCCGTCACCTCGGCGCTGAAGGGAAAGTCGCAGGCCACTTCTCGGGCCACGTCCCGGATATGGACGTGTCCGTCAGGGCGCGGACGCGCTGCCAAGACCATGCCCCATTCCAGCGCCGAAGTCAGGCTGCGTCCGCCGGCGTAGTCGGTGTGCTTGCCCAACACCTCAACGCGTCCGGGCACCCACCAGACGCTGACTGGATCGTCCAGCGAAGCGTTCTGCGAGAGCGTCTCCGCCACCCGCTCAAGCATGCGCCTTTTGGCCCGGCGCTGATCGGGGCTGAGATGGCACCGTCGCCAGCCCTCTGTGGAATCGCAGATTTCTCTCCAGGTCCTCAAAGACTGCATGGCCTCTTCAGCACATTCCCTGGAAACCGCTTAAGGAAGCACGGCTTCGGCCTGCCGACCCGCTCCCCAAGGTAACGCCAGCCTTGCAGGTCTTCCCTGCTCCTCCTATCATAGGGGAGACTGTAACAGCTTCTCAAGAATCAGCTCGCTGCCTGTTCCCGACAAGGGCGCGTCCAGCCCTGCTGGCGGCTCCGCAGGGGGCGTTGCCGTGTCGAGGAAGGGCTCGATCACCGCAAGGAGGGTCCATGAAAGTCAAGCAGTTGCTGGAAAAAAAGGGTACGGAGATCTGGTCGGTCGCTCCCGACGATTCCGTCTTTGAGGCCCTGGCCCTGATGGCCGAGAAAAACGTCGGTGCTCTAATGGTACTGGACGGCAACGACTTGGCAGGAATCTTCTCCGAGCGCGATTATGCCCGCAAGATCATCCTCAAGGGCAAGGCTTCCAAAAACACCCGGGTGGCAGAGATCATGAGCCGCCGGCTGACCACCGTGCAAATCGATCAGAGCATCCCCGACTGCATGGAGCTGATGACTGAGCACCGCATCCGTCACCTGCCGGTCTTGGAGGGAGGGCGCCTTGTGGGAGTCATCTCCATCGGCGACGTGGTCAAGACCATCATCTCCGAGCAGGAATTCATGATCGAGCAACTCAAAGGCTACATCACCGGCACCGGCCAGTAGTCCCTCGCCAGGCCCGCCTTCCGCCTGCAGCTTCCTGACGCCCAAGAGACGGCAAGCCGGTGATCATGCTCGCGCAGGAGACTCGGCTCGTGAGCGAACGGGTCAGCCGATCATGGCCCTGGCCCGCATTTCCTCACAGGTGGTCTGCTGCGGTGCCGCATGCATCCGCGCTGAGTGCGTTGCGCTCAGTGGGCCTGCTCAACGTACCCTACAGTGCGTTTGCGCGGGCCTAGTCGCGGAGCCTTGTCATCACGGCGACTGCGGCCTCTCGCGACGACAACCCACGAGAAATGACCGCTAGTGGTAGAAAATGGCGGCCATGGGCTTTCCTTGGGGCAGCCGTTCCTGCGAGATGGCGTAGACCGGTTGGCCGTGAAGCAGCGTCCGCAAGGCGCACAGATCGATCAGGTCATAGTCGCCCGGCTGCCGCTGGTCGTGGATGTAGGCTTGGCCTCCCTGGTCGACGCCTCCCCAAAGATGGGCGTCATGAGCGACGAAAAGGCGCATGACGCGTCCGGCCATGGCCTGGGGCACGATCACCTCCAAGTCGGTGGTGGCGCGTCCGTTGGCGGCCAGATTGCCGTACTCCGACAGGGCTCTTTCGATGGCCTCCTCCAGACGCGGTTCGATCAGCTCCCATCCCCTCTGGCCCAGTTCCTTGTCGCCGGCATCGTCGGGATTCCCTTCGATGCCCGCCTCAAGCAGGTTGGAGTAGGAGTTGACGTCGCGGTAGATGGGGAAGAGATAGTCGACGCCAGCCAGAATCAAAGGTGCCGTTTGATTCTTGAGGGCCTTTGAAACGTCCTTGTCGACGACCCGGAAGTACTGCTCGATGAGTTGCTTGTCTTTCTCCGCCACTCCGCCGCTTCCATGGAAGATGGCGGCCCGGCGGCCTTTGGCTCCGCCTTGGGTGTCTCCGGTGCCGGTATGGAACTGGACTTCCTTGCGGGGAGCGTCGTAGCCGACCGTCCCCTCCAGCCCCTTGGACGCCTCGGGTAAATCGAGACGACGCGTGCCTTCGGCGGTGCAATCCAACAGGCGAGCCTCCTTCTGGCTCAGGGCCAGTACAAAGTAGCGGCTCTCGAGGTTGAGCACCGAGATGAGGGGCGTGATGTGAAACAGCTCCGCCAGGACGGCCTCTTCTTTGAGTTCCAGCGGAGTCCGGAACCACTTGAACTCGTCCTCGCTGATGAAGACGGCCAATCCATCGGCGCGTTTGCGCCAGAAGGTCTCATCGTAGAGCAAGTCCTCGGCGGACTTGAAAAACTGGTCCAGCTTGGGCTTGCGCCATCCGTGCTGGCTCAGCCTCTCGCGGGCCTCGCGCAGGAGGTTCTTGTAGCGGATCGTGTCTTTTTCAATATCGTGAGCTTGGCTGTTGGTAGGCATGAGAATAGAAACGCAGGGCTTGCCTTCTCGTTCTTTGGCCAGCCAAGAAAGATCTTCGTGTGTGAACATAAGATGCCTCTTGTCGTTGAGCCACCTGTCGAGCCGTGAACCGACCGTCAGGTGGGGAGATGTTCCTTTTGTTTTTCCTTCAGTTCCTCCTCCAGTGCCTCCTGCGCTGTCTCCAGCGCCTGGCTGGTGCGGATCTCGTATGGCTCCTCGGGAGCGTCCGCGGAGCGCAGGCGCTGGGGCAGGCGGTCGATTTCGCGCCTGGCCCGTCGGCGGCTGTCTTCCAGCGACCGGGCGCCGGCTTCCAGGCGGCGGCCCGATTTCATGACCGGTTCCAGCAGCGGACGGCCCTCCAAAGCTTCATCCCTCAAGGCCACCACGTCGTACCGGCTGCGGCCTTCTTTCTCTATCCGGAAGATCTGCTTGCGTGACGGGAGGTGCTTCTTGCTGGTGGAAAGCTTGATGCGGCCTTTGCCGGCGTAGGAGACGAGTTTGTAGGCGATGTCCAGATAGGGCGCGTCCTCGCTGACTCCCATATGCGTCCCCACCCCGAAGCCGTCGATGGGAGCTTGGCCGTCCAGCAGCTTCGAGATCGCCTCTTCGTCCAGGCTGCTGCTGGCGAAGATCTCGACCTTCTCCAGTCCGGCTTGGTCGAGGATGGAGCGTGAGCGGCGGGCCAGTTCGCCCAGGTCGCCGGAATCCAGGCGGATGGCGCGTACGTCGAAGTCCTCCCCCAATTCTTCGGCCAGCCGCACAACGTGGCGGACACCTTCCAAAGTGTCGTATGTGTCGACCAGCAAGATGGTGTGCGGATGGACCCGGCAGAAAGCCTTAAAGGACTCGTATTCATCCTCATGGGCCTGCACATAGCTGTGGGCCATGGTTCCGCTGACGGGGATGCCGAGCCGACGGCCGGCGGCCACGTTGGAGGTGGCGTCGACGCCGGCGATGTAAAAGGCGCGGGCGGCTTTGAGAGCGGCGTCCGTCCCGTGCATGCGCCGGGTTCCGAAGTCCACCACGCTGCGTCCCCGGGCGGCCTGCACGACGCGCGCGGCCTTGGAGGCCATCAGGGTCTGAAAGTGGATCTGGTTCATGACGAAGGTTTCCACCAACTGGGCTTGGGCGATGGGGGCCTCCACCTCCAGGATGGGCTGGTCGGCAAAGACCGGCGTCCCCTCGGCCACGGCGTAGACGTCGCCGGTGAAGCGAAAGCCGCGCAGGTCGTCGAGAAACGAACTTGAGAAGGTGCTCAGAGAGTCCAAATAGGCGATGGCCTCATCATCGAAGCGGAGGTTTTCGAGATAGCTGAGGACATCCTCCAGTCCAGCCGCCAGCAGAAAGGAGCGCCGGCAGGGCAGACGCCGCACGAAGAGATCGAAGACAGCCCGGTCCTCGAAGCCCTCTTCGAAGTAGGCCTGCATCATGGTCAGCTCATAAAGGTCGGTGAAGAGGGCCAGATCGGTCTTGGAAATGAGGCTGCTGTGAGAAGACATGAGTCCTGAAGGGGAGCGGTTCGCCGTTGCAGGAATAGCGGGTCGGTTTCTAGAGGTCAGCCATACGATACACTTCGTACTTGGCTTCGACTTCTCCTTGAGGACTCTCTTCGATGAGAGCTCCGGCGGCCTGCATCTGCTGCAAGGCTTCGTCTCCGTCTCCCGGCTTGAGGTTGACGGCCCGGGTGGCGGGCTTGATCAAGTGAACCTCGAAACCGGCCCTCAAGGCATCCAACACCGTAAACTTAACGCAGTAATCTTGGGCCAGTCCGCCGACCCAAAGGCGCAAAATGCCCTCCTCTTGAAGTTCTTCCACAAGACCGGCTTGCTGCAGGGCCGAATAGCCCTCGTCCTGGGGATCGATGCCCTTGCTGATGATGCGGGTCTCCTTGGGCAGCTTGAGATCGGGATGGAAAGCGGCACCATCACTGTTCTGCACGCAATGGACCGGCCACTTCCCCCCTTCCTTTTGGAATGAGGAGTGGTCCTCGGGATGCCAGTCGCGGGTCGCGTAGATTGCACAAGGTGTCTCTTGAGCGACTTCGATCCAGGCGTTGAGGACGGGGATGATTTCGTCGCCGCCTTCCACACCCAGGGTACCCCCAGGAAGGAAGTCCTTCTGGGCGTCGATGATGAGCAGTGCGTCTTGTTCTCCGAATCTCGATTTCATGGGGATCCTATATGTGAAAGCCAACCGGAGAGGCTGGCGTCCGATTTTTTTTCTCTCTTTACTAGAGTAGAATCGGCCACCCTTAGTGTCAAGGCGAACACCCTTAAAATGAGGAACTTACGGCGAGATGCCGGGGGAGTCATGGAAGGAGTGGGAAGGCGGGACCCGAGGCCGGAGCGAAGAGGCGGGAGAGCCCCCGGCGAGCCGGGGGCGCAAGGTGAAAGGTCAGTTTCCGGCCACGACGAAGGAGATGCCTTGTCCGGTGAGCAGAAAATCAGTGAGGCCATCGCTATTGACGTCCTCCAAGCGCGCCACGTCGAATCCGATCTGGGCGTTGACCACGGTGGACGTGAAGGAACGCAGGGTACGTCCGTTCTTGCCTGAAAAGACCCAGCATTTGCCAGCCTGGAAAGCGCCTTCGCTGGAAAGGTAGGCTCCGATCAGCAGATCGTCGTGCCCGTCGCCGTCGATATCGCCGGCTCCCCGGCCCATGCCCAGTCCGTCGCTGGCGTTCTCGGCGTTGAAGAGACGCAGGCGCTCGTCTTCGTCTCCGGAGAAGACGTATCCGCGTCCACCTTTGATGTCGCCGAAGTCGCCGACGTAGATGTCCCCAACGCCGTCGGCATCGACGTCACCGGCGTTATGGACGAAGAACTGGCCGAAGGAGAAACCGCTCCCGTTGGGATTCAGGGTCCGGAAGATGCCGCCGGTGGCGCCGTCCATGACGTAGACCGCGCCGGTGCTGAAACCGCCCGTGATGGCTCCCGCCCCCAGCGCCGAACCTGCCTGGTCGGGGACGTTGTCGCCGTTGAGGTCCTCAAGTCCTCCTACGCCGAATCCCAACAAGTCACCCGGGGTACCGAATTGGCTCCAGATCAGGCTGCCGTCAGGACCCGAGAGAACGTCGACGCGTCCAGCCCCGCCAGCGGCCACCGGAATGCCCATCAGCACGTCGGCTTTGCCGTCGCCGTTGACGTCGCCGGCCATGTGCAGGTCATAGGCAAAAAGAACGTTGGCAGGCCCGATCACCTCCCAAAGCATCGAATGATCGGCTCCGGAATAGGCCGCCACTCGTCCCAAGGCGGCAGACTGAAAGGGAGGAGCTCCTCCAATCACGTAGTCGTTGACGCCGTCGCCATTGAGATCCTGGCCGGCTGCCACGCTCCAACCGAAACGCTGTGCCGGCGCCGTCCCCAGAACGCTGTTGAGGAGCGAACCGTCAGCTCCCGAGTAAACGTAGGCCTTGCCCGAGCCGGGACCGGCTTCGGCGCTGAAAGGGGCGGTCACGACATAGTCGGAGGCACCGTCATTGTTGATGTCGCCGATGCTCTCGCCGACCCAGCCGAAGCCGTCGCCGGGGCTCTCGCCCGTCAGCGTGGTGAGGACGGTGACGTCAGGTTCCACGAACTGAGCCTGGGCTGCGCCCGCCATCAAGAGCAGCGCGCAGAGCCCCACTAAGAGTCGAGTAAGAATCGTCTTGCCTTGTCGAACAGTCATATGAATTTCCTCCAAATTGAGGCGAAGGGGTTGCTGAAGTTTTGGATTTCAGATCACGCGCCGAGACCTTCGCCATCCCGGCGCAGGTCTACCCTAGGGTTTCTGCCCGAGAAGCCTCAATGGACAGGCGATGAGGGAACCGTCAGTTGCATGTGAGGATGCAACTGATTGGAATAAAAGGAGATACAGTCGTTCTTCAGGAAAGGAGAAGGTCTCCGACGGGAGTCCCGGGATCCCAGCCGTGGCCTGGTCCCGCCCCATTCAGGCTCGGCTAGCGGTCAGCCGCCTCACGATGCCGAGAGGAACGCGGCAACTGATCTGGGCCTCCGACATTCGGGCCGAGCGGCAACTCTGTTGACCGTCGAATGGGCCTACTGGGTCGAGAGTTGCAGCGTACGGATCTGACGGCGCAACATCCGCATGCAGTCGGATACGTAGCTCTCGGGCATTCCCACCTTGCTCAGCACCGTCAGTCCCTGCACGAAGCAAAGCAGCAGGCGGGCCAGAGCGGGAGCGTCCAGATCAGGCGCCAGATCACCCTCGCGCACGGCTTGGCGCAGCGCTTCCAGGAAGGCTCCTTCGACGGATTGCAGCATGTCGCTGATGCGCCGGTTGATGGACTGGTCGCCCGTCCCCACTTCGACGGCGGTGGAATTGATCAGGCAGCCCTGGCGGGGATGCCTGAGGCTACGCTTCTCGACGAAGTCCAGGTAGCGGTAGAGATTGTCCAGTCCCCGCCCCGTCCCGCGCAGGATCCGCTGGCT
This sequence comes from Acidobacteriota bacterium, assembly GCA_035471925.1. GTDB lineage: Bacteria > Acidobacteriota > UBA6911 > RPQK01 > DATIPO01 > JANQFM01. The sequence continues at coordinate 24,612 of DATIPO010000106.1, forward strand.
CTCTTCCAGCAGGCCGCTGCTGTAATGCTCGATGACTTCGCAGAAGAGACCGTGCTTGTCGCCGAAGGCCGCGTAAAGGCCCGCGCGGTTGATTCCCATCTGGTCCACCAACTGCTGAATGGAGGCGCCCTGGTAACCTTGGGCGCGAAAGACTTCGGCGGCCCGTTCCAGGGCTTCTCGCCGATCAAAGGAGTGCGTGGTCGGGCACATGGCGGCCATTATGGCACAAGCTCCGATGGCACTGTCGGTCTACAAGTACTATTCTTTGTTGCAGATAACCCGGACGCCCTGCACAATCGAATCAAGCTTCCGAAATCAATCGGGACGACTTTCGCGAGGGAGGAATCATGACACGCTGGAATTCTAGGATCATCAAGGCGGCGGCTCTGACGGCGACGGCCCTGATCATGGCCGCGGCTGTTCAGGCGGCGGAGCCGGCGGACGAATCCAAGCCCGACAACCGTCACTTCGAGGCTCGTGACGTCTTCGAGCTGGAATACGCGGCCGATCCCCAGATTTCGCCCGATGGTTCGCGCATCGTCTACGTGCGCCGTTCCATGGACATCATGAAGGACCGCGCCCGCGGCGCGTTGTGGATCATCGGCTCAGATGGAAGCGGCCACCGCCCGCTGACCTCCAGCCAGGAAAACGCCTCCTCGCCCCGCTGGTCGCCGGACGGCTCGCGCCTGCTCTACGTCTCCGATGCCAGCGGATCGCGCCAGATCCACCTGCGCTGGATGGATACCGGACAAACCGCTCAGTTGACCCACCTGACTCGCGGCCCCTCCAGTCTGGCCTGGTCTCCCGACGGAGAGCACATCGCCTTCAACCTCTTCGTGCCCGCGCCCGACGAGCCTTTCGCGTCGATGCCGGCCAAGCCCGAGGGCGCCGAGTGGGCTCCGCCCGCCAAGGTCATCGACGACCTCCAATACCGCGCCGACGGGGCCGGTTTTCTGGAGGACGGAGACAACCAGATTTTCGTCCTGCCCGCGGGCGGCGGAACCCCGCGCCAGTTGACTTCGGGAGCATACAGTCACGGTTCGCCCGTGTGGTCGCGGGATTCCAAATCGCTGCTCTTCTCCGGCAACCGCCGCCAGGATTGGCAGTATGACCCGCTCAACTCCGAGATCTACGAGGTCTCTCTGGAAGACGCCTCGATCAAGCAACTGACCTCACGCCAAGGACCCGACAACGCTCCGGCCCTGTCCCCCGACGGAAAGCATATCGCCTACCTGGGATTCGACGACCGCTACCAGGGCTTTCAGGTGACCCAGCTCTACGTGATGAACCGCGACGGCAGCCAATCGCGCTCCCTCACCGCCTCGCTCGACCGCAGCGCGGGCGGGCCGGTGTGGGCCGGCGACGGCAGCGGCCTGTTCTTCCAGTACAGCGACAAAGGCAACACCAAAGTGGGCTTCGTCGACTTGCAGGGAAACATCACCAAGATCGCCGACAATCTGGGCGGCACATCTCTGGGACGTCCTTACGGCGGCGGCTCCTTCTCGGTGTCCGAAGGCGGGCGCATCGCCTACACCTATTCGCGTCCCGACCGGCCCGCCGACTTGGCGGTGGCCGCCAAGGGCCAACAAGCCCGGCGTCTCACCGGACTCAACGAAGACCTCTTCGGCCACAAGACTCTGGGAGCGGTGGAGGAGATCTGGTACGAGTCCTCTTTCGATCAGCGCCAAGTGCAGGGATGGATCGTCAAACCTCCCGACTTCGATCCCTCAAAGAAGTATCCGCTGGTCCTGGAAATTCACGGCGGCCCCTTCTCAAACTATGGCGACCGCTTCTCGGCTGAGATTCAGCTTTACGCTTCGGCCGGCTATGTGGTGCTCTATACCAATCCGCGGGGCAGCACCAGCTACGGACAGGAGTTTGGCAACCTCATCCATCACAATTATCCCGGCGAGGACTACGACGACCTGATGTCGGGGGTGGACGCGGTGATCGAGAAAGGCTACGTCGATCCGGAGCAGCTTTTCGTCACGGGCGGAAGCGGGGGAGGCGTGCTGACCAGTTGGATCGTGGGCAAGACCGGCCGCTTCAAGGCTGCCGTGGTGGCCAAGCCGGTCATCAACTGGTACAGCTTCGTACTCACGGCCGACGCCTATAACTTCTTCTACAAGTACTGGTTTCCCGGCTTCCCCTGGGATCACCCCGAGCACTACCTGAAGCGTTCGCCGCTGTCTCTGGTGGGCAATGTCACAACGCCCACCATGCTGCTGACAGGTGAGGCCGACTACCGGACTCCCATGTCGGAGAGCGAGCAATTCTATCAGGCCCTCAAGCTGCGCAAGGTCGACTCCATGCTGGTGCGCATCCCACAGGCTTCCCACGGCATCGCCCGGCGTCCCAGCAATCTGATCACCAAGGTCAACCACATTCTGGCCTGGTTCGAGAAGTACCGGACGCAGGAGGGATCTTAGCCGGCTTCAAACCCGGGCGGGCTGATGAACGGGTCCCTCCCCGTTGAAGAGCCCCTCGCTCTCGGGCTGCAGCAAGACCCACAATCCGTAGACGCCCAAGGCTGTGCCCAGGGGAAAGTTCAACAGATTGAGGAGGCTGATGACGATGCCCAAGATGCGTCCCCAGGTGCGCCACTTGAGCAGTCCGATGCCGACCAGCAGGCTGGGCAGCGACAGCACGGCCATGGTGAAGAAGAGGAAGCCCCCCAAGAGGGCCAGAATGGGAACGGCTTGGGCGGCATCCTGCGCGTCGGGTTCGGCGATGCCGACGAATCCCGCCAGGGTTCCGAAGAAGAGCAGAAGGCCGAAGGCTGTGAGGACTCCTAATCCGCCCCACGCCAGATTTAAGACGGCCAGAACTTTAACATGTGTTTCCATAACGTCTCCCTAAACCTTGCATACGGCTTCCCGGACCGCAGTGTTCAATGGCCGGACGATCTTTCCAGGTCTTGAAGCCGGCGGCCTCGTCCAGAATCCGGACCCGGGCGCAACAGTTTTTCCAGTTCTTGCCGATAAGAGTAAAGCGGGGTGCCGGTTCTAAGGAGAGTAGCATCTTTGAGACGCCGTTTGGGGAGTGAGGATGCATGGCACAACAGGTACGACAACAAAACCGGAAATTCACACGCTGGGGCGTCAGCCTTCCTTGTCTGTTCCGCCATGAGGGGGCGGTGCACAAGGCCCGCATGCACGATCTTTCGGAAGGAGGCGCCTTTCTGGAGTCGAGCATCTGCCCGGCCAAGGGCGCTCACATCACCCTGGCTCTCAAGTCGGCCGACGCCCAGCGCCAATTCAACCTGAGGGCCGAAGTCCGCCATCAGGGCTCAATCAAAACCCCCAAAGGACGGCTGCTGGGCTTCGGAGTCCAGTTCCGCAGCCTCAATCCCCAAGCCGTCTCCGACGTCGAGCAGCTCATCATCCGTCACGGACAAGTCTCTGATTGAAGAGCCCGCACCTAGGCGAAGTCCGAGGTTCGAGTTTCGAAGTCCGAAGTGTCCGAAGTCTCGCGGGAAGCCGATCCAGAAGTCAAAAGGCAAGGAGCCGGAACCCCCTTAGAAGACCCGCCTTTTTGGGGGACAAGCGATTTTCTC
>DATIPO010000107.1:0-1809 GCA_035471925.1 Acidobacteriota bacterium
GACCACATTCCGCCCTGAGCGACCGGCGCCCAAGATCATTCTCTTCCACACGGCGGATCTGCCCTCCGCACCCCAGGGGCTCCGGTCAGGTCGCCGCTTTGACGATGGCGCCAGGAGACTAATTTAGCGTTCGGTCTCAAATCGAGCCGGGCCATCTCTCAGCCGTAGAATTAATTGAGTAGCTTGAAATTAAACCTAGTAGAGCTCATCACGTCGCCGTGATGTATAACCTCATAGGCCCCGCCGTCGCGGGCGATCACAGTGATGCAGGCGGCTCTTTATCCATAGATTTCTCCCCACCATTCAAGTTCGTAACAGAGCACCTCACCATCCATAACCCACGTTCCGCTGTCGGCACAGTTCCCGGTTGGGGTAGTCAAACGAAGGCACACCGAACCCTCCCCGTTCCAGCTCCAATAACCCTAACCTTCTGCTTGATTATCCCAAATACCCCGTAAAGCGATTTCCTTGACTGCAATGGCTCCAAGCTCCTGTGCCGGCACCGCAAATGGGGCGAATGCAACCAACGATAATAATATACTCCAAGCGAAGCACGTCCTCATGGCTTGACTCCTCCGAAATACCTAAATTAAGGCGTCCGCCTATAATCACAGATAACGAAATTGACGCGTAGAATGCGAGGCTGCGTACCGGCCTTACCCCTGGATGCCGGACCCACCTTGACCCCCTCCCTTAACCGGATCCAGATGCTGAGTTAGAGAACTGCGGCATCGGGGTCTTTGGCAAGGAGGGGATAAGGTGATGTCCAGGAAGCGCATTTCGGTCGAGCAGATGATCAACCACCTGCGCGAGGCGGAGGTCCTGCTAGCTCAGTGCAAGCGGGTTGGGAAGATCTGCCGGCAGATCGGAGTATCGGAGCAGAGTTGCGAGCGCTGGCGCCGGGAGTACGGCGGGCTCAAGCTGGACCAGGCCCGGCGGCTGAAGGACCTCGAGCAGGAGAACGCCCGGCTGAAGCGAGCGGTAGCGGATCTGAGCCCTGGACACGCTCATTTTCCGAGAGGCTGCTGAGGGGTTAAACGGGGTTGGGGCCCCGTTTAACGGTAAGCCCCGAGCGCCGCCGGTGCTGTGTGGATCATGTCCGTCAGCTGCACCGGGTCTTTGAGCGGCGGGCCTGCCGGGTGCTTGGGCAGTCGCGGACCAGCCAGCGCTACCAGGCGATCTCTGCGCCCGACAAGGAGCCGCTGACCGCGGCGATCGTGAGGCTGGCGAGCCAGTACGGCCGCGACGGCTACCGGCGGATCACGGCGCTGCTGAGGGCCGAGGGCTGGCTGGTCAACCCCAAGCGGGTCGAGCGGATCTGACGGCGGGCGGGGCTCAAGGTTCCCCGGAAACAACCCAAGCGGGGCCGGCTGTGGCTCGCCGACGGATCGTGCATCCGGCTGCGGCCAAGCTGGCGGCACCACATCTGGGCCTACGATTTCGTCCAGGCCCGCACTCATGATGGGAGAGCGCTCCGCATGCTCACCGTGATCGACAAGTACAGCCGGGAGTGCCTCGCGATCGCGGTTGCCAGGTGCTTCAGGTCGGATGATGTCCTAGAGGTTCTGGCCGAGCTCTTTGTCCGGCACGGCACACCGGACCATATCCGGTCCGACAACGGCAGCGAGTTCACGGCCAAAGCGGTCCAGGGCTGGCTCCAGCGGCTCGGCGTCAAGACCCTGGACATAGCTCCGAGCGGAGTGTGGCCCCAGTGGGGCCGCGTAAGCCGCGAGGAGGGGAGCCCCTTGAGAGACCGGCTACAACGAGCCTTATCAACGGCAAGCTCCGGGACGAGATGCTCGATGGCGA
>DATIPO010000108.1:0-14836 GCA_035471925.1 Acidobacteriota bacterium
GCCATGGCCTGCGGACTGCCTTCGCTGGGCACACACGCCGCCTCTATCCCCGAAGTCATCGGAGAGGCCGGACGCACCTTCTCTCCCGCCGACTCCGACGACTTCGCCCGCCAAGCGCTGACGCTGCTGGAGGACGATGCCGCCTACCTGGAGGCGGTCCAAGCCGGACTGCGCCAAGTTCAGCTTTACAGCCGCCGGAGCCTCGACGACCACTTGGCCCTGGCCCTGACCCAGGCCCTGCAATCCGGCCTTGGCTGAAACTATCCCACGCTTTTGAGCGCTTTGGGTTGGGCTATGCGAGCGATCCCAGGGTGGCACCGCAGTGTTGCTCGCGCTATGGGAGCAACACGTGGCGCAGCGAGGGGGTCTTGAAGCGCCCGGCGTAGTTGTTGGTGCTGATGGAGCCCAGAATGACCCTGGGCTGGCCACCCCGTGTTTTGGGGGAAACCGGGAAAAGCCTCGGCTCAGAACTTAGGACCGGCAGCACTCGACATGCAAGAATAATCCCAACGCCGGCCCCGCCTCGCGCGTTCTTGGTATTGAAAGGACGGCACGAGGACATGCCTGTGGAGGCCCTGCTCAACACTGTGAAGCCAAGCCGAGACCCATTGGAGGAGTTGGTCCGCGACGCCCGCCAAGGCGATCGCCAGGCCTTTGACCGGCTGGTGGGACGCTTCGAGCAGAAGGTGATGAAGACGGCGCTTTTCCTGACGCGCAACCTCGATGACGCCGAAGACGTGGCCCAGGAAGTATGGGTCAAGGTCTTCCGCAACTTGGAAGGCTTTGAGGACACCAGCCGCATCGAAGCCTGGATTTACCGGATCACCGTCAACGCCTGCCACGATTTGACCCGCAAGAGGCGCTTCTGGCAGCCCCTGGACAAGATCTTCCGGTCGACCCAGAGCCGCGACCCGGTACAGCAGGACGAGCTGAGAACGCGCCTTGCAGCCTGCTTGGCCCGCTTGGCCTTCCGCGAAAGGGCAGCCTTCATCCTGCAAGAGCTGCACGAGTTTGAAACCGCCGAAGTGGCCCGCATCCTGGAGTGCAAAGAGACCACCGTCCGCGGCTATCTGCACGGCGCGCGCAAGAAAATGAAGCGGTACCTGAGAAGCTACCGCTAAGGAAAGACGAGAGAACCATGCGCTTTCTCAAGAAGGAATGGGACGACACCGAGATTCCCCAGGAATCGCTGCTGAGAGCCCGCAACCGGGCTTGGCGGCGGATCCAAGAGGGTGACGAGAAGCCCCGGCGGCGCATCCTGGCCTGGCCCTGGCTGTTGCCCGCAGGAGCGGCTACGGCAGCCTTGTTGGCAATACTGCTTTTTTGGCCCTGGGCATCCCAGCCTCAGCTTCAGCCGTTGCCTCTGCCCCAGCCGCCCGCCACGCTTGTGGCTGAGAAAGGGCCTCTGGCGTCCTCTCCCGTTGTGAAGGAAGCGGCAGCCGATCCCGCTTGGGTGGAAGCCATAACTGCGCCGCCAAATTCGGCGCGCTACGCCTCTGACTCGCCTCAGCCGCCGGCGCAGTTGGCCCAAGATGCCCAAGGCCAAGACAACCTGAAAACCAAGACCAAGATCATCTTCCGCCTGCCCCGAAGCGGCGTGCGGATGATCTGGATGACTCAGACCTCCGAAGGAGAATAAGCATGCAAGTCCAGACACGACATTTCTATCTTATTTTTATCCTGCTGGCAGCCCTCTTCAGCCCCCTTTCCGCTCAAGAGCAAGCCCAGGAGAAAGCTCAAACGCAAGAGGAGCCGCAGCAACAGCGCTTCGACGCCGCGGGAGTGCCCGAGGATTGGGAAATCGAGGTATACGAAGCCAGGCACCAAAGCATCGAAGACTTGATGAGCGTGCTGCACGCAATCCTCTCCAGGCCCTACAGGTTCTCGATCAGCGAAACCTACAACACTTTGACTTTGACAGCCCCCGAGGACATTCACGATCGGGTCCGAGCCTTGATAGAGCGCTTCGACAAGCCGGCCAAGAATGTGCAACTCCAGTTTTATCTCCTGCGCGCGGAGCGTGCGCCCAATGGCGCGCCTCAGGACTTGCCGGCCGACCTGAGCCCGATTCTGGCGGATTTGAGTGACGTGACCCAGTTTCAGAGCTTCCACCTCATCTCGGCCCCGTCGGCCCGCACCCGCTCGGGCGGGGCTGTCAGTCTTCAAGGGGGTACCGGTTCAGGCCATCACGTGAGGCTGGACAGTGTGACCCTGGAATCGGACGGCGAGGTCCATCTCAACAACCTGCAGGTCGAGGTCCAGGAAGACGAAACTCCTCCCAACTTGCCCCGCGGTCGCCGTATCGCCATGGCCAGACTCAATCTGTCGGTGGAACTCAAAGACGGCGAAACTGTGGTTCTCGGCTCCTCGCAATTGAGCCGGGAGAAAGGCACGGCCCTCATCGTCATCGTGCGGGCCTCCATCATTGAGTAGCCTACGGTCGGACGGTCCGGCGTCCTCAGCGGATGTCGGCGCCGATGGCGCGCAGGCGCCCGGTGACGTCTTCGTAGCCTCTCTCAATCACTTCGGCGTGTTCGATGGTGGTGGTTCCCCCGGCGCACAGGCCGGCCACCACCAACGCCATTCCAGCCCGGATGTCGGGCGACTCCAGGGTGATGCCCTTGAGGCGCCCGGCCCCTTCCACCATCACTCGATGAGGATCGCAAAGAGTAATCTTGGCTCCCATCCGAACCAGCTTGTCGACGAAGAACATGCGGGCTTCGTACATCCAGTCATGGACCAGGCACAGGCCCTGGCTCTTGACCGCCAGAATGATGGCCAAGCTGATCAGATCGGTGGGGAAAAGCGGCCAAAGTCCCGCCGTCAGTTGAGGCGGATTCTGGCGCTGAGAACTGGAGCGCACCCGCAAGCGGCCTGGCCCTTCCTCCTCAAAGATGACCCCGAAGTCCTCCAGAAAGGGACGGATGCCCAGCATGTCGAAGGAGGTGACGCCTTCCAGCACCACATGGCCGTCGGTGGCGGCGGCGGCGATGGCCAGGGTTCCGGCGTCGATATAGTCGGCGGGGATCTCGAAGTACACGTGATCGGCATCGGCATCGATTCCCGACAGCACTTGGAAATAGAGCGGATGGGTCTCGATGCGGCAGCCCAGCTTGCGCAAGAAGTCGATCAGCGCAATGACGTGCGGTTCGCGGGCGGGATTCTCAATGCGTCCGGCCCCCAGGGAGGCGAAGAGAAGCAGGGCGTTTTCGGTGCCGGTGACCGAGGATTCCTTGAGGAAAACGCGGGGCGAGGAGACGCCCTCTCCCCGGGTGATTTCGATGCGTCCGCTGGAATCGTCGACGCCGAAGCCGGCCGAGCGCAGGACGCTCCAGTGAGCCTCGAAGGACCGCCGTCCGATGGGACAGCCGCCGGGCATGGCGCAGGAGATGTCGCCGTAGCGCTGAGCCAGGGCGCCCAGCAGCAGAATGCCGCCCCGCAGGCGCTTGACCAACTCATCGGGCAGGTCCGGGCCGGGCTTGAGTCCGCGCGGATCGACATGCAGCCCCTCCTCGTCCCATTCCACCTGGGCACCCAACGCCTGGCACAGCCGCAACAGATTCATCACGTCGCGGATCTTGGGGACCCGCTTGAGAGTGACCGGAGCGGGTGCCAGCAGGGTGGCGGCGATCAGCGGCAGGGCTGCGTTCTTGTTGCCCTGAACCGGATAGGTGCCGGTCAGCCGGCGTCCGCCGCGGATGACGAATTTGCGCTTCGCCGGCTGGCTGGCGGCCTGCAAATCAACGATGGGTTGTGAAGTCTTCACGCTGCTCACGATCTTTCCTCCACGGCGCTTGACGCCGTCTTGTCGTCAACAATACTACAGGCCGCTGGCCGGCGCGGAAATGTTGTCCGGTCCTTGCGGTCCTACGATGCGGATCTCAGCTTCCAACTCGATGTCGAAGCGCTCCTTGACCTTGGAGGCCCAGTGGCCTGCCAGGCCCAGCATGTCGGCGGAGGCCGCCCGCCCCGCATTGAGAAAGAGGTTGCCGTGGTAGCTGGCCACCTGAGCGTCGCCACGGCGCGTCCCTTTGGCACCAACGGCCTCCAGCAAAATGCCCGCCGGCACCTTACCGTAGTGGATGTAGTGTTCGGGAAGCCCGGCCGCCACCTGACGCGGCAGGTTCTCTACCGGCAGATTCTTGAAAAAGCTTCCCGGACAACGCAGCTCGGGGGGATATTTCTCTAGGCGCTTGGCCAGAATCTCGTCGGACACCCCCTGCAATCCCTGCCGACCCTTGTCCAAGCGCAGGCGGCAGGAGAGCAGGAACCACTGGGGGCGCTCCTTGAAGCGGCTGTGCCGGTAGGAAAGGTTCAGTTCGCGAGCCTCAACGCGGCGACGCCGGCCCTGAGAGAAGATCTCGACTTCCACGATGCGTTCGCCGATCTCCTGGCCGTAAGCGCCGGCGTTGCCCACCACGGCACCGGCCACCGACCCGGGGATGCCGTACATGCGTTCCAAGCCGCCCAATCCGCGGCGATTGAGAAGGCGGATGAGCTGACCCAGGTCGTGGCCGCCGGCCACTTCCACTTCGCCGTCCTCGATGTCGACTCCGCGCATCTCGTTGCGCACCACCAGGCCCTCATAGCCCCGGTCGTCAAAGAGCACATTGGAACCGGCCCCCAGAAAGAGGACGGGGAGGTGGTGCTCCTGGGCAGCCGAAAGCGCGGCCTTCAAATCGTCCACATCGGAGACGCGGACCAATGCCCGGCAGGGGCCTCCGATTCCCAGCGTGGTCATGGGTCCCAAGGGGACGTCCTCTTGCAGCAGGGGGGCCTTGCGGCCTGCGCTTCCTTCTTCCCCCGCATGGCTTCCCGGCATTCGCTCACCGTCCTGTCTTTGGTCGTCGTGGCAGCGCTGAAAGTTCCGCAACAGCATAGTCCAAATCCCCGTCCCCAGGCACGCACTTCGCGCTTCCCACCGGGCACTTGCCCTGGGTGGTACGATTTGCCTCTATGAGGTTCCTGTGGTGGGTCAACTCGTTGTGGAGGGTTCCGCTGATCCTCCTGGTGACGGCGGTCCTGGCCTCCATCAGCGTCCTCTTCTCGGTCTTCGACGCCAGCGGACGCCTGCAACACCGCTGCGCCAAGGCCTGGGCCGATTTCATCTTCTGGGTCTCGCGCGTCAAACTCAAGGTGGAGGGCGTGGACAAGATCGATCCCGAGAAGGGCTACGTCTTCACCGCCAACCACTTGAGCATGTTCGACCACTGGGCCTTTCTCTCGGGGCTGCCCATCCAGTTCCGCTTCGTGGCCAAGGAATCGCTTTTCAAACTGCCTTTTTTGGGCTGGCATCTGAAGAGAGCCGGCAACATCCCGGTCAGCGCCACCCGCTACCGCCGTACGGTGCGCGCCTTTCAGGACGCCTCCAAACACATCGCGCGAGGCATTTCCTATGTCATCTATCCCGAAGGCGGGCGCACCTGGGGACGCATGCTGCCCTTTAAGAAAGGCAGCTTCCTGCTGCCCGTCCACGCCAAGGCACCCATTGTGCCGGTGACCATCATCGATGCCCACAAGCGGCTGGCCCGCGGATCGGCGCTGCTGATTCCCGGTACAATGAAGATGATCATCCACGATCCCCTGCATCCGCCTGAATATCAGGGGCTCGATTTGCAAACCCTGGCCGACCGCGTGCAGGCGACGGTGGCCTCAGCTTATCCGGAATCGACACATGGCCAATCATGACCTGGTGAAACGCATCCAAGACTCCCTCAAAGAGGCCGGACTGCCGGCCTGGCTCTTCTACGGCTTCCACGAAATCGACCCCATCGCCCTGCGCATTCTGCGATTCGGGGAGGGCTACCATGCCACCCGCCGCTGGTTTTACCTGGTGCCGGCCGAGGGCAGTCCGACCAAGCTGGTCCACCGCATTGAATCGGGCATGCTCGACCACCTGCCCGGCGACAAGACGGTCTACCTGCGCTGGCAGGAACTGCGCCAAGGCTTGAAGCAACTGCTTAAGGGGACGCCCCAGGCGGCCATGCAGTACTCCTCTCTGCCCTACATTTCGCGGGTGGACGCGGGAACCGTCGACCAAGTCAGGGAGGCGGGCTGCGATCCGGTGTCCTCGGAGAACCTGGTGCAGATCTTCGAAGCGGTGTGGTCGCCCGCCCAACTGAAGGGCCATCACCGCAGCGCCGAGATCCTGACACGGACTGTCAACCAGGCCTTCGAGTATGCGGCCGAGCGCCTGAGGAAAGGCGAAAGAGTGCCCGAAACCGACATCCAGGACTTCATCCTCAGAGCCTTCGAGCGCGAGGATCTAGTCACCGACTCGCCTCCCATCGTGGGTGTCGACGAGCACGCCGGCAACCCCCACTACTCACCCACCGCCGAGTCCCACGGCTTGCTGGAAAAAGACCGCTTCCTGCTCATCGACTTGTGGGCCAAGGAGAACAAACCCGGCGCCGTCTTCGCCGACATTACCTGGACGGCCTACTTCGGATCCGAAGTTCCGGACAAGATCAGCCAGGTCTTCGAGGTCGTGCGCAGCGGACGCGATGCCGGCTTCGAATTGCTGCGCCAACGCTGGGAGCAAGGGGCCCCCGTCGAAGGCTGGGAGGTCGACGACGCCGCCCGCAAGGTCATCTCGGAAGCGGGCTACGGTGACGATTTCGTCCACCGCCTGGGCCACAACCTGGGCGAGGAAACCCACGGCAACGGCGTCAACTTCGACAACCTCGAGACCCACGACGTGCGTCAGGTCATTCCCGGCATCGGATGCACTATCGAGCCGGGAGTCTACCTGCCGGAGTTTGGCATCCGCTCGGAGATCGACGTCTACATGGACCCCGAGAAGGGTCCTCAGATCACTACCCCGCCCCAGAACGAACTGCTGCGCTTCGATATCTAGCCCGCGGGAGGCAAGTGATGCGGCCGGGGTCAGCGGGCATCGCAGGCTCTCCGCGGCAGGAAGCCGCTCGCTTTTCCTGGGCTAGATTGTGAGTTGAGAGTTGGACGTTGGGCATCGGCGTTTCAGATCAGCCGACGCTGCTTTGAAATGCCCTTGATCCGGTCGGCGATGAGCGTGAGGCAGAGGACCGTCACCAGCAACAGCACTCCGGGCATGAGCCGCTGCGGCTGGCTGCTCATGACGGCCAAGTTGGAGGCATCGGCAAGCAGGTTGCCCCAACTGGGCTGGGGCGGCTGGACGCCCACCCCCAAGAAGCTCAAGGTGGCCTCCAGGATGATAAAGGCGGGCAGCATGACGGTGACCTGCACCAAGAGGGTGTTGAGGGTGAAGGGCAGAATGTGGCGGGTCAGAATCCACCAGTGGGAGGCGCCGCAGGCCCGCGCGTAGAGGACGAATTCCCGGCTGTTCAAGGACAGCACTTGTCCGCGGATGACACGGGCCAGCGTGGCCCATCCCACCAGTGCGAAGGCCGTCACCAACATCCACCACCCGGCGCCGGCCGAGAGTTGGGCCGGGTAGAGAGCGCGCAATCCGATGATGAGGAAGAGGGCCGGCAGCGCGAAGATGACGTCGGCCAAGCGCATCACGATCACGTCGGCGGCACCCTTGACATAGCCGGCCAGCGATCCCGCCGCAATGCCGACCAAGGCGGCCGCCAGCACTCCCGCCAAGCCGATGGTGAGCGACACCCATCCGCCGTGGAGCAGGCGTGAGAAGACGTCGCGTCCCAGTTGGTCGGTCCCCAGCAAGAAGATCTGGCGCTGGGGGTCGTCCAGCCCGAAAAAGCGCGTCCTCCAAGTCATCCCCATCCAGCGATAGGGCTCCGAGTCCACCCAGAAACGCACCGGGATCAGGCGGGACAGCCTGGGGTAGGGCTGGCCAGGCCGGCTGGGCGGACGATAGTCGTGGATGTGGGGACGCAGTGTCCAGCCCTGGGGTCCTCTCAGCAGCGGGACGGTGGGCTGCATGCGGGCAAAGTCGCGGAACTGCCGCTCTGGCGGATAAGGAGCCAGAAAGGGTGCGGCCCAGGAGAAGGCCAGCAACAGGCCCAAGACCAAGCCCGGCAGAATGAGTCCGGCACGCTTCATCGGTTTCGGATCCTGGGATCGTTGAGGGCCAGCAGAAAGTCGGCGGCCAAGTTGGACAGGACCACGAACACCGCGGCCACGAGCACGCTGTTGAGCACCACGAAGAGGTCGCGGTTGCTCAGTGATTCCACCACCAAGTCGCCCAATCCCGGCCAGCCGAAAATGCGCTCCACCACTACCGCTCCGCTGAGCAAAGCGCCCCAAGCCACTCCCAGAAGCGAGATCATGGGGTTGAGGGCCGAGCGCAGGGCGTGAAGGACGACCCTATGCGGCGGGAGGCCGCGGGCGCGGGCGGCCTGCACGTGGGGCATTTCCAGAGCGTCCATCATCTCCAGCCGCAACTGGCGTACCAAGTAAGCCGAGGCTGGGATCGCCAACGATAGGGCGGGAAGAAAGAGGTGGCGCAGGCTTCCCATTCCCCCGATGGGGAACCAGCCGCTGCGGAAAGCCAGGTAGAGTCCGCCCAGGCCTAACAGCAGTGAGGGCAGCGAGAGTCCCACCAGGGAAAAGGTCAGGACGGCGCGGTCGATCCATCCGCCCGGGTGCACGGCGGCAGCAATTCCGGCGGGAAAGGTGATGAGCAAGATCATCACGAAGGCCCCCGAAGCCAGCCACAGGGTGTTGCTCAGCCGTTCCAGGATAAGCTGGTTGGCGGGCCGGCGCTGAGCGAAAGAATAGCCCAAGTCGCCCTGCACGAGTCCGCTCAGCCAGGAGGCGTACTGGATATAGAAGGGCTGGTCGAGGCCCAGGTCGCGGCGCAGTTCCTCCACCTGGGGGCGGGGGATGGCGGCGGTGAATTCCATTTCCGCCAGGTAGTCGCCGGGAATCGAGTCCACCAGCAGGAAAACGAAAAAGGACAGAAGCAGCAAGAGGACTGCCGTCTGTCCCAACCGCCCCAGCAAGAAGCGTCCCATGGGCATTGAGTCTACGGTAATCAGCGGAGCAGGAAAAGGGGACGTGGCCTCAGGGTTGGGCGAAGAAGATTTCCCAGGTGTTCCACAGCACCGCGGGTGAAGGCTTGGCGGGCTTGATGTTGCGCAGGCGGGGATCATGGCCGATGAGCAGGTCGCGTTCCACCACCGGGAGCAGCACCTTCTGGCGCCCCAGGACGCGCTGGGCTTCGTAAACCATCTCCCGGCGCTTGTCGAGATCGCGGGTCACCCTCTGAGCCGACATGAGATGGTCGATACGTCCCTCCCACTCCGTGGCCGGCATCGTTTGCAGGGGATGCCAAAGATGCATCTGGCTGGAGGTGAAGAGGACGTTGGACATCTGAGAGGGCTGCAAGGGAATGGAGAAGATGGCCAGGGCCACGTCATAGATACGGCTGCCCATGACCCGCGAAGCCACGGCCCTCAGATCTTGACGGCTGATGCGGATCTGGATGCCCAGTGCCTGGAGATCTTGTTGCAGCATGGCCGCCGTGGCGATGGCGGTGGGCTGGTCGAGGACGAGCAGCTCCAACTCCACCGGCACGCCCTGAGCGTCCACGAGCGGGCCGTCCTGGCCCTGACGCCGAAAACCTGCTTGGCCAAGCAGCTCTTGGGCGGCTGCCAGATTCTGCTCCGGAACTTTGGCGGAAGGAGCCAGCCAGGATTCGTTGGTAACCAGACTGGCAGCCGGCTTGGCCTGCCCCCCGAAGGCCACTTGAGCCACCTGACTTCGGCTGAAGGCCAAATCAAAGGCCTCGCGGAAGCGCCGATCTCCAAACCAGCGCTTCTTGGCCGAGCTGAGGAAAGGAGAATCGGCTGGAGGCTCAAGTTGCAGGTTCTGATTGAACCAGAAGAGCACAACGTCGCCCGAGGGGCCGGCGTTGATGGCTGTGACCGATGGATCCTGCTGCAGTTGGCCGAACAACTCGGGCGACAAAGACTGGTCGATCAGGTCAAGTTCTCCATTGCGCAGGCGCAGGACTTGTTGATCGATCTCGGAAATGAACTCGATGCGCACTCCGTCCAGATAAGGCAGCCGCTGGCCCTGGGCATCGACCTTCCAGTAATGGGGGTTTCGTGCCAGCACGATATGGCGGCCGGGCTCGAATTCGGTGATCCGGAAAGGCCCGGCGCCGGTCAGCTCCTCAAGGGGCGTTTGCAGCGTCCAGTAGGTCTCAAGCGGCTGTGAGGCGTCGCCGAAACGATGCTTGGGCAACAGGGCCCAGTTGCAGAGAAAATACTCCAGGGAGGCGTCGGGACGGGCCAGGCTCAGGCGGACCGTCCAATCATCGACAGCGGCAGCCTCGATTTCCTGTCCCTCGAAAAGCAGGGACGCGCGCAGGCTGGTGGAGGAACTCGGGTCGAGCACCTTGGAGATGCTGAAGAGCAGGTCCTCGATATCGATGGGTTCTCCATCGGCGAAGCGGAGACCGCGGCGCAGTTCCAAATCCAGCGTCAGGCCGTCGTCCGACCAGCGCCAGTCGCGGATGAGGGCGGGCTTGGGCGTCTGATCGGTGCGGTCCAATTCCAGCAGGGTGGCGGTAAAGAGGGAGGATACCAGTTGCGTCCGCGTGTCCTGGGACCCGACTAGGTTGAAACTGGCGGGATCACGCCGGAGGACGTAGTTGAGTGTCCCGCCGGGAAGGCCCTGGCTCTGAACCACCAAGGCGTCGTCGGGAACAGGCAGATCATCGGCGCGCGAAACAGCTTGCGGACTGTTGCTGCCGCTGCATCCCAAACACACCAACAGAGCTGCGACGATTCCGGTTCTCCACTTGAACATTCTTCTCAGCTTTCTCCCGCGCCCCGGCTCGCAGGGGACTAACAACTGTCATCAGATTTTAGTCGCAACAGATTTTATATCATCTGAAGACCACCGGCAGTGACTTTTCATTCCCCAAACAGTCCGCCAGCCGACAAGCCGCCCGCCGCCCATCTTCAAGAGTGCTGCGCCCCCATACTTCTCGTAATTCTAACCAACGGACTTTATATTTTGGCGAACGTATTGGCTTATCGAAAACGCCAGGATAGATCTCGGGTCAAGAACCGACCTGATAGCGTCCCTTCCAATCGTAATAACGGATGACGATCAAGTCCCAAACAGCTCTCAAACCTGAAAAAAGGTTGACCGAAGTGCCTTCCGCGTTGCGCCAGATCACTGGGATTTCGGCCATGCGCAGGCCTTTCTTGCGGGCCAGGTAGAGGATTTCCACATCGAATCCGAAGCCCTCCAGGCGCTGGAGCTCAAAAAGGGGCCGGCAATGGCGCATCTCGAAGAGCTTAAAACCGCACTGGGTGTCGTGGAACGGGAGGCCGGTGAGCAGCCGCATGGTGCGGTTGAAGAGGCGTCCCGAGTATTTGCGGAGTTGGTTTTGGGGGATCTCCACCCGGGAGTCCTTCAGTCCGCGCGAGCCGAAGGCCAACAGGAAGGGCCCTTTGCGCACCTTTTCTTCAAGCTTGGCCAATTCTGCAATAGGGGTGGAGAGGTCGGCGTCGCTGAGCAGGGCGTAGTGGCCCTGAGCCTCCAGCATGCCGCGGCGAACGCTGTATCCCTTGCCCCGGTTGCGCGAATTGGCCAGGACCCGCAGGCTCCAGGAGCTGGGGGTCCTGGACGCCTGCCCCGAGGCTTCACGTTGTTGCCGGTCTTGATGAAAGTCGGCGGCCAGATCGGCGGTGGCGTCACTGGAGCCGTCGTCCACCACCAGGATTTCGAAGTCTTCCCGGCGCTGGCCCAGGTAGTCGACGACGCGGTCCAACGTGGACTCCAGGCGCGGACTCTCGTTGTAGGCGGGAATGACGACGGACAGCGCGGGCCGGCTCATTGCAGATACTCGATGAGACGTTCCAGACGGCGGTCGACAGACTGGCGTCCCAGGTGGACGATGACGTCGAAGATCCCCGGCGCCACGCTTTGTCCGGTCAGTCCCACGCGCACGGCGCCGATCAGCTTGCCGGCCTTGAGTCCGCGCTCTTGGCAGACGGCGCGCAGATGCTCTTCGGTGTGTTGCAGGTCAAAGGGCTCCAGGCCGCTGTAGCGTCGGCGCAGGTCCTCCAGCGCCTCGATGAGCGGGCCGCGGTCGTCCTGGGGCAGGAACTTCTCCACGGCTTCCGGCTCGTAGTCGAAATCGTCGCTGAAGTAGGGGCGTCCGCGGATGGCGAAGTCGTCCAGGCTGCGCATGCGCGGCTGCAGCAGGCGGATGGCGTTGAGGAAGTCGTCCCTGTCCTGAGCGGCCAAGGGCTCTCTGGATTCGTCCTCGAGATTCTCATCGATTCCAAGCTGCTGGACAGGATGCTCTCGAAGCCTTTCTTGCGACGCAGGCTGGCCGCCGCTTCTCTCCGGGCCGTCGTCTTGGGCGGTTTCGCCTCGTTTGTCGCGCCCGCCGGACCGCTTTCCAGCAGCAAAGCTGTGTGTGCCATGCCTCCATAGTCCGTCGCGGCGCAGGACGTCCTCGACCAGGGGAGCTAGCTCCTCAACTGGCAGCGACGAGATGTACTGGCCGTTCATCCACTCCAGCTTCTGGCGGTCGAAGACGGCGTCGGCTTTGTTGATCTGGGAGAGCTTGAAGTGCTTGATCAGTTCTTCGTGGCTGAATATTTCCTGGTTGCTTTTGGGGTTCCAGCCCAGCAGGGCCAGATAGTTGCGCAAGGCCGCGGGCAGAATTCCCCGTGATTGGTATTCGGTCACCGAGGTGGCCCCGTGGCGCTTGCTCAGGCGCTTGCCGTCCGGTCCGAGGATCAGCGGCAGGTGGACATACTTGGGCACCTTCTCGCCCAGCGCGATGTAGATGAGAATGTGCTTGGCGGTATTGATGAGGTGGTCGACGCCGCGGATGACGTGGGTAATGCCCATCTCGGTATCGTCGGCCACCACCGCCAAGTGGTAGGTCGGCACGCCGTCGGAACGCAGCAGCACGAAGTCTTCGATGTTCTCGCCTTCCACTTCGATCTTGCCGAAGACGCGGTCCTTGAAGCGGATGGTGCGTCCCGCCTCGACGCGCATCCGCACCACGTGGGATTCTCCCGCCTCGGCCCGCCGCCGGGCCTCTTGCGGATCCATCTCACGGCTGCGCGGATCGTAGCGCCAGTCGCCGCCGTCCTTGCGGGCTTCTTGACGGCTGGCCTCCAGTTCCTGAGGCGTCAGAAAGCAGCGGTAAGCTTGCCCTTCCGCCAGCAGACGGTCGGTTACGGCCCGGTAATGCTTCATCCGCTGCGACTGGAAAACGGGATCGTCGTCCCACTCCAGCCCAAGCCAACGCAGCCCTTGCAGGATGCCCTCGACCATTTCATCAGACGATCTCTTGACATCCGTATCCTCAATGCGCAGCAGGAAGGTCCCCCCTTGCTGCCGCGCATAGAGCTCGTTAAAGAGCGCCGTCCGCGCCCCTCCGATATGCAAAAACCCCGTCGGCGACGGAGCGAACCGAACCCGTACCTCATCCATAAGAGCCTAGAATAATACCACCATGGGAATAAGTTGAAAGCAATGCCTGCAGCCGGAGAAAGCCTCCAAGGGACGAGACCTGCTCGGCCAAACCGCCACCTGCCCCAGTCGTCTGCCCAGCCAAAGGCAATTCTGGAGAATGGCAGGCAGATCGCACGCACTTCGGACGGTTTAAAGCATTTTGGAAGCGTGAGCAATACGGCGGTTCTAGCGGAGGCTCTGTCTGAGCGCCTTCACGGCCTGAAGCGCAGTCGGACGATCAAGCAAGGAGCAAACAAAGGCCAAATTGAGCTCGGGGAAAACCATACTCTTCTCCCGCCGCTGGTAGCGGCCAACCTGGAGGACTTGGACTTCGATCAACGAATCCTTCCACACCCAGACTTCCCTGACTGCTAAACGCCGATAAATCTCAAGTTTGTCGATCCCTCCGCTGGTCCAATGCACCTCAATGGCCAGATCGGGTGTGTCCCGGTCCTGGTCGCCGATCAAATAGCATTCATCCGGCTCCAACCCCGCCTGCTTGGGTGCCTGCTCAAGTGTCCAAGAGCCATAAGGCGAAAGATCGATCCCCTTCTCAAGAGCATAGGCTTCAACGAGGCGGCCGATATAGGATTTGAGGCGCTCGTGGTCCTTCGACGGGGTCATCAGTTCCAAGGCTCCTTCCAGATAGGAGATGCGGGGCACCGACCGCTCACCCCGCAACTCGAGTTGAGATTCGTACTGCGACCAGGAGACGCCGTAGGAAACGACGCGCTGATCGGCAGTTGGCACGTAGTCGCCGGGAGTAGTTGTCACCGAAGCAGCCATAAAACCATGCTAGCACGCTAGAGAGGAGCGGTTGCAGCAAACGACCCTGCTGCTTGAGCAGCGGGCTTTCCAGACGAATCATCCTGCTGCCTTCACAAGTTGCGACGCAAAGCCCTGAGCCCCCTGCTAAACTGGCCTGCAATCACCCACCACGCCCGGGTGGCGAAATTGGTAGACGCACAGGACTTAAAATCCTGAGAGGGGTAACCCTCGTGCGGGTTCGAGTCCCGCCCCGGGCATGCCCAAGTTCGAGATTCGAATGTCGAACGTCGAACTTCCCCCGCGCCGGGCACCTTATTTTCAAGGATTTAGCCAGATCGGCGGGACTCCCGGACCTCCTCCAATTCGACCAATTGTGCCCAAATTGCGCCCGCAGAGTTGCTGAGGTAGGTTTCAGCGGCTTGCGCCGCGCTGTGGGGATCGTCTTCGTCGACGATGTTGTAGCGGTCGAACAGGTCGGCGGCATTGGCGTCCATCACGTACTGGCGCCTGAGGTTGTAGTGAGGTTTTTCGGGCAGGATGCCCAGATAGGCGTTGAGCTGGTTGAGCCGCTCGGGGATCGCCATGGCACCGGCCTCGCTGATGGCCTTGGTCAGCCAGCCGGTCGGGCTGCGCATCAGTTCCCAGGTCAGAAGCAGCGTTTTGGGAATCC
>DATIPO010000109.1:0-1752 GCA_035471925.1 Acidobacteriota bacterium
CGTGCGGAGCGGGGGCGCATGGATCCTTCGTAGAACGCAGACCCCGGCCCGCCGCCGAATCACGGAGCGGGCCGGGGTCTCGATATCCCTAGCAGGAAGACGGTTGCCGTAGTGGAGTTACCCCGGTTCCGTGGACAGTCATCAGCTTGGCGCTGCGACCTGTACTTGATGTTCTCTCTCGTAGCTGACCGGCGACTGATAGGCAAGAGCCGAGTGACGACGGTGCGGGTTGTACCACCCCTCGATGAACTCGAAGATCGCCATCCTGGCCTCCTCCCGCGTCGCGAACTGCCGCCGGTCGAGGAGCTCACACTCCAGCGTGGCGAAGAAACTCTCGCACATGGCATTGTCGTAGCAGTCCCCGACTGAGCCCATCGACGGACGCACGCCCGCCTCCCGGCACCGCTGCCCAAAGGCAATCGAGGTGTACTGACACCCCTGATCCGAATGATGGATGACCTCGTCCGGTCTACGCTGAGTCAGTGCCATCTCCAGGGCCGCCAGTACCAACTCCGCCCGGAGGTGGCTGGCCATCGCCCAGCCTATGATGCGGCGGCTGAAGGCATCGAGTACAACGGACAAGTACAGGAAGCCGGCAGCCGTCGGCACATAGGTGATATCCGCAACCCAGAGCTCATCGGGACCGTTGGCGGTGAAGTCCCGATCAACCAGATCGGGAGCCGGCCTGGCCTCTTCACTGCGACGCGTCGTGGTAGGAGACTTGCGGCGACTGACGCCCTTGAGGCCTGCCGTTCGCATCAGACGAGCCACTCGGTTGTGACCGACCTGCACGCCCCGGTCCTGCAGCTCGGCATGGACGCGAGGTGCACCATAGGTGCCCCTGGACCACTCATGGATCTCTCGGATCTCGTCGGTCAGCATCTCGTCCTCTCTCGCTCTCTTGGAGGGCTCTCTCTTTCGCCACGCGTAGTAGCCGCTGGTGGAGACGCCCAGGACGCGGCACATGGTGGCGACAGGGAACTGGGCCTGGTGCGCACTCACGAACTCGAAGATGGGATCGAGCCGGTCTCCCGTGCGAACCAGGCCGCTGCTTTTGCCAGGATGTCGCGTTCCTGCTTGAGCTGGCGGAGCTCCTTACGGAGACGCCTGAGCTCGTCACGCTCGGCGGAGGTGAACCCGTCAGTGCGGGCCCCTTCGTCGAGGTCAGCCTGCTTTATCCAGTTGCGGATGGTCTCTCCAGAGGGTTCGAACTCGGCAGCGAGTTCGCTGACGGAGCGACCGGCTCTGGCGAGTTCAACGATCTGCCGCCGGAACTCGAGTGGGTACGGCTTGCGTGTTCGTGGCATGTGGACCTCCTCTGTGTTTACAAGTGGAAGATAGTCCACTAAACCAGGGTAATACCACTATGTCATGTTTCAAGATCCCCGCGCTATCCATGAAGATGCATCGGGGGTGCTCTGGGTTGGAACCCTCTATGATCTGGTGCGCTGGGATCGAGACGCGGGCACCTTCAAGCGGTATCGGAGCAACCCGGTTGAGGCCTTCACCATGGATGTGTGGGCGCTGCACGATGATCGTTCCGGGACGTTATGGGTCGGAACAGGACACGGGCTCGATCGCTTCAACCCGGCGCGAGAAACCTTCACCTCGTATCGGCACGACCCGGAGGATCCTGCCAGCCTGGGCCGGGGCGCTGTCATCGCGATTCATGAAGACCGGCGGGGCCGGCTCTGGATCGGGACGGTGAACGGTCTCCAACAGATGGACCGGGAGACGGGCGCATTCAAGCCG
>DATIPO010000110.1:0-4638 GCA_035471925.1 Acidobacteriota bacterium
TGGCTGCGGTGCGCACCGAGGAGCGCATTGCCAAGCTCATGGGCTCCGACTCCGCCACGGCCTTCAAGGTTGAGGTGGAGCAGACCAATGACAAGCTTGAAGTGCTGAAGATGATGGAGCAGATGTTCGGAGCGCCACATACCAGCCACGGCCCCGCCATCCCCGGTGAGGTTGTGCCCACCACCACCGAGCCGCGCAAGCGCAGGCCGCTACAGACCGATTCCGTCGCCACAACGAACACCAACAAGCCCAACACACCACCCAACGAATTCCCGGACGCCATCCCCGCACACGAGGTCCAGGAAGAGGCCGTGACCATTGCCGAGGACATCGAGCCCACCCCACAGCCCCAGCCGCGCCGCAAGCGCAAGACACCCGACACCACATCTCATCTGCTCCGAGACTACGACGATTAGCCCCACACATTCCGAGGTAACCTTGAAGCATTCGCCTGCTGCGTAGCGGGTACCGCAACAGCGGAGAACCGTAGACCACAAAGGAAGACGCCGAATGGCGCTCCCCACGGGTTTGGCAGAACAACCGAACAATGCACGTTGCTACGCTGAATAGCGAGTAATGCAAGAACAAGTAAGATGCCGCTGACGAGCGGCGGACGGAACGCCCCGTGTGGGGGACTTGGTGAACACATACCCAATTCATACCCACACAGGAGCACGCAATGCCCAAGATGAGCGATGCCCGCCGAGCGCTGCGTAAGGCTGGATTGTCCAAGAGTGCGGCGCAGCACTGTATGCGACTCATCGACCTGGATAAGGATCTCGACCCGCAGATTGCGGAAATCCAGGAAGACCTTCCGGAACTGTTCGCCACGGACGAAGAGGACAACCCGTCCGAGGATGACCGCCCCATGACCACCGCCGAGGCCACGATGTCTCGCCTGGAGGGCCGCACAGGCCCCGGTGCGGGCGGATTCAAGACACCCCACAAGCCGCGCACCTCGAATGTGTCGGAAGCAAGCCAGAAAACAGCGGAATACCTCAGGAAGAGCGTGAATACCAATCCGCCTCCTGTGTACCCCCGCAACCTTGGCTCGCTGAATCCCGCAGCCACGGCCGAGAGGGCGGTCTCAGAGACCGCTCAGCGCGCAGCCGAGGCCCTCCGGGGCAAGAGCGACTCTCAGTAACACTCCACACACCCGCCACGTCCAAGGAGGACATTATGGCTGCTGTATCTCTCGAAACCACCGAGCTGGAAACGCTCGTCGAGGCCGCAATCAAGCAACGGGGCGATGCCGCCATGTCGCTGCTCAATGCGCTTCGTGTCAAGAACGGCAAGGCCGCGCACCCGGCGAACTTCGGCACAGCCCAGCTCAACAACATTCACAACGCTGCTTACACGGCCGCGCTCGCTGGATTCCAGGCGGACCTCGATGCCTGAGCCGCTGGACTACAGCAACGTCCGAGGCATCCCGGAAATCGAGCAGGCTATCCGCCATCTCGTCACGGACGACGAGGATCTCAACGAATATGTAGAGCTCTCAGTCCAGATCGGCGACGAGAAGGTCATGACCATTCCAGTTCCTGTCTGGCTCGCCTCGCGAATCATCCAGTTCGGCGATCTCCATCGCGAGAAGCAGAACAACGCATAAGCCTCCGAGCAGTCCCGTTGTCGGGCGTTCGCACTCCCCCGGCGCAAGGTTGGGTGCCGTGCATACCTGAGAGCGGCGGCACGGCTACACCTCTCCTGCGAGACCGCTCGATACGAGCAGAGCCCCGGTCCAACCACCAGGACCGGGGCTCTGTTTTGTGCGAATCACAGAGAGCCCGCGTAAGGGCTCCCCGGCGATCGGCCGGACGGTTTCACCCGAGCTGTGCCCCGCGCTCGCCTACGGCCCCACGGAGGGGCGTAACGGGGGCGACGTGGCCGAGGGTCTGCCCGGCACCGGACAGGAACGCCTCTACGGCGTCCATTTCGTGCCCGTAGTCAACCCGGAACAGGTGCACATAGGTCTTCTCGGTGACACTAATTGAGCTGTGCCCCATCCACTGAGAGACCAGCCGAACGTCTCGCCCAGCAGCAGCCATGATGGAGGCGTAGCTGTGGCGGAGATCGTGCCAGCGCAACCCCAGCGGAATGCCGGCTGTCACCAGTGCACCCGAATCCCGCAGCGGGCGAAAGTAGCGCTTGATGAAGTTCCCGATGTCGAACCGGCGGGACCAGTCCACCTCTCCACCCTTGCCCGTGTTCCGGCTGCCCGGCCACAGAGGCGCGTCCGGATCACTGCCGTTGGGGTGCTGGGCGATCCACTCCGCCAGTTCCCCGGCCAGACCGCGCGTCAGGGGGACGTCTCTCACTGAGCGCTCGGACTTGGGCGCGGTGAACACCAGCCCGTGCCCCGTGCGGCGCCCCACGGTGCGGCGGACCTCCACAACCCGGTGAAGCTGGTTCACATCCCGGATGCGGAGAGCGCCGAGTTCGCCCGCGCGCAGACCTGTATACGCGGCCATGCGCACCAGTAGCCCATACCAGGGCTGCTTTTTCGCCAACTCCTCAGCGAGGAACGCCACTTGCACAGGAGTCAGAAAGCAGCGTTCGTCCACCACTTCATCATGGCTCTTGGGCAATTCCACACCCGTACAGGGGTTGTTGACGATCCACTCATGGCGGAGTGCGTATTTCATGGCCTTGTTGAGAACGTTGTAGATGTTCCGCACCGTGCCGGGCTTCAGGCTCTTGGACAAGCCATTTACCCACCGCTCAACATCTCCCGCGCGCAGCGAGCCGATGCGGCGCCGACCGAACGCGGGCGCAATGTGCTTGCGAGCCACGGCGCGGGCTCCGTCGGTGGACTTGGGCTTGAGCCGGGGCTCACTGGCCGCGATGCACGCCTCTACAACCTGCGTAACGGTCCGCTTCTCTACCCTCCACAGAGTGCTACGCCCCTGGGCTAGCTCGTCCTCAATTCGGTGCTTCTCCTTGAGGGCCTCTTTCTCTGTCTTGCACGTTGTCTGACAATCCCGACCGCCGTCTGTCCAGCGAATCTCAAATGCAGATCCGCTCTTGCGCTGGACCTCGCGAATGCCTGCCATTGTTGATCTCCTTGTAGAACGTGTGGAGGCCCCAGCCAGCGCAATTACCGCCGACTGGGGCTGAACTGGGGATTTGTCAGAACAGGGACCAGACGGCGGCGAACAGGCCCTTGACGCCGTCCCAGCCGAGGACCGTGGCGACCGTGATGGACCAGATGGCCAGCATCGGGAGCGCCACAGTCACGAACTCGCGCTCAGCGTTGGCGCGGCTCCACTTCTTGAACCGCTGCCAGCGGGAAGGGGCCTTGTGGGTGATGCGGCCAGCCTCGACGAGGGTGACGCCGTTACTACCGGCGTCATCGACGGGCGCCGGGAGCCCGGCGAGTTCGGCCAGCAGAAGGCCGCTCAGCTCCTCGCCGGTGGGGTCCGGGTTGGTGCAGTCCACGGCCTCGTACCCGGCGAAGTTGCGGGCCGGACGCGCCCAATATGCCCAGAGCTGGCCGTCACCCTCCTCCAGCAGCTCGATCCAGGTGCCCCGGATGCGGCCCGTGGCCTGGATGGGCTCCTGAACGAGCGACTCAACGCGGCCGACGAGCTGTTCGATGGAGATGCCGTCGAGGAGACGAACGCCGCACTGTGTGCAGTGGATCTGCCAGACGTTCCGCCCCGGCTTGTGCGGTGGGCAGAGAAGGGCGGGAGGGGTAGAGGTAGAGTGGTCGTTCACAGTGATTCCTTTCGGGAGTCGGGAGAGGCCGGGTGGCTAGACCCGGCCTCTCCGTTTTTGTTGGGTTACTTGGCGGCCTTCGCCGGGGTGCGGCGGGTACGGCGCGCGGGAACCTTGGCGGGCTGTGTCTCGTCGTCCACGCGGTCGAAGTCCTCCGGGACACCCGGAGTGACCTTGGGCGCTGCGGCCTTAGGAGCCGCCTTACGGGCCGCGCGGGGCTGTGTCGGGGCCTTCTCACTCGCCTTGGCCGCCGTGGCCTTACGCGGGCTGCTAGGGGCCTTCTTGGCGGTCGCCTTCACCGCTGCCTTGGTGGCCGCCGTTGGGCCGCCCTCCGCGCTCTCGTCACCCTTGGCCAACTCGGCCTGGAGCTTGAGGAGCTGGGCCTCCAGTCGGGCCTTCTTAGCCTTGGCCGCGTCCGCCTTCCTCTTGGCCGCAGCCGCCTTGCGGTCCTTCAGCGAGGACTGGTTCTCGGGGGACGCC
This sequence comes from Acidobacteriota bacterium, assembly GCA_035471925.1. Classification (GTDB taxonomy): domain Bacteria; phylum Acidobacteriota; class UBA6911; order RPQK01; family DATIPO01; genus JANQFM01. Next base: position 4,195 of record DATIPO010000110.1, read on the forward strand.
TGGAACTCCATGCGCAGGGTGCAGGCGAGCTGAATCGACTTGAGGTCGACCTTCTGGCCCGTCTTCTCCTCGATCCACGCGGCGAACTCGCGGTGAAGGTCTGTCGGCTCAGCGGCGGCACGCTCGGTGTAGGACTTGGCGTTCTCGGACTTGCTGGACATTTGGTCCTCCTTGGGGACTTGCTGTTGATTGGGATTGGGAGCCCCGGCCGAAGCCGGGGCCGAACGGGCGACTAGCAGGGGAGAACGGAACCGGCAGGAGCCACAGCACCGCCGCCACAGTCCAGGCAGACATGCGAGAGGCAGTAGGAGCCGGACGGGAGCAGGGCGCAGTCGGAGCAGCCCGCCACACGGGCGGCGAACCGGGCCACAGCCACCCAGAGCGCGGCGACGGGGACAAGGGCGGGGACCGGGGCTTGCGTTGTCGTGTTCATGACCAGAAGTT
>DATIPO010000111.1:0-42803 GCA_035471925.1 Acidobacteriota bacterium
CAGGGCCAGGGTGAGGCCGGCGCCGGCGCCCAGGGCGAAGGCGATGCCCTCCAGGAAGCCGTAGCCGCGGTTGGCCTGGAAAAGGGCCAGTCCCAGGATGGCGCAGTTGGTCGTGATCAACGGCAGGTAGATGCCTAGTGCGCGGAAAAGGGCGGGGGAGAGTTTTTTGATGGCCATTTCCACGAATTGAACCGAAGAAGCGATCACCACGATGTAGGAGATCAGGCGCAGGAACGGCGCGTAGGGCAGCACGTAGAAGTTGAGGAACCAGGTCGAGATCGAGGTGATCAGCATGACGAAGATGTTGGCCAAGCCCAAGCGCAGCGCCGTTTCGATGCGTCCGCTGACGCCGAAGAAGGGGCACAGTCCCAAGAAGTAGGTAAGCGTGAAGTTGTTGATCACGCAGGCGGAGATAAAGATCCAGAAGAGGTTCGACATCAGACGGTCCTCCTCGCTTGCCCATGCCAGCCTCGCGGATCGGAGCCCTCATGCAGCTTGGTTGAGAGAACTTGGGGTTGTCGGAATCTCGTTTGAATCCCGTCTCCGGCCTGCGTCCTGGCGTTAGAGAGCTTCCTGGAGAAGAGAACTGGGTTTTGCGGTCGAAGCGCTTGCATCTAGGCAGCCCTCCTCTCGGACTCGAGTTGGATGAGGTCTTGGCGGTCGCGGCGTTTGCGCAAGAAGGCGAAGAGCATCAGCATGACGCCCATGGTGAGGAATCCGCCGGGGGGCAGGATCATGATCACCCAGGGCTCGAAGTTGGGCCCGAAGAGAGAGAAACCCAGGAAGGAGCCGCTGCCCAGGATTTCGCGGACGGCGCCGATCATGAAGAGGGCCAGGGCGAATCCGCCCGCCATGCCCATGGCGTCGGCCAGGGCCGGCTTGAGGGGGTTGCGGGAGGCGAAGGCCTCCTGGCGTCCCAAGATGAGGCAGTTGACGACGATGAGGGCGATGAAAGCACCCAGTTCCTTGTGGATGGCCGGGGCCAGTGCCTGCAGCGAGAGGTCGGCCATGGTCACGAAGGTGGCGATGATGATGATGAAGGTGGTGATGCGGACCTGCTTGGGTATCCAACGCCGCAGCAGTGAGACCAGGAAACTCGTGCCCACCAGGACGAAGAATGTGGTTGCGCCCAGGGCCAGGCCGTTGATGGTGGAGTTGGTTACCGCCAGGGCGGGGCAGAGGCCCAAGAGCTTGATGAAGACTGGGTTGTCCTGCCAGAAGCCCTTATTCAACTCGCTAGCCATGTCTGACCTCCAGGCCCGAGTCGAGGAAATGGATGGGACAGGTCAGAAGTCTCACGGCAAAGCGCCCTCTAGCTTTATCCCACGCCAGCGGGCATTCCTCCAGGGTCAGCGGGCGTTCTTGCTCTGCAATCGGACTAGATTGTCGGTGCCTTTGCCAAGCTAGCGAGATTCGAGCTTCTGCAAGTTGATGTGTCATTGTCGGCTCCCTTCCAGGGTCCTTAGTCGGCTCGGAGGTGTCGCATCGCCTTGGCTTGGGAGCAGCGCTTGGCCTGGGGCGGTGTGGAGGAGTGGTTTCCAGTGGGTTAGGGACTGATTGATGATGTTGACCACGGCTTTTGAGGAGATGGTGGCGCCGGAGATGGTGTCGACTTGGTTGGGCTGGTTGCCGGTTCCCGGTTTGACGGGCTCGATTCGGGGGTCGGTTGAGAGCTGGCGGAAGCTGGAGACGAAGCCGGGGTCTTTGGCGATCTTGTCCCCCAGGCCCGGGGTTTCGCGGCTCTGCAGGATTTCCATGCCCAGGACATGGCTGCGCTCGGGGCTGTATCCGTAGAGCAACTCGATCGTATCCTGGAAGCCGGGTCCTTCGGCGGGGATGGCGTAGCCGATGAGGGTGCCCTGCTCGTCGTATCCGGCGTAGGCCACTTCTCCGGGTGAGGCTTCGTTATCGGTGTCGGAGGCTGGGGCAAGGCGTCCCTCAGCGATGATGAAGGCTTTGCGCTCGACGGCTCCCGGGAGGACGCGGTAGATGGCCTCCTCCAGGGCGCGGGCCCGGTTTTCGCGGATCATGGGCTGAGTGGCCAGATAGGCTCCGACCAGCGCGACGCCGGAGAAGAATCCTGCAACCGCGAGAGTCAACACCATGCCCACCGGTCCGGTCGATTTCATGCCTCACCTCCTTGGGCAGCTTTTCGGGGGCTGCTTTTCGGGGGGGTGCCGAAGGGGGACGGTTGGGTGAAGCGGGTGATGTGGGGAGTGAGGGCGTTCATCAGGAGTATCGAGTACATGACGCCTTCGGGCAGGCCTCCGAAAAGACGGATGAGCACCACCAGGAAACCCACGCCCAATCCGAAGATCCAGGTACCGCGGACGGTGGCTGGAGTAGTGACGGGGTCGGTGACCATGAATACGGCGGCGAAGAGCAGTCCGCCTGAGAGCAACATGAAGACAGGGCTGGGGTAGGTCTCCGGGTTCCAGGCATAGATAATCCCTGAGAAGAGGACCACCGAAAGCAGCGTCGAAACCGGCAGACGCCAGTCGAAGACGCGGCGGACGGCCAGCCACAATCCGCAAAGGATGAGCACGGCGGCGCTGGTCTCGCCGATGGATCCGCCGATGTCGCCGGAAAGCAGCGGCATCCAGGCGGTGGATTGATTTTCGAATTTGGCCAACCCCAGCGGGGTGGCGCCGGAGACGGCATCGACGGGAGCCTGCATCAGGGGGACGGCAAAGAGCCGCGGCGAAAGGTGGAAGAAGCCGCCTCCCGGGGGCGTCCAGGTGGTGATGGCGGTGGGAAAGCAGGCCTGCAAGAAGGCGCGTCCCACCAGCGCCGGGTTGAAAATGTTCTGTCCCAGCCCGCCCCAGATGAGCTTGCCCAGTCCGATGGCCACGGCACCGCCCAAAAAGGCCATCCACAGGGGAAAGGCGGGAGGCAGGATGAGTCCTAGCAGGACGCCGGTGAGCAGGGCGGAATTGTCGCGCAGGCTTGAGTTGGGGCGCGTAAAGAGGTACTCGGTGCCGAGCGCGCCCAGGGTCGATGCGGCGACCACCAAGAGCGCCCCGAGTCCGAAGTAGTAGGCAGCGGCCGCCAGGACGGGCAGCAGCGCCAAATTCACCTCCCCCATAATGCGGGGAGTGCTGGTTTCGGTCTTGAGGAAGGGGCTGGTGGAAATCACCAATTCCCTGGGGCGCTGCTTCATGACGGCTTTTTAGCCTCCCTCACCATGTTCTTGCCCATGCGGATCCATTGCACCAAGGGGATGTTCGAGGGGCAGATGTAAGAGCAGGAGGCGCATTCGAAGCAGTCGAGGACGTGCAGCGACTCCAGCTCTTGGACGGCGTCCACCCGGGCCAGTTGGGCCAGGCGGGTGGGATTGAGGAACATGGGGCAAGCCTCCAGGCAGCGTCCGCAGCGGATGCAGGGATATTCGATGTCGCGTCCGGGCAGGACTTCGGTAAAGGCCAGGATGCCCGAGGTTCCCTTGAGCACCGGGACGTCGAGATTCTTCTGAGCCATGCCCATCATGGGTCCGCCCATGATGACCTGTTTGGTGTCGTCGTGCAGGCCGCCGCAGTACTCGACCAGGGCCGAAACCGGCGTACCCAGCGGGACCAGCAGATTGCGGGGACGCGAAATGCCCTCACCCGTCACCGTCACCACTCTTTCCACCAAGGGGATGCCGTGGTCGAACCAGTCGGCCATGGCGGACGTGGTGGCCACGTTGTTGACCAGCACCCCGATGTCCAGCGGCAGTCCGCCTGGCGGCACGCGCTTTCCCAAAAGAGCCTCGATGAGCATTTTTTCGGCACCCTGGGGATATTTAACGTCCACTGCCGCGATCTTTATAGGCCGCGGAAAGTTCGCGGCGCTGCGGCGCAGCGCTTCAATGGCCTCGGGTTTGTTGTCCTCGACGGCCACCCAGCCTTGTGCAGCCTCGAGGGCCTGCATGAGAATCTCAGTCCCCCGCAGGACGGCTTGGGGCCGTTCGGCCATGAGGCGGGCGTCGCAGGTCAGGTAGGGCTCGCATTCGCATCCGTTGATGACCACGTGGCGGACAGGGCGATCAGGTTGCATCGACAGCTTGACGTGGCTGGGGAAGGCGGCTCCTCCAAGTCCCACCAAGCCGGCCATCTGCACTTTCTGGACGATCTCCTGGTTGCTGAGCGTGGAGGGGTCGACGGCAGCCGATGGGTCAATCCTCTGGCTGGAGTAGGGATCGGCCTCGATGACGATGGCCGGCATCATCTTCCCCGTGGGATGAGGACGTGGCTCGACGGCCTTGACACGTCCGGTCACCGGAGCGTGCAAGGTGGTGGAGACGAATCCGCCGGCCTTGGCGATGAGCTGGCCGCGCTTGACCTCATCTCCCGCCCGCACCAGGGCCACCGAGGGAGCTCCGATGTGCTGGGAAAGCGGCATCACGTAGTCGTCCACGAAGGGGAAGCGCTCGATGGGACGCCGGTTGGTGGCGTCCTTGCGCTCGGGCGGGTGGACGCCGTGGCGGAAGGTCGTGTTGTGCAAGGCTGGTGCGGCTGAGCTCATGGTGGTCTAACTCGGTTGCACGATCGCTATTTCACGCTTTCAGCGTTCGGTTTATCGGTCCCAAACCCAGGGTGCCGCCCTTGCGGCGCTTCGCTTGCGGCGGGCTTTACCCTGGGCTACCTTATGGCTCGCCTTCAGCGAGCTCCGACTTGATCTTCGAGATCGGCGCTTCGCTTGCTGCGGGCAGCACCCTGGATTATGGCTTGCCTTATAGCGAGCTCCGACTCGAGCTACGAGATCGGCGCTTCGCTAGCCACGGGCAGCACCCTGGATTATGGCTTGCCTTCGGCGAGCTCCGACTCGAGCTTCGAGATCGGCGCTTCGCTAGCTGCGGGAAGCACCCTGGATTAGGGCTTCCCTTCAGCGAGCTCCGATTTTAGCTACGAGATCGGCGCTTCGCTTGCCGCGGGCGGCACCCAGGATTATGGCTTGCCTTCAGCGAGCCCGGAGCTGCACTGCCTGTTTCACGACTGCTTCATCTCCACTTACCCTGAATCGATGCCCGCCAGTTGGCGGAGGCGGCGGCGCAGGGCCTGGGCGACCTGGTCTTGGAAGCTTCGCTGGTCCTGCGCGCGGCGTTCTTCGTACTGCGATTGAAGCGATTCTTGGCTGCGATTGAGTTCCTCTTGGTTCTCCTTTTCAAGCTGCTGTCGGATGCGTTCCACGAAGGGGCTGGAGACTCCGGCCACTTCTTGCAGGGTCTTCCAGCGTTGCTGCACGCTCTTGGCCAGCGATTCCAACTGGTCGCCCTCAAGCGAGTTGAGGCGGACTTCTCCGCGAGCCCAGTCGCTGAAGGTGAGCGCTCCCCACTCCTGGCCGGAAACAGGGTTGCCCTCCAGCGAAATCTGGGTTCCCAGAACTCCTTCGCTTCGGGGGTCGCGCCTGACCAGCGGGTGGACCCGGGCTTCCACTGCTCCCCGCGCGCGCAGCAGATAGTCGGCGGGCGAGAATCCGTCGCGGAACGGGCTCGGCGCATACAAGTCGATCAAGGCCGGTCCGGAATAGTCGAACGCCGCCTCCAGCCCCTGGCAGAGATGGGCTGGATGGGCGGGCGTCGAGCTCAGGAGGAAGGCCCTGGGGAAGAATATGGCCTGGGAGAGCGCCGTCGGTGAAGTCCCGCCACACACAGCCCGCGCTGGTGCTTGTTTGCGGTCCGTAGCATCCAGTGAAGCCTGTGCGCTTGCCGGCGGCAGTTGCGAAGCTGCACTGGTTTGGGCCGTCCGGCTCCTGTCGGAGTAGCGAGAGCTTCCCTGATCAGGGTGCTGGCCAGGTTGAGATGTTGCGGAACCTTCTTCCTTGCTGTCGGAGGATTGCCGAGGCTCAGTGCCTCCCGGTTCGCTGCTCTTGAGTGGCCCAGGGTCCCCGCCCATCTCTGGCCCATCCTGGTTCGATCCTTGTCGGCTGGCAGATTGCGGGTTCGCGGGCCGGTCATCGCCTGAACAAAGCCCCTGGTTTTCCCCGGCCAGCGTCCCGAAATCACTTTTGTGGCGGTTGAGGAGGACGACTTTGATTGGATAGTCGGCGCTCATCAGTCGGCCTAAGGCGGCCAGCGAGTGGGACGCCAGAGTTTCGGGATCGGTCAAGAGCAGGACGGGGGCGCAGGCGGCGCGCTCGTCCCCGTCGAGGTCCTTCCAGGTCAGGTGATCGAGTTGCCGGAGCTGATCCTTGAGGTCGGGCGGATCTTGGGCCTTGAGTTGAGCGCTTCGCAGCAGGCGGGCCTCTTCGACGGCCTCGCCGGCCGAGGACTCGGCCAATCCCAGCGTCAAGTCGATGCCCCGCTCGGAGAGGTCGGCCACCAGCGGCGCGTGGAAGGGATGCCAGGGGTAGCAGGCGGCCCATCGGGCGGCGGACGGCCCGGCAGCCACCACCTGAAAGCGCGTCCGGCCCAGGCGGGAGGGTCCTTCCTCCAGCCGCCAGGACGCGTCCTGCAAGAGGCGTTCGAGGTGGGCCAGATCGGCGATCTTGTCGCGGTCGAGGCGGATGCTTTTGCCCCGTTTGGCCAGGGCCTCGTCAAGGCGGCCCAGGCGCGTTTCCGATTCGCCCAGCTCTCCCAAAGCCGATTCCAGCAGTTCGGGATCGGCTTCGTCGAGTCCGGCGCTGAGCAGCTTATGGAGACGGTCGTGGACCTGCCCGCTCAGCTCCTGCAGGCGCCCGATGCGGCGGGACGATTGCTGCTGTCCGGCGTATTCGGCCACGGCGGCTACTAAGCGTCCGGCCAATCGGGCCCCGCTGCCCGGCTCGCTGGAACCACCGCCCAGTTGGGCTTGAGCGCAGTGGCGCGAGAGCAGCATGGAGGCCAGGCGAGTCCAGCCGGGGTAAGGCCGCTGGCTTGGGGATGCCGCCTCTTGTTCATCGCCGTCCTGCGGTGGGTTCTCCAGTGCAGAACCAGCACCATAAGATTCGGTTTGTGAAGAAAAACCATGCTGAGAGGCGGAGTTTTGGCCAGGTGAGCCGTTTTCCTTGCCTGATCGGCCAAGTGACGAGGCCGCCGTGGCGGTCTCGACGGACTCGGCTTGACGGAGTGCGTCGGCGATGATCTTGCCCGGGGTGTCGGGGAAGCCTTCCAAGCTGTTCCAGGCTCGGGCGGTCTGGCGGACGATCTCTCCCCCGCGCCCGGCTGAACTGAGCGCGTCCTCGGGACATTCCTCGATGCAGGCCCGACAGGCCCGGCAGGTGGACGGGTTGAATCCCAGAAAGAGCAGTGCTCCGTCGCTTGACTTGCGCGACTCGGCCTCCTCGAAGAAGCGCTCGGTGAGGATGGCCGGGCTGGCCGTCGCCTCTTCAAGGGTTGCCCGCAAGTCCCCCAGCAGGCCGGATGCATCCTCGCCGGGAGTCCCGGTGTCTCGATCGGTATGTTGTTCGCTGTTGGGCCTCGCTGCTTCCGCTCCTCCCCCAGACAGCTTGCCGCTCGCTTCGGCGTTGCCCCCGGCAACCTCGCCGGAAGCGGCCGCTGGTCCTCTCTGCGCGGCTGGGCCCGTGGATTGACCCGCCGGGACAGGGGCAACGTCCTGGTAGGCCTTCACGACCAAGTCGGCGTCCAGGACTTGACCCTCGCCCAGGCGGGAGGCGATCTGCGCCACCCACTTGCCCATCACGCGGCGCAAGGAGGAGCCTTGGGGATGCTTGGCCAGCGGTTGGATGGCGTGGTCGAGCCAGGGCCTCAGGCCGATGACCGTAGCCGAGATAGCCGAGTCGGGACAGATCGTCCAGCAGTGTCCGCATCCGCTGCAGCGGTCCGCGTCGAGGAGGGGCAGGATGTCGGCCTCCACCGGCGGGGCCAGGGCGGCGCTGCTGGAGGGCACCGATCCCAGGGTAAAGAGTGGATCGGGGAAGCCTTCGTAAGCGCCTTCGCGCAGCGGCTGGGCCACATCTCCCCAGAAGGTGGCCAGGCTGCGGAATCCGTGCTCGCCCGGGCCCATGCGGCGGACCAGGGGAGGAATCTCGGGCTCCCTCCCGGCGGGGCTCTCGCCGGGGGCCGCGGCCAGGCGATGACCGTCCGTACTGCTGTCCGCCGACAGGGACTTCAACTGCGGATAGGCATTGCGGACCGCCGCCAGCAGGCTTTCGCGCTTTGGGAAAGGGCTCTCGCCGGGACTCGCGGGAAGTCCCAAAACGACGCTCGTTCGCCGGCCGGGGCGGTTCCTCTGCTCCCCGAGCAGGGATGCAAGTTGGCTTTCGATGAGATGCTCTCGTCCCTTGCCATGCACTTCAGTCTCGGCGATGTTTCTCTCGCGCTGTGCCGCGAGGAGGATCGCCCCATGATCAGGCAGGTGAGCCGTGATCCAGGAGTCGTCCCATTTCCCCAATGCGGTACAGAGTTCGCGCCGCAGGGGTGCGTGGGACCGGTAAAGTTGCGGGACGCGTTCCAGCACCGTTAAACGGGGCCCGGCTGAAAGCGCGTCCCGCAACTTGAAGGAGGATAAGGGACGCAACCAAGTCAGTCCCAGCACGCCCACCTTCCAGCCCTGCTGCTGCCGCAGGCGCTGGGCCAGACGGCAGGCTGGGTGGAAGATGGCGCCCTGGGTCACGATGACTTGGTCGGCGTTGTCGATTTCATAAGTGCGCAGAGGAGCCAGCGGGCGGCCCGTTTCGCGGGCCAGGACGTCGATGGCCTTGAGGGCCGATTCGGCGACTTGTTGGCGGAAGAAGACCTCGCGTCCCACTTCGGGTTGAGCCGGGCGGTCAGGCCAAGCCACGGGGTGGTCGGGATCCATCCAGCGGGGCACGCGGCGGCGGTACTCGCCGAAAACCTGGAACTGGGCCTCGGAGGGCGATTCGAGGGAATCGTCTTCCCGCCCCAGGTAGCGTCGCATGAGCCGCTGTGAAGGCAATTCGAGAGAAGCCGTCCACTCTTGGGGCGGGTCTTCTTCAACTCCATCCTGCGCCAGCCAGTCGTGGACCAGGACGACGGGGATGAGAGACTGTTCGGACAGTTGGTGCGCCACAAGAGTGAGGTCGACAGCGTGCTGGGCGTCCTCAGGCATCAGCAGGACGCATCCGCTTTCGGCCGCCAGGTGGTAGGCGGTGTGATCGCGTTCGTCCAGGGCATGGACGACCAAGGGAACTTGGCGGCGTGCCGCTTGGCGCAGGGCGGGCAGGGCGCTTTCCAACCCCTGAGCAGCGCCGCAGGGCAGCATGGCCGCGGTGCGCCGTCCGCTCATGGCTGCTCCTTGGGCGGCGGCAAGGGCTTGCGGGCCAGATGAACCAAGATCCCCTCCCTCAAAGATCCGCGAACCGCAGGAGGATTCCACCTCCCGGATCACCCACAGCCCGGCCTGAGGACGCGGGGGCAAGGCGGCGGGAGCGTGCTTCCTAAACATGTCGCTCCTCCTCGCCCTTCAGACCGCCCGGCGGACGGCGCTCCAGCAGGACGTCATCGTCCTTGGGCTTCATCCAGGGCGGGATGCTGTCGGGAAACTGCTGTCCGCTTTCATCAAGATAGACGATGGCTCCGGTGGGGCAGCGGTAGGTGGCTTTCTCGGGAGGCTCTTGGTCGCCGTCGTAGTTGACCTTGGGCAGTCCGCCGTGCATCTCGACGGTTTCGGGAGCATCGGCGGCACAGCGTCCGCAGGCGTCGCAGGTCACTCCGCAGCGCAGGCGGGCGGCTTCACCCTCCAGCGGCGAATTGCACTGCACGAAGAGGCGGTGGGTGACGGGGTGGATCTCGAAGAGGTCGAGCGGACAAACGTCCACGCAGTCGCCGCAGGCCGTGCAGGCGTCGGCGATGACGGTGGGCAGTCCTTGCTCGTTCATGAAGATGGCATCGAAGTCGCACACCTGCTCGCAGTCGCCCAGTCCCAGGCATCCCCAGGAACAGGCCCGTCCGCCGCCGTTGACCAGGACGGCCGCGCGGCACGACTCCATGCCCTGGTAGGCGGCCAGTTCGGCCACCCGTCCGTGTCCGCCGGCGCATTTGAGGCGGGCCACGCGCTGGACTTCGGCCCCCACTTCCACCCCCAGAAGGGCGGCGATCCTTTCCAGGGCCTCGGCATTGCTGACGGTGCACTTGGCGGGAGGCACCTCACCGGCCAGCAGCTTCTCGGCGAAGGCGTGGCAACCGGGCTCTCCGCAGGCCCCGCAGTTGTTGCCGGGAAGCAGGTCGTCGAGTGTTTCCAGCCGGGGGTCTTCCTCTACCTTGAGGAAGTGGTCGGCCAGTGCCAGCAGGATGCCGAAGACGCCGGCCAGTGCGGTCATGATGAGTGCGGCGGCAGCGATGGTCTCCATGCTTCCTCCTCAGCTCTCCAGGGCCTGGGCCCGGGCCACCATCTCAGAGGTGGCGGTTTCGTCGTCCGGACGCGGCGTGCCCGGATGGATGCAGTGAGCCGGACAGCTCTCGGCAGCCTGCACGAGTTGCGCAAAGGTTCCCGCCGAGGGATCGGCGATCTCGGCCTGCTTGTCGCTGTTGTAGCGGAATAGCAGCGGATTGAGTTGGATGCAGTCGTTGCAGGTCGTGCACAGAATGGTGTCGATATACGGCTCCTCGGCAGCGGCGGCGGGACCGCCGCCAGGGGTGGCGGCTTCGCCGTTTGAGGTGCCTTCTTGACCTGTGGGCGCTTGCCCTGCGCCATCGGATTGAGCGGGGGCATCGCCGGGGACGGTTCCCGTGTCTGATTCAGGCTCGACCGGAGCCCGGGCCGGCGTCTCCCCGGCCAGGGACGGTGCGGCGAGATCTCCGCCTGGGGCCAGTTCGACTCCCGTGAGGATGCCGACCAAGCGGTCGATGGCATCCGCGGCGCCTTGCTTGCGGGCTTCCTCCAGCAGTACGTCTTGCTCGGACTTGAGGCGTTCCTCCAATTCCCGGCGCAGCTTTTCCTCGGCGCGGCGGACGTACTCGTTGTTGACTCCCGCCAGCTCCTGCAGCAGACGCCAGGAGCGCTTGCGGTCGCGGCAGGCGGCGGCCATCTCCCGCGTCATGACGGCCCGCTGAAGGGTGTTGTTCTCGTCCAGCACCCACAGGAAAGGGATGGCGGCAGGCGGCGTCTGGTCAAACTCGTCGATGTAGCGGGCGATGTCCATCTGGGTGGGACGTCCCAGGCGGCTCTTCTTCGCGGCCTCAGCCCCGCCTTGAGACGAGGTGGCGGAATCGCCGCCGGACGTCTCAATGCTCTCGTCCCAAGCCTCTCGCGGGATGATGCGGAAGTGAGCACGGTAGTTGGGGTTGAGGGCGGCGGCGTGGGCGAAGGTGACGGCTGCTTCGAGCGCTTGCTCCTGTCCCCCGGCGTCCTCATAGGACAACCGGTAGGTTGGACAGAGAGCCTCGGACTGGGGGTTTCCCTGCAAGTCGAAGCGTTGGGCCCAACTCAGTCCGTTCGCCGGCGAATAGGTGAAGCAGGCGGCCGCCCGTCCTGCGTGGGCCGACCAGCCCAGCCTCCAGGTCCAGTCGTGGGAGGGGGACGGACTGGACGAAGGACCGGAGGGGGAGCCGTCTCCAGCAGCGCTGGAAGGGCCGCTTGAGGCTTGAATGTCTTCGGGGACCCAGACCAGGGCCAGCGCGGGCTCGAGGGATTCGCACAGCTTGTTGAGTCCCTCCAGCAGATGACCAGGCCGCACCAGCGTCCCCTGCAGGACGAAAGCTTCGCGATGGGCCATGGCCAGATATCCCAGGTCGGGCAGATAGCCGGTGGAGAGGTCGAGTCCTCCTCCGCTGAGCCGGGTCAGAGGATCGTTGTTGAGGGCCAGCACATGGAGGGGACGCGATGATCCCAACACCTGGCTCAGTGCAGACATGGCTCGTCCGCTCAGACGTTGGGCCGATTCCAGTACGACCACCGGCGGCAGGGCCCGCAGCTCGTCCTCGGAGCAGGACTGCCATTGAAACCGCGCGAAGACGGCGTCATGCAGTTCTGGACGGTAGCGGCCCTCGATTTCCAGGGCGGCGATGCGCATGGCGCGCAGGACGCGCACCCGGCGCTTGACCAAGTCGTCGAAGAAGTTGAGGGCGCTTTCTAGGGGTTCCTCATGGCGCTGTAAAGCGTCGGCCTGGAGCCCCGGCAAGAGGGGCGCCGCGCCGCGGTGGAGGATATAAAAAGGCGGTTCGTTCAGCGAGGCCTGGAGGTGGACTTTCAGCGCGTCCAGGGCCTTCTGCATGCGCTTCCGGCGCTGCTCGTCGAGCGGTTTGGAGCCGCGTTTTCCCGGCAACAAGCTGGAGAGGGCGGCCGCGTCCACCAGCGCATCGCCTTGCTCTCCCATCGACTGGGAGAGGTGGCCGGCATCTCCGCCTTGAAGCTGGGCGTCGGACTCCAGGCGTCCCTCCAAGTCGGCAGCCAGGCGCCGGACTTCCCTCGTCAGATTGAGGGCGGCTTGGCGGCGTCCGCGGGCCAGCGACCAGGCGTATAGCACCAGCGGAGCCTGAGGATGAAAAGCCACCAGGGCGCCTTCGCGGGGAAGATGGGTGCGCAGCCCGTCCACCTCGTGGCTCAGTTCGTCGCGCGCCGCCTGGCTGGACTCGGCGAAGGAGGCGACGAAGCGTTCAAGAGCCGACTCCAAGACCGCCGCCACCGGGGCGCTGGGTGTTGTTGACGCCTCCGCGGCACCAACCTCGGGGGGTTGTGAGGCTTCTCCTTCGTCGGCCCGCGCAGCTTGCTTCCTCAAGCCGGCGGACGTGATTCCGTCCGCCCAGTGGAGCAGCTTGTCCACATGAGCTTCCAACAGCGAGGTGTCGTTGCCCTCCTGGCGGCTGGCCTCGATGGCCTCAGTGACGACTTCCCTCAGCGGACGCGGCAGAGCCTCCTCGTCACCGGAAGGCGGAGGCAGCAGGTAGGGGAAAGAGTAGTGCGCCTCGTCCTCGGCCTCAAGGGCCTCCAGGGCTGCGGGCCACAACGGCTCTCCAGCGGGCGGATCGTCGGGCATCCCCGGTCCCTGGCCGGAAACGTGAAACTCGCGGATAACATCGGCCCACTTGACCTCTTGGTCGGCTGGCTCGGCAGCGGGAAGATGGGGCTTGGCTTCCCCGCGCGGCGCGAAGACCCGTTCCTGGGCCTGGCCGCCGGCATGGCCTGCGGCTGTTGGCGCGGACGCCTGATCGGCCTCCGGGCTGTCGGCTGTTTCAGCGCTTGGGGCGTCCTCACGGGACTCTTCGCCGGACTCTGCTCCAGGCGCTTCCTGCGACACGGTTTGCAGTAATCGGTCCTTCACGTCAACCTCCGCCCTCAGATGGTGAAGCGGTCCAGAGCCTGCTCCAGGGCGGTCAGCTTCTCTTCGGGACTCATGCCCATGCCCTGAACGCTGGCGTTTTCGTAGCGTTCGGCCTTCGGGTTGCGGTAGAAGAGCCCGATGGGGAAGAGCTCCTCATGGGCCGCGATCTCACGCGCTTCCTGCAGGTCGGACGGGTCGTGCTGGGTCTGGTTCTTGAACAGCTTGGCGGCTTCGGGAGCCAGTTGGATGCCGTCTTCATGGGTCATCAGAAGCACCTGAGAAGGATCCTTCTGGGCCTCGGCAAAGATATCCCGCGTGAAGTGCGGGCATCGCTGAAAGATGCGCACGAAAGACGTTCCCTGGTGATCATTGGCAGCCTGGATGGTGGCGTAGACATGGGGCGGATTCCAGTCCACCGTCTGGGCCACAAAGGACACGTTGGAGATGCCCAGCGCCAGCGTGATGGGATTGAGCGGGACGAAAAATGAGCCTTGGGGATGGGTGTTGGACACCGATCCCTTGCCCGTGGTGGGCGAAGTCTGCTTCTTGGTCAGGCCATAGATGTGGTTGTCGAGAAGCAGGATGGTCATGTCCATGTTGTAGCGCATGGCGTGGACCCAATGGCCCATGCCGATGGCGCAGCAGTCGCCGTCCCCGGTGACCACGAAAAGGTTGAGGTCGGGACGCCGGCTGCGCACCCCGCAGGCCACTGGAAGGGCGCGTCCGTGCAGGCCGTGGAATCCATAGGTCTTCATGTAGTGGGGAAAGCGGCTGGAACAGCCGATGCCCGAAACCACCACGGTCTGCTCGGGAGGCATCTGGCGTTCGCGGGCCAGGCGCTGCACCGCGCTCAGCACCGAGTGATCTCCGCATCCGGGACACCAGCGGGGTTCGGCGGCGCAGTAGTCGTCGAGCACATAAGCCCTCGAGGGGGTTTCCACTTCCCAGTCTTTCTTCAAGCCGTACATGGGCTAGCTCCTCTTTTCCATTCCCAGGCGGCGCCTGAGTTCATTCTCAATGTGAGCCGGCGGCAGCGGACTGCCGGGGACGCGGGACCAGCAGTCGATGTCGATCAGGGTCTGCTCGCGCAGCAAGCGGGCCAACTGCGAACGGCGCCGGTTTTCCTCATTGATGAAAGGATCGTCCGCTTCGTCGCTGTAGTTGATCTCGACCGTCATGACCCGCTTGAACCGGTTGAAGATCTCCTTCAGGCCCGGCTCCAGCGGGGAGAGGAAGCGCAGGTGGAGGGCCGAGACGTCGCCTCCCTCGGCCCGCACCCGGTCCACCGCTTCGCGGATGGCTCCCAGCGTCGAGCCCCAGCCCACCACCAGCAGGTCGCCCTCTTCGTCTCCATAGACCTTGGGAGGCTTTAGGCTCTTTTGCAGCACGGCCAGCTTGCGGCTGCGCATGGCCATGGCCCGCTGGTTGATGGAGGACTCGTAGGCCACGTGTCCCGTTTCGTCGTGGGCCAGTCCGGTGACGATGTACTCGCCTCCCCGCTGTCCCGGGATGGGACGCGAGGAGACGCCGGTCTTGGAATCCCAGGCGAAAGGCAGCACTTCCGGGTCCCAGTCCGACTGGTCGATGGGCGCAGCCAGCCAGTCCTTACGGGGATCGGGGCGCGGGAAGGGCTGCTGTCCCGTGGCCAGGTTGGCGTCGCTGAGCACCATGACGGGAATGCGGAACTGCTCGGCCAGCTTGCGCGAGGTGATCATGAGATGGAAGCACTCTTCGATGGTGGAAGGTGCCATGATGATCTTGGGCGCGTCCCCGGGAGAGGCAAAAAGCCCCGCCAGCAGGTCGCCCTGTTCGATCTTGGTGGGCAACCCGGTGGAGGGTCCGCCTCGCTGCACCACAACGATCACCAAGGGAATCTCGGCCATCACCGCCAGTCCGATGAACTCGGTTTTGAGCGCCAGGCCCGGACCCGAGGTGATGGTCACAGCCGTCTTGCCGGCATAGGAGGCGCCGATGGCGAATCCGATGGCGGCGATCTCGTCCTCGGCTTGGTGGACGAATCCGCCCACCTTGGGGAAGGCTGCCGCCAGGTAATGGGACGCCGAAGTGGCGGGCGTAATCGGATACATGGAGCATACCTCCATGCCCGCCGCCATGACGCCCAGCCCTACGGCCTGGTTGCCGTTCATCACCACCATCTCCTGCTCGATCTTGCGTGAGGGGACGTGAAAGCGGCGCGAAGTGTTCTCCAGGCCCCACTGATAGCCCGAGTCCAGCAGCGTGAGGTTCTTGTCGGTAATCTCCTGGCCTTTTTTGGCGAAGCGCTTGCGGACTTCGGCGCGGACCATCTCCATGTCGCGTCCATAGAGGGCGCAGAGCAGGCCCAAGGCCCACATGTTGCGTCCTCGGCGGGGGTCCTCGACGTGCTTGAGGCACTCTTCCAGCATGGGCGTCTCGATGACCAGATAGCCCTTGTCCTCAAGCTCTTTCAGGGTCTTGGAGTACTTCTCGCGGACGTCGTCCTGAGGGTCCTTCCCCCAGGCGCTCTCCAGGAAGATGATGGTTCCGGGACGAAAAGCTCCCACGTCGATGCGGCTGTAGACCACCTGTTCGTTAAAGGCGATGACGACGTCGGCGGCATCGCCCGAATTGGTGACGGCTTTGCTGCCCAGCCGGATGCGGTTGCCGCTGGCTCCCGCCCGGGATCGGCTGGGGGGCTCGATTTCAGCCGGGATGATCTCCACCGTCCACACCCCATTTCCCATCTTGGCGCTGACGGTGGCGAACAGGTGTCCGCAGGTCTGGGCTCCTTCGCCCGAATCGCTGACGACCTCCACGATATGCTCCTCAACTTCGATGCGGTCTCCGCCGGGGTCCGTGCCGCGGTTTTGGGACGTGACGGAATCGGATACTGCCTGATCCATAACGAGTCCTCTTTCAGAGTCGTGCTCGGTTGTTTCTTGGGAATGATCCCAAATCTCAAACCCGCTACCGGATAAGAGCCAAAGCAACCCTGATACCAATCTATCCTGCCGCCCCCCACTCTCTGCAAACGTCCGCTGCGGCCCTCTACTGGCCCATAAACGCCGACCCAGCGGGTCGACGGTGGGAGTTGTCCCCCAGCCCGCCCTGCCAGCCGGTCCGCTCTGGGCCATATGCCCCCGGCCCATGGGCTCAATCGCCCAACCGGATGGTCCGGCAACGCCCCGCAGGAGAATGCAGGAAGGGCATGCTGCTTGCATCAGCCCGACAGCATGAAAAAAGACGACCTGTGCTACCGAGTGTGGATTGAGATCGAGGAAGTCGACGGCAAGGGCGAGCGGACACGGGACCTGGAAGCCCGGGCCGAGCTGGCCGGTTTCGAAACCTATACCCAGGCCCGCGACTTCTGCTACGAGCTGATCGAGCACCATGTCCCCGAAGCCTCCGGCGAGCGCGACCTGCTGGAAGAAATCGAATCGTGCGACCTCTACTCGGCGGGCGATTAGTGGGCCCGGTTCCTTGCGATAAACGTCGCTATCAGTATCTAAGTGCCCTTAGATTTGTGAATTATTAATGTCTTGACAGGTTCCTTACCGATTCCTAACCTCTGGCGGCCAAACCTTTCCAATCCTTATCCCTGATTGGGATGACAATTTCCCTTTGTTGACTTACGCTTTTGAATGAGATCTCCAAGGAGGTGCTCTCCCCCACGACGGGGGTAGCGCAATTCCGAGGAAGCTCCGCGTGGGACCCGGCCCTCCCCTTGGCGGAATGGCTGAAGACGCGGAGCTTCCATTCCCCCCGATTCGGAATCTCTCCTTGGCGTATCGGTCGCGGCGGCCCGGCAGGCCGCCGGACGCAAGTTCGGATATTGGCCGGCTCGGTCCCCTGGCCACATTCCTTCCCGCGGGCCGCGGCTATGGCGGCTCGCGGGAAGCTTGCCCCCCTTCCCGGAAAGACTGCGAGCACTCGCTCAACGGCCGAGAATATCCGGGCCGACCCCTTATTGTAGCCTTCACCCGCGCGTGAACCGGCTGGTCGCTTAGTCGCTGCTGGCTAGAATGGCTCTTCCGGCCGGCTGACTTCATAGAGCCACTTTCGAATACAGTGTAGAATGAAATAAATGCCTGATTTCAGCGATAGCAACCGCGAGTCCCCCCAATCCGGTTCTTCCTCAGGATCCCGCCGGGCTCTTTCTGAGGGCCCTTTCCTCATCGGCGGTCATTGGGTCCATCCCACTCTCAACAGGGTCACTGTCGACAACCGCCAAGAGCGCATCGAGCCTAAAGCCATGCAGGTGCTGCTGCACTTGGCGGAACGCCCTGGCCATGTTGTAGCCAAGGAGGACTTGTTGGATCAGGTCTGGAATGGCACGGCGGTTGTCGAGAAGGTCCTGACCCGCATCATCTCGCTGCTTCGCAGGGTCTTCGGAGATGACGCTCGCCAGCCCCGCATCATCGAGACCATTCCGCGCAGGGGCTATCGTTTGATTGCGCCGGTCGAAGTCCCAGAGGGAGCAGTTTCTCCCCACAGGAGGCAGCGGGGCTGGACGATCAACGGATCCACGAGGAGGGTGCCGGGATTGGAGCACGGCCCCTCTCCGTCCAGCCCCTCCTCCACACCTCAAGGCCGCTTCAGCCGGGCCCGTTTTGCGGTTTTGGCGACCCTGGTAGCAGCCGTTCTGGTGTGGGCGGCCGCCTCCAGCCTGAAACCGCCGGCTTCGGACAGCTCCGGCTACCGTCCGATCAGGGAGATCGCCATTCCTTGGGGCCTGGCCTGCACTCCCGTGCTGTCGCCTCAGGGACGCGACCTGGCCTACGTCCACTGGACGGATGACGGCTCGACTCATCTCAAGCTTCAGCGCATCGGCTCCAGCCCGCCCATCGTCCGCACCCGCTCGCCTGACCGCGATTTCGCGCCCGCTTGGTCTCCCGACGGCCAATGGCTGGCCTTTCTTCGCAAGGACCGAGAGGCGGGATCCTGCCGCCTGATGAAGATTCCGGCCTTGGCGGGCGAGGAGCAGGTGCTGGCCTCATGCCCTCCCTACTATTCGCAGATGCAGTTGAACTGGTCTCCGGACGGAAAACATCTGGTTTTGGGCGGGCGCCATGCCGAAGACGCTCCTTCGCGCATCTTGCGGTTCTCGCTGCAAAGCCGCGAGATGACCCCGATCACCGATCCGCCCCATTCGGCGCTAGGCGACTCCTATCCCGAGTACTCGCCCGACGGGCGGTATCTGGCCTTTATGCGCTCATTTGGCCCCAACCGCCATCAACTCATGATCCGCGACCTTGATTCGGGACGCGAGACGGAGTTGGGCCAGGAAGAGGCCGCCATCATCAACGTGGCCTGGACCTCCGACTCCAGGCACATCGTCTATGCTGCTTACCGCTTCGGGACCTTTCAGTTGTTCAAGATGCCACGTCAAGGCGGAAAGGCCGTGTGGCTGCCGACCCAGGGGATGAAGGTCTCCATGCCCGACATCTCACTGGAGAGCAACCGCCTTGTCTACATGACCTGGGACTTCAACGCCGACATTTGGAACCTGACGCTGGCTCCTTCGGGACGGGAAGTGGAGGCCGCCACCCCCCTCTTCAAATCGACGGGCCTGGACTATGCCCCCGCCCTTTCGCCGGACGGCCGCCAGGTGGCCTTTTTGTCTCAGAGGACGGGCCGGGCCCAGGTGTGGATCGGCAGCCGAGACGGCGCCCAGCGGCGGCTGGTAGGCGACTGCGGGGGCGGTCTGATTGCCTCGCTGGCCTGGTCGCCTGATGGAGGACGCATCGTCTTTCCTTGCCCCGCCAGCGAAGCCGAACCTCCCAGCCTCAACATCGTCACTCTGGACGACGGCAAGCGCACCAGCCTTTTTGTCGACGAAGCGGTCGAGGACGTCGTGTGGCCCGCGGGCGGCGCTGTCATCTATTCCTCCAGAGGCAGGACGCGTCCCCAAATCTACCGCCTGGCCCTGAGCGGCGCGGTTGCCCAACCCCTGACGCAGGAAGGCGCTACCCAACTCCGCCTGGCGCCCGACGGACGCTCGGTCTATTACCGGCGTTACGGCTCAGAAGAGATCTATCGACTGGGAGGCCCCTCAGTCCCCGTGGCCCGCCTGCCGCGCTCCTGCGGAGCTATCTGGGGCGTGGGCCAAGGCGTCCTCTATGCGCGCGGAGCGGGCAACTCCCTTCAGCGCGTCGACTTGCGGAGCGGCGAGACGGCTGTCCTCAAATCCGTGGACCCCTGGCCTCAATTGGGCCGTTCTCCGCTCTCGGTCTCGGCCCAGGGACGGATCCTGGCCGTCGAGCAGGTGCTCTCAGACTCCCAGTTCATGTACTTCGATCTTCCCCGCGACTAGTCGAGTCTCAGGGGGCCTCAAAGCAGGTTCCAGTGGAGGAGGAAAACAACGAAGGCCGCCCCCGAGAGTCCGGCCAGCGTTTGCAGCACACGCTCCCGCCGGGGGGCCTTTCCCACCCAGACTTGGGCCATGCGCAGCAGGTTGTAGACGGCCAGGGCGGTGATGACCCAGCCCATCAGTACAAAGGCCTGCATTTCAGGCGTCAGTCCGTAGAGCAATGATCGCCGGTAGAAGCTGTTGCCGAAGCCTGCGTCCAGAAGAACGAAATAGATCACGGCCAAAAGGCCTAAAAGCGCCGCAGGAGTCCATTTCAGGAGCGTCTTCCAGCGCCGTCCCCGAGCCGAGGCCACCAAGACCGCCGAACTGGCCGCAATAACCAGGAAAAGCAGGCTGAGGACGGCGAAGAACTTGATCTGCAGGCCCGCCTCGAGGCTCCAGTGATTGCGCTGAAAAGCGGCGGGAAGTCCTGAGAGGCCGGTGAAAAGGTAGTCGGGCCGTCCATCCTCGTCACTACTGAGTGCCAGTAGCTGGCCGTCCTCATCGTTGCGGAAAAGCAAGGGCTCAATCTCGGTCCAGCGGCTGGGGCTGCCGTGGCGAGGCTGCAAGATGAGGCGCTGTTCTTGGAGGTCAAGGCTGACCCGGACTTGCTGGTCGAGAACGGCGATCTTTTCCATTGTCGTGTGGCTGTAGCGCGTGTAGCTGTAGCCGCCTTCCGCTTGAAGCGCGGCCTCGCTCAGCGTCAGCGGCCTCGTCGATCTGCCTGCGCCGCCGAGTGGCGCCCCGTGGGCTCCACTCCTCTCCGAGGACGTCTCATAGCTGGGTGTCAGTGCTTCGATCAGCCTTTCCAGCGTCCGGTAGTGGGGGTCAAGGGAAGCGGAGTTGGAGGCCGAGAAATAGCCCAGGTTGAGTTCGGGAATGATCACCAGCAGGGCGCTTGAACCCAGATAGCCGCCCGCGTGCTGCATCAGGCGCAGTCCCCGCAGGCGCCGCTCGTAAAGGCCGTAAGCGAGTCCCGGCAGACGCGGGTGGTGGCGAAACTGGGGCACGTGCATGCGCTCAAGGCCGGCGGGGCTGAGCAGGCGGACGTCCCGGAATCGGCCCTCGTTGAGGAGGGCGATGAGGAAATGAGACATGTCGCCGGCCGAAGCGCTGACGGTCCCGGCGCCCGGAATGTTGCGGTAGTCGTAAGGCTGGGCAACCAAGGCGCCTTGACGGGGATCCCAGGCGTATCCCGCGGCCTGGCGTCCGGCTACCCCAGCCGGCGGAGGGTAGAAGGCAGTGCTGCAAGACATTTGCAGCGGCTCCAGAATGCGCGACTGCAGGTAGTCGCGGAAGGGAATTCCCGAAGCCTTCTCCACCAGGTAACCCGCCAGCCCGAATCCGTGGTTGGAATAGCTGCTGATGCGTCCCGCCGGCCGCACCCGGGGAGGAAGTTCTTGGGCCAGGTAGAGCCCCGTCGGGACGGCTTCCCGGGCGGTTCGCGCTACATATCCCATGACCTTCTCGTCGAATCCCGCCGTATGGGTCAGCAGATGATGAAGCGTTATCGGAGGGCTGATGCCTGTCCCGTCCTCGAAGGGCGGTACCTGGAAATTGTCGAGATAGGCATTGACGTCGGCGTGCAGGTCGAGCTTCCCCTTCTCGACCAGTTGAAGCACTGCGGCGGCGGTAAAGGTCTTGGTCACCGAGGCGACATAAAAGCGCGTCTTTTGGACGTCCACCGGTGTGCCTGAAGACAATTCTTCGACACCTCCGGCCAGGGTGAGGACAGTCCGACCGCCCTCTACCACCACCAAGGCGCCTCCGGGCGTGGCGCTGGCTTCAAGACGCTCGGCAAAGGTCGTACGCACTGCGGCTGCAATCTCGCTCCAAGGGCTCGGTCTGTGGTCGGCCGAAGCGCCGCTGGATGCGGCTTCCAGGGGGACGATCTGTTGAGGTTGTCGTGGGCCCGGTTGTTCCTGGGCTGGGCACTCAAGGCTCCACAGTGCGCAAATGACCCCTGTCATCAGACAATGATGCACACGTCGATAAAGCCAATTGCTCGCGCTCATCGGGCCATCCTTTCGGGAGTGGCGGTCAGAGCGAAAAAGAGACGGCCAAGACTCTCCCGCAGGTAGGGGAGGAACACCATCATCAGGACGCCGGCGGGGACGGTCAATCCGATCACCCAGGCCATTCGATCAGCCGCCCATGCGGCGGCAGAGCTGGCGAACGACAGCAGCAACCATGCCGAAAGAGCCGCTGCCGCGAGCCAATAAGCCGCAAGGATCAACCGTCCTGCCCAGGATGGTGCTGGCTGAGGGGTTTCGGGCACCTGGGCCGATCGGTCTGGCCGCTGACTCGGGCTGAGCCGGCGCAGCAGTTCCTCTTCCCGTTGGGGTTGGGGGACCGTCAGTCCTGTCAGGGCTTGGCCAAGGGTCTCATGCGTCCTCCACTGCGCCTGGCAGTGGGGGCATGATTTCAGGTGATTACGCAAGTCCGCCCCGGCGGGAGCTTTGGCCTCGCGGGGATGGAGGTCTGCGAGGTGATCGCGAAGGGTGCGGCAGAGTTCATGCATGGTCGATTCCTTTTCCTTTGAGCCGTTTTTCGAGCATGGCCCGGGCCCGATAGAGGTAGCTTTTGACCGTGTTGGTCGGGGCTCCCAGCAGTTGGGCGATTTCGGATACCGGCGATTCCATCCAGTAGTGCAGGTGCAGCACCGAGCGGTAGAGCGGAGGCATGTCCTGCAGGCATTGGGCCACGGCTTGCAGATGTTCCTTCCTGGCCAGCCTGCCCTCGGGGCTGGGATGGCCGCTGTTGCAGGCCTCCAGGACCTTCTCGGGAAGATGAGGACGCTGCCAGCGGGCACGGCTGCGCCAATTGAGGGCGCGGTTGTAGGCCACCCGGTAAAGCCAAGTGCTGAACTGGCTCCTTCCTTGAAACTCGGTCAGTTTTCGCGAAACTTGCAGGAAGACCTCCTGAGCCACCTCTTCGGCCTCGGCCTCCATGCCCGGGCCCAGGATGGAGACAGCCAGACGGAACACTTTGCCGTAGTGCCTCCGCACCAGTGTGGCGAAGGCCGAGTCGTCTCCGTCGCGCAGGTAGCGCGAGATGGCTTGTTGGTCGTCCATGCCTGAATCTTGAGGACTCATGGAGAATGCCGGTTACCGCCAGGGCCGTTAGCGGCCAAGGGTTGGCGCGCAGCCTTCATACCGTCGGGGGGATACGAGGCCGCTGAGCAGTTTCGCGAATCGTGACCCGTGAGCGAACATGCTGGCCATCCATTGGCCCTAGCGACGTCCGCCCCGCAACAGGGCGTAGTGCAGGGCCAGTCCGATGCCGGCGAAGACGGCGATCAGTCCCAGCGGCCAGACTTGGTTATGGTAGGGATCGCCTGAAAGGTAGAGCGCCAGGCAGGCGCCGGCGCCGGTGCTCACCAGCAGTGCGGCGAATCCCAGCGGCCAGCGCGGATTCAGCTCGTGCCGGCGCGTCCAGCCGTGACTGCGTCCTGAGTCAAGTTCAGGGAATTCGGGCAGAGGGATCTCTTTTTCCATGGCTTTCATCCTCTCCTGGTGGATGATCTCCAGACGTTTGTTGCGGTGCTTCTGGCGCAGGTGCCAACCCACCAAGATAACCGTCGCCAATCCGAAGGCCCAGATGATTCCGGTTAACGGAAGTATGTCCATTGTCTTGCTCCTTGTTTCCGTTGCGCCCTTTCGACAGGGCCAGAGTGCTCCAGGTTGCATGTTTTTGTCGAACGGCTGGCGGTTGTCGGACGTTTCGTCATCTTCCTGTGTGGGCCCGGGAGCATGCCCAGGGCGGGGACGTTTCGCTGATTGGCTAGGCACTGCCAGGGGAAGGGCTGGACTTTTGCCTTCGCCATGCCCACAATGACCGCCATGAGCCGGTTGAAGAGTTTGGCGGCGCGACTCTGGGGGACGCGCTGGGGCAAGGCCGTGGTGATCGTGCTGGCGGCCGTAATGGTGCTCGGGCTGGTGGAGTATTGGACTTGGCCCGACGTCGCATCGCTGCGCGAGGAGCGGCCCTCCTCCACGGCCTTCATCGACCTGTATCGGGCCGGGCGCCGCCGCTCGGGGCTCAGCGACGAAGTGGCCTGGACGTGGGTCGGCTACGACCAGATCTCGCCCCATCTGAAGCGGGCCGTCCTGGCCGCCGAGGACATCAATTTCTTCGGCCACGACGGATTTGCCGCCGAGGAAATCGAAGCGGCTCTCAAGGAGGCCTGGGAGGAGTGGGAACTTCCCCGCGGGGCCTCCACGCTGACTCAGCAACTGGCTCGCAACCTGTGGTTAAGTCCATCCAAAAACCCCTTGCGCAAAGTGCGGGAAGCTCTGCTGACGCGACAGCTTGAGGCCCATTTGGAGAAGAGGCGCATTCTTGAGATTTACCTCAACGTCGTCGAGTTCGGCACCGGCATCTATGGAGCCGAGGCCGCGGCCCGGCACTATTTTTCCAAGCCCGCTTCAGACCTCAGTCCCCGCGAGGCGGCTCAACTGGCCGCCGGACTGCCCCGTCCCAAGAGCTGGAATCCGGCCAGCGAGAGCCCATCCTACGCCCGCCGTGTCGATTTGGTCCTGGAGCGCATGCGTCAGGCCCAGTGGCTCTGGGAGGTGATTTGAGCCGTCCCGCGGACGGGCCCAAGAACTCGGTCTCGGGCCCGCCGTCTGATGAGGTGCTTGTCAGGGCCGCTAGCTGCTAGGCGGCCAAGGCCTTCATACGCGAGCCAGGTTTCCACGGCCCAGGTCGGTTGTCCCCTGGGCTTCGGCGGTGTGGGGCCACGTGGGCCGTCTTGTCACTCTTGGCGTAGGGCTTCGCTGGGATGGACGCGGGTGGCGCGGTAGATCGGCATCAGCACGGCCGCCGCGGCGATCAGGGACGCCAGCAGCAAAGCCAGCGCCAGCAGCGGGGGCTGAACCGTCTCCAGGCCGAACACGAAGGCCTGCAAGGCACCCGAGAGGGGCACGAAGGCGGCCAGTCCGAGGGCCATGCCCAGCGCAGTCGGAGGTCCCGCCAAGGCCAGGACGGTGGCGGCGATTCGCATCCGGTCGGCCCCCAGGGCTTGGCGCACGCCCATCTCATGGCGGCGGCTGCTGACGGCGTGGGAAATGACGCCGAAGATGCCTACGGCAGCCAAAGCGGCGGCCAAGAAGGCGAACGACCCCAGCAGCGTCATATGGAAGCGGGTAGGCGCCAACTCGCGCTGGATGGCCGCGCTCAGCGGATGCACGGTGGAGACGGAAAGATCGGACTCCACCGATTTCAGCCGGTCCGTGAGAGCTTTGGTCAGATCTCCATGTGCGGAGGAGGGGTCTTGGCGCACAACCACGTGAGTGGCTCCGCGGAGGAACTGGCTGAGGCTCCAGAAGATCTTGGATTCGGGAGGCGTGTTGGGCAGGAACGGTTTGACGTCTGAAACCATCCCCACGACCTCCAAGGCCAAGTTGTCGCGTTCGGGAAGGATGAGGCGCGCGCCCAAGGGACTCTGGTTGGCGAAGAAGCGCTTGGCGAAGGTTTCGTTGATGACCGCCACCGGGGGTGCTCCCCGGCGGTCCTCCGAAGTGATCCCGCGTCCGGCCAACAGGGGACGGCGCAGGGTGGCGAAATAGTTGGGATCGATGTCGTAGAATCGGACCTCCGGCATCTCTTGGGGCGAAGGCACCGGGCGTCCGGCCACATAGACAGTGGTAGTGTCCAGCCCGCCGAAAAGCGGCCCGGCTGACGCCAGTCCCGCCGACTCCACCCCTGGTAGAGCCTGGACTTCCTCGACCAGACGAGGGTAAAACTCGGCTAGGGCGTCAGCATCCGGATAGCGGTAGTCGGGAGGGAAGATCTGCACGGTGAGCAGGTTGTGGTGGTCGAATCCCGGCTGCCAGTCCTGCAGCACGAGATAGGTCTTCACCAGCATCAGCGCTCCCGCCATCATGAGCAGCGCTAAGGCCATCTCGGCGCTGACGAGTCCGCTTGAGAGGCGTCCTCCGCGGCGTCCCTGAGAGTAGGCGCGTCCCTCTTTGAGGGCCGCCACCAGATCAAGGCGGCTGGACCGCAGGGCGGGGATAATTCCGAAAAGCAGACTGGTGGCGAGTGAGAGCAGGAGGGCGAAGACCAGCACCTGCGGGTTGATGGAAACCTCTTCCAGACGGGGGATATTGGAAGGGGCCAGTTGCAGGATCAAAGGCAGCAGTCCGTAGGCCAGCAGCACGCCCAGCAGTCCACCCGCCAGACCCAGCAGCAGGCTCTCGCCCAACTGGCGGAGGATGAGTCGGAAGCGTCCCGCGCCCAGCGCCGAGCGGATGGCCCATTCGCGCCGCCGCCGGACGCCCCGGGCCAGCAGCAGATTGGCGACATTGAGGCACCCGATCAGCAGCACCACGGCCACAGCGGCCATGAAGAAACCCAGTTGGGAGCGAAGCGATTGGCCCACCAGGAAGCGCCTCAAGGGGATGATCGTGGCCCCGAATCCTTCGTTGACCTCGGGGTAGTCGAGAGCCAACTGGGCAGCCAGGGCCTGCATTTCCTCTTCGGCTGATTGCCAGGAAACACCCTCGGCCAGACGTCCGTAGGGCCGGAAACCCCTCCAATTCCTCCGTTCGCCCAGGGAGGGGTCGAAGTGCAGCGGTTTCCACAGCCGCACCCAATCCAGATTGGGGATCTCGAAGCCGGCTTCCAGCACGCCCACCACCGTGTAGGGTTCGCCATCCAGCTCGATCTCCTCACCCAGGATCTCGCGGCGAGCCCCGAATTCGCTTTGCCACAGAGCGTGACTCAAGATGACCACGTGGTTGTTGGCCTCTTTCAAGTCCTGGGGCTGGAAGAGGCGTCCCAGCAGAGGACGGGCTCCGAAGACCTGGAAGAGACCGGAGTCGGCCAGTCCGCCGCTGAGTCCGGTGGCCTGATCGCCCCGTTTGAGGGTGAAGTGCCAGCCGCGTCCCAGCCCGACGCTCTCCAATCGTTGGGCCCGCTCTCGGACGTCCACCATGTCGGCGGGCGAGAAGCCGCAATAGCCCTGCATTTGCTCGCTATGTGTTTGGCACAGGGCAGCCAAGCGGTCTTGATTGGGGTAGGGGAGCGGGCTGAGGACGATGCCCCACAGCGCGCTGAAGATGGCCGTGTTGGCCCCGATTCCTAGAGCCAGGGTGAAGATGATCAGGAAGGTGAAGCCGGGGGACCGAAGCAGAGTCCTCCAAGCGGAACGCAGGTGTTCCCAGAAACCGCGCATGGCGCCTCCTCGAATTGTGGCCGAGATTCTCCCTGGACGGAGCGAAAGCATGCATCTCAGGGGCCAGAGCGATATCCCGCCCCCAGGCTGGCTTGGCCAGCCTTTCCTGGGGCATTGTCCCCAGGTAGGGTGCGCAATGCCCCGCCTTGCGGCTGAGGCTCGGAGGCCGCTGGCGGAGTGCGGCCTACTTCGATTTCAGCACCACCATGGTGACGACGGGAGTCACCGGAAGGGTCGTGAACTCGCCGGGGTCGTCCCCCAGTTCCAGAGCTGTGGCCGTGAAAGGCGCTCCAGACTCAAGCACCACCACACCTTCGAAATCGGTGAGGTCAGCGCTCTGGAAGAGCTCATCGATGAAGCGCGAAGTACGGGCATTGGACTGCAAGGCGATGGCGGCCACGCCGCCCGGCACTTCGACACCGTCAAATCCCCGCAAGCTGAGAGTGACGACTGAATTGCCTTCAGCCAAGAGGCTGCGGATGGCCAAGCCGGTGCGGACTCCCTCCTGTTGGCGCACGGGAGCGATGGCCCCGTGGACAAGGGGACTGCTGCCGACGCCCGCGATGCCGACTCCGGGAATGCGGAAGCGGATTACACCGCCCACTTCGTTGGAGGCGTTGACGCTGGCCGAGCCGATGGCCAGAGGGCCGTCCGATTGGGTGCGCAGGCGGAGTCCGCCCTGGGGCGGCAAGGTGAATTCATGGCTCGACACGGGCCCCATCACGTTGTCGTCCACAAAGTCGATCTCCAGAGGGTCGCCGTTGGGTCCGAAAAAAGAGAGCACGCCCGACACGCTGTCGAACAGTGCGGGATTGGTGAGGACGATGTCGGAACTGAAGCCCTCTCCCCCGCCGAACTGGGCGAAGTGCACGTCAAATGGGCCCAGTTGGGTGGCCAGGGTATTGACCTCAGTCTCGCCCAAGTCTTCCAGGCAGTTGCTGCTTTCGATGGAAGTTACGGCCCGGACTTGGCCGGGAACGAACAAGGGCGGCACGTCGGCCACCACTACCATGGCGTCAGGCGAAGAAAAGGCCGCGCAGATGAAAGGACCTTGTATGGGGAAAGTGCAGATGGCAGTCTCTGTCCCGATGCCCATGCAGACGTCTCCCGGGTCCTGAATCGCGCCGGGCAGGTCGATGTCATTGACCGTCCAGCCCGAAGGAAGGGCGTGGGTGACGGTAACCTCAGTGCTGGAGGGTCCCAGATTGTCGAACGTGATGGTGTAGGTCACTTGGTCGTTGGCCCGCACCGAGGCGGTGTCGGCGCCGACGTCCAGTTCCCATTCCGATTGGGTGA
Organism: Acidobacteriota bacterium; assembly: GCA_035471925.1. Lineage (GTDB taxonomy): Bacteria > Acidobacteriota > UBA6911 > RPQK01 > DATIPO01 > JANQFM01. The sequence continues at coordinate 27,942 of DATIPO010000111.1, forward strand.
AGATCTCGGTCTCAACGGCTGGCACCATGCCTCCCATGACTCCGGTCTGGCGGTTGTTGGAGTTGTTGGGGTCGAAGGTGGCCGAAGATGCGCGGGCCGCATCGGCCACTAAGAAGCTGTTGCATGAACTGCCCCCGCAGGCGCGGGCCGTGAATTCCACAAAACGGGTCTCGCCCACCGCCGTGGGACCGTTCCAGGTACACGTCACTTCGCGGGCGAATCCAACCCCCAGCGGCATCTGGGTGCAGGAGGCGCCCGGGCTCACGTTCTGGCTGACGAAGATCTGGGCGACTTCATCGACCAGGGTGACGTCGGTAGCCGGTGAGGGACCATTGTTTGTGATCTCCACGCGGTACTGGATCAAGCCCCCGGCCAGCATGCTGGTGATCTCGGGAGGGATCGTGTCCTTGGTCAGCACCAAGTCGGCTTCCTGTGCTTGCAGTGGTGCCGCCCAGCCCAGGACCAGCATCAATAAAATCGAGGGAAAATATGCTTTTCTAATCATTAGGACCATTCCTTAAGGCTCGGGCCTGGATGGCTGTCTTCCATCGCGAACCGGACCGCTTTCTCATTTTTCAATCTGGTTGGCCAGGGCCTTGATCTGGCTCTCCAACAAAATGACATTCTCCAAAGGGGTGACCGGTAGGGTCGTGAACTCTCCGGTGTCGTCGCCGAGTTCCAGCGCGGTGGCGGCGAAAGGCCCTTCGGCCTCCAAAACCACAACGCCTTCAAAGCCCTCGAGGTCGAGCGGGTCGAAGATCTCGTCGATGAAGCTGGCCGAGCGGGCGTTGAGCTGCAAGGCTTGGGCCGCGATGCCGCCGGCCACTTCCACGCCCTCAAAAGTAAAAAGGGTGAGGGTGACGACCAGATTGCCTTCGCTCAGGTTGCGGATCGCCAAGCCGGTCCGAATCCCGTCCTGCTGGCGGACGGGAGCGATGGCCCCTTCCACGGAGGGTGCGGCGGGCACTCCCGCGATGCCCACGCCGGGAATTCGGAAGCGGACCACTCCGCCCACGATGCTTCCAGAGGAGAGGCTGGCCGAACCCAAGCTCAAGGGGCCGGCGGAATCGGTGCGCAGGCGCAGTCCGCCGCCGGGCTGGATCTCGAAGTTGACCGAACTCACCGGACCCTCCATGCCGTCGTCGGCCAGTTCGATCTCCAAGGCCTGTCCGTTGGCGTCGAAGAAGCTGATGGTGCCGGTGGCGGAGAAAAAGTTGGACGGGTTGGTGAGCACGATGTCGGAGCTGAAACCTGCGCCTCCGCCGAACTGGGCGAAGTGGCGCTCAAACTGCTCGATGACCCCGAGGCGCGGTTGGTCCTGATCTTGGGCAAGCCCGTCCGGGGCCACAGGCAAGGCCAAGAGGAGGAGCAGGGGCAAGACTCGTCGGATTTTCAACATCATGTGTCCTAGTTTACAGCACCAGCCTTACCGTTGTGAATGGCAGGTCCCAACTTCGTGCCGACGTCCGACGAGGCCAATGCCGGGCTCTCAGCTAGTCCTCCTGATCTTTGCTAGACTTCCGCCATGGGAGACCTTGGGATTGCCTTCGTGGCTTCTGAACTGGCGCCTTATGCCAAGGTGGGGGGACTTGGGGACGTGGCCAGTTCGCTGCCTGCCTTTCTGCACCGAAAAGGCCATGACGTGCGGGTATTCGTACCTCTCTACTCGCGTATCTATGACCATGCCAACGACTTCTATCCGGTCGATTTCGCTCAGGGCACAACCGTCCGGCTGGCCGGCGAAGACATCTCCTTCGACCTCTACACGCGTCCGGCCGGCGAGGGGGAGCCAGCGCTTTACTTCGTCCACTGCCCACGTTTCTTCCAGCGGGACGGCATTTACACGGGGGATCCCGACGAACACCTGCGCTTCGCCTTTTTGTCGTTGGCAGTCCTGGCTTCCTGCCAGCGTATGGGGTGGGGACCTCAGATCGTGCATTGCAACGATTGGCAGACCGGTCTGCTTCCTCTTTACCTCAAGACCCTGTTTTCTTGGGACTCGCTCTTTCAGCGCACCAAGACGGTTTACACCATCCACAACATCGGCTATCAGGGAGTGGTGGGCTCGGACGCCGTGGAGGGGCTGCAACTGGGACAGTACCGCCACCTGCTCCATCAGGGCGATCTGGGCGAGGGACGGGTCAACTTCATGAAAACGGCCATCCTCTACGCCGATGTCCTGACTACGGTCTCGCCCACATACGCCCGCGAAATCCAGGACCATCAGGGCATGGGCCTGCAGGACCTGCTGCGCAGCCGTTCCCAAAGCGTGGTGGGCATCCTCAACGGCGTCGACTATGAAGAATGGAGTCCTGAGAAAGATCCCCACATTCCCCACCCTTACTCCCGCGATGATCTGGAGGGGAAGTTCGAGAACCGCGAGGTCCTGCTTGAGAAGTTGGGCTTGCAGCCGGCCGAGGACGCTCCCGTGGTGGGCATCGTCTCGCGCCTGGCTTCGCAGAAGGGATTCGAACTGCTCTTCGAGGCCATGCCCTGGTTTTTGACCAATCACGATATGCGTTTGGCCGTCCTGGGCAGCGGCGAACCGCGTCTGGAAGGCTTCTTTCAGAGCCTGCAGGGGCGCTATCCCGGCAAGGCCTGCTACTTCCGCGGCTATAACGAGGATCTGGCCCATCTGATCGAAGCCGGATCCGACATCTTTCTCATGCCCTCCAAGTACGAGCCCTGCGGACTCAACCAGATGTACAGCCTGCGCTACGGGACCGTCCCCGTGGTGCGAAACACCGGCGGACTGGCCGATACCGTGCAGCAATACAATCCTGAAACCCGCCTGGGGACGGGCTTTCTCTTCGATCACTACACTTCAGAGGGCGTGGGATGGGCCCTGGGATTCGCCATGCGCGTTTTCGTCCGGCGCGCCGAGTGGCGGGACCTGATGCGCAACGGCATGAGCCAGGACTTTTCCTGGGAACGGCAGGGAAACAAGTACATCGAACTCTACCGGCGCCTGTGTGCCTGAGTCGCGAGAGAAACTATGAACGTCATTTTCGTGGAACCGGCTTTCCCCAACAACCAGCGCCAGTTCGTACGCGGCCTGCGCGAGGCGGGAGCCAATGTGATCGGCATCGGCGAGCGTCCCGCGGAATACCTGGACGATCAACTGCGCCATTGGCTCTACCGCTACGAGCAAGTGCCCTCGGTGGTCCATGAAGGAGCCCTGATGGCGGCCGTCAAGCGCTGCCAGTCACGGGAATGGATCGACCGCATGGAATGCACCGTCGAGGCCCATACCTTGCCCACGGCTAAAGTGCGCGAGGCCTGCACCATCCCCGGAACCTCGGTTCGCACCGCCTTTTTGTGCCGGGACAAACCGGCCATGAAGGAGGCCTTACGGGAGGCGGGAGTGCCCTGCGCCCAGTCGATCGGCACCAACGATCCCCAGGAAGCGCGCCAGTTCGCCGCCAAGGTGGGTTATCCTGTCATCATCAAGCCACGCGACTCGGCCGGCGCCGCCGGGACTGTCAAGGTCCACAACGATGAAGAGATGGACGCCGCCATCCACTCCAGCGGCATCTCCAGAGGCTTCCAGGCGGCTTTGGAGGAGTTCGTGGACGGCCACGAGGGCTTCCTCGACACTCTGACGATTAAGGGGCAGGTGGTCCATGAATTCGCCTGCCACTACTACCCCAACGTGCTGGAAGCCATGCGCACGCGCTGGATTTCGCCCCAGATCATCACCACCAACCGCATCGACGCGGAGGGCTACAAGGAGGTCCGCCGCATGGCGCGCACCGTCATCAAGGCCTTGGGCATCGACACCTCGGCCACCCACATGGAGTGGTTCTTCGGCTCCAAGGGGCTCAAGTTTTCGGAGATTGGTTGTCGTCCGCCGGGGGTGGGAGCCTGGGACCTGTACTGCGCCGCCAACGAGTTCGACCTCTACAAGGAATGGGGAGGGGCCGTCGTCCACCGGCGCCCCTCCCAACAGCTCTCGCGGCGCTTCTCGGCCGGCATGATCGCCTTGCGTCCCGAGTGTGACGGCATCATCAGCGGCTACAGCGGAACCGATTACTTGGAGTCGATCAACGAGTGGATCATCGACGCCCACCTGCCTTCTCCGGGAACGCCCACCCAGCCCGTGGAAGCCGGCTACATGGCTAACGCCTGGGTGCGCGTGCGCCATCCCGATTTCGACCATCTGCGCGGAATGCTCAACACCATCGGCCAGCGGGTTCGGGTCCACGCCCGTTGAAGAGATGAATCCACACCTGGAGAGGGTTCGCGAGAGCGCCGTCTCAGCGGGTGAGGGATGACCTGAAAGGGCCGTTTTGGGAGGGGCTCCCAAGGGAGCCCCCTGAAGTGTGATGTTCCTGGGCGTCGATGTCGCTAAGGGCGAGGAACCACCGGCAGCGTGGCGAACTGTCCGGGACGCTGCTGGATGACGGTGGCGGCGATGTTGCCCGAAGACGTGACCTGCACCGTACCCACGAAAGAATCGAAGTCGATGTTCTCGTTCCACTCGACCTGATTGACGAAGAGGGCGATGTGTCCCTCGCCGCTCAGGGTGAAGATGTCCGAGGCAATCACTTCGCCCTCGGGGTTGAGCAACTGCAGGTTGAGGGCCACTTGGGAGTCTTCCAAGTTTGTGATGGCCAGACCCGTGTTGATGGTGAAGTTTCCATCGGTGCCAACGGTTTCAATAGGTGCGAAGAAGCCGCTGGAGAGGGAGGCGCTGCTCCCCACACCGGCCACGCCCTGAGGCCCGCCGAAGAGAATCACTCCGGCCAAGTCGCGGTCGGAACTGACGCGCACAGAGCCTACCGAGAGTTCGCCTTCACTGTCGGTCTGAAGCACCCGCAGGCCTCCCGCGGGAACCGTGGTGGACAGTTCGCCGTCCACCAGTTGACCGTTCAGATCCACCGGCAGGAGGACGCCGTCGTCATCGCGCAGCGAAATCTGCACGTTCTCGGCTTCCAGTTCCTCGCGGTTGACCAGCAGTATCTGGCTGAAAAGCCCCGATCCGTCGCCGAATTGGGCAAAGAAGAGCGATCCGTCGCCTGCCTGAAGCATCACGGGCACCTTGACGAAGGGTGCCAGCGAGGCGGCCGCCGAGAGGGTGGGGATCACCGGCAAGGTGGCGAACTCTCCCGGACGGGTTTGGATGACGGTGGCTCCGATGCTGCGGTCGGAGGTGGCCTTGACCAAACCGCGGAAGTTCGAGAAGTCGGGCTGCGGATCCCAAGCGAACTCATCCAGGTTGCGGGCCACTTGTCCCAGCGCGGGAACGTCCCGGCTGGCCACTGAAAGCTCGGTCCCGGCTTCGTCGGTCAGGGTCAGGCTGAGGGTGACCTCTTCCGAGGGGTCGAGGTTCTGGAAGGCCAGTCCGGTTCGGACGCCGTCGGCGATGATGTTCTCCACCGGCGCCGTGAACCCTTCCGTCAACTCCAGGCTGTTGGGCACCCCAGCCACTCCGAACGGTCCGCTGAAGATGACCACGCCGTTGATGGGGATGCTGGAGGTGACCGTGGCCGATCCGACTTGCAGAGGTCCTTCGCCATCGGTTCTGAGGATGCGGATGCCTCGCGCCGGCACGTCGACCGAGAGTTCGCCGTTGACGTTGGCGCCGTTGAGGTCTACCAGCAGAGGCTGACCTGACGATTCGCGCACCTGAACCAGGGCCACCGCGTCTTCATCGGGATCGGGGTTGACCAGCACGATTTGACTGCTGAGTCCGCCCCCGTCGCCGAACTGGGCGAAGAACAGGCTTTCAACCAGCTCGGCCTCCAGCACGGCGGTGTCGAAGACGCTGGCATCGTTGAAGATGTTGGAGTCCAGAGCCTGGCTCGAGAAGACGTAGGCGACGTTCTCAAAGTCGGCAGCTTGCTCGCCCCGCAGGGTCAATTGGACGGTGGCTGAATCGTCCGCGGAGATATCGCCCAGGCTGCACAACACCTCGTCGCTCTGGCGCAGGCAACTGCCTTGGGACGGGATGGCTTCGACGAAGGTCGAGCCTTGCGGCAGCAGGTCGGTCAGGACGACTTCCTCGGCATCGGCGGGCCCGTCATTGCCGACCGTGATCTGAAGGGTGAAGTCCTGTTCGGCCGCCACCGTGGCCGGTCCGGAGGTCGCAACCGCCAAGTCGGCTTCGGCGATGGGGTCGGCCAGGACGTTGACGAAGAGAGTGTCGGTGCAGCCACAGTCGCTGAAAATGGCTTCGAGCTCCAGTTCAACCTGGGCGTCAACGGCCACGTCGGGCGTCATCAAGGTCGCTTCAAGGCTGTTGCTGTCGGCCAAGGAAAGGCCGATGATGCCCCCGTTGTCGACGATTCGCCAGCGGAAACTGCCCGGCACCACCGCTCCGCCGACGAGGGGACCTTCGGCTTCACCTTCCAGCAACTGATCATCGCCGCCCAGGACCGAAATTTCAGTGGGACCGGCGTCGACCTGCACCTCGACGTCCCCGCACTGACAGTTCTGGGGCGTCGGGTTGGGGTTGAAGGGACGGTTCTCAAGCGGCCCCAGAACACTGGCTCTCACAGGAATTTTCTCGGTCTGGACGGCGGTTTCGCCGTCGCTCACCTCGACCGAGATAAACCGCACCGAGGGAAAGAAAGGGGTTTGGAAGCTCGCTTGCGCCGAGCATCCGAGCTGACATCCTTGGACGGTTTCTTCGCCCAGCAGACGGCCCTGGCTAATGGGGAAGGCGTTTGTGTCGGCAAAGAAGCGGAAAGTAAGAGGATCGTTGTCGGGGTCTGTGGCTTCGGCGTCGAGCTGGATGGTTTCTCCCAGCACAACATCGTCGCGGCTGAGTTCAAGCTCGGTATTGCGCGGCGCCGAGGGCGGAATCTCGCGGTTTCCGGTACAGCCGAAGGGGCTGGGCTCGACGAAAAAGGTGCGTGTTCGCGTTACGGGATCGTGGGGAGATTCCGTCACAGTCACCGACACGGTGATTTGGGCGAGTCCGGATTCCACTCGGGGGTGGACCAGGATGGGAGCCCGCGACTCGGTTTCGAAAAGCTGAATAATGACGACGGGGGTGCAGAAGTCACCCGAACCCGAGCCCAGCCAGCCGCTGAAGTTATAAGTCGTCGGGTCAGGATCGACGATGTCCACACCCAACTGGATCCCTTCTCCGTTGAAAGGGTTGTCCGCTGTGCCTTCGGTGTTTCCGCCCTGTTCGCCGGTAATGGTCACCATGGGCGGCGTTTGACTCTGAGCCGTCAGCGCAGCCGCAAGAGCCCAAACCGACAGCAGGGTGATCAGGACAGTCCGTTTTCCCACAGAAAACATCAAAACCTCCAATAAGATTCGTGCTAACCCTATGACGCTCGCAGGGTTCGGATTCCCTTTCGCTCAACGCGGCCCCTTCGTTCCCCTTGGCCAGACGCGGAATCCTCCAGTTTCGTCCCGACAGGCTGGCAGTATAACAACTCTTAGAGGATTTGAAGCACCTATTCAAGAAAAAATGCGAAAAAAGTCGCTTTATCGCCGGAAAGGCCCCTTTTTTGGTGGCGGGGATTTGTCGCGGCCGTGGAAAAATCCCAAAATTGGACCTAACCGGATGCCCCCGGCAACGTCTCAAGGAAGTGAATGGAAGCGATTGATACGGCCCGCGTCGACTCGGCCTGCGGCGGCGACCAGGACGCCTTTCGCGATTTGGTTGAAGGCCACAGCCGCAAAGTTTTCGCGCTGGCTTACCGGATCACTGGAAACGAACACGACGCTGAGGAAGTCGTGCAGGAGACCTTTCTCAAGGTGCACCGAAAGCTGGGCCGCTTCCAGGGGCGCAGCCGCTTTTCGACCTGGCTGCACCGTATCGCCGTCAACTGCGCCTACGACTTTCTGCGCCGCGGGCGCCGCCACCGCGAGGGACGCCAAGAGCCTCCCCCGGGGGCAGCCGCGTGTGACGGTGACTGGACCAGCGAGCGTCCTTCCGCCGAGCAGCTCCTGCTCAGCCAGGAGGTCTCAGAGCGGGTCAGGACGGCCTTGAGCCTGCTGTCCCCTCTGGAGAGGGCAGCATTCGTCCTGCGCCATTTTGAGGGACTGTCCAGCCGTGAGATCGCCGACCGTCTGGGGATCGGCCAAAGCGCCGCCAAGCACGCCGTTTTCCGTGCGGTGCAAAAACTGCGCCAACGCCTGAGTCCCTATGCCGGAGGATTGTCATGAATCACTTGAGCCAAGAGCGCCTGATCGAGCACCATTACGGCGAAGACCAGGATTCCGAGGCCTCGCGCCAGCATCTGAGCCAGTGCGGCCGCTGCAGCCAGCGATACGCCGAACTGCGGGCGGTGCTGGAAATGGCGGATGCCTTCCAAGTCCCCCCGCGGGGACAGGAATACGGCACCCAGGTCTATGAGCGCCTGCAAGTGCGGCTGCAGGAAAGTCGGAAGTCCTCAGAGGAACTTAGACCGGTGTCCCTGGAGCCTGGGGCCAGCGGAATTTGGCAGCGGCTGGTCCAGTGGCGTCCGCCACGCCTGCTTTGGGTTCCCGCCTTGGCCCTTCTGCTGGTGGCCGCCTTCCTGACGGGTCGCTATTGGGAGGCCCAGAGGGGACTCGACGCCCAGCAGGTCGCCGAGGCCAGGCGGGGCGTCCTTCTGTTGGAGGTGGGACGGCATCTGCAGCAGGCCGGCTATCTGCTGGCCGAGGTGGGCAACGTCCCGCCCCGCGACGGGACGCAAATGGACTTCGAGCGGCGCAAGGCTTCCGAGATGGCGGCCGACGGCTGGATCTTTGGCCGTGCCGCGCAGGAGACGGGAGATCCGGCGCTGGTCGAGACTTTGGAACAGTTACAGCGCTTTCTGCTCGATATCGCCAACGGTCCCACGACTTGGACGGCTCAGGAAATCGAAGCTCTCCAGACCCGACTTGAAGAAGCCGGCCTTCCCATGCGCATCCGCGTGCTGGAAGACCGCGTCCGACGACAACAGATCGAGGCGGCCCGCAGCCGCGCCCGGCGCAGCCTGTAAAGGGAGCGCCCATAGACGAGGAGGTTGAAGACATGAGAATTCCAACTATGACTATTGCTTTTGCGATTTTCCTTTGGACCGCCATGGCCGTTCCAACGGCCGCCGGGTCCGAGCCCGCAAGGGCGGCCTTTTCCCGGACCCTGGAATCGGCCCCGGAAGCCGAACGCTACTCGGCCCAAGAAGGCGCCTCCCAGGAAAGCCGCGAGCTTTACGAGCAGGGACGCCGCCAATTGGAGCAGGAGAACTTCTCGCAGGCGGTCGAGGTCTTTTCCCAACTCGTCCAGAGGGGAGACTATCGTCCCGACGGCGCCATGTACTGGTGGGCCTACGCCTTGGGCCGAGGGGGTCTCAGCCAAGAATCTCTGAAAGTGCTGCGGGAACTGATTGAGAAGTATCCTGACAGCCAGTGGATCAACGATGCCCGGCGGCTGCGCGGCGAAGTGAGGGGCGACTCCCGGGGAGTGGGAGTCGGCGTTGGCGTTGGGACCTCCGCCGGCTACGTCGAGGGTGTGTCGGTGGGAGAATCGGCGGGATACTCGGAGCGGGCGTCGGGCATTTACTCCTTGGCGGGCCGCGACGAACTGAGCGAGAAGGACGAGCTGCGCATGGCCGTCCTCGACAGCCTGATGCGCAACGACCCCGAAAGGGGCCTGCCTCAGGTGGAAAAGATCCTCAGCGGCGATGCCTCGGCCTCCGTCAAACGGCGGGCCTTGTTCGTCCTGGCCCAGTCGGGACACGAGCAGGCCGGCCGCATCCTGGCCGAGACGGCCCGCAACTCCGAGGACGATTCTCTGCGCCACCGGGCGGTGGAATACCTGGGAATCTACGGAGGAGAAGAGGGATTCCAGGCCCTGGAGGAGATCTATGCTGCATCCAGCGATGTGCGGACCAAGCGCGAAATCCTCCATAGCTTGATGCTTTCCGGGCGTCGCGATTTCCTGCTGGGAGTCGCCCGCCAAGAAGAAGATTCCAAGCTGCGCCGCGCCGCCATTCATCAGTTGGGCGTGCTGGGAGCAGGCGAGGAACTGGCCGCCATGTTTAAACAAGAGCAGGACCCGCAGATGCGCTCCAGTCTGCTTGAGGCTCTCTTCATAGCCGGCCGCAGCGAAACCGTCGCCGAGGCCGCTTTGAATGACAGCGACCCTTCCCTGCGCCGCAACGCCATCACAAAATTGGGCGCCCTGGGGGGAGAGACCGACCTCCTGCTCCAAATCTACCGCCAGGAGGAGTCGCCTGAGGTGCGCCGCGCGGTTCTCCAGGCGCTCTTCATCTCGGCCAGCGACGAAGCTTTGATCGAACTGGTCAAGAGCGAGCAAGATCCGGGACTGCGCCGTTCCATTATCCGCCTGCTGGGATTGATGGACAGCGAAAAGGCGGCCGACTTCCTTCTCCAGTTGCTGGAGGAGCAGCAGTAGGCGCCGGCCTCCCTCTAGTGCAGCCGGTCGCGCCAGCGGCCCTGGCAGCCCGAGTGGACACTTCAGAGGCGGCCGCGGGCGGCGTCAGAAGCGCGCGTTGCCGGGCGTGCGGGGGAAGGGAATCGCGTCGCGGATGTTGGCCAATCCGGTGGCGTAGCAGATGGTGCGCTCAAAGCCCAGTCCGAAGCCGGCGTGGGGCACCGTTCCATAGCGGCGCAGATCGCGGTACCACCAGTAGGCGTCCTTTTCGATTTCCATTTCGTCCATGCGCTGGTCGAGCTCCTCAAGGCGGTCTTCGCGCTGACTTCCGCCGATGATCTCTCCCATGCCGGGGACCAGGACGTCCATGGCGGCCACGGTCTTGCCGTCGTCGTTGAGACGCATGTAGAAGGCCTTGATGTCCTTGGGGTAGTTGACCACCACCACTGGACCTTTCACATGTTGCTCGGTCAAATAGCGTTCATGCTCGCTCTGCAGATCCATCCCCCACTTCACGGGGAACTCAAACTTGACGTGCTTGGCCTTCTCCAGGATGGACACGGCTTCGCCATAGTCGAGGCGGGTGAAGCTGGATTCGGTCAGCTTGCGGGTGCGCTCCAGGACGCCCTTTTCGACCCACTTGTTGAAGAACTCCATGTCGTCGGGACGCTCCTCCAGCAAGGCCTTGAGAATGGTCTTGAGGAAATCCTCGGCCAGGTCGGCATTGTCGTCCAGGTCGGCAAAGGCGATTTCCGGTTCGATCATCCAGAACTCGGCCAAGTGCCGGCTGGTGTTGGAGTTCTCGGCCCGGAAGGTGGGGCCGAAGGTATAGACGCGGCTCAGCGACTGGCAGTAGGCTTCGACGTTGAGCTGTCCTGAGACGGTGAGGAAGGTCTCGCGTCCGAAAAAGTCTTGGGTGAAGTCGATGTCACCGTCTTCATCGCGGGGCAGGTTGAGCAGATCGAGAGTCGAAACCCGGAAGAGTTCGCCGGCCCCTTCGGCGTCGGCCGCGGTGATGATGGGCGTATGGATCCAGTAGAAGCCGCGCTCGTGAAAAAAGCGGTGGATGGCCTGGGCCAGGCAATGGCGCACCCGCGCCATGGCGGCGAAGGTGTTGGTGCGGGGACGCAGATGGGCCACCTCGCGGAGGTACTCGAAACTGTGGCGCTTGGGCTGGACGGGATAGGTTTCAGGATCGTCCACCCATCCCAGCACCTGCACCGACTCGGCCTGAATTTCGTAGGCTTGGCCCTTGCCTTTGGATTCCACCAGCTTGCCGGTGGCCACGATGGAGCAATGGGTGGTCAAGTGGAGGATCTCGTCCCTGTAGTTAGGCAATCCGCCGTCGGCCACCACCTGAATGGGATCGAAGCAGGTGCCGTCCTGGACGTGGACAAAGGAGAAGCCGGCTTTGGAATCGCGGCGGGTCTTGACCCAGCCCTTCACAGTCACTTCCTGGCCGGTCTCCACCCGGCCCTTTAACAGTTCAGATATGCGCTGCCATGCCATGGCCGCACATTGTGGCATAAATCCCCAAACCGCGCCCGCCGACGCCGAATACAGGCCTGTTGAGGATTTTGCTCGCCAACCGTCATATGGAAGTCCGCCAGAGCGGCAGTCGCTGCTCTGTGGTGTTGCGGTCTCCGGCCAGCCTCTAGCTGCGCGAGACCATCGAGCCGTTGACAAGGGAGTGTCGATTTGGCCGTGCCCTGGCTGGCCTCCCATCCGGCCTCGCCATGGGAGAACCATACGCCCCTCCTTCGCCAAGGCCTCGCAGGCCGGCGACGGCGGGAAAGCAAAAGTCCGGGCTCCCTGAATGGGAGCCATAGGCCAGCCCAGGGTAGAGCGAAGGCGCGCAGCGGCAGAGCGGCACCCTGGGTAAGGAAACAAGCAATGAAGGAACCCTGAAGGGGTGGAATAATGGCGCTTCGAAGCTCTCGGGTTGTGCGTTCAGCAGGACATCTGCGACCGGATTCTGTCAGCTTGGACGGTCCTTAATGAACCACGGGGCAGGTACGATCCTCTAAACTGGAGGCCGAGTGAACCGTAGCCAACCACCTCAGCCGGCCTTCGACCTCTTCCAGGACGAGATCCGTGACTTCCTCGACTACATCCGCCGTCAGCGCGATTACTCTCCCCAGACCTGGAAGGCCTACCGGCGCGACTTGACCGAGTTCACCGCCTTCCTCTCCCGCGGCGGACGCGACACGTCGGCTTCGCTGCGGGACATCGACCACATCTCCATCCGCGAATTTCTGGGGCACCTTTACGACCGGGGCAACAGCAAGTCGTCGGCGGCCCGCAAGCTGGCCGCCGTCAAGTCCTTCTTCCGTTTTCTTCATCGCGAGGGGAAAGTGGAATCCAATCCGGCTCGGTTGGTCAAGACGCCCAAGCTGCCCCAGAAAAGCCCCCGTGTCCTCACGCCCCTTCAGGTGGAGAGCATTCTCGGGTTGCCCGACACCTCCAATGGACTGGGACTGCGCGACAAGGCCTGGATGGAACTGCTCTACGCCGGCGGACTGCGGGTCAGCGAACTGGTGGGGATCGATGTTTCCGACATCTCCTTCAGCCAGCGCATCATCCGCGTCACAGGCAAGGGCCGGCGCGAACGCATGGTACCCTTCGGAGAGCCGGCACTGGACGCTCTTGACCATTATCTCCCGGTCCGCCTGCGGCTCCTCAGGGGCAACCGGGACGGTCGAGACCTGGACGCCCTTTTCCTCAATCACCGGGGCGGACGCCTCACGGCGCGCTCGATTCAGGCCAAGCTCAAGGACTATGTGCGCCGCGGTGCCCTGGCTCTCAACGTCCACCCCCACATCTTCCGCCACTCCTTCGCCACCCACTTGCTCAACAATGGTGCCGACCTTCGCAGCGTCCAGGAGCTGCTGGGCCACAAGAGCCTCTCCACCACCCAGCGCTACACTCACCTCACTCTGGAGGAGCTGCAGAAAACCTATCGCCGCTCCCACCCCAAGGCCCGCAAGAAGGACTAAGGCCACGAGGTGGCCCGCAAGTTCGCACACAAGCCACGTTTCCGCGACCAGGGTCGGTTGCTCCTATGCTCTCGTCGGCTACCGCCAGCGGGCCTGGACTGCAAACGCCTTTAATCGCGGATACCGAGAGCTTTGAGTTTGCGGTGGAGGTGGGTGCGCTCCATTCCGATGGCGGCGGCGGTGCGCGAGACGTTGTCGTCGTTTTCTTCCAACTTTTCCAGGATGTAGCGGCGCTCGAACTCCTCCCGCGCCTGCTGGAAATTGCGGGGCTGGCCGTCCGCCTCGGACGACTCGGCCCTTGAGGCCCGGCGGATGCCGCGGGGCAGGTCGGAGAGCTCCACCTGCTCACCCGGAATCATGATAGCCAGCCGTTCCACCATGTTTTTGAGCTCGCGCACGTTGCCGGGCCAGGCATAGCTCTGCAGGCGGTCCAGCGCCTGAGGACTGATGGCCTTGGGAGGGCGTCCGTAGTGGCGGCTGAAGCGGTCCATGAAAAACTCGAAGAGGGCCGGAACGTCTTCGCTGCGCTGGCGCAGGGGAGGAACTTCGAAGGGTAGGACGTTGAGACGGAAGAAAAGATCCTCGCGGAAGGACCCTTCCTGGATCAAGGCCTCCAAGTCTTTGTTGGTGGCGGCGATGACCCGGACGTCGACCTCGGAGGCCTGGTTGGCGCCCACCGGGTGAAAGCGCTGCTCTTCCAGTACCCGCAGCACTTTGGCTTGGCTCTTCAAGCTCATGTCGCCGACTTCGTCAAGGAAGAGCGTGCCCCGGTGAGCCGCCGCGAATTTCCCTTCCCGGCTTTCGCTGGCTCCGGTGTAGGCGCCCTTGACGCTGCCGAAGAGTTCGGCCTCGATCAGATCTTCGGGGAGGGCCGCGCAGTTGACTTCGACGAATGCGCGGCCGGAGCGCTTGCTGCGCAAGTGCAGCAGGCGGGCCACCAGTTCTTTGCCCGTGCCGTTCTCGCCATAGATGAGGACGCGTCCCTCGGTGGGCGCGGCATACTCGATTTGCTGGCGCAGAGCCCGCATGGGAACCGAGTCGCCCACCATGGTGGTTTCTTGCCGCACCAGGTCTTTGAGGGATCGGTTCTCTTCTTCCAGGCGGCGCAGGCGCAGAGCGTTTTCCAGAACCAGCATGACCTTCTCGAGGGAAAGGGGCTTCTCGATGAAATCGTAGGCGCCCAGCTTGGTGGCCTTGACCGCCGACTCGATGGTTCCGTGTCCGGAGATCATGATGACCACTTGGCGGGGACGGCGCTGGGCGATCTCTTTGAGGACCTCGAGCCCGTCATTGCCGGGCAGCCAGATGTCGAGGAAAATGGCGTCGAAGCCGCGCTTTTCCAGCAACGCCAGGCAGTCCTCGCCCGCTGCAACGGTTTCAACCTCGTATTCCTCGTCCTCCAGCACGCCTTGCAGGGAGCGGCAGACGTTCTTCTCGTCGTCCACTACCAGAATGCGTCCCCGGCTGGTCCCGGTTTGGAAGGCTTCGGTGCTCATCTCACCCCGATTATAGGCCCTGTCGCGCCGACCCGTGGAAAGAGGGCAA
>DATIPO010000112.1:0-5738 GCA_035471925.1 Acidobacteriota bacterium
CGACGACCTGATAGTCGGGATAGTCGAGCTTCAGGAGGCTGCTCAGGGCCGATTCCAGATGGCGTTCTTCATTGCGGGCTGGAACGATGATGGCCACCGAAGGGGCCCGGCTCTCTTCCACTGGATCGATGTCCGACAGCCGCCGGGTGGAGTAACGGGCCATCGCCAACTGAACCAAGACGACCACGGTGCCCGCCGCTAACGCGGCAGCGGTCCAGAACAGAATGTCGCTGCCAAAGCTATGCATCGTTTATGACTTCAGGGCCGTGATCAGCCAGCCGTCGAGGTCCAATTCCCGATCCGTAACGTACCGCGTTGCACCTGGCTCCTTCAGGACGACTCTTTGGGCCGCCTGACTCGGCGACGACAAAAATTCTCGCCCCCAGGCTGACGCTCCGCTGGCGACTGTCTCCGCCTTGCTACAAGAGGACGCTGCCAGGCACGGCGGCGTTTCCTTGCCTGCAAGCTTCGTGGGAGGTGGCTTCCCGCTATAGCAAGGGGCGTGAAGACGGGCGGGTCGGACCTTGGGCCGGAGTTGGTTGGCGTGAAGCGGCGGAAAGAGCTTGACGGCGGAAGTCTCCAAGCGGGGTTCGTCGCGGACCAAGCAGGGGGGATTTGCCCCAGGGACGGAAGCCATTTGCCGCAGGCGAGGGCGGTTCGAGGTCCAAACAGCCCTAAAATGGCCTTTTGGGGCGGGAGCGGCGGCTGGGCTTGCTGGCACGAGGGTTGCTGCCGAGATAACTGCCGTGGAAAAGGAGGCACCGTGAGCACCGTTAAACTCAATCTCAAAGCCCTCACGGCCAAGGATCTGATGACCTCGGCCATGTTGACCCTCAGCGACCAGATGACGCTTCAGGAGGCTTCGGCCTTTCTGACCGAGCATGAGATTTCGGGCGCGCCGGTTGTGGACGAAGAGGGCAAGTTCGTGGGAGTCGTGAGCGTGACCGACATCGCCCGCGACTGCGCTGAACGCGGAGAAATCGCCACCGAGCGGTTCTTCCGCCACTTCTACAGCGAAGGCTGGGAGGACGAGGTCGATCCCGCCGACATGGAACACCTGGTGCTCGGAAACGAGTCACGCACCGTAGCCGACATCATGAATGCCACCATTTTCACCGTCCCCGAAGACACGCCGGTGATGGAACTGGCCGAAACCATGATTTCGGGCCGCGTCCACCGGCTCTTCGTCACCCAAAAAGAGCGCCTGGTGGGTATCGTCACCACGCTCGACCTCCTCAAGTTGTTGACAGGCAACGAGTCCCCCGGCTCTTGAACCGGGGGGCTCCTGGTGGTTCGTCGGCTTTGAGACTTAAGCCAGCCCAGCGACCGTGTCGAAGGTCAAGGACTGAGGGGATGTGACGCAACAGGCGCTGTCGGAGCTCGCTGAAGGCGAGCCATAAGCTAGCCCAGGGTCAGCCGGCGTCGAGCGCAGCGAGACGAAGGCGCCACCCTGGGTTCAGAGGGTGATCTTCTCGAACGCTGAAGGCGTGCAATAACCGTACGAGCTGGCTCAGAACTAATGACGGGCTGCATTAGGCCCAAGAACCCTCAACAGTCAATGCGGCGATGTTGTTCGCGGAGTGTTCTCCGGCGGCCTCCCAGGAATGTCTGGGCGAACCACGTGCCTGAGCGGGTGAACTCAGCCCGGCGGGACGGTAGACTGGTGTCGTTATGGAAGTCCGCCTCGACAAGTGGCTGCAGGTGGCCCGCCTGTTCAAGACCCGTTCGCAGGCCACACGCGCCATCGCGCTCAACCGGGTCAGGGTCAATGGGCAGCGTCCCAAGGCCCACCGAAACGTCCAGTTGGAGGACCGCATCGAAGTCGAGCACGGCGACTGGACGCGCATCGTCATCGTCAAGGGAATCCGCGAACGTCCGGTTCCCAAGGCCGAAGCCCGCGAACTGATCGAGGACATCAGTCCGCCGCGGCCCAAGCTGTCGACGGTGGAACGCATCATGCGCCAGCCGGCAGCCAAGCGGGAAAAGGGCAAGGGACGTCCGACCAAGAAGGAGCGCCGCAAGATCGCCGACTGGGAAGGCTGGGAGTAGCATGAAGATCGCCCTGATTCAGCAGCGGGCCGAGAACGACATTGAATCCAACCTGCAACGTGCCGTAGCGGCTGTCCGCAAGGCGGCCCGGCAGGGAGCCGAGTTGGCGGCCTTTGCCGAATTGCCCTTCCGTCCTTTTTTCCCCCAGCGGGAGCGGGGCACGGCTCCTTTGCCCGAGGCCGAGCCCATCCCTGGACCCAGCACCGAGATCTTCAGCCGCTTAGCCAAGGAACTGGGAATCGTCCTCATCATCAACCTCTATGAAAAGGAGGGCGACCGCCATTTCGACTCCTCTCCCGTGATCGACTCCGACGGCAGCCTGCTGGGAACCACACGGATGCTGCACATCATGAACGGCCCCTGCTTCCACGAAACCGACTACTACGACCCCGGCGACACAGGGGCCCCCGTCTATGACACCGCCGTCGGAAAGATCGGCGTGGCCATCTGCTACGACCGCCACTTTCCCGAGTACATGCGGGCTCTGGCGCTCAAAGGCGCCCAACTGGCAGTCGTTCCTCAAGCCGGGGCCGTCGATGAGTGGACTCCCGGCCTTTTCGAAGCCGAGATGCAGATCGCGGCCTTGCAAAACGGTTACTTCACGGCTCTGGTCAACCGCGTGGGACGCGAGGAATGCCTGGAATTCGCCGGCGAGTCCTTCGTGACCGACCCAAGCGGACTTCTGCTGGCTCAGGCTCCCAAGGGCCGCGACCACATCCTCCTCTGCGACCTCGACCTTTCAAAAGTCGAAACCTCTCACGCCCGCCGCCACTTCCTCAAGGACCGCCGCCCCGACATCTATCCACTCTAGCGAAGTGCGAGTTGCGAAGTGCGAGGTCCGAATAGCTGCTGTCCAGCCGCTTAGCGGTCCTCGCCGGTCAGGCTGTCGTAGGCCCTTTCCAGCCACTGCTCCCACGGACGCTCGAACCAATCTTTCCAGCGCGGAGGCAGCCCCGAGGCGAGGATTTCCTCCCTGGACTTGCCGGAACCGATTTGGGCGCGCAGGTGAGAGATGGTGTCTTGGACCACCTGCCGGTAGGTCTTTAACTCCTCGAGGTTGGAGATGCTGCCGTGCCCGGTAATCACGACTGCGTCGGGAGGGCTGCGCTCGACGACGGCCTCCAGGAGCTTGTCCAATTCGAGAATCCGCTTCGCGCCGGTCGGCCACTTAGGACCTTGAAAGGCATCCCCCATGTCCACGACCTTGGAGCCCTTGAAGAAGACGACGGCGTCTCCGTCGGTGTGCGAGCGGGCCAGTTGAACCATCTCAATTTCCTCGCCGTTCCAGTGAATCGTGATGGAGTCATCGAAGGTCAGCCGAGGCCACTCCGAAGGGGGAGTGGGGCCGATTCCCTCGGGCGCCCAGCTTGGAAACTGAGTCTCGGTGAGGGCCCGACGGGTCAATTGGTGGGCGATGGTGAGGGCTTGAGGAAACAGGCCATTCCCGCCGGTATGATCGGGGTGCCAATGGGTGTTGAGCAGGAAGCGGGGGGTTCCAGCGCCGATCTCGTCCAACGCCTGGCGGATCTGCGGCGCCAGCTCGGCAACGTCGTGGTCGACCATCAACAAGCCGTCCGGGCCCACGGACACGGTCAGGTTGTTGACGAACCCGCGGTGCAGTCGGATCAGGTGGACCGGGCCGGATAGATGCACCACCTCGTAGCGGATCTCGTCTTCTTGACTTGCGGAATCCTGGACAGCAGGGGCCGCCTGTTGGGGAGGATTGAAAAGGCCTGATGCTAAGCTGTTCTGAAGCTCCTCCCTTCCCTGACTGCAGGACTGGGAGGCGGGGTGGAGCCGCAGGCAAAGGGAGTAGACTTCAAGTGCATCGTGGACGCGAAGGTCGCGGTCGAGGCGCTGGGCCAGGTCGGCCAGGACGGCTTCGTCCCCCCAGGTTCCCGACTGTGATTCCGAGATCTCCTGGGCCAATCCGTCGACACCCTGCTCGGCGATCCGGGCCAGCAGCGCTTCACCTGACCAGGACCGCGGCTTTCCAGTGCGGGATTCCACACTCACAAATCCTTGGGGAAGGCCGTCCAGCGGAGGCTCGGAGGCCGCCTCGCCTCTCGCGTCCGGCTGCAGATAGGCCTTTAGGTAATGGAGCGTCATGCGGCTCAGCGCTTGAAAACCCGTCCTGGAGGCGTCGCTGGGCGCAGGTAGGCCCAACTGGGGGGCAACCAGCGCCCTCAAGGAGGAAAAGTCGCCATGGGCAAGGCGGTGAAATGTCAGCAGATGGGCCGTCGCCAGGGAGGTCGATTGGTAGAGGGAGATGTCGCGTCCACTCCGCTGGGCGGTGGCGAAAACGTAGGGAACGTCGAGCTTTTGAGGCTGGAAATAGGGAGATTCCCTGATGCGCTTCAGCCCGTTGGCATCGCTCACCAGCGCGTCCAGACTGATCAGCAGGTCAACCTCGGCGTTGGACATCTGAAAGTAGGCTGCCGAGGAACCTCCCGAGCTCCAGCACAGAACGGCCAGCAGCCGGGGATTGGCCGCCGGGAAGACACCCGCTTCCCGAGCCAGCAATGCCAGGTCGCGAACCTGGTCGTTCTCGTGACGGGTCACCTCGGCTTGGGCGTCCATCGTCCAGGGACGGCGGCGGATCAGTCCCTGATGCTCCGAAGCCGCCACCACGAAGCCATGACTGGCCAGGTATTCTGAGAGCACGGATTGGGAAACGGCTGTAAATGGACGGGGGCTCCAGAGCACAACTGGAAAAGAGCCTGCCGCCACCGGTGCACCGCGGACAACCGCCGTGGGCGTATCCAGCAGGCGGTCCAGGGGACCAGCCGGCAGCGAATCAGGATCGCGGAAGTGGATCAAACGCGCCAGCCCCAGTCGCAGGATCTCCCTGGTCGCCCGACCGTCCTTGACCATGTGTCGGGCGTAAGTCTCGAACGTCATCGGCTGGAGGTCCGCCGAAGAGGCTGGATACCAGATCGAGATGCGCAGGGCGTGAGGCTCGGCTCCGTTCTTGCCGACGAAGGACCGGGAAGCGTCCTCGACCACCCGGCTGGTGAATCCGACTTCGAACGGCCCCGGCTGGAGATCACCCCACAACCGGGACGGCTGGCCCAGCGCCGAACACAGGGACAGTCCCGCAAACACGAATCCAAGGGCAAAGCTGGTCAATCTCATGAGGGCAGCTTGGCCCCAAGCGTCCTGGGGAAACCTGAGAGCAACCTAATGCTTCCCTAATGAAACGGCAATGCCGCCCCTGTGAGCTTCGCCAGTCAGCAACCTTAGTCTGAGATGGCCTTGTACAATGGTCCCGGCATGCAAGAGGAATTTCGGATCGCGGAGTGGGTTGTCGTGCCCTCCCTCAATCGCTTGCAGGGACCGGCAGGGACAGTGCGGCTGGAGCCCAAGGTCATGCGGGTCCTGGTTGAGCTGGCCCGTCGCCCCGGCCGGGTCGTGACTCGCCAGCGCCTCATTGAGACCGTCTGGGAAGGGACCTTCGTGGGCGAGGAAACCCTTACCAGGACCATCTCGGAACTGCGCAAGGCCTTCGGCGACGACCCCCGCTCGCCTCGCGTCATCGAGACTATACGCAAATCGGGCTATCGCCTTCTCACACCGGTTGAGGAGCTGGCATCCTCTGCCGGGCACTCTCGGTCGTCGGATCCGCTGTCTCGTCCCAGTCAACCGTCGATTCCTTGGCGCCGCTGGGCCGCCTTGGGGTTCGCGACGGC
>DATIPO010000113.1:0-2044 GCA_035471925.1 Acidobacteriota bacterium
GAGGGTTGGTTGCACAAGCAGAAGGAGTCAGGAATCAGGAATCAGGAAGAAAGGGGAAGGCGTCAGGCGTCAGGCGCGGCGTCAGGCAGATTGTACATTCTGCAGACTTTGGACTTTGGACTTTGGACTTTGGACTTTGGACTTTGGACTTTGGACTTTGACCTTACCCCGCTTTAGTGGACAGTTTCTAGTTTGGGATGGATGAGTTCCGATGATAGCTCCTTTCAAAGTTGGCGGGCGAGTGGTAGCCCAGGGCGGAATGAAGTCGGCGGGTGTTGTACCAGCCTTCGATGAAGTCGAAAAGGGCCGTGCAGGCCTGCTGCTTGTTCTGGAAGCGGCAGCGCTCGATCAGCTCGCATTCCAGGGTGGCGAAGAAGCTTTCGCACATGGCGTTGTCGTAGCAGTCGCCGACCGATCCCATGGAGGGCCGGACGCCGCTTCGGCGGCAGCGTGTGCCGAAGGCGACCGAGGTGTATTGGCAGCCCTGGTCGGAGTGATGGATGACCTGGCGGGGGCGGCGCTGCTCGATGGCCATCTGCAAGGCCGCCAGGACCAGCGAGGCCCTCAAGTGGGACTTCATCGACCAGCCCACGATGCGCCGGCTGAAAGCGTCCATGACCACGGCCAGGTACACAAAGCCGGCATGGGTGGGGACGAAGGTGATGTCGGCCACCCAGAGCCGGTCGGGCCCCGGCGCCGAGAAGTCGCGCTCGACCAGGTCGGGCGCCGGCCGGGCCGCACTGCGCCGCGTGGTGGTGCGGGGCCACTTGCGGCGGCAAACGCCCCGCAAGCCCGCCTCGCGCATCAGCCGGGCCACTCTCTTGCGGCTCACAAACACCCCCTCATGGGCCAGTTGGGCATGAATGCGGGGAACCCCGTAGGTCCCCCGCGAACGCTCGTGCACAGCGCGGATCCGCCGGCTCAGCTGCACGTCCCTACGCCGCCTCCGGCACGGCTGCCGATTGCGCCACGCATAGTAGCCGCTGGGGGAGGCTCCCAGAACCCGGCACATGGCGGCGATGCTGTGTTCGGCCTGATTCATCTCGACGAACCCGAAGACCCGGACGGGTTCGAGTCGGCCTCCCGAGCGAACCAGGCCGCGGCTTTTCTTAAGATCTCCCGCTCTTCGCGCAGCCGCCGGTTCTCGCGCCGCAGCCGCCGCAGCTCCTCGCGCTCCGCGCTGGTCGTGCCGTCGGCTCTGCGCCCCTCGTCCCGGTCGGCCTGCTGCACCCAGTTGCGGATCGCTTGGCCCGAGGGCTCGAAGTCCCGGCTCAGCGATTCCGGGCTGCGGCCGCTGCGCACCAGCTCGACCATCTCGCGACGGAATTCCGCTGGATACCGTTTCCCTTGTTTTCCCATCTTGTGGACTCCTTTTCTCAAAAGTCTCAGGTATCCACTAAAACGGGTCAACTCCAGATTGCCAAAATCAAAAATTAAAATTCAAGACCTGACCCCAGCCCCTACAGAAACTCTACCACCTTTTGCGCAGTGGCGATCGCCCCTGTGGGAGTCTCTTTCACGACCACCACCAATTCGTAGCGCCCTGGCTGGGCCTGGATTTCGGCTTGAGAGACCAAATCCTGATCGAGGATGCGGCGGTAGGTTTCGGCGTTGAGTTCGATGGTGTAGTTCTTCATCACCTGAAACTTCTTGGAGGCCCACTGGCCGTCCTCATCAATCAAGACGGCGTAGATCTCCAGCTGATCGACCCACTGATCCTCTTTCTGGTGGAAGGCCAATTTGCGGCCTGGGATCGCCACATTGATGCGGAACTTGCGCTTTCCTGACGGGTTGAGCTGCAAGGAGACTGGGAAAGAGCGGTACAGATCGGGGTGGCTGACGGCGTTGAGCAAAGTGGCTTGAACGCTCTCCTTGGGAGATTCTTCCAGGTAGCCTCGCCGCGCCCGCACCTGGGCGCCCTTGGGGGCGACTTTGACCTCGATCTCGTGAAAGCTCCCCTTCTTCTTGCGCGAGCCGGGACGGTAGGCCAGCAGGTAATAGCGGCTCATGTCGCGGTAGGCGCGGCTCAATCCGGCAGCCAAAT
>DATIPO010000114.1:0-1695 GCA_035471925.1 Acidobacteriota bacterium
GAGGAACTGCTCGACCACGGATTCGTGGGGCACGCCTCCACTTCGCTGCACGCCCGCCTCTACGAGGAGTTCATCCACATTCCGCTGGTCGTAGCGTGGCCCGGGCAACTGCCGCAAGGCAAACGAGACCGGCGCCTGGCCAGCCAAGTCGACATCTTCCCTACTCTGCTCAGGCAGATGGGCTGGGAAATTCCCGGCTTCGTGCAGGGACACGACCTGCTTTCGCCCCCGCCCCTTGAGCGGACGCTCTTTTTTCAGTCGGTCATCGCCGGCAACCAGACCACAAAGGAGCGCGAGCATCTCTGGGTCTACGGCCTGCACAACGGCCGTTTCAAATACATCGAGGGTGAGGACGGTCCTGAGCTTTACGACTTGAAAAACGACCCCAGCGAGGTCCAGAATCTGGCCCCGGAGCGTCCGGCGAGGGTCAAGGCCCTGGCCGGACGCCTGCAAGAGTGGCGGGAGCGCTCCGGCGAGTTGGCGGGGGAGATTTTCGCCTCCCGGCCCCAAGTGCATACTTCGGCCAAGGCCGAGTCCTGCCCGGTCATCTACACTCCAGGGGAGGATGAAAGGCTGAAGTGGGACACCCACACCGGTTCGCTGCTTTTCGACTGGAGCGGCGACTTGGATACCGAGTACGTCGTGGAATACGACATCGGAACGGGCGATCACCACATCGCCGGCACTCACGAGGTGGAAGGCAACCACCAGTTATTGGGGCCCTTTCCGAGCGAGATCTGGGTCACCTTGAAGGATTGGAATCCCGTCAAGATCCGCGTTTCGCCCAAGACACAGCCCCGCTGCTGGAGCGAATGGCGGACCTTCAAGTTCTGAGACTGAGCGACTTCATTCGGCCACCGGCAGAAGGGGCGTGAATCGGCGTGAGAAAGGCATCGGCCGCATCCCGCGGCCTAGGAGGAGCATGCTGACGGTTGGACTCACGGGCGGCATCGCCTGCGGAAAATCTTTGGTGCGCCGCGAGCTGCAACGTCTGGGAGCGGACACGGTGGACGCCGACGATTTGGCCCGTAAGGCCGTCCAGGCCGGCAGTCCGGCGCTGAGACGCATTGCCCGGGCCTTCGGATCCCGGGTCTTCGACCGCCGGGGCCAACTCGACCGGGCCAAGCTGGCGGCCATCGTTTTCTCTGACCGCCAAGCGCGGGAAAGGCTCAACGCCATCGTGCACCCGGAGGTGTTTCGCTTTCAGAAGCAATGGCTGGAGGACCTGAAGAGGCGTCCGCCGGAAGAGCGGCCCGCCCTGGCAGTCGTGGATGCCGCTCTCATGATCGAAACAGGATCCTACCGCCGTTACGACGCTCTCGTGGTGGTCTTCTGCCCTCAAGAGCAGCAAGTGAAGCGGCTCATGCAGCGTGACCAGCTCACCCGTCAAGAAGCGTTGCGGCGGGTCCGCAGCCAGATGCCGGTCCAGCACAAACGCGACTTCGCCGATTTCGTCATCGATAATTCCGGAGATCGCGAGTCGGCCCTGCGCCAGACCCGCGACGTCTACCGCAGGCTGCTGGAGCAAGCCTCGCCCTCTAAGTCATGATGCAAGAGCTAAGGGAGGACCTTCAGCGCAGGCGCCGGACCAGCTTACGCTCGCCTCCGGCGGGGCCGACTGACCTGAAGGTAGAGAGCGGCGGCAAGGCGCGAGACTTGACCCGTAAGGAAGGACGCGACATATTGCCTTTATGA
>DATIPO010000115.1:0-1575 GCA_035471925.1 Acidobacteriota bacterium
CTGCTCGACGAGCCCACTTCAGGACTCGATCCCAAGGCCGGACTCGAGTTCATGCGCCTGCTCGACGACCTGCGCGGCGAAAGCAAGGCCATCCTCATGTCCACCCACGACATCTTCCGCGCCAAGGACGTGGCCGATACGGTGGGAATCATGAACCAGGGCCGCATCGTCATGCAGCGCTCCCGCCAGGAGCTGGAGGGCGAAAACCTGGAATCGCTCTACGTCGAATACATGGGAGGCTATAGGGAGAGCGCGGGGCCGCGCTCTCAAACTCCCAACTTCCAAGGGCCCAACTCCCAATAAGTAAGGAGATGTGAGATGTTTCGTCTCATCGTGGAAAAGGAGCTGCGCGACATCATCGGCTCCACCAAGTTCGCCGTCACCTTTCTGATCTCGGCCCTGCTCATCTTGCTGGCCTTCTACGTGGGCGCCCGCAACTATCAGCTTTCACGGGCCCAATACGAAACGGCGCTGTCAGAAAACCTGCGCCAGATGGAAGGCATCACCGACTGGCTTCAGGTGGAGCAGAGCGTTTTTCTCCCGCCCCAGCCCCTGGCTACACTGGTAACGGGCGTTTCCAACGACATCGGACGCAACGTCCAGGTCACCTCGCGGGGCAGCGTGACGGCCGAGGACAGCCGTTTCAACGACGACCCCATCTTTGCCGCTTTCCGCTTTCTCGACCTGGACTTCGTCTTCAAGATCGTCCTTTCGCTCTTCGCCATCCTCTTTGTCTACAACGCCGTCAACGGCGAGAAAGAGCAGGGGACGCTGCGCCTCACCTTCACCAACTCCGTCCCCCGCGACACCTACATGCTGGGCAAGGTGACGGGGTCGTTCCTGGCGCTGGGGTTGCCGCTGCTGGTTCCCATCCTGGTCGGCTGCCTGATTCTGGTGCTGATGGGGATACCTCTGAGCGGCGGCGAATGGGCGCGCCTGGCCCTCATCTCGCTGGCCGGACTGCTGCTGCTGGGCGCCTTCCTGACTTTGTCGCTGCTGGTGTCCACCCTCACCCACCGCTCGTCCTCGGCCTTCCTGGCCTTGCTGGTGGCCTGGATCTTCGCCGTCCTCATCATCCCCCGCACCTCGGTGCTGCTGGCCGGACGCAGCGTCGAGGTCCTCTCCAGCGACGAGATGAACTACCAGAAGGCCCGCCTGCGCGCCCAGATGTGGGAAGAGGACAAGGGCAAGATGTCGGAATTCAATCCCAACTCCGACAACGCCCAGGACGCCGTCCAGGAGTTCAACGCCTTCATGGCCGAGGTGGCGCGGGCCCGCGAGGAGCGCTATCAAGCCGCCGTCGAGCGCATCCAGGAACAGCGCCGCAACCAGGAAGGCGTACAGCAGCGCCTGGCCTTCGGACTGGCCCGCATCTCGCCGGTGAGCTGCTTTTCTCTGGCCTCCATGAACCTGGCCGGCACTTCGCTGGGACTCAAGGAGGAATACCTGCGTCAGGCCCAGGCCTACCGCGAGACCTACAACCGCTTCATCAGCGACAAGACCGGCGGACTGGGGGGCGGCGGGATGATCCTGCGCATCATGTCGGAGGATCAAAAGCAGCCCGACCCCATCGAT
>DATIPO010000116.1:0-55610 GCA_035471925.1 Acidobacteriota bacterium
CAGGATCGGCCCCGGCTGAGCTGGCATCGCTTTCCTTTTCCGGCCAACGCCAGGCCGCGCAGGCCAGCCGTCTGGGAGAGGCGCTTTTCTTCACCACGCTGCTGTCGCCCAAAAACAGCTCTGAGGGACCGCTTTCGCGCCTGACCTGCGAAGCCTGCCACTTTGAGGGCCACATCGACGGACGCGTCCATTTCACGGGCCGCGACGACATCCACCTGGCCACCAAAACCCTGCGTGGGCTGGCCGACAACCTGCCTCTCTTCAGCCGGGGCGGGGACGCCACGCTTTCCTCGATGGTGATGGCTGAATTCCGGGTGGCCAATCAGGGAGAGAACGACGTCTTTGAACTTCAGCCTTCGCATCACGCTTGGCTGAAGGTATCTCAGGAAGGGTCAAGGGCAGCCCAGGTCCTCACGCCCCAGCAACTGCGCGAGGCGTTCCTGTCCTTTTTTGTCGACTTCCGGCATCGGCCCAATCCCTGGGCCTTAAGCCGTTCCTCGCTCGATCCTCTGGCCCGGCGGGGTCTGGAGGTCTTCCGGGAACGCTGCGAAGATTGCCACCAGGCCGTCGAGTCCACCCGCGCCGAGACTCGGGCCGTCCCCTTCGAGGAGTGGCCCCAATGGCTGCTCGATGAAGAGCGCGATCTGATCTGGGGCGCCGCCTTCTTCTCCAAGACGGGAATCCGCCCCTATGTCGATCCGGCGGGGACGCGCGTCCCCAGCCTGCGCCGCGTTTGGATGAAGTATCCTTACTTCACCGACGGCTCGTCGGCGACCCTCGAGGACGTCCTGGCCCGCTTCCGCTACCGTGGAACCACCGTTTGGCATCACTACGACCCATCCCTCGATTCCGGCTCCCCGCCTTCGGCGCTCAGCTCCGAGGAAGCCGATGCCCTGCTGGCCACGCTGCGCTATTTCTGATCACTCGCCGTCGAGAGAATTTATGATCTCGATTAGGAATCTAAGGCGCTCTTCTTCTGGGATTGCCCGGGCCTTCTGGAGGGCCGCTGGGAAATTCAGCAGAGCGTAGGCCCCGATGGCCTTCTGACGCAGCCGAGTCGCCTTTTCCTGCTGAGCTTGGGTCGAGCGGGCGTCGGCGTCCACAGCCGGGTCGGGTGACTCCGCTGCCTCCAGGCATTGATCAATGGTCTCCTGACTGGGAGCCCCTTCGACCCACAATTCGACCCGCAGCAGGGTCTCCAGACGGGTTACCAGTTCCTCGGGCTCTCCCAAGAGGACAATCCTTCTCAACTCCTCGAGGCCCATGAGAGCCAGACGAGGACTGTTGTAACGGGCGGAGGAGATCATGTTGCCGAGTAGTTGGAAACCCTCCTCCTGTTCGCCCAAACGGCGGATTCTCTCCCTTACCTTGTCGGGGGCGAAACTCAATTCGCGCTTCCATTCCTTGGCCATTTCCCGAGCATTCTGCCACCGTTCTCTGGAGGCTTGACGAGAGCGATGGTAATCATCGGGTGCCTCGGAAGGAGGAATCCGGGTCACGTTACCGTAGACAAGCAACGGGTCCACGCCTCCCGCTCGGACGGCCAGATCATTTAACCAAGGCACGGCCTCGACGGTGGCGAGGACCGCTTCAGGATGGCCCGACATCCTTCTCAACACATCCAGCATCCGGCTCTGCGAGTAGGTCAGCATAAAGCGCTGGCCTCCAGCCTCGAGTATCGCCGTCTGCATTCCGTCCGATTGGGGGACCGAAGCGGCGTGCTGCATGATCTCGGGCAACTTCTCGGGCGAATTGCGGGAGGCCACCCAAGCCAAGCGGAAAAGATTATCAGCGGTGGTCTGGCTTGATGTTCCGCTCACCGTTTCCATCAAGGCTTGATCGAGTGTTTCAACCAAGGCTTGATCGAGTAGGGTCTCGGCTTCGGCGGACCCCTTGGGAGCCTCATAATAACGCAGCATGGTAGCTTGGGCTGGGTTGGTTTTTCCCAGGAGTGACCGCACGGCACCGCGGGGATCTTCCAAAAACCGCTTCCCAAATTCTTGGCTGGCCAGTCGTTCCATCAGCGTTTTATGCTCGTCCCAAATCTCCTCACCGAACCGCTGGCCTGGGCTGGGCCAATCCCCGATCATCCTGCGCGCGGCTGGCGCATCCAGCAGCGCCAATTCTGCGCCGCAGTTGAGGAAGGCCTCCCGGGAGGCCAAGTAGAGATTGGCGTCGCCGGTCCCCAGTGCCTGGACAGTCAGGACTTGGGCCCAGTCCCTCAATTCGTCCGCCGCGCGCTCGGGCCACAGTTCTCTCCACAGGCTGGGCAGGGAGTAGAGGTGCTGCAGCGGATCCTGCCGCTGCACTAAGGTCGAGGCTTCACCCAACACCAGCCGGGCCTGAGCGATGTGTTCGGGAGTGCTCCTCTTGGCCGTGGCGATGGCCTTCAGGTGGTCCGACTCAAGCCCCACGACCTCAACTCGGGATTGCCTCTCCTGAGCGGGTAAATGAAAAGACAGGAGGATCAAGCATAGGGACAGAGAGCGAAAGCGCACAAGGGGTTTCATGTTTGGTTAGATGCCTCTAGGCCTGTCGCGGACGAAAAATCTTCCAAGACGCCGCCGCGATGGAGCCCAACAAAGAAGCTCCCGCCTCGCGCGCCAAAGCGAAAGATTGTGCGGCCATCGCCGAGTAGCACGTCTAAGAAATACTCCAGCCGCGCGCGAAAGGTTGCAGGCAAGATAGCGCCGCCCCGTCCTTCCCACCTCGACTCCAGCCGTGCGCGCTCGTAAGATTGTCCGGGAGCGGACCAGCGCCACCCTGGGTCCATGCGGCGACATTTCCTAACGCTGAAGGCGTGCGATAGCGCTACGGAACAGCTCAACTCTTTTGAGGACTGCACCCGTTTCCCTGGAGTGAGCCTCAGGGGCGCAGCCCCGAGCGGTATTGGTGGACGCAGGTGACGGCCAGGGCGCCGTCGCCGGCGGCAAAGGCGACGCGCCGGGTGGCTTGGTTGCGCACGTCTCCGGCGGCGAACACGCCGGGCGCGGTGGTCTCCAGCGCGCAGGGCCGACGCTCCAGGGGCCACTTGGGCGAGGAGGCCGCTTGAGGGCCGGTCACGATGTAGCCTTTGTCGTCGCGTTCCACCGATGGGGGCAGCCAGTCGGTGTTGGGGACCGCGCCGATGAAAACAAACAGTCCGCGGCAATCGTGGCGGCGGGTGGAGCCGTCGCGGTTGTCGGCGACGGTAATCGCCCCAAGGCGGTCGTCTCCGTGGAGTTGTTGAAGTTCGCAATGAAGGCACACTTCGATACGGGGATTCTTTTCTATGCGCTGGGCCAAGTAGTTGGACATGCTCTTGCCCAAGTCGCCGCTGCGCACCAGCAGCCGCACCGATTCGGCATGTTCGGAAAGATACATGGCAGCCTGGCCGGCGGAATTGCCCCCGCCTACAACCGCCACCGGCTGTTGCCGGCAAACCCGGGCTTCCACCGAGGTCGCGGCGTAGTAGATTCCGGCGTTCTCCAATCGGCGGATGCCTTGGATGGGCAGGTGACGGTATTTGACGCCCGTCGCCACCAACACGCAATGGCAGCGGACGCTGGAGCCGTCGTCGAGACCCAGTTGGTAGAGTCCGTCGCGGCTTTGCATCGACTCCACATCGACCGGAGCGATGACGGTGCCTCCGAATTTGAGGATCTGCAAGTAAGCCCGGCTGGCCAGCTCGCCTCCGCTGAGCCCCGAGGGGAAGCCGATGAAGTTCTCGATCTTTGAAGTTGTACCGGCCTGGCCGCCAGGTCCAAGCCGGTCCAGCACCAGGGTGGAAAGCCCCTCCGAAGCTGCGTAGACGGCTGCCGCCAGCCCCCCCGGACCGGCGCCCACCACAACCAAGTCGAAGATCTGTTCGGGAATGGGCCGCAGAATGCCGATGCATTCGGCCAGTTCGCGCAGCGTCGGCTGATGGAGAATGCGGTCCTGTCCGCACACCACCGCCGCAAGCCGCTGGGAGTCGACGCCTCGGGGAAGGCTCTCCGGCTCGGGTTGTTGAGGGTCGATCCAGGTGAAGGGAGCGCTGTTCCTGTAGAGAAAGACGCGGATCGCCTGGGTCTGCTGAGCCGCTCCGACCACCTGAATTCCCCTGAAATGGGATTCGTTCAAAAGGATGCGGCGGTTTTGGAAGGCCTCCAGGAACTTCTCACCCAAGGAAGGTACGCCGTTGAGGACGTCCCTGAGCCGATCGGCCTCGATGCGCAGGGTGCGGCACCCGCCTTGAGCCACGGCA
This sequence comes from Acidobacteriota bacterium, assembly GCA_035471925.1. GTDB lineage: Bacteria > Acidobacteriota > UBA6911 > RPQK01 > DATIPO01 > JANQFM01. The sequence goes on from DATIPO010000116.1 coordinate 4,226, forward strand.
GTGACGAAGGCCGGACGTCCGGTCAGCATGTCGACGTCGCCGGTGAACTCGCCGGGACGGTGGACGGTCACCGTCTGGACGTCTCCCGACGAGCATTCCTCGATACGGACCTCGCCTTTCAGGACGACGAAGAAGGGGAAACCGCTGTCGCCTTCCCGGAAGAGCACCTGGCCCTCCCCAAAGTCCTGGGTCCGGCCCCACGGCCTGAGCCCGGAGATTTCCGACTCGCTCAGGACCGGAAAGGCCTTGCTGGCGGAATCGTTCATGAGGCCTGTCTCCGCCGGGCAAAGCGGGCTCGGGCCTTGGCCGCTTCCTCCTCGCGGTTGCGTGCCGGGGCCCGGGTGACGAGCTGATCAAAGAGCCGTGTGGTGACGGCGGCCACCTCGTCGACAGCCTGCTCAAAGGTTTCCTGATTGGCCTGCGAGGGCTTCCGCATTCCGCTCACCTTGCGGACGTATTGGAGAGCCGAGGCTCGGATCTCTTTCTGGGTGGCGGGGGGTTCAAAATTGAACAAGGTCTTGATATTGCGGCACATGGTCCCGATTGTAGCCGAACAGGCTTTGGTCTGGCGTCAGCCTAAGACCTCCACCTTATCCAAAAGGCTCATGGGGCGCTGTCCGGCTTTGCAATCGACTTGAGAGGGTTTAAACTATGGGTGATTAAACTTTCGATGGGAGTACGATGATGAAGAAGCTGCTGATCGTTTTCTTTTCTCTTACAGCTCTGGCAGTTGCCGGAGTCGTGGCCATTCAATTGTCGGGCGTTTGGCAGTTGACGTTCTCGGCCGTGATCTCTGGAGAACAAACACCCTGTGTCTACCAGGGAACGATCACCGTCAATGAAGCCATGGTGGGCGGCTCGTCCGTCGTCAATCTGCAGTCGGGACCAGATGCCTGCCCCGATCAGTTGACGGCCAACATCACCAGCCTCAGCGCAGACGGATCCTCGATTTCGGGGACGTTGGACGGCGGCCAGGAGTTCGGAACCGTTCAGTTCGAAGGCAATGTCTTCCTGGGCATGCAAATGCTTAACCAGAAGGCTGAGGTGCAGAACGATGCCAGCGGGAGCTTCGTGATCGACTCCGGTCCCTTCAGCGACACTGAAGGGAGTTGGAGCGCCCAGTTCCAGGGTCCGCTGTCCCAGATTCCGCTGCTGAGTCCCGTGGGGCTGCTGGTCATGGCCTCATTGTTGGTCTTGACCGCCTTTTACCTGCACCGCCAGCGGGTCCCCACCCGCTGAGGGCCCGTTTGGAGCAGGATGATGTGAGCCGCCTGGCGGAGATCATTGATCTTGGCGGGACTACTTACGTGCGCCGCGGAGCCGGAAAAACAGCAGCAGTCCGCCTGCCAGCACGAGGGCCGCGACAGCCGCCGCGGCAGGAGACCGCCACCAGGGAGCGTGGTCGGGCAAGCCCCCGGGAAAGGGGATCCAGGCCGACCCGCCCAGCAACACGATCGACGACCAGGTCGGATCTTGAGGCCGTCGCTTGAGCCACTCGCGCTGGGTGTCGGCTAAGGCCCGCCCAAGCTCTTGCCGTCGGCCAGATGGCGGTAAAAATCATCGAAGAAGAGCATGGCCTGGCGATCGTCCAGCGGCTGGAGGCTGCCGATGACGCTGCGTGCTCCGATATGGGACCTTTCAGGTGGGCCTGCGCTATCACTTCGTCCCCTTCCACGAATGAGTCCCGGACGAGCGCTCCGACACTTCTCCTGAAAAAGTGCTTGACAGGCCCGCCGGCTAAATGTTACAACTTGTAGCGCTACAGGATGTAACAGAATTATGAGCCGACAAGCTGCACGTTTGAGTCCGCTGGAAAACCAGGTCATGGAAGTGATCTGGGAGCGGGGGCCGTCGACCGCGCAAGAGGTGCGCAGGGCCCTAGAATCTGACCATCCCCTCAAGGAATCCACCGTCCGCACGCTTTTGCGGCGCATGGAGGAGAAGGGTTTCTTGAGCCATTCCATGCGCGGACGCGCCTATCTCTACCGGCCATTGGTTCAGCGTCCCAAGGCGGCCGCCCGGGCCGCTCGCCAGATCGTCGACCGTCTCTGCGGAGGCTCGGTGGAGGCGCTTTTGGTGGGCATGGTGGAGGACGAGATGGTCAATCCTCAGGAGCTTCGAGAACTGGTGGACAAGCTGAGCCGCCGGGAGGAGGAGCCGAAATGAACCCCTTGGATGCCAACCTGATCACCGGAGCCGCCAACGGCGAGTTTCTGTGGAGGTTGCTGGACGTCGGACTGCGCGGGGGACTGATGGTCTTGGCCGCCGCTCTGCTGCTGCGTCTCTCGGGACTTCGCGATGCCGCCTCCCGCCACCGCGTCCTGACCGTGGTCATGGCGGGCATGCTGGTGCTGCTGCCCCTGGGACTGTGGTGGGGAGGCGCCTTGGTGACGCTCCCCGCGCCTCAATGGAGCTGGACGCCGCCCCTTGCCTCCCAACAAGAGAGCCCTCTTTCGACTTGTCCCGAGGGCACCCTTCCATCGCCGCAATCGGCCCCTGGGGAAAACGGCTGCTTGCCCGCCTCGTGGCAGGCTGGACAGTCCAGCGGGAGTGAAGATGCCGAGATCTGGCAGGACAGCGATGACGGCGATCCGGGCGTCCGCCAGACAGCCTCTTCCTGGCGATCTCCGACCGACGCGTCCCGCTCATCTTGGAGCCGCTTCGTCCTCAGCCTCCTTCCCCGGTCACTAGCCGATTGGGCTTGGCTGGGACTGGCCTTTTATCTGCTGGGGACGGTACTTTTGCTGGGACGGATTCTGCTGGGGCTCTATCTCCGGCGCCGCCTGGTAAACCGCGCTCAGGTGCTGGACGAGGATTTTCCTCTGCGAGTCCTGCGCCGTCTGGCCGGCCAAGCCGGCCGCAAAGTTCCTCGCCTGTTGGTCTCCCAGTCGACTTGCGTACCTTTTGCTGTTCCGGGGGCCATCTTGCTGCCTCCCTTGTGGCGCAAGTGGAGCCGGGAGCAACTGCGTTCCGTGCTGGCTCATGAAATGGCTCATCTGCACCGCCGCGATCCCTACATTCATTTGGCCTCCTGGCTGAACCGGGCCTTTTACTGGTTCCACCCCGGGGCCTCCTGGATCGCCCGCCGCCTTTCCGAGCAGGCCGAGGAGGCCTGTGACGGGTTGGCTTTGCGCTGGACGGGGCAAACGCCCCGCAGTTATGCGCAGCACCTGATCAATGTCGCCGCTCCGCTGGGAATCCGTTCCAACCGACTCTTAATCGGAGGTATCCCAATGGCACGAAAGCCTCAAGTCCGCCGTCGAATCGAAGCCCTTTTTCAACCCCCGGCAAGCCCTGGACGTCCCGCCTATGGATGGATTGTCCTGGCGGCCTTGTGCTGTCTGCTGGTGGCCTCGGGATTCCGTCTGGCCGCCCTGCCGGCCGAGCCCGAACCTTCCTTGGAAGCCGAGAGCGCATACCAGAGCGGAGGGCAAGGGACCTCCGTCCAGCCCGGCTTTTACATGCCGGTGCCGACGCCTCAGCCCACGCCCCAGCCGACGCCGCGTCCTCAGCCCATGCCCCATGTCAGCAGCAGCCATGAATGGAGCCATGGGGAGCACGTTGAAGGGGCGCAGCCGCGTCCACGGCCCCGTCCCCGTCCCCAGCCGCGTCCACGTCCGCGTCCCCGGCCCAAGCCTTGGGTCCATGTGGTGCCCCATGTCAACGTCGGAGTTCACGTCAACACCTCAGGTTTCCGCGGCGGGCGGGGACAGGAAGATGACCCAGCTCAGCGGGCCGAGTTGATCCGTGAGCTGGCGGATCCTGACGCGGCGGTTCGGATGGAGGCCGCTCTTCGTCTGCGCCGTCAGGTGCCCACGCCGCAGTCCGTTGCGGCCCTCGTGGGAATCCTGGGCGACGACCGCGTTATCTCGACCCAGCCCAGCCAAAACGGGGAATGGGGACAATGGGAAACGACACCCGCGGCTCAAGCCGCTTTTACCCTGGCCAATTACGGCGAAGAGGCCGTGGACGCGCTTCTCGGCGTCTCCGGGGATGCTTCTCCGGTGGTCCGCGATCATGCCGTCGCGGCTCTGGCCATGAGCGACTCGCCGCGGGCTTTGCAGCCGGTTCTCTCGGCCCTCAACGATTCGGCTTGGCGCGTCCGCCGCAGCGCGGCTTGGGGACTGGGTTCCATGGAAGCCCGCGGGCAAGCCGACGCTCTGGTCGATGTCCTGCTGGATGAGCAGGCTACTGTCCGCGAGATGGCGGCTTGGTCGTTGGGGGTCATGGATGCCCGTCAATCGGCCTCCTCACTGAGCCGAAGCCTCCTCGACGACGCAGATGCCCAGGTGCGCGAAATGGCGGCTTGGTCGCTGGGCATCATGGAGGTTTCCGAGGGCCTCGAGGCCCTGAGTCAAGCGCTGCAGACCGACTCCCACCCGAAGGTGCGCGAGATGGCGGCCTGGTCGCTGGGCGTCAGTGACCGCCGCACTGGCGTGTCGGCCCTGACGGCCGCCTTGCAGGACAGCGACGAAGGCGTCCGCGACATGGCCGTGTGGGCTCTGGGAACCGGCGACGGCGGCCCCGATGCCGCCGAGGCCCTGGGGATGGTCATGTCTGACGCTTCTCCGATGGTCCGCGAGCGGGCCGCTTGGGCTATGGGCATCCTGGGGGATTCGGCAGCGATCCCGGGACTTTCGACCGCGCTGAGCGATAACAATGCGCAAGTCCGCGAGATGGCTGCCTGGTCGCTGGGCATCATTGGGGACGAACAAGCCGTTCCGCCCTTGGGCCAAGCCCTGCGCGATCCAGATGCTCAAGTTCGCGAATCGGTTGCCTGGGCCTTGGGAATCATCGGCGAAGACTCCGCCGTCCCGGCCCTGATCGGGGCCCTGAACGATGCCGATGACGACGTCTGCTCGTCGGCCGCTTGGGCCCTTGGAATCATCGGCGACTCGCGGGCCGAAGAGGCGCTGCTGACCCTGCGTGAACGCAGCGATACCTCGGGCGACGTGCGCGACACCGCCGACTGGGCCCTACGGATGATCCGCTGAGGTTTCTCCATCCTCAGACCAGACGCCGGCCCCGGACATGTCCGGGGCCGGCGAATCCTTCGAACCGAGCACTTCGCACCTCGCACTTCTCCCCCCTGCTCCCTCATTCGAAACCTCCACCCCCGCGCATCGCCCTGCCAGCCCGCTCCTCTTGTTCCCCATTTTGGACGCCCTGGACGTCGCGATGTCGGGTTTCTCGGCCTGTCCACTCCCCCCGTCCCACACCTCGCAGTCTCCACATCCCGCCGTTCGGCAACGGCTTCTCCGTGTGATACTTTGATAGGCAGCCACGGTTTGACCCCCCTACCAGAGAGAGGACTAAGGACATGCGAGCAATGCGTTGGATTCAGGTTTTGTTGATCGTTCTCTGCCTCGGCTGGGTCTTGGCGGCTTCCGGCCCCGACCAGGTTCAGGCGCCTTACCTGCTGCAGGAGCCCACGCTCAGCAGCACGCACATCGTGTTCGCCTTCGGCGACGATTTGTGGATCGTCGACCGCTCCGGAGGGGATGCCCGGCGGCTGACGACGGGTGAAGGCGCCGAGAGCAATCCCTACTTTTCGCCCGACGGGCAATGGGTGGCCTTCACCGGAAATTACGACGGCAACACGGACGCCTTCATCGTTCCCGCCCAAGGCGGAATACCCGAGCGTTTGACCTTTCATCCGGGAAGCGATTTGGTGCGGGGCTGGACACCCGACGGCGCCTCGGTCCTCTTCTCTTCCAACCGCAACTCAATCCATCCCCGCCAGAGACGGCTTTTCACCATCTCAGTAGAGGGCGGAATGCCGGAGCAAGTGCCCTTGCCGATCGCCTCCTACGGTGCCTACTCGCCCGACGGGCAGCACATGGCCTATGATCCGCGGGGCGGAGCTTACCAGACCTGGAAGCGCTACCGCGGCGGCTTGGCCTCGACCATCTGGGTAGCTGATTTGAGCGATTCCTCGGTCACCGAAATCTCCGGTCAGGAATGGAACGATTTCCATCCCATGTGGCTGGGAGACGCGATCTACTTCCTTTCCGACCGCGACGGCTACGTCACGCTCTACTCCCATGACCCCTCTTCGGGACAGACCGAGCGCTGCTTCGAACACACTGGTTTCGACCTCAAGTGGGCTTCGGCGGGACCTGATGCCATCGTCTTCGAGCAATTCGGCTCGCTGGGCATTTACGACCCGGACGACGGCAGTGTGAGCGAGGTGGCGGTCACGGTGCGGGGCGATCTGCCCTCCGTACGTCCCCGCTTTGAAGAGGTCAGGAGCGCCATCACGGCGGCCGATATTTCTCCCACCGGCAAGCGGGCCGTCCTCTCGGCCCGCGGCGAGATCATCACCGTCCCGGCCGAGAAGGGAGACGCCCGCAACTTGACGCGTTCCAGCGGAGCCGCCGACCGCGACCCCTCCTGGTCGCCCGACGGACGCTGGATTGCCTACTTTTCCGACCAATCGGGTGAGTACCAGCTTCACCTGGAGGACCAGACCGGACGCGAAGAGCTGCGCAAGATCAGCCTTTCTGACAATCCAACCTTCTATTACGCTCCGGTGTGGTCGCCTGACAGCAAGTATTTGGCCTATTCCGACAAATCCCTCAATCTGTGGATTCTGGATGTCGAGGCTGGAACGCCCTCCAAGGTTGACGATACGGCCTACCGCTCGCCCGTGCCCAGCATGGATCCGTCTTGGTCGCCCGACAGCCGTTGGCTGATCTACACCAAGCAACTGGCCAACCACGTCCACGTGATCACGGCTTACGACCGCCAGGAAGGGACGACCCACCAACTCACCGACGGACTGAGCGATGCCCGCTACGCCGCCTTCGATCAAGGCGGACGCCACATCTTCTTCACCGCCAGCACTGATATCGGTCCCACGCTGGGTTGGGGCGAGATGTCCAGCTTGAGCCGTCCTGTCACCCGCAGCGTCTACGTGATGGTTCTGCGGGCCGACGATCCCTCGCCGCTGGCCCCTGAGAGCGACGAGGAAGAAGTGGCTCCCCAGCCCAGTGACGAGGAAGAGCAGGACGAGTCTGCTGAAGAGCCGTCTGAGGAGATGGAAAGCACTGAAGAGGAAGGGGCCCAGGAAGAGGCCTCCGACGAAGAGGGAGGCCCGAAGAAAGATGATGACGGCGTCCGCATCGACTTGGAGGGGCTGGATCAGCGCATTCTGGCTTTGCCCATCCCCAACCAGAACATCTCCGACCTTCAAGCCGGCGCCAAGGGACAGTTTTTCTATACCGTGGGCCCCGACGTCCCGCCCGGACCTTTCGGGGGGGGGCCTCAGACGCTGCACCGCTTCGACCTCAAGTCGCGCGAATCGCAGCAGTTCATGGAGGGGGTCTCGGGCTTCGTCGTCTCTCATGACCGCAAGAAGATGCTGGCTGTGCAGGGCTCGAACTGGTCGATCGTCGACACCGCCCGTCCGCCCAAGCCGGGTCAAGGACGTCTGAATCTGAACGGCATCGAGGTCCGCGTCGATCCGCGCCAGGAATGGCGTCAGATCTACCGGGAGGTGTGGCGCATCGAACGCGACTTCCTCTACGATCCCGGCGCCCACGGACTCGACCTCGAGAAGGCTGAGCAGACTTATTCGATCTTCTTGGACAACCTGGCCAGCCGCAGCGACCTCAACTATCTGATTTCCGAGATGCTGGGCAACCTGGTGCTGGGCCATACTCGCAACGGCGGCGGCGACATGCCTCAGCCGGACCGTGTTTCGGTGGGCATGCTGGGAGCCGACTTCGAGGACGATGGCCAAGGCCTGCGCATTTCGCGCATCTACCAGGGCGAGAACTGGAATCCTCAGTTGCGGGCGCCCCTGACGGCTCCCGGAGTCGATGTCGCCCAAGGCGAGTACCTGCTTGAGGTGGACGGCCAGCCGGTGCAGTCAGGAGACAACGTCTTCAGCTTCTTCCAGAACCGCTCCGGCGAGCAGGTGGTGCTGACGGTCGGCCCCAACGCCGACGGCAGCGACTCGCGCCAGGTGACCGTCCAGCCGACGGGCAACGACCTGACGCTGCGCCACCGGGCTTGGATTGACTCCAACCGCCGCAAGGTGGCCGAGATGACCGGCGGACGCGCCGGCTACGTCTACCTGCCCAATACTGCCGGCGGAGGATTCACCAACTTCAACCGCTACTACTACGCCCAGACCGGCAAGGACGCCATGGTCATCGACGAGCGCTTCAACGGCGGAGGGCTCTTCGCCAACTGGATTGTGGAGCAGATGAAGCGTCCTCTCATCAATCTCTGGGAGATCCGCGACAGCGCCACCCTGGTCACTCCCGCGGGACAGGTCTTCGGCCCCAAAGTCATGATCATCAACGAGTTCGCCGGATCGGGCGGCGACTGGATGCCCTGGTACTTCCGCAAGGCCGGCGTTGGCCAACTGGTGGGCAAGCGCACCTGGGGCGGACTAGTGGGCATCTTCGGATTCCCCGCCCTGATCGACGGCGGAGGCGTGACGGCGCCCAACCTGGCTTTTTGGACGCCCGAAGGTGAGTGGCTGATCGAGAACGTGGGAGTCCCGCCCGACATCGACGTCGAGTACGACCCCGCCGCCTGGCGCCAAGGCCGAGATCCCCAGTTGGAACGCGCCGTCCAGGTGATTCTGGAAGAACTGGAAGCCAATCCGCCCGAGCAGTATGAACACCCCGAGTTCCCCAACTACTATGAGAATCACCGCCAGCCCGGGAATAACAATCGTCCCTGAGGAGGGGGCTCGGACGCTCTGATACTGACTAGCGATGTGCCTTTGGTGGTGGAAATGGAGCCCTCAAGCCACCCCAGGGGCACTCGCTCACGCCCGCGGCTGAGTAGCCCGCTTGGGGTAGAAGCGCAAGCACAGGGCCGGAATGACGACCATGTTGAGAAAGGTCGAAGTCAGCAATCCCCCCAGAATGACGATAGCCAGCGGCGACTGGATCTCGTTGCCCGGCTCGTGACCCGCCAATGCCAGCGGGATGAGGGCCAGTCCGGCAGTCAATGCCGTCATCAGAATGGGGCTGAGGCGCTCCATCGAGCCTTGGTGCACGGCCTCTTCCACCGACTGTCCCTCTTCCACCAAGGCCTCATATCTTGAGACCAAGAGAATGCCGTTGCGGGTGGCGATGCCCAAGAGGGTGATGAATCCCACCAGTGAGGCGACGCTGAGCACGCCTCCCCCGGCATAGACCGCCGCGATGCCTCCGATCAGGGCCAGCGGCAGGTTGGCCATCATCAGCGCCGCCAGGCGGAAGCTGCGAAAGGCCAGGTAGAGGATCAAGTAGATGAAGATGACGGCGGCGGCTGAAAGCACCGTCAGGACCTGACGGGCCTGGCGTTCGCTTTCGAACTGGCCCCCGTAGACGACGTGGTAGTTCTGAGGCAGATCGACGTTCTCCTCCACGGCTCGGCGGATGGCATCGACCGCGCTTCCCAAGTCGCGCCCGGAAATGTTGCATTGGATGACGATCTTGCGCTGGACGTCCTCGCGGCTGATGCGGTTGGGGCCCGAATCGCGGCGGATGTCGGCCAGTTGATCCAACGGTACCGAGACCCCTCCAGCGCCCGACACCCGCACTTTGCGTATGGCGTCATCATCGCGCCGTACTTTGTCCGCGAAGCGTACGACCAGATCGAAGGCCCGCTGGTCTTCCAGCAGCCGTCCCACCGTGTGGCCGGCGAGTCCCGCGTCGACGGCCTCCTGCGCGGCTTGCAGGGCGACCCCGTGACGCCTGAGGGCCTGTCGGTCGAAGCGGATCTGAGCCTGTGGGACGTGGGCCTGGGGCTCGACTTGAAGGTCGACCACTCCCGGCACCCCCTGCATGGCCCCCTCGATGCGCTGAGCCAGGGCCCTGAGGGTCAGCAAGTCGGGTCCGAAGAGCTTGACTGCCACCGCCGCCCGGGTCCCTGAAAGCATGTGGTCGATGCGGTGGGAGATGGGCTGGCCGATGCTGATCTGGGTGCCCGGAATGAGGGCCAACTGATTGCGAAGCCGTTCTAGAAAGGCCTCGTGGTCTTCGATGGAAGGGTCGATGCGGACGTCGATCTCGGCACCGTAGACCTCTTGGGCGTGCTCGTCCAACTCGGCGCGTCCCGTGCGGCGGGCGGTTGAGAGGACCTCGGGCTGAGCCAGCATGATTTCTTCGGCCCGACGGCCCAGTTGATCTGACTGGGGCAGGGCCGTTCCGGGGACGGTCGCCATGGTGACGGTCAGCGTCCCCTCGTTGAATTCGGGCAGGAAAGTTGTGCCCAGAAAGGGCACGAAGGCCAGCGAGGCCACAAACAGCAAGGCCGACAGACCCATCACCAGCCACGGTCGTCGCATGGCTAGATTCAGTCCCGGGCGGTAAGCCGATTCCAGCTTCTGGATCACCCAGCTTTCGCGTCCTTCGCGGACCAGCCTGGATCGGGGCAGCAAATAGGCGCACAGGGCCGGCGTCACCGTCAGCGCCACCAACAGCGACGCCGAGATGGAGACGATGTAAGCCAGTCCCAGCGGCCTCAGCATGCGTCCTTCCAGTCCGCCCAGGGCGAAAAGGGGGACGAAGACGATGATGACGATGAAAGTGGCGAAGAGGATGGGATAGCGGACTTCGCTGGAGGCCTGGTAGATCACCGTGAGGGCCGTTTCCCGCTCGGCCTCCGGCTTGGCCCGATTCTCCCTAAGTCGGCGAAAGACGTTTTCGACGTCGATGATGGCGTCGTCCACCAAGGCGCCGATGGCAATGGCCATGCCTCCCAAAGTCATCGTGTTGATGCTCACGTCCATCAGCCGGAAGATGAAGATGGTGACGATCAGGGAAAGAGGGATGGCCAGCACCGAAATCAGCGTGGTACGCCAGCTCAAAAGGAAGAGGAAGAGGATCAGCACCACCAGCAGGGCACCGTCCCGCAGGGCTTCCAGGACGTTGCGGACGGCCAGGTTGATGAAGTCGGACTGACGGAAGATGTGGCGCTCGATATCGAGGCCTGGGGGCAGTTCAATTTCCTGCAGCATCTCGTCGATGCGCCGGGTCAGCTCCAGGGTGTCGGCCCCGGGCTGCTTCTGCACCGAGACGATCACGGCCTCGGCAGCATTGACCGAAGCGGCGCCCCGGCGCGGCTTGGCTCCGATTTTGACCTCGGCGATGTGTTCCAGCAGCACCAGGGGCTGGGCCGCAGCTTGGATGGCGTCTGTGCCGGGGACGTGAGACGTGTTGGCGGAAAGGGGGGTCCTGGCCAGCGACTCCAGATCGCTGGCGCGTCCTATGCCCCGCACCAGGTATTCGCGTCCCGACTCGACATAGAAACCCCCAGAGGCGTTGCGTCCGGCGCTCTCCGCCGCGGCCAGAGCCTGCTCGATGGTCACACCGTGGTGGCGCATGCGTTCGGGATCGAGCAGAACCTGGTACTCGCGTACCTGGCCGCCGATGGGAACAACCTGGGCCACTCCGGGCAGTGCCAGGAGGCGGCGGCGCAACGTCCAGTCGGCCAGGGTGCGCATTTCCATCAGGCGCTCGGGAGGGCCGGTGACTGCGATCAGAAGGATCTCGCCCATGATGGATGAGATGGGCGCCATGACGGGCGATGAGGCGTCGTCGGGCAGCGCGTTGGTGACCAGTTGAAGTTTTTCGGAGACGATTTGGCGGGCCCGGTAGATGTCCGTTCCCCACTCGAACTCGGTCCACACCACCGAGATGCCGATGCCAGATACCGAGCGGACGCGGCGCACCGAGGTCGCTCCGTTGAGGGCCGTCTCGATAGGGAAGGTGACCAGCGATTCGACTTCCTCGGGAGCCATGTTGTGGGCCTCGGTGAGAACGGTGACGGTCGGAGCGGTGAGATCGGGAAAGACGTCCACAGGCAGGTTGAGTGCCACGTAGAGTCCGGCCAGTAGTGCCAAGAAAGCGGCGATCAGCACCACCAGCCGGTGGTGCAGGGAAGCTCGAATGAGTCCGTTCAGCATGAGTTGTCCATCGAAATCAAGAGTTCGGAGCGATTGGATTTAAAATTTGTGTGGCTGCCGCGCTGAAGCACTGCCGGCGCACAGCTTAGTGCGCATGTCCGTGAGCGGCATTGGCATCCCCCGCCCGGGCGGCCAACGCCACCTCGTAAGCACCTTTCACGACGACCCTTTCGCCGCTCTCCAGGCCTTCGAGAATCTGCGTCCAGCCTGCATCGCGGGCTCCCGTGCGAACGATTCGGCGGGCGAAGGACTCGCCGCTGACTTGCACGTAAACCACGGACTTGTTGTCTTCGATCAGCACGGCCCCCGAGGGGACTGCTGCCGATGCTTGGGTTCCTTCGTCGGTCCGCATGCGCATCTCGACCAGCATGCCCGCCCTGAGCGAACCGCTGCGATTGGGAACCCGCCAAGTAACGGGGACCGTCCGGCTGACCGGGTCGACCAGGGAACCCACGTCCAGCAGGCGGTCGGCTTCGAGGCGGATCTGTTCTCCGCCCGGCAGATCGACCAGGGCCCCCTTAAGTCCCTTCAAGCGGGGGACTTCGGACTCGCCGACTCGGGCGCTGATCCAGGCTTCCTTCAGGTTGATGATGCGGAACAGCTCCTGGCGGCTGTCGACGGGCTGTCCGTCCGCGGCTTGGGAGCGGACGATCTTGCCCTCGATGGGCGAGTAGAGCGCCATACGCGGCTCCACCTTTTGGGCATCGGCGCGGGACAGTTGCTCGTCGAGCTGATGGCGCAATTGCCGACGGCGGGTCTGAGCTGCCTCCAGCGAAGCTTGATGAATCTCATGGCGGCTTTGGGCCTCCTCCAGACGCTTGCGGGGGACGGCCTGCAGCTCCAGCAGCCTCTCCAGCCGTTCCACCTCATGCTGGGCCGTTCTCAGCAGGCTCTTCTGCTCAGCCACGTCGCTCTCCGCCTGAGCCAAGGCATTGCGCATGCCCACCAGCATTTGACCGGACTGGACCTGATTGGCGGCCATGGCGCTGCGTTGCGTCGGCGTCGGCTCCACCCATCCCAGCAGGGCTCCTTTCTTGACCCGCGTGCCCAGGCGGGGCACTCCCTGAGGGGGCTGGCGGTAATGGCCTGCGGAAGGCGAAAAGACGGCCGTGTCGAGTCCGCTGGGCGCCGTGACCAAGGCCGGGGCGCCCAGCGAACCCTCGATCTCGCGCTGCTCGGCCAAGGCCGTGGAGAAGTCGAAGGTCCACTGCTGCTCCTTGAGAAAGCTGATGGTTCCCTCCTGGGCGCTCTCTTCTTGGGCCGCCGGTCCGGCAGCATCGCCGTCCGCCGCGTGTACGGTCAGGGGCGAGGCTTCAATGGAGCCCTGAACCGGTCCGCCTTGGATGTCGATCGTCAGATCCAGGCGTCCGGGCGTGTCGAACTGGGTGTCCACGCTGAAGATTCCAGGACGCAGGGGTTCCTTGACGACGATGCGGCGCACCTCCCGTCCCGAGCGCGTGAAGATGAAGCTCACCGGACCGTCGTTGACCGGTCGAGAACCGTCCAGGATGGTCAGGTGGACCAGGAACTCAACCGGTTCCCCGACACGGATGGGAGGGTGCTCCATGAAGAGTTCGAAGCGGGCGTTCCACACAGTATCGGACAGGCTTTCCCCGTCCCCCTCGTGAGTATGGGTGTCTTCGCCATGGGTGTGGGTGTCTTCTCCATGGGTATGGGCATCCTCTCCTTGACCTTGGCCTTCCTCTGCGTGGGTATGGGTGTCTTCCCCATGGGTGTGGCCGTCCTCCGCGGGAGGTTGGCCTTCCTCTCCATGGGTGTGGGTGTCCTCGCCATGGGAGTGGGTGTCGTCTTCGTGGCTGTGACCGCATCCGGCCAGCAGCAGCGCCAGGCTTGCCAGCACCAATGGCCAAGCGAGTCCGGTGTGCAATGGTTGTTTTTTCATCATAAAGGCCTCAATCGATTGTCCCTCCCACGGCTTCTTCGAGATCGACCCGTGAGAGGCGGGCTTGCAGCAACAAGGTCTGGAAGTTCAGCGAGGCTTCTAATTGGACGCGCATGGCGTCGAGAAGCTCCAGCAGGCTCGATTCGCCCTCGTTGTAGGATTGGCTGGTCACGTCGACGATGGTTTCCAGCCGGTCGATGACCGTGCCCTGCAGCCGTTGGGCTTGGCCGCGCTGCAGGTTGAAGCGCTTCCAGGCCTCCTCGACCTGCTTTCCGGCCAGGATCTGCCTCCAGCGCAATTCGTTGCGGGCGCTCTCGACTTGGGCCAGGGCCGATGCCACGGCTCCTTGATTGCGGTCGAAGAGGGGCAGGGGGACATTGATGCCAACATAGAAAGAGTTCTGTCCGAAATCTCTCTTGAAGCCCCCTCCCACGGTCAGGTCGGGGATCTTCTCGGCGCGCCGCAGGGCCAGCCGGGCTTGTTCTTCTTCCACCCGGGCCTGAAGAGCGCGCAGGTCGGACCGCTGAGCCAAGGCTCGGCGCCGCAGTGCCTCCATGGCTTGCCGGGGCTCGCCGAGGAGCTGTGGTGCCTGCAACCGGGGCGGAATGGCACCCGGCCAGTCCGTCCAGGCCGAGAGTTCCCTCCAGGCCTCGGCTAGTTCGGTATCCGCTCGCGCCAGCAGAGAAGTGTAGCGGAGTTCCTCGGCTTCCACCTTGAGGTGGGAGAGTCCTGACACGTCTCCCTCAGCCAACCGGAGCTGATGACTGCGGCGCAGTTGCCGGTACTGTTGCAGCAGCCGCCCGATCAAGTCCCGCTGTTGCTGCTGATGGAGGACGCCCAGATAAGCGCGGGCCACTTGGGCGCGTCCCCGGCGCAGAAAGTCCTCAAGTTGCAGCTCCAATACGCGAACCTGGCTGTCAGCGGCTTCACGACGGCGGCCGCGCTTGCCGCCCAGCTCGAATGGCTGTGAAGCCCAGAGCAGGAACTCCTGGTCGTCAAAGCCGATTCCATCCCTACCCAGGGGCAGGCCTTCCTGGCTGTAGTGAAGGGTCGGATTAGGCGGCTTGGCCGCCTGCACCGCCAGTCCGCGGGCGCTCTCGATGCCTTGGCGCAGGGCCTCGACTCGCGGATTGCGCTCCGCAAAGCGGCGTTGGGCGCTTTGCAGGGATAGTGTCTGCGGCGAACCTTGCTGGGACGAGTCCTGAGCCACGAGATGAGTGCAAATCAGACATGCGGCCAGCCAGGCCAAGCTCCATCTGCGGCCTCCGCCAAACAAGGTCAGCGGGCTGGATCCGGGGCGGCCCGGCGGCCCAGGGTGCTGCCCAAAGCCGCTTGGGCCCAAAGGCCAAAGCCGACAGCCGGATTGTCGGTCCGATGGTGGCAGCCGCCGGATGGAGTCAGTCGGTGCAGAGGCAGATTCGAAGAGATGGTGAAATGGCATAACTATTGAGTGTCCGCTACCGTCGTGGAGTGCGATTCTACAGATTGTAGAATGGGGATGCAAGGAGCGGTAAGATGGCCTAGAGAGCAAGTCCACCGCCAGATTCAGACGGTCAGAAAGTAAGCCAACCCAGCACGGTTTCGAGAAAATGGTGGGTGAAGGGAGCTTCAAGGATCACTGCAGCCCCTAACAAAGAGAGCAGGAGGACGGGCAAGCCCGGCCCAAGTGAGTCTCCTGGCGGCTCAAGTAAATTCTCGATCCGCCGTCTGAGTTCGTGGGGGTCGCAAGAGCGGGCATAGTGGAGGGAAATCGGAGTGGCGGGGGACAGGCTGGCCGCTCGCTGCATTTTGAGGACAGTGGCTGCGACCTGCGTCGGATGGTGTCCTCTCTCGACGCAGGCTAGGTCGCACTCCTCTTCCCGCCGCTGCCTCCAATGACTCAGAATGGCTTCGCCGCCCGTCAGGCTTTTTTGCAGGATGTAGAGGACCAGGGCCTTGAGGGGATCCCGATGGCGCCGATGGGTCTCCTCGTGAATGAGGACGATCTCCCGTTCGTCTTCCTGTAAAAGCCGAACGACTCCCTCCGTCCAGCAAATCTCGGGAAACAGCGTGCCCACCGTGAAAGCCAGCGGGCGGTCGCCGGGCAGAAGGCGCACCGACGGGCCTGAGGCCGAATGCCGTCGAGAATGTCCCTGGCGTAGCTTTCTCAAAGCGATGAGCTGAAGCAGCGGTGTCCGGGCCACCCAAAGGATCCGGCCTGCTCCAAGGATCAACAGGGCCCATGCCGCCCCACCTCCGGGCGGCAAATCGCTGATATGGCGGAGGCAGAGGTGGGGATGGCCCGCGTGACTGAGGCAGTGGTCGGTCAGCCAGCCCGTGCCGCTCAGGGTCGCGAAGAATAACACAAAGGTTGCGATCAAGCCGGCCACGCTCGCCGGAAGCAATCCCCATCCCATCCAAAAGCGGCTGGAAAAGGAATGTCCTCGCCAACGCGTGAGTCTGCCGGTAAGCGGGGTTTGGAGAAAGGCTGTCGACCAAGCGGCAAGCAGACCGAGCAGCAAGGCCGCTTGGGCGAGATGAAATAGTGAGTCCCAGCTCATCTGCGTTTCCTGCGGACCATTGCCTCCAACTCGTCCAGCAGATCCTCATCGTGCGAGACAAGGTCGACAAAAGTGCTGAGGATGGGCCTCGACTCCTGCTCCATCAGCCCCTCCAGAATGCTGCGCGTTACATCTCGTTCGAACTCTTCCTGGGAGAGAGCGGGGAAGAACTTGTAGCGTCGGCCCTCTCGGCGCCGGTACACGAGTCCCTTCTTCGCCAATCGGTCGAGCACGGTCAATACGGTGGTAGCCGCGGCCGGCTTTTCCTCTGAGATGATCTTGCGCACATCACGTGCGACAGCCCCGGGCGCTTGCCACAGCGCTTTCATCACGCGGCTCTCAAGTTCTCCGAGAACCTGGGCTACACCGTGTTGTGAAGGTTTAAAGGTCCAATGCACGCCCGTTAGTATAGGCCCTCGGCACGGTCGTCAACAAATCAACAGCTCCCAGCCTTTCTGCGCTCTCCCGCAGCCCCGTATTGGTCAAGTGAGAAAATAGGCCGCCAGTCCACCGGCCAGCAGGGCCACGACTATAATGGCCAGCCACCTTTTCAGTCCCATTACTTCGGCCTCTTCTTCGCTGGTCGCTTGTTGGGCCTGATGTTGGCGATGGAGAGCGAAGAGAACGCCGGCCACCAGCAGGAAGAGCAGGTTGAGCCAGAAGGTGTAGTCGATGGCGAACTGAGCCAGTTCGCCGGACCGGCGGGCGCTTTCGGGTGTGATCGCCATCCAGGCGAAGAGCGTGTGCAGAATGAGCGCGGTAATCACGGCGCTCACATACATGATTGCGGCGATGTAGAGAGCCACCTGCCAGCCGTAGTACTTGGCGTTCACCCGCACCAGGGGCGGGACCATCAAGTCGGAGTAGATGAAACCCATGATCCCTGCGAAAAGAACTCCGTTTTCGTTGAGCACGGTGGCCAGTGGAATATTGCCCATCGAGCCGATGAAGGTCAATCCCGCCACCAAGGGAGCCACGGCGGCGTTCTGCACCACAACTATCCAATGAGGCAGCCAATCGGGTGCCTGCTGAAGGAAGATGGCCGACCACACCTGGGCAGGCACGAGCACCGCGACGAATCCGGCCACAGTAAAGCCGATCAGGATCTCTTCCCACACCATGCCCCACTCCATGACGAAGTGATGTCCCACCAAGCGCCATCCGCGGCGGCTTTTGACGCGCTTTCGCCATTCGAAGTCCTGATCGTCCTCGGACGCTTCTTCCAGCCGTCCCCGGGCCGCCTGCAGCCACTCGCGGGGATAAGTGGCTTTGATCAGCAGCGTGCTGATGGCGATCAAGATCAGGCCGCCAACGATTTCGGCCGCCAGGAACTGCCATCCCAGGAAGATGAGAATGAGGATGCCCAATTCGATCACCAGATTGGTGGAGGCGAACATGAAGGCGACTCCGGCCGCGAAATGGGCACCCTTGAGGATGAGCGAGCGGGCCGTGGCCAGGGCCGCGAAGGAACAGGAAGAGGAGGCGGCGCCGAAGAGGGTGCTCAGCGAAACACTTTTCAAATCGGCAGCGCCCATGGACTTGGTCAGCTTTCCCTTGGGCACGAAGGCCTGAAGCATGGCGCTGACCGCATACCCCAACACAAAGGCCCATCCCGACTTCCAAAAAAAGCCCAGGGCGGTTTTGGCAGCCTGTCCGTACAGCTCAAGGACTTCCATCCCTCGAGCCTATCGCATCGGACTCAGCTCACCAAGAGCGGCGCCCTACAGTCTTCGGGATGCCGGGAATTCAAATCGCTTTGTGACCTGCGAGTGGATCAGCCCTTGACCTCAACTGTCTTTTCCCGCCGCCGGTGAGAGTAAGGACCGTCCCCAACGAAGTTCCAACTCTCGCGCAAAGTGGTGCCTTCCGGCACCGACGCAGTAAGCCGCCTTGTCACGTTGACGGGGCCTCTTTGAAATGCTAATTTGACAGCAATGTTTCGTCTCTCTGCCATTTTGGGGCTGATTGCCGTGCTAGTGCTGATGCCTCAGCTCGACCAGGTCGTCTGCGGCTTTTGCGGACCTTCGGTCGAGACCTCGGCCGTGGGCGTCAAGGTCGGACTGGCTGATCAGGAGTGCCCGCTCAATGACACGGTTGAGCGCGCCTCATCGAATTCGGACGAGACCGACCATATCCATCTTTGTACGCTGCACTCGACCCATCTCATGGCCACGGACGCCTGGACTTTCTTTGTTCAGGATGTGAATGAAGGCCTTCCTCTCGGCTTAACGTCGCCCTACCCGGCGGTCCCCGCCATAATTGACCACCCTCCGCAGCTCGCTTGAAGCCATTTCCGGCTTGAGCCGGGGCTTTCATTGCGACAACCGCTTTTGGCCTCCAGCACAAGCCTCAAGTCTGCAAGAGGGATCTGCGCCTGCGGCTTATCTTTGCTGCCGGAGCCCGTTCCTGAGAGTGACAAGCAATCTGGCGGTCCTGCCATCAGTGGTCCTGATATCTCGGCATTCAAGCCGAGACTCTGACCTACGCTGCTGACCGTCCCGAGTCTCTCCTGCGAGCCAATCCCGCTTGCGCCAATGGAAGGAACGTTGTCCGCCTACGGGTGAACCTGTGCGGATGTCAAGTCAAAAACACTATGCAAAACAGAATAAAGCTTAAAATCTGTCTTTTTGTACTCTCGATCGGAGCGGTGGCAGGCCAGGGAAACTCCGTTCCCGAACAACTGACGCTTGATCAGGCTCGTGCCTTGCTGTCGTCCAATCCTGATCTGCTGGCGGCGCAAAGTGTCGTCGAGGTCCAGCGAGGACGCCTGGATGCAGCGTCAAGGCGCCCCAATCCCACCTTGCAGGCCGGCAGCGAGGGACTCTCCCCTCAGTCTGATGGCTTCGGGCGCCAGGAGTTCTCGCTGACCTTCCGCCAGGAGATCGAGACGGCGGGCAAGCGAGGCAAGCGGCGGCGTTTGCGCGAGGCGGGTCTGGAGGTGGCGGAGTGGGAATACCGCCAGCGCCAGCGAGAGTTGATGTTCACCCTTGAGGTGGCCTACTACCAACTCGTCCTGGCTCAGGAGAACCTGGATGCGGCCCATGAGATCCTGGAGCGGTTTGACGCTGTGCTGGGGTTGATCGAGGCCCGCTTCCGCGAGGGGGAGGCCTCCGGCGGGGAACTTCGCCGGGCCCGAACCGAGCGCTACCGCTTCTTTGAGGACGTCGTGTCAGGCGAAACCGTGCTTGAGAATGCCCAGGACGAGGTTCTGGCGCTGCTGGGCGCGGAGGATTTCAGCCGCCGGGTGCGGGCCGTCGATTCCTTTAACCCGCAATGGCGTCCGCCTCCAGCCGAGGAACTGCGGCGGCGCGCCTTGGCCCAGCGTCCGGCTTTGGCCGTCCAGCGCGGCCGCCTGACTCAGGCCCGGCGCCAGATCGAGTTGGAAAAGGCCCGCTCGGTCCCTAATCTCATTCCCTTCGCTGGCTATCGCCGCGATTTCGGTGCTGACGGAGTGGTGTTCGGGATTGAGATTCCGCTCTTTGTCTTTGACCGCAACCAGGGCCAGATTGCCGAGGCCGAGGCCCAGCGACGGCGGCAGGATCAACTCCTGCGTTCGCGCCGCCTGCAGGTCCTGCGCGATGTTGAGACGGCTCTCAACGGGTTTCAGGGCCATCTCCGGCGGGCGGACGAGCTTCGCGACCAAGTGCTGGAGGCCTCGCGCGAATCGCGGGACATTGCTGAGGCCGCCTACCGCCTGGGCAGCGTTTCGCTGATCGATCTGCTGGACGCCGAGCGCGCTCACCGCCAGACGGTTCTCTTCTACAACCAAGCTCTGTACGACCTTCAGATCAGTCGGGCCCGGCTGAAACTGGCGGTTGGAGGAGATCTCAGATGAGCTTCAAACATACGAGTCGATTCCTGTCGGTCCTGATGGCCTCCTTCATTGCTTGGTGCTGCGGCTGCGGGACGGGTGGCGGAGACCTGCCCGTCCAGAAGCCAAGCCAGGACGGGCAGCAGACCGCCCCACACTCTGAAAGCTTGCGCCTGACCGAGGAGCAGATCCGGGTCGCCGGCATCGAGTTCGGCGTCATCCAGGTCAAGGACTTGCGCGACCACCTGGAGACGACAGGGAGCGTCGAGCCCGACGAAAGCCGTCTGGCCCATATTCGGCCTCTCTCGCGGGGGATTATCGAGAAGGTGTTCGTCCGCCGAGGCGACCGGGTGGCGGCGGGAGCGCCCCTGATCAGCTACGACAGCATCGAGATGGGAGAAGTGGCCGGCGAATTCCTGGCCCGCAAGGCGGCTCTGGAGGAAGCCGAGAGCCAGCGGGAAGTCACGGGCAAGCTGCTGGAGAGGGGCCGCGAACTGCTCAAGGTCGAGGCCATTGCCGCCAAGGACGTGGAGATCCGCCAAGCCGAGTTCGAGCAGGCCGTCAAAACCGTGGCCAGGGTTCAAGCCGAGCTGGCCCGGGCCGAGGAGAAGCTGCACCGCTTCGGTCTCAATGATGAGGAAATCGCCCGGCTGGCCAGCAGCCCCGGCGGTCCTCACCGCACCGCCAGCCACAAGCTGCTGCGGGCTCCTTTCCCCGGCATTATTGTCGATTACGAAGTGGCAGAAGGCGAGGTGGTCGACAATGACCGCGAACTGCTCACCCTGGTCGACACCTCCAGGGTGTGGGTTTTGGCCGACGTCTACGAGAAGGACTTGGGACGATTGGCCGGCCGTGGGCAGGTAGAAGTGCTGACCCCCGCTTACCCCGATCAGGTCTTCCAAGGACGTCTGACCTACATCAGCGACATGTTGGAGCCGCGGACGCGAACCGCCAGGGTCCGCTGCGTGGTGCCCAACCTCGATTCCCGCCTCAAGTTGGGAATGTTCGTAACGGTCCGCTTACCCTCCAATCAACATCACCAAGGCTTGGCTGTGCCCCGAGCCGCGGTGCAAAACGTGGCCGGTCAGGACGTCGTATTCGAGGTGAGCCAAGATCGCCTGTCCTTTTATCCCCGTCCCGTCCGACTGGGACTTGAGTCGCAAGGCTGGGTCGGAGTGGAGGGGATCGCCGAAGGCATGGAGATCGTCACTCAGGGCAGTTTCTACCTCAAATCCCAGATGCAGCGGGACCAACTCGGCGGGGGCCACGCACACTAGCTAGGCGGCAAGGAGTGACGGATGCGGCGACTGATCGACATTTCCCTCAATAACCGGTTCTTGGTTCTCGTGCTGGTCGGACTAGTGGTGGCCGTGGGCGTCAGGGCCATGCTGCAACTGCCCATCGACGCCGTGCCCGACGTGACCCCCAATCAGGTCCAGGTCTTGACCAACGCACCGGGGCTCGGTCCGCTGGAGGTGGAGCGGTTCATCACCTTTCCCGTCGAGACCGCCATGAGCGGACTTCCGGGGATCGTCCGGCTGCGCTCGGTTTCCCGCTTCGGACTGTCAGCGGTGACGGTCTACTTCGAAGAGGGCATGGACATCTATTTTTGCCGGCGCCTGGTGATGGAACGGTTGCCCCAGGCCCGGGAAGCCATTCCGGGCGGCTTCGGAACTCCCGAAATGGGGCCCATCAGTACGGGACTGGGCGAGGTCTTTCAGTTCGAAGTGCGCGGCCAAGGCTACTCGCTGATGGAGTTGCGCAGCATTCTCGATTGGGACATCGCCTACAAGCTGCGATCGGTTCCGGGGGTTGTGGAAGTCAACTCCTTCGGGGGAGAGCTGAAGACCTACGAGGTGCAGGTCGACGCCGATGCCTTGGTCAGCCATGCCATTCCTCTGAAGCAGGTCTTTCGAGCCCTGGAAAGCAACAACGCCAACGCCGGCGGCGCCTATCTGGTCAAGAATCAGGAGCAGCAGTTGATTCGCGGCGAGGGGCTGATCGAAGGACTGGACCAGATCGGGGACATCGTGGTCTCCACCAGTCAGGACGGGACGCCCATCTATGTGCGCAACATCGCCCGAGTCGCCTTCGCCCCCATGGTGCGTCAGGGCGCCGTGACCCGCGACGGCCGCGGAGAGGCGGTGACCGGTGTCGTCATGATGCTGATCGGAGAGAACTCGCGCACGGTGGTTAACCGCGTCCGCGAGAGGGTGGAGGAGATTAGGCAGTCGCTGCCTCCGGGAGTGGTCATCGACACCTACTACGACCGCACCGAACTGGTGCGTGACACCATCGGGACCGTGATCACCAATCTCTCAGAAGGAGGCGCGTTGGTGATTCTCGTCCTGCTTCTGCTGCTGGGCAGCTTCAAGGGCGGACTGATCGTGGCCTCCGCCATCCCCCTTTCCATGCTCTTCGCTTTCATCTGCATGGGCGAATTCGGAATCTCCGGCAATCTGATGAGCTTGGGCGCTATCGACTTCGGACTGGTGGTGGACGGCTCGGTGGTCATGATCGAGAACATCATGCGCCATCTGCAGTCCTCGGGAAAGGCTGGCTGCCGGCTTGAGACGGTCCGCAGGGCCGCCCGCGAAGTCGGCAGGCCGGTGGCCTTCGCGATCGGGATCATCATCATCGTCTATCTGCCTGTCCTGACGCTGCAGGGAGTCGAGGGCAAGATGTTCCGGCCCATGGCGCTGACGGTGGTCTTCGCCTTGGCCGGTTCCTTAATCCTGGCCTTGACCTTCATGCCCGTAGCAGCCTCGATGGTTCTCAAACCCGGCTCCCACGAGCAGGAAACTTGGCTGATCCGCCAAGCCAAGCGGATCTACAAGCCATTCCTGGGAAAGACCATTGCGACGCCGCGCCTGACGGCGCTGGCCGCCTTCGGCCTGTTCGCTGTCAGTTTGCTGCTGGTTCCCTTCCTGGGGGCCGAATTCATACCACGCCTCGATGAAGGCGCTGTCGCTTTGCAGGCTTGGCGGCTTCCCAGCGTTTCTTTGGAGGAATCCATCCATTCAACGACTATGATCGAGTCGGTGCTCTTGGAGGAGTTCCCGGAGGTCGAGACGGTGGTGTCGCGCACCGGCCGACCCGAAATCGCGACCGATCCCATGGGCGTTGAGATCTCCGACATCTACGCCATCCTCAGACCGCCCTCGCAGTGGGTCAGCGCCTCCTCCAAGGCGGAACTGGTCTCCAAGATGGATGAAGCGCTCAAGGCCCGGGTGCCCGGCAACCTGTACAGTTATTCCCAGCCCATTGAACTGCGGGTGCAAGAACTGATTGCCGGGGTGCGCTCGGATGTCGCCATCCAGATCTTCGGCGAGGACTTGGAGACCTTGGAAAGGCTGGGAGGGCAGATCGTAGCCGCCGTTCGGGAAGTGCCGGGGGCGGCCGACGTCAAGGCCGAGCAGGTTGCCGGACTGCCCTACCTGCGCATTCTCATCGACCGCAAGGCCATTGCCCGCTATGGGATCAACATTTCCGAGGTCCTGGACGTTGTGCGCGCTGTGGGTGGACGAGTCACCGGCCAAGTTCTGGAGGGACAGCGCCGCTTTCACCTCCAAGTGCGCTTCCAGCAGGATCAGCGCGACCGAGCTTCGCAACTCAACGACCTGAAGATCGCCGATTCGCGGGGACGTCTCATTCCGCTGAGCCAGGTGGCTTCGCTGATCACTGAAGAAGGACCCGCCCAGATCAGCCGCGAAGACATCCATCGGCGCTTGGCCGTGGAAGCCAACGTGCGCGGTCGCGATCTGGCGGGCTTCGTTTCGGATGCTCAGCAGGCGGTGGCCCGGAGCGTCGAACTTCCATCCGGTTACTGGCTGCAATGGGGCGGTCAGTTCGAGAATCTGCAGCGGGCCTCCGCCCGGCTTGCATTGGTGGTTCCAGCGGCGCTCTTTCTGATCTTCGTGCTTCTCTACACCACCTTCGGCTCCGTGCGGCTGGCGGGACTGATCTACATCAACGTCCCCATCGCCGCAACTGGCGGCATCGTGGCGCTATTTGCCCGCGAAATGCCCTTCAGCATTTCGGCCGGGGTCGGCTTCATCGCCCTTTTCGGGATCGCAGTCCTCAACGGGGTGGTGTTGGTTTCCTGCATCAATCAATTTCGGGAAGAAGGTCTGGGTGCCCGCGAAGCGGCCCGTCAGGGCGCGTTGACGCGGCTCCGCCCGGTCTTGATGACGGCTTTGGTGGCCAGCCTGGGATTCCTCCCCATGGCTCTTTCCACCAGCGCGGGGGCTGAAGTGCAGCGTCCTCTGGCGACCGTGGTGATCGGCGGCTTGGTCACCTCCACCCTCTTGACGCTGCTGGTCTTGCCTGCCATCTATGGTTGGATAGCCGAAGGTAAACCAGCCCCGGAGAGGGAAGGAAAGAGCGATGCATGACCACGCCCACGACATCGACAAAAGCCGCCGTTTCAACAACAATCGCCGTTTCGCCTTGGGGACGGGCCTGAATGTTGTGTTCGTGCTGGTGGAAGCCGGCTGCGGATTCTATTTCGGTTCGCTGGCCCTGCTGGCCGACGCCGGACATAATCTCAGCGACGTGGTAGGTCTGCTGCTGGCTTGGGGCGGCGATTACCTCTCGCGCCGCAGTCCCACTCTCGACCGCACCTACGGCTTTCGCCGGGCCACCATCCTGGCCGCTCTGGGCAGCAGCATTCTGGTGATTCTGGCCGTCGGGCTGGTGATCTGGGAAGCCGTGGAGCGCCTGCTCGATCCCAGCCCCGTGTCGGGATTGCCCATCATCGTGGTGGCGGGAATCGGAGTCGTCGTCAACGGCCTGACGACCCTGCTCTTTTACTCGGGACGCAAAACCGACCTCAACGTGCGCGGCGCCTTCGTCCACATGGCCGCCGATACCGGCATTTCGCTGGGCGTGGTGATATCGGGACTGCTGCTGCTGTGGCGCGATTGGCCCTGGCTGGATCCGGCGGTGGGTTTGGCGGTGGCAGCAGTCATCGTGGTGGGGAGCTGGCCCTTCTTCATCGATTCGCTCAACATGGCCCTCGACAAAGTGCCCTCAAGCGTCGATCCCGCCAAAGTGCTCGATTACCTGAGAGGACTGGAGGGAGTGGAAGACGTGCACGACTTGCACATCTGGCCCATGAGCACCCGCGAAACCGCCCTTACCGTGCATCTGGTGGCTCCCGACGCCAGCCGCAACCAGCTCCTCAAGCAGGCCCTCCATGGAGTAGAGGAGCGCTTCTCGATATGCCATTGCACCATTCAGGTCGAAGAGGAAGACCTGGACGAAGAACTCGGCTGCCTCTGACCGAGCTGCCTCATGAGATGAACTCTGCAGCGGCTTCTTCGTCTCTACATCCGGTGTCGTTCAGGAAGGGAGAAGATCAGATGCGTTCAAGAATTGTCC
The DNA here is from genome assembly GCA_035471925.1 of Acidobacteriota bacterium. Classification (GTDB taxonomy): domain Bacteria; phylum Acidobacteriota; class UBA6911; order RPQK01; family DATIPO01; genus JANQFM01. The sequence continues at coordinate 29,776 of DATIPO010000116.1, forward strand.
TGGGATCGCTGGCCCTGCTGTTTCTATTGGCTGGCCAAGCGTGGGCTCTGGCGGACGGTGACCGGCAAGGAGTGGAAACGGCTCTCCAACACTACCTGCAGGGAGGCGCTGCTGGAGACGCCAAGCGCGTGGCCAAGGCCTTTCATCCTCAAGCTGAATTGAAATATGTGCGCGAGGGAGCCTATAGCGAAATCTCCTTGCAGGACTATCTCTCCCGGATCAAGGAGCCGAACGACCGCAAGGCCCGGATCGCGTCCATCGACATTATGGGAAACGCCGCCCAGGCCAAGCTCGAGCTGGAGAGCGACGACTACACCATCGTCGACTACATGAACCTGCTCAAGATCGAAGGTGAATGGAAGATCGTCAACAAGATCTTCCACTTCGAGCCGAAGTAGACCCATCGAAACCATGCTCAGCAAGTGACCGTGCCGAAAATGCGCAAGGGAAGCTGTGTCCGTTGAGGACCGGGTCCAGGCCCCTCAGTTAACGATTGAAAGTAGTTTCCGGTGAGGGGGCTTGACTTCTTCTCCGGCGCTGGCCGGTAATGGGACGTACCGGCATGCGAATTCGATTGAAGACTGAGGCCTTGGAGCGCGAGCTCTCCAAGAAAAAGATCACCCTGAACCGCTGGGAGCAGATGCTGGGGCTGGGCAAGGGCCATCTCTCCCTTTTGCTCAGCGGCAAGCGCCGTTACCCCCGTCCCGAAACCCGGCACAAGCTGCTGGACGGACTGGGAGTCCCTTTCGAGGAGCTTTTCGAGATCGAACGTCCCGGGCGCTTCGGACGCCGTTCCCGGCCCGGCGGTTCTCGCCGGGGCGGCGGGGGGATGGTCAGCGGACTGGCGATGGACGCCCGCTTCGCCCTCCGCCAGTTTCTCAAGAGTCCGCCTTGGACGGCTGCGGTCGTGATCACCCTGGCACTGGGAATCGGGGCCCACACCGCCATCTTCAGTGCTGTCTTCGCCGTCCTCCTCGAGCCGCTCCCCTTCCCGCAGCCCGAGCGCCTCTACTCGGTGGGAGAGGTGGAACGCGTCCGCAACGTGGACTGGCAGCACCTGTCGCGGGCTGAGTTTCAGGACGTCCGAGAGCTGGTGAACGTCTTTCAAAGCATAGCGGCATTCGAGCCGCGTGTTTTGAACTGGACGCCTGAAGTCGAGCCTTTGCAGCTTTCGGCGGGCTGTGTCAGTCCGGGATACTTCAAGACCTTGGGGATCCAGCCCACCGTCGGCCGGACGTTTTCCCCGCGCGATGCTCTTGAAGGGCGCGTGTTGGTGGTCAGCGAAAGTTTCTTCAACAGCCACCTGGGCGGCTCCCCGGAAGCTCTGGACAAGCCACTGGTCATCGGAGGAGAAGACTGGCAGATCATCGGCATGGTGCCCGATTTTGGCATCTCGCATCCTGACCTGGAGTTCCTGGCCAGCCACCAAGTGTGGTATCCACTTCCCGATTCTCGCTCCACGCGGCGAAGCGGGTCCTTTACCCGGGTGGTGGCCCGGCTGCGGCCTGAGATCACCCCTGATCGTGCCTCTGCTGAGTTGGCCGCTCTGGGCCAGGAATGGGTTTCCCGGTTTCCCTCCGAGTACGCCGACCGAGGCTACCGATTGGGGATCAGGTCGGCCCACGCCTGGGCCGTGCAAGAAGCGCGGCCCGTCCTCACGGCCTTCGCCTTGGCGGTTGCCTTCCTGCTCCTCTTGATCTGCCTCAACTTGGCCAATCTGCAACTGGCCAGAGCCGAGGCGCGCAGCGGTGAGTTCGCCTTGCGGATGGCCTTGGGTGCAGGACGCCTGCGGCTCATCCGCCAGTTCGCCGTGGAAGGCGGACTGCTGGCGCTGGCCGCGGCTGCCATGGGACTCTTGCTGGCCGCCTGGGGCATTCCCCTGCTGCGCTCCGTCAACCCCCGCGCCCTTCCCCGTTTTGACGAGGTGAACGTGGGCTTGCCTTCGCTGCTGGCGGCGTTGGCGGCGGCTCTAGTCGCGGTGACGATTTGGGTCTTGGTCCTGGCCTTCCAGGTCTGGGGCCGGTCCTCCAGGAGGCACCTGAGCGTCGGCGGACTCGGGCGCGGAAGCGTGGGCATCGGCTCCCTGCGCCTTCCTTCAGCCATGGTGGTGGCGCAAATCGCCCTGGCCCTCATGCTGCTGGTGGGAGGGGGCCTGATGCTCAGAAGCTTCGAGCAGGTGATGGCGGTCGAGCCCGGCTTCGATCCTGACCGTGTGCTCGGTTTCCGCCTGGTCCTGTCCGGGAATCAATATGACAGCCGTGAATCGCGTTTGGCCTATTTCGATCAGGTGCTGGAGCGTCTCCACAGCATTCCCGAGATGCGTGCGGGCCTGGTCAGTCGTCTGCCGCTGTTGTGGGAATTGACTCGCCCCGTGACTCCTCACCCCGCCGATGGCGGCGCTTCCGAGTCGGTGGAGGCCGCCTACAGGCTGGTCCATGGATCCTATTTCCAGACCATGGGAATCGAGTTGCTGAGGGGACGGCTCTTCGGGCAGATCGACCAGAACGGCCCCCTCACGGCCATCGTCGACGAGAACTTGGCTGGCCGGCTCTGGCCCGGTCAGGATCCTGTGGGGCGCCGCTTCAAACAGGGAGAACCCTCCGAAGACGCGCCCTGGCGGACGGTGGTGGGCCTGGTGCGCCACGTCAAACATCGGGGAATCGAGCGCCAGAGCCGTGGCCAATACTACATCCCCCTGGTCCAGTCGCCCCGGGCGGCTTCGTCGATGTTCGTGGTGGTGCGTTCGCTGCTGGCCGGTGGGCCAGCAGAACGGTTGGTCGATGTCCGCCGTGCCGTGTGGAGTGTTGACTCCGACATTCCCATCTCGGAACTGGCGCCCATGAGCCAGAGGCTGAGCAACGATTTGCAGGGACGCCGGTTCATCACCAGCCTTTTTGGCCTCTTTTCACTCTTCGGCATGGCCTTCGGTGCCGTGGGCCTCTTCGGACTCATCTCCTTCAACGTCAACCGGCGGGTTCAGGAAATCGGAGTCCGACTGGCACTGGGAGCCGGGCGCCGCGACATTCTGAAGCTCATCGTGGGCAAAGGCATGTTCCTCTGCGGCCTTGGCTTGGCCGGCGGATTGCTGATTTCGCTGCTCTTCAGCGGTTTCCTTTCCAATCTGCTTTTCAGGGTTAGCCCCAACGACCCCTTGGTGTTGGTCGCCTCGGCCGTTTTCTTTGCCCTCGTCGCCGCCTTCTCAAGCTATCTTCCCGCCCGCCGCGCTTCCCGCATCGACCCCGCTCAAGTGATCAAGCAGGGCTAGCCCCCATTTCGAGCGGGTGGTCTGCTGTGGCGCCGCATCCATCCGCGCTGCCTGCGTTGCGCTCTGCACGTCCCGGGGACGCAAGCTTAAAAGAACCTTCGGCTGGCCGTCCCAGTCATCGATAGGGCATAATGGATGGGCGTTTTCGGGAATGCATCCGGTCCGCGGAAAGGGCGGCGCCCATCTCGAGTGATTGATAGAGCTTCACATTTTCAACGGACCCTTCTTCGGTCCGGTTGGCGGACGCTGGACCGTAATGAAGGAGGCTTCCATGTCTGACGTCCGCGATTCGTCCCGCTCCGGGGATTCGCCTTCCACCATCCAATCCCGTCCTGACCTGGAACAGAAGAAGAAGCTGGCCAAGGAATTGCTGCGCGCTTTTCGGCGCGGCGATCAAGAGGCCATCGCACGTGCCCGGCGTCATCTGCCGCGCTTGGCCGAGGACGCCGCCGACTCGGGCGCGAAGGCGGGTGCCGCAGGCCCGGCTGGAGGATCCGGCCCAGACGCCGCTGCGGCTCCGCCGCAGGAAACGAAGGGAGGCCGCCTCTCGCCGGGTTCTGAAGGCCCGGCCCCGGCGAGCCAGCCACTGGTCTTGGCCGAGGCTCAGTTCGTCATTGCACGCGAGTCGGGTTTCGCCTCCTGGCCGCGCATGAAGCACGCCATTGAAGCTCTTGTTGCCGATGAAGAGACGCTTGTGGAGCGCATCACCGAGGCAGCCCTGGCTGGCCGCGACAAACAGGTCCGCGACCTGATTTCGGCTGCCGCTGGCCCGCGGCGAGAGTCCTCGGGGGCCTCTAGCGCCGAGGGGAGCCTGCTGGATGAGTTCACCAAGGTCGTCGGTTTCGAGCGTGGCGGGAGGTCCGCACTGATGACGAGGAGGGTCCAGAGCGTCAGCCGGTCGATCTATGCCTCGGCGGCTTTGGGGGATGACCAAGCGGTGCTGCGGTTGCTGCGGGAACGTCCTGAGCTGGCCCGGCAAGAGGGAGGTCCGCGGGGGTGGACTCCGGCCTTCTATGCCTGTCATTCGCGCTTTCGCAGGCTGGACCTCGAGGTGGCTGAGCGGCGTATCCGCATCCTCGAGAAGCTGCTGGAGGTGGGGGCCGATCCCGCCCAGACCGTCGATGCCCCCGAGGTGCCGGACGGCTTCCGCTCGCTGCTGACCGGGGCGGTAGAATGCGTATCGAGTCCTCAACTGGTGGAGTTGTTGCTGGAAGCGGGCGCCAAGCGGCAGGAGAACTGGGCCCTGTGGGCAGCGGCGGAACTGCGCGGCTGTGTTGGCGGCGATGATCTGGCCTGCCTGCGCGTCCTCTTGCGTGACCGTCCGCCTCAGTACCAGCTCGACTTTGCCCTTTCGCTGCGGGTGGCCATGGATGAGCCAGGCGGCGTCAAGCTGCTCCTTGAGGCCGGAGCCAATCCTGACGCCGGCAGTTGGGGGGCGCACGGAAGCGTGCTCCATCAGGCCATTCGGGATGAGCGAAGCCTGCAAGTCATCAAGCTCTTGCTGGACTCGGGTGCCGACGCGGAACGTCCCAACCGCGACGGTTACCGGCCCTACCAGATCGCTGTTCGGCTGGGACGCGACGAAGTGGCCGGGCCGCTGGCCGACTCCGGCGCCTCCACGCAACTGGAGCCAGTGGACCGGCTGCTCTCGGCCGCGCTGCGTTCTGCCGTCGAAGGCAAGGCCAAAGCAAAACGCGCGGTCGACCAGCCTCCGCAAGGCACCGCTGATCAGAAAACTGACCGGCCCGATCAGCAGGCCCGGCTGCGAGGCCAGGAACGCCAAGCCGGACGGGAGGCAGAGGACCAGACCATCAAGCCCAGTCAGGGCAAGTCAGGAATGGCGAAAGAGCAGCCGCTGTCGGGTCGTGAATCGGCGCGGCGGGGCGCCAGCACTGCCGATGGGTCCGTTCGCTTCTGCCGCACCGACCATCAGATGCTGGCCTGGGCGTTGAGTCATGGGCGAGGGAGGGCCGTCCCCGAACTGCTTCGTGCGGGACTCGATCCCAACGTGGCCGACGATGAAGGCGATTGTCCGCTTCACCTGGCTGCCCGTTCCGGTCAAGCGGACGCTCTTGACCATCTGCTGCGGGCGGGTGCCGATCCGTCTCACCGCAATCACGCCGGACGCACGGCGCTCGACTTGGCGCTGGAAACACCCGCCGACGACCTGCGAAGAGCCCTCGTCGAGCGTCTCCTGCAAGCGGGCGCCCCCGTGCGCGGATTGAAAGCCTTCCCCAGCGGTGACGCCGACCTTGATGACCGTTTGCGCCGCCTGGGCGCCGTCGAGCATGACATTTCCGTGCGCCGATTCGAAGAGGCCCGTGATGCTGCCATTCGGGGTGATGCCGCAAAACTGCGCCAGATGCTGCTCGGTGATCCCGAGCTGATTCACGCCCGGTCCCCGCGTCCGCACCGGTCGACGCTGCTGCATTACATGGCCGCCAACGGAGTCGAGACCGAAGTGCAGCAGACCCCGCAAAACGCTCCGGAGATCCTGCGCATTCTTCTCGATGCGGGTGCCGAGGTGGACGCCCTCTGCAACTCCTACGGCGGCGGACCCGCCCAGACGACGCTGGCCCTGCTGGCCTCCAGCTCACATCCCGCTCAAGCCGGGGTGCAAGGCGAGATGGTGCGCATGCTGGTCGAAGCTGGGGCCGACCCCAACGGACTCGACGATGACGGCGTCCCCCTGGCCACTGCCATCGCTTTCCGCTGTCCCCAGGCCGTGGACGCACTGGCCCAAGCAGGGGCCCGCCTCGACAACCTCGTCTTCGCAGCCGCCTCCGGCGATCTGGAGGCCGTCAAAGTGCAGGTCGACGAGAAGGGCCGCTTGCGTCCCCAAGCAGGATTCTGCGACGTTCCCTGGTGCCGCTCCTTGCGCGATCCCGAAAGGGCTGTCCAGCAAGGACTTGTCCATGCCGCCCAGTTCGGCCGCCTGCCTGTCGTCGGCTATCTGGTGGCAAGTGGCGTCGACGTCAACGCCGGGCTTGAGGACGGCATTACGGCCTTGCACGAAGCCTCCTTCATGGGCCATATCGAGGTCGTCCGCTACCTGTTGCAGCAGGGCGCCGATCCGTCCCTCAGGGAGCGCCGCTACGGCTCCAGCGCTTTGGGCTGGGCCCGTGAAGGCAAGCGCAAGGACATCCTGAAGCTGCTGCTGGAGCAGTCCCAGCCCGACATCATCGACGCTGCGGAATTCGATCTCCCCGAGCGCTTACGGGAGCTGCTGGAATCCAATCCCGGCCTCATCCACGCTCCCGACGGACGCGCCGTCCCCTTGCGCGTCGCCGCCCACCTCGGCCACCTCGAAGTCGCCAAGATCCTCCTGGCCTACGGCGCCGATCCCGCCTTCAAACCCGACGACGGCGATTCAGCCCTCGAACTGGCCAAGAAATCGGGCCATGACGGCATCGTGAGACTGCTGCAAAGGGGCATCAGCGGGGAGTCGGCGGGTGGCTCCTGAACGCTTCTTCTGCCCGCCGTCCTGGTGCGGTTGGGGCGTGCATGAGGCTCGGTGCACTGATAGAATTGTTGTTAAGAATCGAGCGGAAAAGTGGCTCAGAAGAAGACATTTCGCGAGAAGCTGGCCCAAGAAAAGAATCTGGTACCGAAACTCAGCCTCCGCGCGCAGCCGGCAAGCATTGCGGGATCAAGCGGATGAGCACCTACGTACTGATGCGGATTTCAACGTCTGGTGTGCAGCCACCGGCGGACACCTAACGAATCACGACGTGATCTCGGTCCTCAAGACCAGTGGAATATCACACTTGGTCGATCATCGACAGGTGATCCTTCCGCAACTCGCCGCAACAGGCATCGAGGGCAAGATCATTCACCGTAAGACTGGCTGGAGAGTGATCTGGGGACCCGTATACGCGCGGTCAATTCCTAAGTATCTGGTGACCCCTGACACGATCAGAAGGTTCAAGCTTAACCTGCTGGGTAAGCGAACGATCATCGTTCACAAAGAGGAAGCCCAGCAGGCATTGAGCCGCACCAGCGAATAGCCGGTGGTGTGGAGGCCCCAGGCTCCAGTCAGACAACGTAACTCTGCTGTTTCGGTTCAGTGCCTCCCCGCAGCGGCTAGGGAACAAAGCCCTGGGCTCCCGGTCGGCCTGTCGCTTCGCCAAAGCACGATTTGTGGCATAGTGGGCATGTGACAATAAAATCATCAATTCCAAGGAAAAGGGTAATGACGTGGTTCAAGTAGCACTCCTCGTTCGACTGGAAGCAAAACCTGGAAAAGAAGAAGAGGTAGCGGAGTTTCTCAATAGCGGTTTGGCGATCGTGGAGGACGAACCGGACACCACCGTATGGTTCGCTCTCCGGATGGGAAAGTCCACCTTCGGAATTTTCGACGCCTTTCCCCATGAGGCGGGACGTCAAGCCCACCTTTCAGGCCAGGTGGCCGCTGCCCTGATGGAAAAAGCCCCCGATCTGCTGGCCAAGGATCCGGTCATCGAGAAAGTCGATGTCCTGGCAGCCAAGCTCTCCTGATCGGGACGCATCGGACTGGCGACAATGGCGAATTCCTCGTTCACTGTAGTCTGTCCTGAATATGCTCTCCCAGGTCAAGCTTCTCGCAGTGTTGCGTAAGGTGAGCATCGCGTGGGTCGATTGAGTTTGAGCTTGAGGTGACTTGAGTTTGGCTGTGCTAGGCTATGGGCTGTTGAAGCGGGGAACAGTTCATGCCTCATTCTTCTCAACCGACGCCCAGACCCGATGATGACAGCCAGGAGACGCGGATTGACCCTCCGGCTGATGAGGTGACGCGTATTGACGGCTCTGACGGCGTGACGCGTGCCGGCAGGCCTTCCCGGACGGATCTCTCGACAACCTCTTCGGGGTCGCGCCGCGGGGAGTTTCCGCCGGGCGTGTTGCTGGCGGGGCGCTACCGGATCGTGGGCCTGCTGGGCAAAGGCGGCATGGGGGAAGTCTACCGGGCCGAGGACTTGACGCTCGACCAAGAGGTGGCGCTTAAGTTCCTGCCTCGCGATTTGGCCAGCGATGACCGCCGTCTGGCGCGCTTTTTGGACGAAGTGCGGGTGGCCCGGCGCGTCTCCCATCCTAACGTCTGCCGGGTCCACGACGTGGGCGAGGCTGAGGGACGACACTTCATTTCCATGGAGTACATTGACGGCGAGGATCTTTCCTCGCTGCTGCGCCGCATCGGACGCCTGCCCGAAGGCAAGGCTCTGGAACTCTCGCGCCAAATGTGCGCGGGACTGGCGGCGGCTCATGAGGCGGGTGTCCTGCACCGCGACTTCAAGCCCGCCAACATCATGATCGACGGGCTCGGCCGCGTCCGCATCGCCGACTTCGGACTGGCCGCCGCGGCCCGTGACGTGGCCCAAGGCGATGTATCGGGAACCCCCGCCTACATGGCTCCCGAGCAGCTTGAAGGACGCGAGGTATCCCAGCGAAGCGACGTTTTCGCGCTGGGACTGGTGCTCTACGAGATGTTCACGGGAAGCCGAGCGCTGCAGGCCCGCTCGCTGGCCGAACTGCGCCAGTTGCACGAGTCCTCGCAGATCGCCGCGCCGTCCAGCGTCCTGGATGGCATCGATCCCGCGATAGAGCGGGCCATTCTGCGCTGCCTGCAGAGCGATCCGCAGTTGCGTCCGGCCTCGGCGCCGGCCGTCTCGGCGGCCCTGCCGGGAGGCAGCCCTCTGGCCCAGGCCATGGCCGCCGGCGAAACCCCTTCGCCCGAGCTGGTAGCTGCTTCGGGCGGCAGCGGAGTGCTTTCCACCCTTCAAGCCTGGCTTGTTTTGGGTGGCGTCCTGGTGGGTTTGGCGGCCTCGGTGTGGCTGCTTGACCAAGTCCAGCTCTTCCGCCAAATCCCCCTTGACCTTTCCCCCGAGGTGCTGTCCGATCGGGCCCGCCAGCATCTTGCCAACCTGGGCTATGATCAGCGCCAGGAATACAGCGCCCGCGGATTCGGCAGCTATAACCCGGTGGTTAACCGCTTTTCTCAAATCGTCTCTGAGGACTACAAGCAACACGGTTTCCCGCCCGCCCGACTTTTCTGGTATCGGGAGTCGCCGTTTTCGCTCCTCCCGGGCGACCGCCTTTCCTATCGCACCGGTCTTTTTGATCCGCCCGCCACCACCCCGGGAATGGTGATGGTGCTCCTCGATCCCAAGGCCCGCTTGTTTTGGCTGGACGCCGTTCCGCCCCGTCTAGCGGCTCAGACCGAGGCGCCGCCCTTCGACTGGAGCCTGGCTTTCGCCGCCGCAGGATTCAACTGGGAGGACTTTCTTCCCGCGGAGCCCCGGCTCAATCCGCCCGTCAATGTCGATCAGCACCTCCGGTGGACGGGCACCTCCCCGTTCGGCAGCCAGGAGGAAATCAGCGTTGAGGCTGCCTCCTTTCAAGGCCAACTGGTGTTTTTCCGGGTGCAGGGACCTTGGAATGAGTCTTCGGAGGAGACGGCTTCCTCGGGACCGTCGAGCCGCTTCCGCAGGACGCTGCTGCTCATCTTCACAACCTTCCTCAACCTGGGAGCTATTGTCGGGTGCGCCTTCCTGGTCCGCCACAATTTGAAGCTGGGGCGGGGAGACCGCCAGGGTGCGCTTCGCATCGCCCTGTGCATCTTCATCGGACGATTCTTGGCCAGCATGCTCATCGCCGATCACACGTCCAACATCAATGCCGAGTGGGGACTGATGGTATCCGCCGCCTCCATCGCGCTGCTGACAGCGGCGCTTTCCTGGTTCATTTACATCGGCATCGAGCCTTTCGCCCGGCGCTACTGGCCCCACAGCCTGATCTCCTGGAATCGCCTGCTGCGCGGACGCTTGCGCGACTCACTGGTGGGACGCGACCTGTTGCTGGGATGCCTGATCGCCACCTTCGCCGTGGCCCTGGCGCTGCTTTCCGAACCCGTCGAGCAGTGGATGGGCTATTCCGGAGCCGGATTCCGCCGCATCAATCCCGCCCAATTCGAAGGCGGACGCGTCTTAGCCGGATATGCCCTGCAAGGCTTGATCAGCGCTTTTCCTCAAGCCCTGCTCATCTTCCTGGTGCTTGTGCTGGCCCGGGGAGTGCTCAAACGCGACTGGCTGGCGTCGTTGCCGGTCATCGTCATCTTCACCTTCGTACTGGCACCTCCCGCCGGCGACGGCTACTGGATCGACCTGGTCTTCAAGCTGGCGGTTATTTCAATCGCCGTCATGACCCTCATCCGGCTGGGACTGCTGAGCGTTTTCGCCGCCTCGCTGACCAGCTCCCTTCTCCTCAACCTGCCCACTTCGCTGGAATGGACGTCCTGGTACGGCCCCTACTCCGCCGTCGGCCCCCTCGGCGTCCTGGCCCTGGCCCTGTGGGGCTTCCACCTGGCCTGGAAGGGCCCCGGCAGTCCCCAGCCGGCTGAGCAGCCAGCCTGAGGGCATGTGGGACACGCCGTCGCCTGCCGTATCCCGGCCCGCAAACGTCCAGATCGCTGTGAGGAGGCACGTTTCACCACGGTTCTTTAGCCCATCTCGTCCGATCTTGTGTCGGGTTTGGCGCTAACAGGCGCTGTCGGACAGCGGGTGGAGGTTCATCGCTTGGACCGCGGTCCGCGGGCGTGGAAGAATGAGGGTCATGGCTCTGGTGCTGATCATCTTGGCCTTGGCGGTGCTCCTCCTGGTGACCGAGTGGGTGGCCTCGGAGATCGTGGCGCTGTTGGTCCTGCTGGCGCTGACCCTGGCGGGCGTCATCGACCAATCTCAGGCTTTGTTGGGATTTTCCAATCCGGCCGTCATCACCATCGCTTCTGTTCTGGTGCTGGGCGGAGGACTCTCCCGCACCGGCGTGGCCGCCGCTATCGGACGTACCATCCTTTCCTTCTCGGGCGACAGCGAGACCCGCCTGACCGTGCTCATGATGCTGACCGTGGGAGTGCTCTCGGGCCTGATTAACGATGTGGGCGTGGCCGCGCTGATGCTCCCTGTCGTACTGGAAGTGGCGCGGCGGCTGGGACGCTCGCCCTCCAAGCTGCTCATTCCCTTGGCCTTCGCTTCCCTGCTGGGCGGCATGACGACAGCCATCGGGACCAACCCCAACATCTTGGTCAGCGGCGCGCTCCGCGACCGGGGGATGAACACCTTCGAGATGTTCGACTTCACGCCGGTGGGGGCGGCGGCGCTGAGCGTGGGCATCCTCTACATGGTTTTTTGGGGCAACCGCATCCTGCCTGACCGTGACCTGCCGCGTCAGACCGGACGTCCCGGCAAACGCGACCTCAAAGGACTCTACGGCGTCGACAAGGTGCTCTTCGCCCTCAAAGTCCCCGGCGGATCGCGGCTGGCCGGCAAGACCGTGGCTCAATGCCGCCTGGGATCGGCTCTCCAAGCCATCTTGCTGGCCGTGGTCCGGCGGGAGCGTCCGCTGCTGGCGCCGGGTCCTGAAACGGTCTTGCGCGAGGGCGACCGGCTTTGGATGGAAGGCCGTCCTGAGCGCTTGGAAGCCCTCAAAGGCTGGGAACTGCTGCGCCTGGAATCGGGCGGCGACTTAGTCGACCAGATGGGAGAAGCTGATGTTGAAGTGGCCGAAGTGGAGGTAGCCGGAGAGGCCTCCATCGCTGGCAAATCCTTGGCCCAAACCTCGTTGCGCTCCCGCCACGGCGCCACCGTGATGGCCTTACGGCGCCAGGACGAGGTGCATTACAGTGATCTGCTGGGCGTCCACCTGCTGGGCGGCGACCGTCTGCTCCTGATCGGCCCCCAGGGCCTGAGCCAAGGACTGAGCGAGCGAGACGGATTCGTCAACGTGAGCCGCCTGCAGCCCCGTGAGGCGGTGGAGCGCTATGGGCTTCAGCGCCGCTTGCTGCGGGTCAAGGTTCCGGAGGGATCGTTGCTGGCGGGCAAGATGCTGGCTGCCACCCGGTTGGGCGACGCCTTCGGACTCACGGTGCTGGGCATCACCCGAGAGGGACACACTCAATTCGTCCCCGACCCCGAGTCGGAGCTGCTGGAGGGCGATTCACTGCTCATCGAGGGCCGTCCCGAGGACCTGCAAACCCTGGATGCGCTGCGCCGCCTGGAGGTCGAGCGCGACTTGCCGCCTTCCAACCTCAAGTCCCTCGAGTCGGAGGACGTGGGACTGGCCGAGGCCATGCTCTCGCCCCGCTCGGATCTGGCCGGAAAGACCCTGCGCGAGGCCCACTTCCGCGAGCGCTTCGGACTCACCGTGGTGGCCGTGTGGAGAGAGGGCCGGGCTCTGACCAGCGGCTTGCGCGACATCCAACTGCGGCTGGGCGATGCTTTCCTGGTCTACGGCAACCGGCACCGTCTGGGCATGCTGGCCGAGGAGCCCGACTTCATTCTCTTGTCGGAGCAGGCCCGCAAGGCCCTGCGGGACCAGAAGGCCCCGCTTTGCCTGGGCATCATGGCGGCATTTTTGCTCATGGTCAGCATGGACTGGCTTCCCATCTTCCTGGCCGCTCCCATGGGGGCCGTGGCGATGATTATCGGCGGCTGCTTGCGCCTGGAAGAAGCCTACGCGGCGGTAGAATGGAAGGCCGTCATCATGGTGGGCGGCATGCTCTCGATGGGCTTGGCCATGGAGGAGTCGGGGACGGCCGCTTTCCTGGCCGACAGCATGCTGGGATGGGTGGCGCCCTGGGGTCCTCATGCCGTGGCCGGCGGACTCTTCCTCATCACGGCAATGGCGGCCCAAGTCATGCCGGCGTCGGCTGTGGCCGTCCTCATGGCCCCCATCGCCCTGAGCAGCGGCGACGAATTGGGACTCTCGGTCCGGGCCCTCCTCATGGTGGTGGCGGTGGGCAGTTCCTGCTCCTTCCTGACGCCCACGGCCCATCCCGTCAACTTGCTGGTGATGGGAATGGGCGGCTACCGCTTCCGCGACTACGGACGGGTGGGGCTTCCCCTTCTGGTCCTGATGTTTGCAGTGGCCGTGCTGGTGTTGCCGCTGGTGTGGCCCCTGCAGTGAGGCGGACCCAAGAAAATTCCAGCGGCCTAATCCGGTAGATTCGCGTCTCCGAGAGGACTATAGTCGATGCATGGCAATGACAAGGGACCGAATGTTGGACCGAATGCTGGCATCCGACGCCGACTTCGACGGACGTTTCATCACCGGCGTCCTCAGCACCGGCATCTTTTGCCTCCCGTCCTGCCGGGCGCGCAAGCCCAAGCCCGAGAACGTGCGCTTTTTCGGGGATCCTGAATCAGCCCGCCAAGCCGGCCTGCGTCCCTGCAAGCGCTGCCGCCCGGACCTCTTCTACAAGGGCCGCGATCCCGAGCGAGAACGGCTCAGCCAGCTCATTGCCGACTTGCGGCGCGAGCCGGAAAGCTGCCAGGGCGTGTCCGAGATGGCCGATGCCGCCGGAGTGGGCACATCCAAGCTGACTGAAAGCGTCCGCCGCCATTATCAGACCACTCCCGCGGCGCTGCTGTTGCGCTTTCGCCTGCAAAAAGCCCGGCGCCTGCTGCTGGAGAGCGACCACAAGATCGCCGACATCGCCTTTGCCTGCGGCTTCGAGTCGCTGTCGGTCTTCAACGAGCAGTTCCGACGTTCCCAGCGCATGACGCCCAGCGCCTTCCGCAGGCTGAGAACCGAAACTTCTTTCCAACTCGATTTGCCCTCTGGCTACCCCGCTGATTTCATCCTGGACTATTGGGGCCGCGATCCTCAAAGCCTCAGCGAGCAGGTGGACGGGGAAACTTTGCGGGTAGCTCTGCGGCTGGAAGGCCGTCCGGTTGTGGCACAAGCCGAGATCGGGCCTCAGAAGGTCCGTTGCCAGTTGCTGGAAGTGGCCGATCACCCTTCGGCGGGCAAACGTGAGGCGGCCTCATTGCAAGCCGGCGACGGGAGCGGACCGGGATCCACACGCCGGGGGCCGCGGGGAACCATGGCGGCTGACAGCGGCCCCGAAAGAGGTCCTGAGGACCGAGGCCTGACGGCTCACCTCCACCAGCGTTTGCTGGCCATGCTGGGGCTGGACCAGGATCCCCAAGCCTTTGAGGCGGCCGTCGCTTCCGATCCCCGTTTGGCCCCGCTGCTGCAACGCAGCGGACTGCGCATCCCCCGTTTGGCGGGACGGGTCGAGGGGCTCGTGTGGGTGGTTGTGGGCCAGCAGGTCAACCTCCCCTTCGCCTTCAGTCTGCGGCGCGAACTCTACCGCATGGCCGGAACGCCCACTCGCTGTGGACTGGTGGCTCCGCCTACGCCGCGCGCGCTGGCGGAGGTCGACATCGACGAACTGCGCCGCCGCCGCTTCTCCCAGCAGAAGGCCGCCTACCTCAGAGGTTTGGGCCAGGCGTTACTGCAAGGGAAGATCCCTTCGCCGCGCCGCCTGTATGCCGTGGGCCAACTTGAAAAGCAGCTCCTGCAACTGAAGGGACTCGGTCCGTGGTCGGTCCGTTACCTGTTGATGAGGCTCTACGGATGCCAGGACTCCTATCCCCTGGGCGATGCCGGACTGGTGCGCTCCCTGCAAGCCTTTTTCGGCCTGGACGGTCGTCCAGGCCCCAAGGAAACACAGAAACTGATGGCGGTCTTCGCGCCTTACCGCGCTTTGGCCGCCCTTCACCTCTGGCAGTGGAAGCCTGAGGAAGAAAAGGAATCGGCAGCATGACTTTCTATGACCTAATCGACAGTCCCGTGGGAACCCTCGGCTGTGCTGTGGACGGTGCCGGCAACGTGGTTTCGATTTGCTTTTTGGCCGGTCGGGAAGAAAACGAATTCGTCCAGTCGCTGGGAAGCGGGGCGCGCCGCGACCCCATCCGCGTCCGGGCCTTGACCCACGAGCTACAGGACTACTTCTCGGGCAAACGCCGCCATTTCAACCTGCCTCTTAAGCCCACGGGCACCGAATTTCAACAGCAGGTGTGGAAGGCACTGCGCGACATTCCCTATGGCGAAACCCGTTCCTACGCCCAGATCGCCCGTTCCATCGGACGGCCCAAGGCGGTGCGGGCGGTGGGAGCCGCCAATGGCGCCAACCCCATCCCCATCGTCATCCCCTGCCACCGCGTCATCGGCGCCGACGGATCCATGACCGGATTCGGCGGCGGACTGGAAGCCAAGGTCCGACTTCTCTCCTTGGAGAAAGCGCGTTGATCGTGGTCTGCCCAGGATGCCCCCCGCAAGGTGGCGCGGGGCGTCCCGGCCCGTGAGCACGATCAAGCGCGTTCTCTTGAGCGTGATAGACGAGGGGGGCGGTTCAACGCTTGACGATCAGGCCTAGAACCGCGCCTGCGATCACGCCGCTGACGACCGAGATGATTCCCCAATACCAACTCAAGAAGTATGGGAAGCCGGCAATAGTCAGCGGGTGATAGAAGGGTCCGAAAAAGGCCACCAATCCAAGCCAGAAGCCGAAATTCGCGCCTCCCGCTGCTCCTTCGGCCCAACAACTGCGGGTCTTGGCGAAGAAGATGGCGGCCGCCAGTCCGATGCAGATCGCGACCAGGAAAAAGTAAAGTGGACTGGGGGGCGGTTCCACCCTAAAGAGATCGTACTGGTCGTAAGTGCTGGCCAGGACTCCGGCGTGAATGGCGAAATCGACCAAGTTCTTGACCACGCCCGCGGCCAAGCCGCCTAAGACGATGCGTCCCCAATTCATGCTGCCTCCTTGTGGTTCGATACGTTGTGAGGATTGGGCGACATTGTAATGTCCTGAACGGTCCGAGAGAAGTCGGCCTGTTTACTGCGGGCCTAAGCGGCGGTTATGGTCGCCCGGTTGAGAAGGGGAACCCGGCGGTCTTCTGAATGCTCCCCCGGCTGTCGACGATCAGGGTCTCGACCTTCTCCAGTGAGTCGGCTAAAGCCAGACCCTCTTCAGGGCCCAGCACGAAGATGGCGGTGGCCAGGGCGTCGGCTTGCTCGGCGCTGGGCGCCAGGACGGTGACGGAACGGCATCCGCGGGCCGGACGTCCGCTGCGGGGATCGATGATGTGGTGGTAGCGGACTCCGTCGACGATGCGGAAGCGCTGGTAGTCGCCCGAAGTGGCCACGGCACCGCCTGAGACCTCGACGTACCCAAGCAAAGGCTGGCCGGCGCCGGCCATCGAAGCACCGCCGTCTGGACGGGCCGCCGGGGTCGAGGCCGCACTTCCCTGGACGCTTCTTGGATTCTGGATGCCCACGCGCCAGGGAC
Source organism: Acidobacteriota bacterium (assembly GCA_035471925.1). Taxonomy (GTDB): domain Bacteria; phylum Acidobacteriota; class UBA6911; order RPQK01; family DATIPO01; genus JANQFM01. Next base: position 46,143 of record DATIPO010000116.1, read on the forward strand.
GTCCGGCCCGTCGTCCCGAGGTCAGGACATCGCCTCCGCCGTCCACCAGGAAGTTGGCGTATCCCATCTCGCGCAGCACGGCGCCCGCGCGGTCGATGCCGTAGCCTTTGGCGATTCCTCCCAAGCCCAGCGCCATGCCAGGCTTGGGCAGGCCCACACGGACCGCTGCGCCCAGAGAGGGCTGTGCCGCGTCACCGGGCTGGCCCGCGGATTCTCTTGCGGTAGCAGCCGCTTGGTCCGCATCGCCTCTTGCTGTGCCGGCTGTCGCGTCAGAGTTGCTGCCCTCTGCCTTGAGTGGGTCCTCAACCTCGATCAGGCGATAATCGACCCGCGAAAGGGCTTGCTCGATTTCAGCTTGTGACGGTATGCGGAAGTCGTCCCCGAAACTCCAAAGGTCGCCCATGCCCTTCCAGGAAATGTCGAAGGCCCCTCCACTGAGGCGGCCGTATTCAATGCCCCGCTCGATGATGGCGGCCAGTTCGGCGGGCACTTCCCGCCCCGGACCGCCCGCAGAGCGGTTGAGCCTGCTGATGGGAGAGTCCTGGCGCCACTCGCTCATCACGGACTCTACCCGGGCCACCTCCTCCAAGGCCTCCGCGATATCCCGCCGCACCCGGGCGGGATCGCCTTCCGGCACCCACACTTGCACCGACCACAGCGTCCCCATCAGGGTTTGCTGCACTCTGACGGTGGGTTCGGACGTGCGCTGATGGCGGCTGTAGATTTGCCAAGCCAAAGCCGCCGCCACTGCCGTCAGTGCCAGCAATCCCAGCAGCTTCGTCCTCTGGCTTGTGGTCATGGCTTCGTGCCTCCCGATCAGCCTCATCTTAAACCAGCGGCCCGCTAGAAAAGAAAAAGGGCCCCTCCACCGGGGTGGCGGAGAGGCCCCATTCATTCGGTCTATTGAACCGAGATTACTCGATGCGCAGAGAATTGGTCACCGAAAAGACCCCATTGATGGACTTGGCCTGAACTTCGGCGATCTGGCTATGCAGCCTGGAATCGACGATTCCCAAGAGGGTCAGGTTTCCGTGCTCCACGATGATATGGATGGCATGGGGACCTTCATGGAACTGGCCCGTCTGCACCAGGTTGGTGGCGTCGCGAAAGCGCGGCGAAGGGGCAACGAAGTTCGTTCCTCCTCCCGGCACGTAGCGCGTCATGGCCGAGTGCCCATAGATAGCGGCATAGGCCGCAATCCGGATGCGGTCATCGGCTGGAGACACGGGCAGGACCTGAATCTCGTTCTCAACCGTTTTCACACCCTCGACCTTTTTCACTGCCGCTTCGGCAGCCTTCTTGAGGCTCGGTTCGACGACCTTCCCGGACAGGTAGACGAGGTCGTCGTCGGTCCAAAAGACGATCCAGTCGAAAGCGCCATAGTTGGTCAGTCCATTGAGGCGCTTGCGGACATCTTCAGTCTGTTTGGCGTCCATGGATTTCATCTCATCCATGGTGTCGGCGTCGTCCTGTGCCAACACAGCGCCGCCCGCAGCAAGCATCAAGATGAGACTTAGGGATAGGTATCGGGTAGCTTTATTCAAAAACTTCATAATCATTTCTCTTCGATTCGTTGTTCAAGTCAAGGCCAGAAGGAAAATGTCGATCTGACCCGCTACCTTAATAGGTGCAAGCTTGATGCCAACCCCAGAGGCGGCTTTAGGGGGCCCTTGCGGGCCCCCTGGGCGGTAATCTTCTCTCCCGCGGGAGAATACTCCTAGGGAAAGATGCGGGTATGAGCTAGCGGGCGGCATGCTCCCGCAGGAGTTCGAGTTCCAGTTCAGCCAGGCGGAGTTCGGACTTGATGCGCTCGAATTCATACTCGGCGTGCTGCAATTCCAGTTCTTCGGCCGCGCCGGCCTGCACGCGGTTCCGTAGCCTTTCCATGTGGCCTTGGCCGAACTCGACCCGCTTGCGCAGGTGTTGCACCCTGGCCTCGACTCCAGACAGGCGCGACTCGGCCATCACTTGCTCGGGAGTGAGTCGGCCGTTCAGGAAACGCTGGCGCAGTTCCAGTTTTTGCGCCACGTCCTGGACTTCCAGCCGCACCTGTTGCAGGTCGTTTTCGGCCGAAGCCAGCGTCTCTCTCGAGGCCACTCCCGTTTCCACGCGTTTGCGTCGACCGTCCAACATCCGCCGGGCCAATTGCAGCTTTTGCTGCATGATTTCCATTTCGATGTTGAGGCGGCGGGTGACGAAGTCGGTGCCGCTCACCAGCGGCGCATACAGTTCATGGCGGGGCGAGCGGCCGCTCAGTTCCATCTCCTCCAGATCGAGCTGAGTCATCCGCAGCCGCTGGGCCACCTGGGTCATTTCGAATTCAGCCCAGGCCAGGGAATCCTGGTCGACCAGTCCGGCCGCGGCCTGCTCCTGCACCTTCTCGAAGTAGGCTTCAGCCAGTTCAAGCTGGCTGGATGCCAGTCGAGCTTCGGTTTCGGCGCGGGCCAGTTCCAACTGGTGCTGCCAGTTCTGTTCCAGTCCTTGAGCGGCCTTGAGCAGGGCGATGCCTCCCAGGGCCGAAACCACCACCAGGGCTGCAACCCGGAGGTAGCGCCGCCACGTGCTGGACTTGGACTGCGGTTGGTGAAAACTACGTTCTGATTGGCGCATTTCTGTCATGAGTTGCCACTCCAGTCTGTCTACGAATTCAGGATTCGGTTGATGTCGTTCTTGTTGTTTGTCTTTCATGACCGACCTCTCTGGGGCGAAACGGCCTTGAGGCGCTTCTTGAAGGCCATGCGGGCTCGCCGCAGGCGTCCTTCGACGGCGCGTTCTGAAAGGCCCATTTCCCCCGCCAGTTCGCGGACCCGCTTGCCTTCGAAGTGAAAGGCTTCCAGCAAGCTGGCCTGCTCATCCCGCAGCCGCGCCAGGACCCAATGGACGAGGGCGGCGGTTTCCCGCGAACCCAAGTCTCCGTCGGAGGGGAAGCCGTCCCACTCCTCCACCGGCTCGGGGCGCGTCTTGCGGAAATGGCTGATGATGAGATTGCGCGCAACGGTTTTCAGCCAAGCGATGGGACTGTCGGGCAATCCCCGCTTTTGCCAATGTCTGAGTCCGCGCAGGAAGCATTCCTGTACCACGTCCTCAGCGAGTTCGCGATCGCCTCCGGTCCGTCGCGACACGTAAGCATAAAGCTCGTGAATCGTACCGCGGTAGATCTCTCGGACCCGATTTGAGGTGATGCGTTCTCTTTTCTTCATCTGCCTACACTAATGTAGACGCATGAGGGGCCTTAATCCCATGATCAATTCCAAACTTTGCGGAAAGGGTGCGGCGGGTTGGCGGCGCGGCGGGGCCTCGGGTATCTTGTAAAGGACAGACCCAGGCGGACATCCAGCATCAGCGGTTGGCGGATCGAGGAGGCATTTCTATGGCGGGCCAAGGATCGGGCGGAAACGTATTGGCGGCATTGTGCAGTTTCGTCATTCCGGGACTTGGACAACTGCTCCAAGCCCGTCTCATCATGGCTGTGGTGCACTTTGTCCTGGCCTCGGCCCTGTGGTTCGTCCTGCTGGGATGGATCATCCATATCTGGTCGGTCATCGATGCCGCCAAGTTCGATCCGCGACGCTAGCCAAGGGAAGTCCCTGGAGATAAAGACAGAGATGGACGGTTCAACACGACCTGGTAAAGCCGTTGAATTGATGGAGCAAGCCTGGGCCGACAGGCGTCACGGACGCTCTCATCATGCGCGTCAAAAGTTGGACGAGGCCGTTGCTGTGGCGCGCCGATCGGAGAACCAGCGGGAGCTGGCGGCGGCTTTGGGGAAACTGGCTCAGGTCGAGCAGGAAGCAGGAGACTCAGATAAGGCCCGCCTTCTGTTTGAGGAAGCCGTGGCGGCAGCCCGCGAGGAAGGCGAGCCCATGATGCTGGCCTATACGCTCCGTCACTTGGGCGACTTCTACCGCCGCACGGGCCGGCTCAAGGAGGCCGAACCTTCTCTCGGCGAGGCGCTGTCGCTCTACCGCGGCCACACGGGGATCGCGCCTCTGGTCCTGGCCAATGCCGTCCGCTCGATGGCCGTTTTCCAGGAAGAGCGGGGATTGAGCGGACAGTCCGCCCGGCTGTGGGAGGAAGCCCTCGGGTTGTATCGGTCGGCCGATGTCCAGGAAGCGGTCGAGGAGTGCCGAGCTCGCTTGTCCGCCTTGCCGGACTCGGACCGCTAGCAGCCGGCGCGTTCACACTGGCGCCAGAGATTTTCGGCCCAGGTCAGGGATCCGGCATCCGCTCGGCGGTTTGAGCCTGCGACTGGCTTATGGTCTCAGCGGCCTCCAATGTGCGGGAAACGAGGATATGACATGGCAGACGAACTCGCGCGTTCACTTTTTGACAAGGCCCGCGACCGCTACGAAAACTCCAGACGGATGGCCTTCGTCTTCGTCATCGCTCTCCTTCTGTTTCATTTGACGACATATCTGCCCTTCGTGCGCGCCACCACGCGCCTGGAGCAAGTCCAGGCCCAGAACCAGCGATTCCAGCGGCTGAGCCCCAAGCTGGAGTCGTTTCAGAATGCTTTAGCGGAACTGGAGAGCCGGCTTCAGGGGGGGATACGTTCGGCACTTGCGCAGGTCCGCGACCGCAAGATCGAAGATCTGCGTGAGTTGAATTCGATGGTTGTGGAGATCCGCAGCGGTGTCGATGCTGAGGGTGCGACCGAGGGCAGAGATTCCTTCCCGCCGAATTTGCAGGTCCCGGAGCCGCGCCAAGGGGGAAGCCGACCTCAGGTCCAAGAATCCCGCCGGCGACCTGGTTTTTCCGACGTTGTACAGTCCTTCCCGGGAGGCGGATCCCCGCTTCCGCCTTTGGGTGATGACCTCGAGGACAAGATCCGCCAGAGCCAGACCATCGAGGAGGTTCGCGGCCTTGTGAAGCCTTATGTCCGCAAAGAGATCATCGATGTCCGCTTTGCCGAACTCAATCAGGACCTGCAGCAGATGGCCCGGCCTCTGTCGAGCGACGCTGAGGACCTGCGCGACTCAGCCCGGCAGTTGGCCCGGGAAAGCGCGTCCTTTACTGCCGCCTTTAACGAGATCGCAGACAGCTTGGAGGCCTTTATTGAGGCCGTCGGCGATCTCTCCGTTGAGCCCCCGGAGGATGACGTGTGGTGGACTTCGGTGGAGGGCAAGTTCGAGACCTTTGACCAGCTTGGAGTGACGGCCGAGGACCGGCTGTCGGACGTCCTGCGACGGGAGCTGTCGCAGAAGATCGGCGACCAGCTAAAGGCCGCCATCAACCGCCAGGAGGAACTCCAAGCCAGCCTGCAGGAAGAGATCCAGGTTATCGAGGAGCAGTTCGCCTCTCAGCAGGAAGACATGCAGAGCATGGGGACCATCATGAAATGGGGGGCCTTAAGCCTCAAGCCGGTGGCCGCCAGCTTTCCCCTGCTGCTGGCCTTGGTGCTGGCCGCGTTGTCGTTCATGACCAGCCGCAGGACACATGAGCTGGCCTTGGCCATCAGCATCCTCCCCGACGAACGCCGCGAGCTGTGGAAGTGGCTGCTCAGCCGGCTGGCTGGCATCCAAGGCTCGACGCCCTCTCCCGGCTGGACTGCTCAGGAGGGGCTTGTGGCAGCCGGAGCGGCTCTCTGGGTCGCCCTCGCCGCCTGGCAGGTTGCGTCCTGGAGCGAAGTGGGGGTCTGGCAGGCCCTTGCTATGTTCGCCGTGGCCCTGCCCGTCCTGGCGCTAGCCGCCTGGTACCGCCAGCGGATCGTCCGAGCCGTCCTGGAGCTGGCCACTGGCGAACTCTCCTAACCTTGTAAGCGTGTAATAGTCCAAGGGGAAACGAGCAGTCTCTTATTCAAGGAGAGTTTGCAGATGAAGGTTGCCGCGCTTTATGACATCCATGGAAATCTTCCGGCGCTTGAGGCGGTGCTCGGGGAGGTCGAAGGGGAGGACGTCGATCAGGTGATCGTGGGCGGGGACGTCGTTCCCGGTCCCATGCCGGCGGAATCCCTGGAGGCGCTCTGGAATCTCGCCATCCCGGTCCGCTTCATCTACGGAAACGGCGAGCAAGACATTCTGGCGCTGCACGACGGCCAGGAATTGACCCGCGTCCCGGAACAATTCCACGAATCCATGCGCTGGGTGGCGGACGCACTGCCGTCCCGCCATTTGCGAGAGCTGGAGACATGGCCGCCCACCCTCAGCCTCTCCATTCCCGGACTGGGCGAGGTGCTCTTCTGCCACGCAACGCCGCGCGACGACAACGGACTCTTTACCAGCATCACGCCCGAGGAGCGCCTGCGGCCGCTGTTCGAGTCCGCTGGCGCGGACGTGGTGATGTGCGGACACACCCACATGCAGTTCGATCGCACCGTCGCAGGGGTCCGGGTGGTGAACGCCGGCAGCCTCGGCATGCCCTTCGGAGAGCCGGGCGCCTATTGGGCTTCTCTCAGCTCTGAAGGCATCGAACTGCGTCGCACCGAATACGATTTCGCGGCCGCCTCACAGCGTATCCGCGGCACAGGCTACCCCACCCAGTTCGTGGTCGAGCATCCGCCCTCAGCCGAGGACATGCTCAAGCTCTTCGAGTCGGCTGCGGGAGGAAGACGAGGCTGATGAATCAGTCAAGAAGCATTCGGGCTGAGAAGGCTCTGGAGTCGCTCTACCATTCGGATGGTGAGAGATTTCCAGTCGTCACCTATGGCTTCCTCGGACTCTGTCTCCTCATCACCATCCCCACGCTTTTCTTCCCCGGACTCTACGAGATCTTCGGGGGAGTCGAGCCGCGGCGCCATTGCTGGCAGGTTTTCACGGCGGCTTTCGAGCACGGATGGCCCGGCTTTCACGGATCGATTCATCTGGCCCTCAACACCTTCCTGATCCTGGAGTGCGGCCGCCCCTGCGAACGGCTGCTGGGCAGCAGACGCTTCCTGGTTTTGGGGCTCTTGTCCTTGGCGGCCAATGCCCTGGTGCTGGCTTTGACCGAGGGCGCCAACGGTTCGTCGATGGTCATCTGGTCCTGGGGACCGCCGCTCTTCGCAGCGCTGCTGTGGTCCCGCCGCCAGGATCCGTCCGCCGCCGGCTCGGCCGCCTCTCAGCGGATTGTGGGAATCCTGGTGGTGATGTACGCGGTCATTACGCTCGTCATGGGCCTTCTCCCCTACCTTTTCGGGTGGCGCGGCAATCCGCTGGTGGCCCTGTTCCGGGCCAACATCTTCCATCTCACCGCCACCGCCGTCGGCGCCCTTTTCACCCTCGCGTCCGCAGGCCACATCCGTCAGCGACTGTCCCGACTCGCGGTCGTCGAATGAGCCAACTGCCACTCGATAATCTTCACAGAATAAAGAGGAGGAACCCAGCGCCAGCCCGGCGACCCCTTGCTGATCTTCACAAGAAACTCTAGGCTGGCTCTTGATGCAACGCACGCTGTTTAGCTTCCAAGCCGATCTCTTCAACACCACCGAAGAGAAGGATGATTACTTCAACCCCGGAAACCACGGGCAAGACGCTGCCGCTTGGCTGGCGAAGCGTTTGCAGGAGCAAGGAGCGACCGTCGGGAAGGTGGACCAGGAGGATTACGGTTGGTACTTCTTCTTCACCTGCGATGATCAGGAGCTCTGTCTGGTTATCGGATATCGGCCAGGCATCCAAGAGCCGGCCCTGTGGGTCGGCTGGGTGGAACGCAAAATCGCCCTCTGGAAGGCCCCCTTCGTTAACCGAAGGCAAGGCATCGCTCCCGCGGCACTAACGCGAGTCCATGAGGTCCTGCAAGCCGAGAAGGGCATCAGCAACGTCCGCTGGCACGACTACCGGGACTTCGAGAAGGGCCAGGAGGAGGGCGCTCCCGAACCCTTCGGCCCGCAATGACCGATTGGACTGAAGGAGAATCGTCATGTCCTCACAAGTCCGCCGACAGATGACCCTATATTGGGCCGATCAAGGTCGCGGATACGGATATGGGGTCCCCATTGCCGCCGGCTTCCTGGCTCTCTCCTATGGCCTCGGCGCTCCCTGGGCCGCCTACGTCGAGTACTCCACGCCGGGGCTTTCCAGCCATTTTGGCCTCCCCGTTTGGTTCATCTATGCGGTCTGCTCGCTTCAGATTTTCAGCGCTCTGGGAGTGCTTTGGCGCGCTACAGCCTTCTGGTCAGCCTCTCTCCTGACCGTGACCACCTTGGGCGCCATCGCCGTACACCTGAAAGTGGCCGAACCCCTCTCAGCCATCCCCGCCGTCCTCTACACCGCCCTCCAAATCTGGTTCGCAACCCGCATCCGAGCAGCCAACCTGCGCGCCGAGGGGTGAATTGAGTGACGACGCGGCGCGGTGACCTCCACGCACCCGACCAAGTAGAAACGTCTTGACCTGGGAGGAATATACCTAGATGCTACCCCAGATGAGTACGACGGTGGACCTGCCTCCAGACCTTCTTGAGTCGGTTGACGACCGGGCCAGAGAGCTTGGCTTGAGCCGCAACCGGTACATCATTGATGCGCTCAAGCTGGCTTTGGAACGGGAGACTCAGTGGAGTCCTCGATTCGTTCAAGAACTGGAGGCTGCCCGGGAGGACAAGGAGGGCGGGCAGACCCTGCGAGAGTTAGCGGAGGCCATTGCCGCTAGGCGCACTCGAAAGGATCCGCCAGCCCTGTGAATATACGTCCTCGACACCAATTCTGGCACGATGGTTCCAAGGGATCGGGATGTTTGGGCTACGCAGCTTTCCTCGATCAACTGGAATTCGGTCGAAGGGGTTGGAGTAATGTTGGAATATAAGGGCTATACCGGTAAGGTCGATTTTGATGATGAGGCGGGCTTGTTCCATGGAGAAGTGCTCGATACTCGAGACGTGATCACCGTTCGAGGAACCAGCGTCGAAGACTTGGAGACGGCATTTCGTGATTCGGTGGAGGACTACCTTGATTTCTGCCGTGAACGCGGCGAGGAACCTGACCCCTTCTCTGGACGGCTGATGCTCCGTTTACCTCCAGAACTGCATCGCCGCGTCTACGTCGAGGCCAAACGGGAAGGAAAGAGCATCAACCAGTGGATCGCCGACCGCCTCGACCGCGCCAGCTAGCGCCTTTGCGGGATGGGCGCGAGTGCGTAACCAAGGTCCCGCGCATAGGTGGATTCAGGCTGTCGATTCTGCAGCGCAATCTGTCGCACGGAGTTTGGCAAAACGGATTGAGAAGTAGCTTGCCAGCCGGGGGCAGAACGGATCTTACAGTGTAGCTCCCTCGGGTATCAATTGCTCGCCGAGAAGAGGCCGGCGAAGCCCATGAAGGCCATGGAGAGGATGCCGGCGATGAGGAAGCTCATGGCGGCGCCTTGGAGGATGTCGGGGACGGTGGCCAGTTCGTTTTCCTGGCGGACGCCCGCCATCAGGATCAGGGCCAGGGTGAGGCCGGCGCCGGCGCCCAGGGCGAAGGCGATGCCCTCCAGGAAGCCGTAGCCGCGGTTGGCCTGGAAAAGGGCCAGTCCCAGGATGGCGCAGTTGGTCGTGATCAACGGCAGGTAGATGCCTAGTGC
>DATIPO010000117.1:0-49083 GCA_035471925.1 Acidobacteriota bacterium
GCCGCTCATTGTATCTCCACCTCTTATTGTAAGATTCGGCGCTCGTAACCGCGTGGTCGCGAAGAGCCTTAAACGGCATTTCCGAGTCTATAAACCCGGCATTGTCCGATGCCACTATCTTATCAATACAGGGTGCAGAAACGAGGCAGAGGTAGTTTGGCATGAGTCGGTCGGAGGAAACCCCCGTTATTGTCCTACCCTTGGAAGTGAATAAAACGTTGTCTTCCAAGCGTCCAGCGCGATCATGCAATACCAGGTGGGTCAACTCCGCGCCACCAGGGATCCTCTCCGAATCGGGAACCGCTTCTAATTCCGACGTAACGGTATCGGCCTCGATTCGCTCTCCTGCAACAATCAGCTCCTTGTTAGGATGAGCTAACAGGTATCCGCAGAATTGCCGACGCAAGCTGTTTCTGATGGTCGGGGCAGCAAGTTTTTCGCTGTCCTTGTCTAGAAGATTGAAGATCTCAATGACCGTCCCCGTTGGCGTGTCTTCGCCGACCTCCGTTTCAATAACCTCAAGCTGGTCGCCGGACACATCAGAGCGGAACTCAAATTGGATCTTTCTTAGAGAACCGACAGGCTCGCTCCAAGCTACACTGCTCCACTTGCTGAGGTCGCCGATCCTGTAGACCGCAAAGCGGCCAACGCCGAACCTTCCGAAAGTCGCCCTCTGAGACCGGCTGGAAACGGAGGTACCGGCAACCATAAACTTCAAGTCCAGGTCTTGCTCGGCGAGGCCGTGGCCGTCGTCCTCGACTTTGATTGAGCGCACGTACCCCCAGCCATCTTCGTCAAGAGCAATCTCCACCCGCTTGGCCTCAGCGTCGAAAGCATTCGCCACCAATTCACCAATAGCTTGGCCGGTGGTCCTGTATTTTCTTGAGCCAAAATGCTCGTGCCGGATACGGCTGTTGTAGCTGAATTGCTTAAGAATCTTCCTCGCCATGGTTGTTGTCATCATATCAAGATTGATTCGGATTGTCTCCATAGTCACTTCACCTTATATGCACCAAAAAGCCGATTGTAGTAAATTGGGCTGACTGGAAGCCTAAAGGGCTAGATGGCGGGCAGCAACTTTGGAAAGCGGGGGCCACTTCAGCCCCCGGAATTGGTTTAATCTTCAGTATGCACAGGCGGCGCTAGGTAGCGCTGTTCCAGCCGCTCCTTCACGCGCTCCACACTGTCCCACTCGTACCCATGACCGGGATTGCTGGCCTTGCGGGCCGCGTCGGCCCACTTTTTGGGCAGATAGGATTTCTTGGGCAAAGCCGGTTCTGACTTCGAACCGGAGGGCCGCAGGTGCTTGGCGGAACTCCCGAGGGTGCAGTTTCCCGCTCAGATGGTGGCTGGCAATTGTGAGGTGCAGGCGGGCTAGGCGGAGACCTCGATGCCGTTTTCTTGGCACCACTCCAGAAGAGCCTGCTTCTCAGCTTCGTTCTCGAAGTCATACCATGACTGCAGCAAGTCCCGTTCATCGAGGAACTGCTTAAACCGGGAATAGGCCCCGCGCCGCGAGAATATCCGACGGACTCGATCATACTCGCCTGGCAGCCGATTCTGGGCAAAGCGAAATACCAAATGCTGACCCAGATCGAGTTCACTCTTGCGCGGGATCTCGATCATATCGTCCCAATCCAGGCCCTCTTGATCAAGCTGATCCAGGTCATCAACCTCATCCACGTCGCCCAACTCTGAACTGTAGAAGATTCGGCCCGTGCTCTTCTGCAGAACCGCGGTGTTCCCTCCGTCCGACCAGTTTACGAAGAGAAAAGCATGCTCAATGTCGCTCAACTTCACCATACTCCTTCTCCCTAACGTCTTGCCGCTCATCAGCGACCCCAGGCTGTCGGTTGCAGCAGCTTTTGAGTTCTAGCTGTCGCTGTCCTTCGAGACTCCTCGTCCGGCAAGATCAGACAAGTCCACCTCTCCCTGAAGAACCGTCGCAGTGACGGATCTACAGACGGAAGTTAGTACCCTGACCTTAGCAGGTTGGGCATCGCAGATTCCATAGCGGATCCATCCTCGCATCGACAATAAGCCCACCAATTCCGTTGCCGACTCAGTGTAACGCGGGCGAGGCAAGGCTCTTCCAGACGGCGATCTGAACTCTTCTGGCCCCCGGTCCGTACCGGCCTATATGAAATCGAGATCAGTACGCCTGCTAGTCCAAGCCGCGATCCTGATTGCTGCAATAGTGCTCTCGGCCCAACATGCCACCGCTCAAAGTCCGGAGCCGGAAGCGCAGGATTCCCGGCTGCTCAATGAAATCGCCGAACAGGACAAAGCCTTGTTCGAGGCCTTCAACGCCTATGACCTTGAGGGCGTTGCGAGGTTCCTTGACGAAAACATTGAGTTCTATCACGACATTGACGGCTTGCTGTCCAAGGCTCAGGTTCTAGATGGCACCAGAAGCCTCTTCAGCCAGGACAACGGACTGCGCCGTGAACTCGTGCCGGGTTCCCTACGCGTCTATCCGATTCCCGAGTATGGCGCGATGCAACTGGGAGAGCATCGGTTTTGCCACATGGAGGACGGGAAAGAAGACTGCGGCGTCTTTCAGTTCGCCAACGTCTGGCGAAGGAAGGAAGGCCGGTGGAGCATCACCCGCGTCCTGAGCTACGGTCACCCCGGCCGGGTCGCGATAGAGCTTGCTCCCGGCGAGCCAATCGCCGAGGACTTTCACGCCTCAGCGGATCTTCAATGAGAAGCATTCAACGCCCGCTCAATGTGTAGACAAAGGCGTCGACCGTTCTGCCATCTTTGAGCTTCACCTTGGCCAGCACGCGTTCGTAGGCCTCGCCCTCGAACTCATCAAGGACGGCCCAGTGGTCCGAAAGATCCTCCGATGTGAAGAGTAAGCCCTCGACCTCATTGCCCCGCTCATCGAGATCAAGGCCGGGATACCCGAGGTCCGCGCCCCAACCTTCTGGACGCAGCCTTCCGGTGACGGCGGCTGGTTCCCAAACGCCTTGGATAGCGGCAAGCATGTGCTCATTGGGTTGACCAGGGGCCAAGGAGCCATAAACGAATAGTCGTTCGACCACCGCTCCTCCAAAGGCAGCGACCACCGATTCGCGGACGCGCTTCACCTAGCGAGCCTTCTTCTTGGCTTTCAACTTCGCGCGAGCTTCCTCGACTCGAAGCTTGACGATCTTTTCGATCAGACTCAACGGCATCGGCCTGTCCATGGGGAACAGAACCGATCCTTTTGCCCCCTTGTACTGAGACAGCTCGCTCTTGAACGCCGCTATGGCGGAGGGCGTCGGGTAGAAACCGATATGGCGCTCATGGGCTGCGAAGTGAACCAAATTGCCATTCAGAAGGAGTGTCGGCATCCCATATTTGATCGCCTCCCCTGCGTCCGGTGCAACTCTCTTGATTGTAGCCCGCACCTGCTCCAGGATCTTCCGAACATCATCCGGAAAGCCGGCGATGTACTTGTCGACGGCCTCGGGTGAGCTGCCAGCGCTCTTCATCTGCTCTCCTCCGTCTCGATGGCCCGCAGTGCCGAAGCTAACACTTCAACTGCGTTCATTTCTCGAATTGCATCAATTCGACCGGGGCGCCATTCACTTCAATGAAGGCGACCAACAAGCCCTCGCTGGGGCGATTGGGCTCGATAATCACCTTCTGGCCCACAAGCTCAGCTTCCAGGTCAGCCACCTCAAAGGCGACATGAGGAACCGACTTGACGAGATCGGGATAGGGAGCGTCATTCCAATACCTCTGCCACTGGATGCCGTAGGGATTGTCCTCGTGGTCGGATACGGTCATCTTCAAATGCGGCAGGTCGATCTCTCCTGCAAACCGAACTTTCGTGGGGATCCCTATGTGGTTGTACTTCATTTTGTCTCAAGAGCTCGTCCGTCTACTCTACTCCTCGTCCATACCACTCTACTTAAGAAATGACTCGTGGCGGGCGCAAACCCTCCAGCCTTTCTCACGCCGCACAAAAACCGCGGACCAAACGCCCTCCAAGTCGATGCGCTCATCGACTTTATCAGTCGACGACCAGCGAACCGTTGCGGTCAGCACGGCTACGTCCCTGCCAAGAACCTGGACATGCATCTCGTCCCAGACAGCAACATGAACCTGCTTCAAGGTGGCATAGAACTCTCGGGCATCCTGGGCGAATCGATCAAATGACGGATAGAGGGACCCGTCGCTGGCTACAATTGCATCCGGCTCGTACCAACTCAGTGCCGAGGCAGCGTCTTTGGACCTCAAGTGCTGCCATGCCGCGCGCTTGACGGCCTCTTCGATGGCCTCCCGTTGATTTTCATCAGGCTCGGATGAGGTTTCTGAACTGTCCCTGTTCACAGGATCTCCTCCAACATTCAAGCCTAAGTGCAGCACATCGTCCACAGCGGCGCCGACTGCGTCGCGTTAGGTGAGTCTCGGCCGCGGACTCAGGCGTCCTTGCGCCTTTCGCCGATCCTCGTCACGGGAAGCACGATTCCAACAATGAAAGCCAGATGGAACGCCGTATCCCAATTCACCGCGGCTGCCCCATGAACGATCAGGCTGTAGAGGTAGGTCACGATCGCCGCGACCACGAACGTCACTGGAATCGTTATCGCCATATCGGCCAAGAAACTTTTTGTACTCATCGCGCCTTCTCCTTGTCGATGGGTGAACTAGTGGCTTGTCAGCCTTAAGACCTGACAGAGCACTAGGGCCACTGAGTGGCCAGCAAATGCACGAGTCAAGTTCCGCGAACATGGTCAGCGGCCTCGCGCCGGCTCGACGGTATGAGGCTGCCCGCTACCACTGGCCGGTCCGCGTCTGTCAGGAAGGCGCCCACCTTGCGGGGATGGCGAAGCCGAGAGAAGACGATAAACCGCTTGGTTCTGTCGCAGTACGCCTGCTCCCCTCGATGGCAAGTGACAGGAAGCGGAAAGCACTGCGTCACCGGTCAAGAAGCCTTACCTTCGGTTTCGGGGCGGAGTCTTGGCGAAGTCAGCGCCGCGCGCCTTCCGACTACTCGCAGACTGACGTCACATCACTCTTCCATTCAGTTTAATGAGAGAATGAGAACGACGCAAACCCGCCCACCCCAAGCCTCTTCCTTTCAATGAGTTACGCTTTGCCTCGGGGAGTCGGCGCAGTTTTTCGGCGCTCAGCTTTGAACCCGCAGCTTGGGTGGACTGGTGCCACGCCTCGTGGACGGATCTTGGTAGGTCACCTTGAGCTGGGGAGTGGCCTGATCATGACGCCGAGCGGGAGCTCTTGAGGACGACGATAGTGCGGTCGTCGTCGTGAGAGGAGCCGCCGCTGTGGAGTTGGCTGGCTTCCAGCATTCCGTCGGCGATGTCCTGAGCCGGGAGGTGGCCGAGTTTGACCAGCTTGGCGTGCAGGCAGCGGTCGGCGAACTGGCGCTCCTGCTCGTCGATAGACTCATGGAGCCCGTCGCTGCAGATGGCCACCACGTCGCCTTTCTTGAGGCGCAGAGTCGTTTCCTCGTAGCGCTGGTCGGGGAAGAGCCCCAGAGGCATTCCCTCGACTTGCAGGGGGGTGACTTGGCCGTCGCGCAGGAGCACCGGGTGAGGGAGTCCCGAGGAGGCCAGCGTGAGAGTGCCGGCCGAGGCGTCCAGCATGGCCAGGGTCATGGCCAGGAACCGGTTGTCGAGCCCGGGCTGCAGCAGGTAGGTGTTCATGCGCCGCAGCAAGGTGGCCGGTGAGCAGGGCGAGTGGACGATCTGGGCGCGCAGGGCGCCGATGGCCATCGATCCGTACAGCGCCGCCGGAGTCGACTTGCCCGACACATCCCCCACGGCGATGGTCAGGCGGTCGGGTCCGCAGGCCAGGAAATCGTAGAAGTCGCCGCCAAGTTCACGGGCCGGAAGCCAGGAGCGTCCGATCTCGATACCGTCCAGCAAGGGGGAATGGGCGGGCAGCAGGGCACTCTGGACTTGCCGGGCCATGGACAGGTCTTTGAGCAGACTGCTTTCTTTACTCCGCAATTCTTCGACTAAGCGGGCGTTTTCCAGAGCGACGGCGATGGGGTTGGCCAAGGTTTCCAGCATGTCTGCGTGGCATTGGCTGAAGGCGTCCACGCGGTCGCTTTCGAGGTTGAGGACGCCCACCAGGCGCCCTTTGGTCAGCAGCGGGACGGCCAACTCGGAGCGCACCCGGATGTCGCTGGCGCAATCCACGAAACGATGGTCGGAGCAGACGTCGGGGACGCGTAAGGAGCGCTTGTGGAGGGCTACCCATCCGCACACGCCTTCCCCGGCCTCGAGGCTCATGCGGGGCTTCCAGGCGCGGCCGCTGCGCTGGGAGAAACGGGCCCTGAGACGCTGGGCTTTTTCGTCCCATTCATAGAGATCGAAGAGGCGGTAGTCGATCAGCGAACCTACTTGGTGGGCGATCCGATCCACCAACTCGGTGAAGTCGAGGATACCGCTGAGATCCTGGCTGATCTCGTGCAGCAGGCTCAGCCACCGAACGTCCTCAGAAGTCGGCGATGTGGAGCCGCCAGTGACATCCGTCGTAGAAGTGGAATCGCTCATGAGGACCCTCCGCACCTTACAGACAACATCATTCAAGACGCAACCAGACACCCGCCGGATTCAAACAGCCTCGGGCCTGGGGGCGAGAAGCGAGCGCGGGGGACTTTTGTTGCACGCTTACAGCGTTCATCGGAGCTTCTTCGTCCGACCCAGGGTGGCGCCGCCGTCCCGGCGGCTGACCCTTGGCTGGCTTATGGCTCGCCTTCAGCGAGCCCGGACTTAGCTGGCTGTTACGGTATAATCCCCCGGACTTGGCTGGCTGTTACGGCATAATCCCCCGGACTTGGCTGGCTGTTACGGCATAATCCCCCGAACTTGGCTGGCTGTTACGGCACATTCCCGCAGAAAGCAATTGTCACGGCACAGCCCCTTGGAAAGGGACCGAACCTCACCTCGCGACGGAGTTGAAGAGGGCTGACTTCCGAGGCTTGCCTCCAAGCGCGAGGGCTTGCCTGAACTGCGCGGGTTCCTCAAGGTCACGTGGGCCCGTCCCAAGGGCAGCGGGCTTGCCACGGGGGCGCTCATCTTCCCCCTACACGTCGAGGTCGTGGTGACATCTGACGCGATAGTCCGCCGCCCACCCCGGACGCCGGGCACCGGACCTACTCAGTCGCTTCGGCCGGCGCCTTCTTGAGGTGCTTGTCGAGGAACTGGAGGTAGCGTTCGGAGGCCTCGATGCGGTTGTCGCGATTCTGAAAACCGTGACCCTCGTCGTCGAAGACCACATATTCCACCGGGACGCCGTTCTGACGCACAGCTTCCACGATCTCGTCGCTTTCCACCTTCTGGACGCGCGGATCATTGGCGCCCTGCACCACCAGCAGCGGACGCTTGATCTGGTCGGCGTGGAAGAGAGGCGAGATGCGGCGCAGGCGCTCTTCGTCCTCGGCAGGATTGCCCATTTCGGCGTAGAGCGCATCGCGGAAAGCCGCCCACCAAGGCGGAATCTCGCTCAGCGTCCTGACCCAGTTGGTGACGCCGAAAATGTCGATGCCCACGTCGAAGACCTCGGGCTCAAAGGCCAGGGCCGCGGCCACCATGTAGCCTCCGTAACTGCCTCCGATAATGCCGATTTTCTCGCCGTCAATCCAATCCAGGCTTTCCAGGTAGGTGCGGCCGTAGACGCAGTCCTGGAGGTCGACCTCGCCATGCTTCTGGTCGTCCTTGTGGAAAAAGGTCTTGCCGTAGCCCGAGGATCCGCGGTTGTTGACAGCCAGGACGGCATAGCCGTGGTTGACCAGGTGCTGGACGATGGGATTGTAGCCCTTGATGCTTTGCCCTCCAGGTCCGCCGTGCACCCACACCATGGCTGGCGCCGGACTCTCAGGCGTGGCCTGATGGGGACGGTAGAGAATCGACGGGATCTCCAAGCCGTCGAAGCTCTTGTAGCGCACGACCTCGCCTTCCACCAGGTGATTGGGATCGATGTCAGGGTTGAGGCTGTGCGTCAACTGGCGATAACTGCCGTCCTCAAGGTCCATGACGAAAAGATTGGAGGGCGAAGTGTCGCTGTTGATGTAAAAGGCCATGCGTTTGTCGCTGGGCGAAAAGGCCACCTGCCACATCTGTCCTTGAGGCAGTCCCTCAGGCATCTCCAGCTCCTGGCCGGTTTCGGTGTCGAGAATGGTGGCGTCGATAACGGCGTCGGCGTTAATGGCCGAAACCCGATAGCGTCCCGTGCGGGAGTAGGTCATGTAGGCTACGTCCCACTCGGCCTGCAGGACAGGAGCATGGGCTTCGTCGGCGATGGTATAGCTCCAGGCCTCTGAGAACTCACCCTGGGCATTGGTGGAGTAGATCAACTGAGAGCTGTCGGGCGTAAACGTCATAACCGAATGGGAGACGTCTCCTTCGTGGGGCGTCACGTGCTTAGGCTCGCCGGGATTCTCCAGATCCATCAGGTAGATGTCGTTATCGGCGTTGTTGCGGACCTTGAGCAACGCGGCCCAGCGGCTGTCGCGGCTGATCGCGGAAATCTGCCAGCCCTGCTTGTTCTCCACCACAAGAGAGCGCTCGTAGTCGTCGCTCGAATAACGGTACAAGTCGAAAAACTGGGAGTCGCGTTCGTTGGTCTGGACCCAGAAATGGCTGCGGTCGCCGCTCCAACCCGCGAAGATGGCCTTGAGTCCTTCGCCCGGCGTCAAGTCGCGGCTGGAGCCGTCGGTCTCCCGGACATGGATGTGATTCAGCTCGTTCCCGCCCTCGTCGAAGGTGTAGAGGAAGCGTTCGTCCTTGGGGAAGTAGCCGATGGCGAATATGGCGTTGTCGGCCGATTCCGTCAACTGCTTGCGCTCTTCGCCCTCCACCGGTTGCTCGTAGGCGTTGAAAACTCCGCTGGCGTCAGTAGTGAACAAGACCTTCGATTCATCGGGCGAAAACGAAGCCCCCGTTACCGCTAAGGTCTCGAAGAAGGTCTTGGCGTCGTATTGCTTGAGATCGACGGCCTGGTCAGTGGGAGCATTCGAGCATGAGACTGCCAGGACCGTCAACAGCGCTCCCCCGGCAAGCCAGAAAGATCGGTTGCGAATCCATGTTTTCAAAGACATTTGCTTTTTCTCCTGGTTGTTACAGGCAAGAGTGTACCAGAGGCGCTGGAAGGCCTCTATGCCATTTTTGAAGACTATGAATCGCTTGGCATTCTTAGCGCCGTTCTTGCTCTCTTCCCTGACCTGCGCAACCCTGAGGGCCGAACCTGTCAAGGTCGGCATCCTGGTCTATCCGGGCGTCTACAACACCGAGTTCATCGCTCCTTACGACGTCTTCGAACACGCTGACGGCAATGGACGGGAGGTCAAGGTCTTCCTGGTGGCTCCGAAGCTGGAGGAGATTATTTCGGCCGAAGGCTTCGCCTTTCAACCCGACTATGTGTTTGACGATCATCCCGCCATCGACATCTTGATTATTCCCAGTTTTCATGAGTACGAGAAGGATCTGGAGTCGAAAGCCGGCATCATCGATTGGGTCAAGCGCCAGTCCGAGTCAGCCGACTGGGTGCTCTCCAACTGCTGGGGAGCCTTCTATCTGGCCAAGGCCGGACTCCTCAAGGGACGCTACGCCATGACCTATCCTCCCGACATCGATAAACTGGGCCGCCAGTTTCCCGACCTGAAAGCCGTCCAGGGCAAGCGTTTCGTGCGTGACGGCAAATTCGTGACAGGGGGCGGAGGCGTGGCCAGCTACGAGAACGCCCTTTACGTTGTGGAGCAGATGTGGGGTGCCGATCTGGCCCGTCGCATTGCCTCGGGACTGGTCATAACTTGGGATCTGGAGTCCGTGCCGCATTTCGTGAAAAAAGACTAAGCTTTTTGGGATTTGTCGCCGATACGGACCTTATCTAAGGGAAGGACTATATGGCGACTGCCGGAAACAGTCAGAAATGGATCCAGCCCGTCTGGACCGAGCAGCCCAAAGAAACGTCCTTCAAGGCTGATCCCGCCTCGCTTTTTCAATCGTTCTTCCAGGGCGCGGGCGTCGTGGTGATCGTCCTTTCCAGCGATTTCCGGGTCCTGGACTGGAATCCGGAAGCCGAACGCCTTTTGGGCTTTGAGCGCCGCCAGGCGGTGGGCCGCGATTGCCTGCGGCTGATGATCCCCGAAGAACTGCAGGACGGCATCCGTTCCAAACTCAAGCGAGCCTTGCATGGGGAGGCGGTGTTGGGCGAAGAAGGCGAGGCCCGCACCCGCCAGGGCCGTCGCCGTACCTTGTTGTGGAACGTCAGCCGCTACTATGACGATCAGGACCGTCCCGCCGGCGTGCTGGCGGTGGGCCAGGACATCACCGAACGCAAAGAGGCTCAACGCCAACTGTGGAAGAACGAAAAGCAATTGCGTTCAGCCAAGGAAGAAGCCGAGGCCGCCAACGCACAGCTTGAGGAGGCCATTGAGCGGGCCAACCAGATGGCCCTGGAAGCCGAAGCCGCCAATTGCGCC
The DNA here is from genome assembly GCA_035471925.1 of Acidobacteriota bacterium. Classification (GTDB taxonomy): domain Bacteria; phylum Acidobacteriota; class UBA6911; order RPQK01; family DATIPO01; genus JANQFM01. Next base: position 10,445 of record DATIPO010000117.1, read on the forward strand.
AAGAGCGAGTTCTTGGCCAACATGAGCCATGAGATCCGCACTCCCATGAACGGCATCATCGGGATGACCGATCTGGCCCTGGAAACCGAACTTAGCGCCGAACAATCCGAATACCTCTCGATGGTGCGCTCGTCGGCCACCCATCTGCTGCAGTTGATCAACGATATCCTCGACTTCTCCAAAATCGAAGCCGGACGCTTCACCCTGGATTCGATCGTCTTCAGCCTGTCTGACTGCGTGCGCGACACCCTGAAGACGGTGTCGCTGCCCTCCGACGCTACCATCAAAATGTCCTGCGATCTGGCTCCTGACCTGCCTGATCAACTGCAAGGCGATCCGGGACGCTTGCGTCAGATCCTCCTGAATCTGCTGGGAAACGCCGTCAAATTCACCGAGGAGGGCGAAATCTCGGTGTCGGTCGAAGTCGAGGAGGCGGGCGAGGAGAAAGTCTTGCTGCACTTCTCGGTGTCCGACACGGGCATCGGCATCAGCCAGGAGCAGCAGCGGGTGATTTTCCAGGCCTTCACCCAAGCCGACGGATCCAACACCCGCAAGTATGGCGGCACGGGCTTAGGACTGGCCATCGCCCGCGAACTCGTCGAGCGCATGGAGGGGACGATCTGGGTGGACAGTCAGTTGGGCCAAGGCAGCACTTTTCACTTTACGGTCCGCTTGGCCGTCCTCGCAGCGGAGGAGGAAACCGCCCCGCGCCAGGCGGTTGGCGTCGACCTCGCGGGACGGCGCGTCCTGCTGGCCGAATCCAACGTCGCCAGCCTGGAAATGCTCAAAGACAGTTTGACCGCCCGGGGCATGCACGTCGAAGATGTCGACAGCGGACTAAAAGCCCTCAGCCAAGTACAAGACGCCGAAGAAAGCGGGCAGCCCTTTGACCTGGTGCTGTTCGACGATCACCTGCACGATTTCGAAGCATTCGATCTGGTCGAGCGCATGCGCCGGGAATCGGGTTGTCGTTCGGCGGTGGTTATTTCGACGCGCACAGGCATCCGCGGCGACGCTGGACGGTGCCGCGATCTGGGCATCGGCGCCTACTTGCTCAAGCCCATCACCTCCGATGACCTGCTCAAAACTGTGGCGGCGGTCCTGGACCCGGCCCAATCGAGCCGGTCGGCCCGGCTGGTCACCCGCCATACGTTGCGCGAAGAGCGTCGGCAGCTTAAGGTGCTTCTGGGCGAAGATAATCCCGTCAACATGAAGTTGGCGTTGCGGCTGCTGGAAAAAAGAGGGCACCGGGTGACGGCTGTGAGCAATGGCCGGGAGGCGGTGGAACAATTCTGCGCCGGCAGGTTCGACATCGTTCTAATGGACATCCAGATGCCCGAGATGGACGGTCTGGAGGCCACTACGGCCATTCGCCGCTGGGAGCGCCATGAATCGTCGTTCCGCACACCCATCCTGGCCCTGACCGCCTATGCTATGAAAGGCGACAGAGACCGCTGCCTGCAAGCCGGAATGGACGGGTATGTCACTAAACCCATCAAACCAGAGGAGTTGTTTGAAGCCATGGAAACTTTGACCGAGAATTCCGCCTCTCGGGCCGCCTCGACCGACGACGACGAGACGCCCGGAGACCAGGAATTGTTTGATCGCGAACAATTGTTGGAGCGCGTCGACCATGACCGTGAGCTGCTGGGCGAGATCGTCGAGCTCTTTCTGGAGGATTATCCCTCACTGCTGGAAGACATCGAAGAGGCCATTGAATCGCAGGACGCATACGGCCTGGAACGCAGCGCTCATGCGCTGAAGGGCTCAGTTGGCAACTTCATGGCCCAGAGGGCTCAGCAAGCTGCTTTCAGACTCGAGCGACTGGGCCGCGAGAAACGGCTTGAGGAGGCTCCCCAAGCCATGGAGACCCTGAGGAGCGAGTTGCAAAGGCTGACGCCTGCCTTGCAGAATCTAGTGCAGGAAGGCCATTCGTGAAGATCTTGATCGCCGAGGATGACCGGGTTTCGCGCCGCATCCTGAGCAAGTATTTGGAGAAATGGGGCTACCAGGTAGTGGTCGCCGAGGACGGCGATCAGGCTTGGGAGATCCTCGACAGCGAGGAGGCCCCCTCGCTGGTGATCCTGGACTGGGAGATGCCGGGACGCGACGGCGTCGACATCTGCCGCGCGGTGCGCGAAGTCGACCGCGAGCCCTACTCCTACATCCTCTTGCTGACCGCCCGCAAAGACCAGGAAGACATCATCAATGGCCTGCAGGCGGGCGCCGATGACTACATCACCAAGCCCTTCGACAAGCACGAGCTGGAAGTCCGTCTAAGAGCAGGAAAGCGCATCATCGAACTGCAGGAAGAGTTGATCGAGGCCCGCGAGACCCTGCGCATCATGGCGCTTCACGATCCCCTCACCGGACTCTTCAACCGCGGCGCCATTCTCGACAAGCTCAACAGCGAACTTTCACGCGCCAGACGCTCAAGCGAACCGGTGGCCCTCATCCTGGGCGACATCGACCATTTCAAGCAGATCAACGACAACCACGGCCATCCGGCGGGGGACGAGGTGCTGCGCCGCATTTCGGCCCGGCTGCGCGAGTCGTCGCGCTCCTACGACTCAGTGGGGCGCTACGGCGGAGAGGAGTTCCTGGTCGTGGTTCCCGGCTGCGGACCCCAAGACGCCATCAAGCAGGCCCGCCGTCTCCACCGAACCATCCGGGACGAGCCGGTGAAGTGCCAGGAGCATCGCCTCCCTGTCACCATGAGCATGGGGCTGACGGTTTACGACGGTGCGTCCGAACCCGACATCGAGCAACTGGTCCACGACGCCGACGATGCTCTCTACCGAGCCAAGCGCCGCGGCCGCGACCGAATCGAGTATGGAGACCTGCTGTCCGATTTCAGCCCGGAAAGCAGGGAACCGGCCCAGTCCCGAAAGAAGCGGGCCTCAACCGCCCGCGATCAGGCCCAAAGGGCCACTTAGAATCCCTGCCTCTGCACCGACGCGTGGTTTTCCCCTCCGGCCGTTTGGAAAGCACCCCCTTTATCGCTCATCATGGAGTGGCATGCGGGAACTGATTCGAATCGTGGAAGAGCCCCGGCGCTGCTCCTATTTGCCCAAGGAGAAGGCCTCCCTCGAATACCGCCTGGTGAGCGAACTCAGTCCTGGTGAGTACTCGCGCCTGCTGGAACGCGGCTACCGCCGCTTCGGACGCCAGATCTTCCGCCCCGCCTGTCCCGCCTGCAGCCAGTGCATCTCCCTGCGGGTCCCCGTCGAGCGCTTTCAGCCCAGCCGGTCCCAGCAGCGGGCTTGGAAGGCCAATCAGGGAATCTCGGCCGAAATCTGCCCGCCCTTCGTGGCGCCTGAACTGATCGACCTCTACAACCTCTACCACGCCGACATGCGCGACCGGCGCGGATGGCCACGCCAGAAGATCTCAGTCGCCTCCTACATGGAAAGTTTCGTGGAAGGAAGCGGCGCCTTCGGCCATCAGTGGCTCTACTTCAAGGGATCCAAGCTTGTGGGAGTAGCCCTCATGGACGAGGTGCCGGAAGCCGTCTCGCTGGTTTACTTCTATCACCATCCCGAATGGCGGCAGGAGAGCCCCGGCATCTTCTCCATCCTCAACCAGATCTGTTACGCTCAGCGCAAAGGCCTGCAATATGCCTATCTGGGCTACTGGATCGAGGCCAACCCCTCCATGCGCTACAAGGCCTCGTTCCGACCCCACGAGATCCTTGCTCCCCACCCCTCGGCGGACGAGTCCGCCGATTGGCGGGAAGCAGAGGATGCTCAATGACCAACTTCCAACGGCCAACTCACAAAAGGGAGCGGTGCGCAGCCTGTGAGGTAGCAAATGGGCTCCGGAAGTTGCCCCCCCACCGAGTTTGTGAACTAGTGATTGGACTTCGCAAGTCCCCCTCCGCCAGGTTTGTAGTTTTGTGAGGACTTCGCAAGTCCACCGGCCAGCTTTGTGGTCTTGTGATTGAGCTTCGCAGGCTCCCCGCTAGATTTGTGGTTTGATGATTGGGCCTTCACGATCTAGGTTTGTAAGCTGGCGATTGAACTTCACGAGTTTCCCCCTCTAGGTTTGTTAGCTGGCGATTGAATTTTGCAAGGTCCCACGCCGGTTTTGTGAGTTGGCGCTTGGGAGTTGGAGGTTGGCCCAGCAGGGCCCAGAGTGCGATCTAGACCGACAGTTCGCCGCGCAAGTTGGTCTGGGCCAGGACGCGGACTTCCTGAGGCGGACGCGAGGATCCCAGCAGGCAAAAGAGCTTGGCCAGGGCCGCTTCGGCGGTCATATCGTAGCCGCTGACTACTCCCGCCTGCGCCAGCCGGCGACCCGTGGCGTAGCTGGACAAGTCGACGCGTCCGCGCAGACACTGGGTGCAGGCCACGATAACCACCCCGCGGTCAGTGGCCTGCTGGAGCACTTGCAGAAAGTCTTCGTCATCGGGTCCGTTGCCGATGCCGAACGCCTCCAAGACCAGGCCGTCCAAGGGTTCGAGCATGCCCTTGACCATGTCTGACGAGATTCCGGGAAAAAGGCGCAGGGCGCCCACCTTGCAGGGCTTCAGGTCTTCCAGCATGAGATGGCGCGCAGGCTGCTTGGGCCGATGGATGAGGTTCCACTTGATTTCGATGTCGACTCCGGCTTCGGCCAAGGGCGGGAAGTCGGGAGAATCAAAGGCATCCAGGCCGTCGGCGTGGACCTTGACGACCCGGTTGCCCCGAAAGAGGGCATTTCCGAAGCAAAGGCAGACCTCGGGGACGGAGTAGTCGGCGGCGATCAGCAGCGAGTTGATGAGATTCTCGCGGGCGTCGCTGCGGATCTCGCAGAGAGGAATCTGGGAACCGGTCACGATGACCGGCTTGCCCAATCCCGGCAGAATGAAGGAAAGGGCCGAAGACGTGTAGGCCATCGTATCGGTTCCGTGCAGCACAACGAAGCCGTCGAAGTCGTCATAAACGCGGGCAATGTCGCCGGCGATGCGCAGCCATCCGCTGGGGCGCATCTTGGAGGAGTCCACCAGCGGTTCGTACTCGTTGATGACGTACTCGGGCATGGCCTCCTGTTTGAGTTCCGCCATTTCCGACATCAGCTTGCCCAGATAGCCGGGCTCGGGAACGTATCCCTTGTCGCTCCTGCGCATGCCGATGGTGCCGCCGGTGTAGGCGATGTAGACTCGTTTTCGCATGGTTGGGGGCGCGGTCGAATCCGCGGAGGCCCATGATATAGTGAGCAACCGGAAAAGAACAGCCCCGCGTATCGCAGCGACTCCGTAAGGAAACGATGTACGAATCCCGCATACGGCGCACCGGGATCGTGGACCTGGGATCGAACACCGCTCGCTTGGTGGTCTTCGCCTATGAGCCGGGTCACTGGTTTCGCCTCATTGACGAGATCCGGGAGCCCGTGCGCTTGGGCGAGTCGCTGGGACGTTCGGGCAAGATGTCGGCGGCGGGCATGGAACGGGCGGCCGCCGCCCTCCGCCTCTATGCCAAGTACTGCCAGGCCATGGAACTGGAAGATGTGCGCGTGATCGCCACCAGCGCCGTGCGCGATGCCGCCAACCGCGAAGAGTTCCTGGAGATGGTGCGTCCCTACGGGCTGCCCATCGAAGTCCTGCCCGGAGAAGAAGAGGCCGCTTTGGGCGTTTCGGCCGTGGCCAACGGCTTCCCCATGGACGACGCCTGGGTCATGGACCTGGGAGGCGGCAGCATGCAGATCTCGCGCATGCGCGAGCGCACCTTCGTCGACGGTCGCGCCTTTCCGCTGGGAGCCGTCAGGGTTTATGAGAGCTTCCTCTCTGCCGACCCGCCATCCGACCCGGAAGTCGAGGCTCTGGAAAGCCGGGCTGAAGCCGAATTGAACGAAACGGTGGGGAGGATGCGCCGGGAGTCGTTTCCGCTGGTGGCCATGGGGGGTTCGATCCGCAACCTGACCCGCGCGGTGCAGAAGAAGAACGACTATCCCCTGGACCGCATCCACGGTTTTTTCCTGCAGCGCGGAGAGCTGGAGACCATCACCTACAAGCTCCTGCATCTCAGGGCCTCGCAGCGTTCCAGGGTGCCCGGCATCCACCCCGACCGGGGCGACATTATCGTTGCCGCCGCCCTGGTCTACCGCTGGCTGCTGCGCCAGACCGACCGCGACGGCATCTGGGTTTCGGGCCAAGGCGTGCGGGAGGGGGCTTTCTACAAGATCTTCCTGCCTGCGCCCCACTGGGTCAGCGACATCCGTTCCTTCAGCGTCCGCAACCTCTTCGCCCAGTTTCCCCAGTCGGAATTCCATACCCAGCAGGTGCGGCGTCTGGCGCTTCGCCTGTTCCAGGAACTCGATCCGCTGCACAAGCTCAGCCAGCGCGACGCGGAGTTGCTGGAAGCGGCCTGCTGGCTGCACGACATCGGCATGACGCTGGGCTATCACGACCACCACAAGCATGGGGCCTATCTGGTGGAGTCCTTCAACCTCAACGGCTTCACCCACCGCGAGCAGGCCCTCCTGGCGCTGCTGGTGCGCTACCACCGCAAAGGCAAGCCCAAGTGGAAGCGCCTCAAGGCTTTGGCGCGTCCGGGCGACAAGCGCAAACTGCTGCAGCTTTCCTGCTGCCTTCGTCTGGCCGAATTCCTGGAGCGCTCCCGCAGCGGACGTGTGCGCGACGTCAAGGCCCGCATCTCCGGCAAGAAAGTGGCGATCGCTCTGGTGGGACATGAGAATCCCTTCATCGAATTGTGGGAGACGCGCAAGCAGTCGGAACTCTTTCAACAGGCCTTCAAGAAGAAACTCACCCTGGACTACGAGAAGCAAAGGACCCCGGCCTCGGCCGCCCCGCGCCGCTGACCGCGGAAGAGGTACACTGGCGGCATGCGCAGACTCATCTTGATCCGTCACGGAAAAAGCGATTGGGACGCCGATTTCTCGCACGACCACGAACGTCCGCTCAACAAGCGCGGACGCCGGGCGGCGCGGGCCATGGGGCTGTTTCTGGAAGGTACCGGCAACCGTCCTCAGGCCATTCTCTCCTCTACCGCCGTGCGGGCCCGCACCACCGTCGAACTGGCGGTCGAGGCCGCCGGCTGGAACCTGGAGCCGCGGCTGACCCGCAACCTCTACGCCTCCGGCAGCAATGCCGTGATCGAGGAAATTCAGGCCGCCCAAGACGAGGCCGAGATCCTCTTGGTGGCTGGGCATCAGCCCACTTGGTCGCAGACTTGCAGCCGCCTGATCGGAGGAGGCGAATTGCGCTATCCCACCGCCGCCGCCTGCTGCATGGGCTTCTCCCTCAACTCCTGGTCGCAGATCCGCCCGGGTGGCGCCGAACTGCTGTGGTTCGTGCCGCCCAAGCTGATTCAGGGGCTGGTGAGCGACTGAACGACATCTTGCGGCCCTCCCGCCTCGCTATGTCGGCGAATCCGCTGCGCCACTTCGCATCCCTGCCGTGGAGCCTTCTCCGGCCTGATCTGGCCCCGCCCAGGGCTGCCTCAAGTCGGGGCCAGGGATCTCAGCACAAAGTCCACCCGATCTCCAAAATGCGGTAAACTAAGGACTTATGGCTGAAGGCAAAGTGATCGAGGCGAAAGAGGCGAAAGAGGCCAAGGGCGCTAAGCCGTCCCAGGATCGAAAGGCGGTTCAAGCCGACCTCGAAGCGCAGGCAGAGGGGGAACAGGTTCCGGGTCCGCCCCAATTGAAAGCGATCCTGCCCACCGATGAGGAGGATATCGCCAGGGTCGCCCATCCGCTTCCGGAAGATGTCACCGATCTGGAAGATCCCACCCTTTTCTTCAACCGCGAATTGAGCTGGCTCAAGTTCAACGAGATGGTCTTGGAAGAGGCCCTCGACACCCGCAACCCGTTGCTGGACCGGGTCAATTTCCTCTCCATTTTCTACAGCAACCTGGACGAATTCTTCATGGTGCGGGTCTCAGGCTTGCGGCGCCAGATGCAGAGCGGCGTTTTGGGAGCGCCTCCCGACGGCATGACCCCTACCGAGCAATTGGCCTCTATCCGCGAGCAGCTCCTGCCCATACTGGAAACCGCCCAGCACTGCTGGAAGAAGGACTTGGCGCCCAAGCTGCGGCGGCAAGGCATCCGTCTCCACCGATACAAGGAACTTAGCCAACGCCAGAAGCACCTGCTGCGCGGACGTTTCAAGAAAGACATCTTCCCGGTGCTGACGCCGCTGGCGGTCGACCCGGGCCATCCCTTCCCCCACATTTCCAATCTTTCCATCAACTTGGCGGTGGTGGTGCAGGATCCCAAAGAAGGAGAACGCTTCGCCCGGCTCAAAGTCCCTCAGACCTTGCCCCGGCTGATGCGCATTCCCGAAAACGACGATTTCGAGAGCACTTACGAGAGTATGGGACTGCGCGATCTCAATGCCGCCAACTTGATCTGGCTGGAAGAAGTGGTGGCCGCCAATCTCGACCTGCTTTTTCCCGGACTTGAGGTGACGGCTTCCTATGCCTTCCGCGTCACCCGCGACGCCGATTTCGAAATCGAAGAAGACGAAGCTTCCGACCTGCTCAGCGCCATGAGCGAGGTCGTGAGCATGCGCCATTTCGGTTCGGCCGTGCGCCTCGAAGTGGACTCCAAAATGCCCCAGGTCAACCGCGATCTTCTGACCCGCAACGTGGGCGTGGAACCCTACCAGGTCTACGAGATGCGCAATCCCATCGGGCTGGCCCATCTCTCGGAACTCAATTCGGTGGACCGTCCCGGACTGCGCTATCCGCGCTATCTGCCCATGGTCTCCGGGGCGCTGCAGGAGAAGTCGGACATCTTCGCCACTCTGCGCCAGAGACGCGACACGGTCCTCTACCATCCCTATGACGGCTTCATGCCGGTGGTCAATTTCCTGCAGCAAGCGGCCCGCGATCCTCAGGTCCTGGCCATCAAGCAGACCCTCTACCGCGTGGGCACCAATTCGCCCATCGTCGAGGCTCTCATGGAGGCCCGGGAAAACGGCATTCAGGTCTCGGCTCTGGTGGAGTTGAAGGCCCGCTTTGACGAGGAGAACAACATCGGCTGGGCCCAGGCCCTGGAACGGGCCGGCGTGCACGTGGTGTACGGCGTGCTGGGACTCAAGACCCACGCCAAGATGTGCCTTGTGGTGCGCCGCGAACGGGAAGGGCTGCGCTGCTATGCCCATCTCTCGACGGGCAACTACAATCCCTTCACGGCCCGCATTTATACCGATCTGGGATTCTTCACCTGCCGCCAAGATATCGCCGAGGACGTATCCGACCTCTTCAATTCGCTGACCGGCTATTCGCGCAAGCAGGAGTACCGCAAGCTGCTGGTGGCCCCGGGACGGATGCGCGATCAAATAATCAGCCGCATCGACCGCGAAATCAGCAAGCACGAGCAAGAAGGCTGCGGACACCTGGCCTTCAAGATGAACGCATTGGTCGATCAGCGCTGCATCCAGGCCCTGTACCGGGCTTCTCAGGCCGGCCTGCGGGTCGATCTGCAAGTGCGCGGGATCTGCTGCCTGCGCCCGGGAATCCCGGGTGTGAGCGACAACATCACCGTGACCTCGATCGTGGGGCGCTTCCTTGAACACAGCCGCATCTATTACTTCCGCAACGGCGGCGACGAAGAACTCCTGGTGGGAAGCGCCGACCTGATGCCACGCAACCTCGACCACCGGGTTGAGACTCTCTTCCCGGTGGAGGATCCCGCCCTCCTCAAGGCCATTCGCGACGACGTCCTCTTTCTCCACCTGCGCGACAATGTCAAGGCCCGCCTGCTTCTGCCCGACGGCACACGCATGCGTTTGCGTCCCGCCAAAGGCCAAGCCGCCATCGACTCCCAGCACTACTTGGTCAAAAAAGGCGGCGGCTGGCGCACTGAGAGCGCGGCGTCCTCCAGGGAGGAAAGCAAGGGCGTCTTCGGTCCCCGCCAGTGACGCCGCAAGGCCTCAAGGCCAGCTCAAATCGCGTTCCAATCTTGCCATCCGCAACAGGGGCTCATGGTATATTCTGCGATGGGTGAATCGCAGGAGAAGGCCGTCCGCTAGCCCGCATTTCTCACGGGTTGTCGTCGCGAGGGGGCCGCACGTGCCGTGATGACAAGACGTCGCGACCGGGGCCCGCGCAAACGTACTGCAAGGTACGTTGAGCAGGCCGACCGAGCGCAACGCAGTCAGCGCGGATGGATGCGGCACCGCAGCAGACCACCCTTGGGAAATGCGGGCTAGGGCGGCCCAATCGGGGAGATGTGTGCGCGCACGGCATGACCCCGAGAGGACGTTCCCATGGGCAAGGAAAATCTCTACGTTGTCGACGAGGGCCAGAAGGTGCCCTTCTTGCGGGGCGTGATCACGCACTCGCTGGTGGCCAAGGGATTGAGCTTCGAAGACGCCTATGAAACCGCCGACACGGTGCGGGATCTGATCAGGCCGCAGGGCGAAGTCAAGAAAGCGAAGCTGCCTAAGATCATCCGCAAGGTGGTCAAGGACAAGTTTGGTGACAGCTATGATCTGAGCCGCCGCCCTCTGAAGCCTCACTCCATCACGGTGGAAGGAGGCGAGGTCGACCTTCCCTTCAGCAAAGGCGTCCTGGCCCAGTCTTTACAGGCCGCCGGGCTCGAGCCGGCCGAGGGATTCGACATCGCCCGGCGAATTGAAGCCCGCATCCTGGAGGAGGGTCGGCGGCGCATCCACCGCGACGAACTGCGGTCCATGACCTACGACCTGCTGGTGGAGATGGAAGAGAAGCGCATCGCCGACAACTACCTCACCTGGCGCCTTTTCACCCTGGACCCCAATTCGCCGCGCAAGCCTCAGCGTCCTCTGGTGCTCCTTTTCGGCGGCGCCACCGGCACGGGAAAGAGCTCCATCGCCTCGGAGGTAGCCCACCGCCTGGGAATCCGGCATGTGCTCTCAACCGACTCGGTGCGCCAAATCATGCGCATGATGTTCTCTCACGAATTGCTGCCGGCCATCCACACCTCCTCCTACCAGGCCTGGCGCGAATGGGACGGAGGGGACCACGAAAAGGCCGTCGTCGAGGCCTTCCGGGAGCAAACCCGGAGGGTGATGGTGGGGATCCAAGCCATTCTCGACCGGGCCTCTCAGGAAGAACACTCCATCATCTTGGAAGGCGTCCACCTGGTTCCCGGATACCTGGAGCTGGAGAACTTTCAGGACCGCTTCTTCATCGTTCCGGTGGTGGTCACGACGCTCAGTTCCAAGGCCCTTCTCAAGCGTTTCAAGGAGCGCGAAAGGGGCTGCTCACAACGTTCGGCAGAGCGCTACAGAACTTACTTCGAAGAGATTCGCCTGATTCAGGACTTCATCGCCGAACGGGCCGAACAAGAAAACATTCCCATCGTGGAAAACGACAATCTGGAAGCTTCGGTGCGGGAAGTGCTCTCAGTAGCGGCCAACACCTTGCGCCGGGAACTCAAGCTGGACCGCAAGAAGCTCCTCAAACAGGCCTTGGGGCGCTGAGACGGCTCACAACTGCTTGGTGATGTCGTTGATGATCACGAAGCCCATCAGCAGCACCAGGAACAAGAATCCAGCCTGCAGAATGCGCTCCTTGACCTCTACGCTCAAATCGCGTCCGCGCAGCCCCTCGATGGCCAACAGCAAGATCACGCCTCCGTCGAGAATCGGGATGGGCAGCAGATTGAGAATGCCCAACTGCAGCGAGATGAAGGCCATGAAGTTGATCAGCGTGCTGGGACCCTCCCGGGCTGCCATGCTGGAGAAGTTGGCGATCTCCAAGGGGCCCGAGAGGGTCCTCAGAGAAGTGTCTCCAGTCACGATCTGCCCCAGAATCTTGAAGAGCAGGCCGGCCACCTCGACATTGCGCCGGACGGCTTCCTGCGCCGATCCTGCCAAGCTGTACTGGCGCAATTCAGTGGGGACCACAGGCTTGGCCCCGATGACAACGCGCCGCGGCTCCTCGGGGTCCGCATAGGGAGCGATGGTCATCTCCAAGGACTGACCGTCACGCTGGACGGTAAAGTCGATGGGCGTCCCTGCCTCCTGGTTGGAGATCATGTACTGAATGGCCGAGAAGTTGTCAGCGGTCACGCCGCCGACCCGGGCCTGCACGATTTCGTCGCCGCTCTGAAGGCCCGCCTCGTCGGCGGGAGAGCCCGGAGAAACCTCGGACACCTTGAAGTCGAGGTGGGGGGCAATGCCCAGTGTTCCCTGCTCGCTGGGTCCCACAGCCTGGATTTCGACGAGTTCCTCATTCACTTGACCGTCACGCCGATAGCGGATGGGCACGAGTTTCCCGCCGTTGGTGATGACCTGCAGGTTGGCCCTTTCCCAAGTGGGCGTCTGGACACCGTCCACTGAAAGGATGACGTCGCCTTTCTGCAGCCCGGCCTGCTCAGCCGCCGAGTCAGGAGCGACAAAACCGATCTGAGCTGGTTGGGACAGGTACTCGGGCACATTGATGCCCACCAGATAGAGTCCGGTCATCAACACGACGGCCAGTCCGATGTTCATGGCGGGACCGGCGATGGCCACCAAAAAACGCTGCCAGCGCGGCTTGGAAAGAAACTCGTAGGGCGCGCCCGTAAGTTCGTCAACGACGTTCTCGCCGGCCATCTTGACGTACCCCCCCAAAGGCAGCAAGCTGACCCGGTAGTCGGTTTCGCCCATGCGGAAGCCGAAGAGGCGAGGACCGAAGCCCAGGGAAAAGGCCTCCACCCGGATCCCCAAGGCCTTGGCCATCAGATGATGCCCCAGCTCGTGAATGAAGATCAGGACGCCCAGCACGAAAATGAATGCGGCCGCAGTAAAGGCCCAGTCATTGAGTAATTCCACGTTGTCTCCTCAGACCTCGTTCGTCCCTTGGCTGCGAGTAAACGAACCTTCATTTTCCGCTTCGAAGGGTCATTTTGTCAAATGCACGAGGACTCCTGGCCAGCCGCTGGCGACTTCCTCAGGAAGAGCGGGTGAGAGCCAAAGCAGCCAGTCGGCGCCCCTCGCGGTCGGCCTCCAGAAGCGCTTCCAGAGAGTCGGTGCTGCCCCCTTGGTGCTGCTGCAGCGTCCTCTCGATGATCTCGGCAATGGCCGTGAGAGGCAGTCCGCCTTCCAGAAAGCGGCTGACCGCCACTTCGTTGGCGGCATTGAGGACGGCCGGATAGGTGGCGCCCTGGCGCAGCGCCTGATAGGCCAGGCGGATGCAGGGGAAACGCTCGGGATCGGGGCGGTGGAACTCCAGCGCCGAGATGGAGAAGGGATCGAAATCGGGCAGGCGTGACGGGCAGCGCTCTGGGTCGCAAAGCGCGTAGAGGATGGCCGAGCGCATGTCGGTGATGCTCATCTGAGCCAGAAAAGTACCGTCGATGAACTCCACCATGGAGTGAATCACCGACTGGGGGTGGACGGCAATGGAAATGTCGTCAGGCGCTACCGAGAAAAGGTGATGGGCTTCGATGACCTCCAGGCCCTTGTTCATCAGGGTGGCCGAATCGATGGAGATCTTGGGGCCCATGTCCCAGGTGGGATGGTCGAGGGCCTGCTCGACGGTGACGCTGGAAAGATCACGCTGGGGCTGCTGATGAAAAGGCCCGCCGGAGGCCGTCAGCCAGAGACGCTTGACCTCTCCCGGCTTGGCTCCCCGAAGGCACTGGTGAAGGGCGTTGTGCTCGCTGTCGATGGGCATCAGCCGCACCTTGTTGCGGCGCACTTCGGACATGATCAACTGGCCCGCCACCACTAGCGTTTCCTTATTGGCCAGAGCCACGTCCTTGCCGGCCCGAACGGCCTTGTAGACGGCCGGAAGCCCGGCCGCGCCAGTCACGGCGGCCACCACAACGTCGACCTGAGAATGGACGGCGGCCTCCACGATTCCCTGGCGGCCCTCGGCCACTTCCAGCTCAGGACGGGCGCCGCGCACTTGGGCGGCCGCGTCCCGGTCACACATGGCCACCAGGCGGGGCTGATACTTGTCGCATTGGCGCAGGATCTCCTCCACGTTGCCGTTGGCAGCCAGGGTGGCTACCTGGAAACGCTCAGGATAAAGATCGACAACGCTGAGGGTGCTGGTGCCAATGGAACCGGTCGAGCCCAGGACCGCCAGTCTCTTGATGGAGGAACCCATAAAACGTCCTAATCTCCGCGAGGCGCTCATTCTACCAGACGGCTGAGCAAATAGTAGGCCGGCAAAGCAAAAAGCATGCTGTCGACGCGGTCCATGATTCCGCCGTGGCCGGGCAGCAGGTGGGAGCTGTCCTTAATGCGGGCGCCCCGCTTGATGACCGACTCGAACAGGTCTCCCAAGATGCCGAAGAGACCCACCGTCAGCCCCGCCAGCGTCCAGAACAGCAGTCCCCGTTCGGGAAACCAGCGCGATCCCAGCAAGATAGCCGTGGCCAAGGCGGCCGCCATGGCCGCCAAATACCCTTGCAGCGACTTTTGGGGCGAAATCAGCGGCGTGACCTTGATCGTCCCCCAGCGGCGGCCAACCAAGAGGGCCAAGCTGTCGGCAGCCCAGATGGCGACCAGCAACAGCCAGATCTCCAAATGGGAGTGCTGGCGAAAGTGGGCCAGGATGGAAAGAGGCAGCCCCAGGTAAAGGACGGTCAGCACGTTGGCCGAAGCCGCGGCAAAACCGCTTTCAACCTCGCGCATGGAGAGCAGGGCGAAGGCGACGGTGACCAGAAAACTGCCCGAAACCGCCGCGCCGATCCACTGGGGATGGTAGACCCACACCCAGGGCAAAGCCAGACAAAGCAGGTAGGTCGTGGGGTAGAGAGGCCAGCGGTAGCTTTTGAACATCCCGCCCAACTCGTGCACGCAGAGCACGGCGATCAGGCTCATTCCGCCCAGGAAAAGGGCAGTGGAAGCCAATTCCACCATCAGTGCGGTGGCCACGATCAGAATGGCGGCGACAACGATTCGGGTCAGCATGATCGGCCGGCTCCGCCGTCGGGCGGTGACGAAGCCTGTGAAAGCCTAAAGGGTGAGGACCGATAAGGCAACCCTGGCTGCGCAACTCCCAGCAAATCCAATCCCCCGGCCAATTTCCAACTCTCAAATCTCAACTTCCAATAGCGGGGCCCGCAATTTGGGCGCTGGTTTGTGAGTTGAGAGTTGGGTCTTGGGTCTTCGACCAGACGTCGTGAGGTCGGCTAGCCGGTGTGCTGCAAGGGTGCAACCCGCACGCCTCCGAAGCGGCGGTCGCGTTTCTGGTAGTCGAGAATGGCCTCGAAGAGATGGCGTCCCCGGAAGTCCGGCCAAAGGACGTCGGTGACGTAGATCTCCGAATAGGCGATCTGCCAGAGCAGGAAGTTGCTGATGCGCATCTCCCCGCTGGTGCGGATGAGGAGGTCGGGATCGGGCAATTCCGAGGTGTAGAGGCGGCTGCGGATGTCCTCTTCGCTGATCGGCGGCTGGATCCCCTCCTCCAGAAGACGGTTGACCACCCACACCAATTCCTGGCGTCCGCTGTAGGAGAGGGCCACTGTCAACTGCATGCCCTCGTTGTCGCAGGTGACGGCTTCGGCGTGGCGCAACTCGTGGGCCACGGGCGCGGGAAGGTCGTCGATCTGGCCGATGGGACGGAAACGCACTCCGTGCTTCTGCAGCGTGCCCAGCTCGCGCTGAAGATAGTCCTTGAGAAGATTCATCAAGGTGTCGATTTCGTTTTCAGGACGCTTCCAATTCTCTGTGGAAAAGGCATAAAGTGTCAGGGCCGGGATCTCCAGACGGGCGGTGTTCTCGACGGTGGCGCGTACGGCTTCGATTCCCGCCTTGTGGCCAGCCACGCGGGGAAGCATGCGCATTCCGGCCCAGCGCCCGTTGCCGTCCATGATGACGGCCACATGGCGGGGCAGACGCCGGGGATCGAGTTGCTCCACCAGACGCATTTCAGGGCTGTCGCCCGCCAAGATGCCTTCGAAATTCTTAGCCAAATCCTTCATAAAGAAAGGGACTGTAGCATACCGTACTCAAGGCGGAAATGTCGAATGCTTCAGTGGGGCTAAAAAGTCTGAAATAACAGAAATCACGGGTAATGGACCTTGACCAGGTAGAGCCCCTGAGGTTGAGCCGTGGGACCTGCGTTGCGCCGGTTGCGCGAGGCCAGGATGCGCAGAACGTCCTCCACCGGGCGGCGGCCCCGTCCGATCTCCAACAGTGTCCCCACGATATTGCGCACCATATGCTGAAGGAATCCGTCGGCCTCGATCTGATAGCGCAGCAGGCTCCCCTCCCGGCGCAGACGCGAGAGGAAGACGCTGCGGGTGTGGGTCTTGACCGAAGATGAGGATGCGGCGAATCCGCTGAAGTCCCAGGTGCCTTTCACCAACTTGGCGGCTTGGCGGAAGCGCTCCACGTCCAGGCGATAATAGCTGTGATACACCCATCCGTGGCGGAACGGCGGCAGAACGGGCCCGTGATGGATGCGGTATTCGTAGCGTTTCTTGAGGGCGTCGCGGCGGGCGTGAAAGCGGGGTGAGGCGCGTCTCAGGCTGTGCACCCGGATATCCCAGGGCAGGACGCCGTTGAGGGCCTTGATGAGGCGCTTGGGATCGGCGGCTTCCCGCAGCCGGAAGTGGGCGCATTGGCCGCGGGCGTGGACGCCGGCATCGGTTCGTCCGGCCCCCACCCAGGAGACGTCCTTTTGCCGGGTGACGCGGGCCAAAGCCTGGTTGAGCGTCCCCTGCACGGTGGGGCGGTCTTTCTGCACCTGCCAGCCGGAGTAGTTGCCTCCGGCGTACTGAAGGACGGCGCGGTACTTGGGCATTCAGGCCTCCTCCGGCTTGATGGCGCGTCCCCGGTAGAAATAACCCATGATGCGCGGCGCACCCTCGAAGTAGTAGCGTTGAATGTCCTCGATTTCAAAACCGGCGGAGACGAGCAACCCTTGAATGTCGCGATCGAGATGGCAGCCGTCGCCCACGATTCTCTGCAGCGGGGTCAAGCGCTGCTGCCAGCGGGCCACCTTGGGGTCGGGGCTCAGCCCATGCTCGACGAAGACGAAGGTCCCGCCCGGCTTGAGGACGCGCAGCACTTCCTCGAGGGCCGAGCTGACGTCGGGAATGCTGCACAGCGTCCAGGTGCTCACGGCGCAATCGAAGCTTTCGTCTTCCATGGGCAAGTCTTCGCCGCTCATGATGTGATGCTCGACGGCCAGCGGCGTCTCCTGCAGACGGCGGCGGGCCAAGTGCTTCATTCCCGGATTGACGTCCACCGTCACCAGCCCGTCCACCGTCTCGGGGTAGTGGGGCAGGTTGAGTCCGCTGCCGAATCCGACTTCCAGGACCCGTCCGCCGATGTCCCGCAGCGTCTTGTCGCGCTCGCGCCGGAAACGGTCGCTCCGCATTCCCCAGTCCATCAGCCGGGGAAAAAGGTAGCGTGAATAGAATCCCATGACCTGAGAGGATACGCCAATCCCCTCCTCCTATCAGCGGGGAGGCGGCTGGGGAGGCGATTCCGGCTCTTGGGGCGTGCCTTCCTGGCGGTATTGGTCAAGCAACTGTGCGAAGCGGGAGGTGTAGCGGATGCTGTCAAGGTCGGAGCGCACCCGACGCAGTTCAGTCAGCAGTTGTGGATAGAAGCGTTCGGCATCGGCTTGCAGGGCCTTTTCGAGGTGGTCCAGAGCCTCCTCGGGCTGGCCTTGCTTGGCCAGCAGGAAGGCCAAGCGATAGTGGGCCAAGGGGCGCTTCTCCCCCAACTCCAGCGACTTCAGGTAGAGGGCCAGCAGGCGCTCCTCGTCCTCGCCCAGCCGGTCCAGCACGACGGCCAGGCTGTAGTGCACGAAGCCGTCCTGGGGAGCCTGCTCGATGGCCCGCTCCAGGTATTCGCGGGCTTCGTCCTGGCGTCCGCCGTCGGCCGCTAAAACACCGGCATTGACCAGCGACTTGAGATCGTCAGGGTCATAGGACAGCGCCTGATCGTAGGCGGCGATGGCTTCGCGCTTCTTGTCCTGGGCCGCCAGGGCGTCTCCCAAATGTCCCCAGATGAGGGGATGGAAGGGTTCTTTGGCCAAGGCTTGACGCAGCAACTGCTCAGCCTCGGCGTAGCGCTCTTCGCGCAGAGCCAGGACGCCCTGGTTGGCCAAGGTGGAAAACGATTGCTGATCGGCTCGGCTCAGGCGGGGGGCAGCTTCTTCCTCGCGTCCCAGGCTGACCAGCAGATCGCCCAACAGAGCTGCCAGGCGGGGATCGGAATCGTCCAGCGACTCGGACTTGAGCAGCCACTCCGCCGCCTCTTCCTGGCGCTCGGGATCTTGCAGCAGAATCTCGCCCAGCAGATAGGCCGCCTGGTAATCGTCGGGCTGCAGGCTCAACTGCCGGCGCAGTTGCTGAGCGGCCTCCTGGGGCCGGCCCAGCTCCAACAGTGCCGCGGCCAGCGGATAGCGCAATTGGGGATCGCCCCCGGAAAGCTCCAGGGCCCGACGCGAGGCCTTGACCGACTCCTCCATCTGCTCGAGGTTAAAGAGCGCCCGGGCCAAGTCGGACCAGGCCCCCACGTCCGAGTCGTCCAGTTCAAGGCCCTCCCGCAAGCGTTCGACGGCCTGCTCATCGCGCTCCAACTGCAGCAGGGCGCGTCCCGCCAGGAAGTAGGCCTGAGGCTGCTGAGGGCGCAGGGCGATATGCGCTTGAAACTGTTCCAGGGCCTCTTCCAGACGGCCCCGCCGGAGTTCCACCAAGCCCAGGTTGTAGCGGGCTTCGGCGAAGTCGGGATCGATTTCCACGGCCTTGGCGAATTGGTCCGCCTGCTCGTCTGAAAAGGCCTTCTCGGTCCCGATCAGGGCCTCGCCCTTGCGGAACCATTCCAGCGCCTCAGGGTCAGGATTACCCTGCATGAGGAGCAACAGAAGCATCCACGCCAATCTCATGCCCTTTATTGAAGCACAACGAGGCGCTTGGGATCAGAAACCAGACAACTTCTAGAGCGACTCGGTGAGGCTGATGGTGATGGGATCGGCGCCGGAGCGGAAGCCGCGGGCCGTCAGGGAAACGCGTTGGAAGCGGATGGTGCGTCCGTTCTTCTCGAAACTGTCTGAGCGCAGGCGGATGAGACGCTGAGCCGCCAAGTTGGCCAGCACCCGGTCGAAGAGGCTGCGCTCTACGCCGCCGACGCCGCACACATCCTTGTAGAGCTGGGTGGAACCGCGGTTGTCCCAGCGCCGAAGATCTTCCAGGACGGCCTGGGCGATGTCCTGCTCCACGTCGGTGGCCTGACGCTCCAGAGTCACCGCCAATTCGCGGGGATCGCAGACATCGCAGCAGCCGCAGGCGCGTCCGCCGTCGTCGCGGTCGCCGAAGTAATCGACCAAGTGAACCATGCGGCAGCCGGAACCTTCGGCGAAGTCGGTCATCTGGTCGAGCTGAGCCTTCTTGTAGTCTCTCTGCTCCTGGTAGGGCTTGCGCCAGTCGGCCTGCCCGCGGCGAAGGCCGCGGCGCGGATGACCCTCGGCGCCGCCGTGAATCCACAGTTTCTCCAGGGCGTTGAGGAAGATCTCGGGCTCCATTCCGCACGCTTCGCAGAGCCGGCCGGTGGACTGGGGACGCCGTTGCAGGCGGCGGTGGGCTTCTTCCAGCACGCTGACCTGGGGATAGTTGCGTTCGTGAAAGTACTCCTGGATACGCCGGTCGTCACGCGAATAGAGCAGCACCGCCCGCGCAGGTTCGCCGTCACGCCCAGCCCGGCCGATCTCCTGGTAGTAGGCCTCCAGACTGCCTGGCAGTCCGGTATGGATGACGGTGCGGATGTCGGGCTTGTCGATCCCCATGCCGAAGGCGATGGTGGCTACGACTACGTCCAGCTTGGAGTCCTGAAAGCGGCGTTGGACTTGCTCTCGGCGCTCACTGGACAGTCCCGCGTGATAGGCGGCCGAGCGGGCCACGGCGTTCATCTGAAGGCCCAGTTCGTCGGCCTGCTTGCGCGAGGGGACGTAGACGATGGCGGGACGGCGGGCCTTGTCGGAGAGCAACTGGCGCACCGCCTCGGGGCGCCCCGGGGCCGGAAGCTCGGCCACCTCGATGGCAATATTGTCGCGGCGGAATCCATGGATGAATCGCGCTTCGGCGTCCAAGGCCAGTTGAGCGGCGATGTCGTCCTGAACCAGTTCGGTGGCCGTGGCTGTGAGCGCCGCCACGGGAGCCGGACGCAGCAAAGGCAGGCGCTCGCCCAGCATCCGGTAGTCGTGACGGAAATCGTGTCCCCAGTGGGAAATGCAGTGGGCCTCGTCGACGGCGATCAGGGTCGGTTTGCGCTTGGCCAGCATTTCAGGGAAGCCGGGGACGCGCAGCCTCTCAGGCGCGATGAAAAGGAAATCCAGCCGTCCTGAGAGGTACTCGACACAGGCTTGGCGCGATTCGGCCCGCGAGCGTCCCGAGTGGATGCGCTCAGCCCTGAGATCAAGCTGGCGCAATTTGTCGGCCTGATCTTCCATCAGGGCGATCAGCGGAGAGACGACCAGCGTCGTGCCGCCCCGCACCAATCCCGGAAGCTGATAACAGAGTGACTTGCCGGCCCCGGTAGGCATCACCACCAGAGTGTCTTTGCCCGATGCCACAGCATGGCAGACCTCTTCCTGAAAGGGGCGGAAGGAGCGGTGTCGGAAGACATTTTTCAGGGTGGGGCGCAATTGGTCGCGAATGGATGCCATGAAGCTTCCATCTTAGCCGGTCCCTCCGTCGTCTGTTCCGCCTACCGGAACACCCCCGCTAACCTCCGAGCTCAGTGTAACGGATGGGCCGCCAGCCAACCCGCATCCGTCAAGGCTCAGCCTTGATCTTCCTTCTCTTGATGGGCACGAACACCCTCTTCTATCTCGTCCGGGTGGCCCAGTTCGAAGAGCTTATCGGGCTCGCCGAGCCTCTTATTGATTTCTCCCACGGCCCTCTCGACCTGATCCGCCTGTTCGCGGTCAATGACCTCCTGATTGACGAGGTCACGGAGCGCGCGGACATAGATCAATCCGCACCGATGGGCACTGGGATTGAACAACTTCACGCATTCGGTCTCCTCGCAACAAGCAGTCACGATGGCCGAGTCGGTAAAGTGGTTGACACGATAGACGAAACCCGGATTAACGATGGTGAAGCCCCAGACCGCGATGACGCGGTAACAACCGGGCGGAACCTTAACTTCCAGGTGACCGCACCGAGCCGGCATGACGACGTAGCGCCTGCCACACCAGTCCAGGACATTGCCATCGCAGTCATAGATGGTTACATACCAGGTCCTGCTGGAAATCCCACAGGGATTATCCATAGCAGAGACGAAGACGTTGAGTTTTGCCATTCCCATAGCGATATCCTCCTATGTGGATATAGGTTTAAGTGCCAAACGGCACCAACTTCGGCAAAACTCGTCATTAGTCGGAACGGACTGGAACTGCAGGGCTTTGATTCGGACGAATTGGAGCTAAGTCGCTTGTAGAATTGCTAAACAGCATAGCAAGATCACAAGATTATTGCAACTCTAAAATTTTAGGCAAACTAGATAGTTTGACATCTCGGGCCGTCGCTGGAGCACGGTTCGTGGCTGCCGTAAGATGTGTGTTGACTGCATCGACGGCGAGATTCAGCGGCTCGGCACCTCGCCTCGCTGGCCGGCTGCCTGATAAACTCCTGAACGCTGTGGGACGCAGGAAGCACCGTGACTGGAAGCTCGATCTGGAGGCCCGCAACCGGGTGGATTGGAAGGGCATGGCCCGTCCTCTTGACTGGGGGGCGATTTTCGGACGCCGGGCGCCCCTGGAGGTGGAAGTCGGCTTCGGCAACGGCGAGTACCTGTGCGAGCTGGCTGAGGACAACCCGCAGCATGATTTCGTTGGACTTGAAGTCAAGGGCTTCCGCCTGAAGAAAGCCTTATGGCGTCTGGAGCGGCGCCAAATAGAGAATGTGCGGCTGATGCTGGTCGACGCCCGGGTGGCCCTGCAACGGCTCTTCAGACAGCGCACGATCCGGTGCCTGCATTCTCTTTTCTGCGATCCCTGGCCCAAGGCCAGGCACGAGAAGTTCCGCCTCTTCTCCTACGAATTCCTCAAGCTTCTCAACAGCCGCCTGGAAGACGGAGGGGAGGCTTTCATCGTAACCGACCATGAGCCATTCTCCCAGTGGATCTTGGAGGAAGCCAGCGACACCGGCTTAAGTGCCGAGCACCGCCTGGCCGCCCCCAACTATGGCACCAAGTTTGAGCGCAAGTGGCGGATGGAACGCAGCCAGGAGCGCTTTCACGAGATCAGGCTGCGAAAGCGGCGCCATCTCGACATCCCTGTCGTCGCAGACCAGCCCCTCGATTTCCCCCAGATCATCCATTTCGACCCCCAATGCTTCTCTCCGGGCCGGGCCCGCGGAGAGATGGTCGTGGAATTTAGAAAGTGGGACTGGAAGGCTGATCAGCAGCGCCTGAGCATCTTGGCCATCACCGTTGACGAGGCCCTCCTTCAACGCGTTTGGATGACCGTCCGCAGGGAAGGCAGCCAGTGGAAGCTGGAACTTGACTCGCCGGAGGAAGTGATCCCGACACCGGCCGTCCAGAAGGCGCTGGAGCTGGCGGCAGCCGCCAGCACCTGATAAACGGAGGCCGGCTTTCGCTTGCCCCGAGGACGCCCGAGCACCCTTGGGGAGGATCGGCTTCAGGGATTTCTCCGCCTTGGAGGCGAATTCCGACGTGGCGGAGTCCTCCAAGTATTCCTCGCCGCGTTGAGCGTAACGAAGGATCGAGGATGTCTTCTTACTTTGGGCAACTCCTGGAGCGGCGGCGGCGGCGACGGACTTCTACTGCTCGCCGGCGGAGGGGCCAGCCGGAGAGTCGGCGGTCTGCTCCAGCAGATAAGCCACCAGGTGGGCGACTTGTTCGACTTCCATCAGGGCGGCGTATTCAGGCATGTGGGAGGGCGCCGTGCAAGGGCGTCCCTGCTCGCACTCCGGAGCGATAAAGGCGTTGGGCTCCAAAATCGACTCATAGATGTACTGGGCTGCTGATTTTCCTTCCTGACGGCTGGCCGCCGCCAAGCCGATGTTGCCCAGGTGAGGTCCAATAATATTGCTGCCGGGCACCTTGGGATCGCCGTGGCAGGCCACGCAGCCGAACGTTTCGATGTAGTACCCGCGGCCTAGTTCAGACTTGCCCAGGGGCATGACCAGGCGCACGTCGGCCGGCAAAGCGATCTCCCCGCCCCGTGGACGCAGGTGATAATGCTCCGCGGGCTCGGGTATCGGCAAGAAGACCGAGTCGCCGCCGCGCCTCCAAGCCACTCTGAGCTTGCCGTGGGGCTCGGTGGTGTCGAAATCGAAGTGGATGACGGTGTTGAGGGACTGTCCCGGCTGGAGCTTGGCATGAGCCGTCTGAGCGCCCATGGGGGGCACCTCGCTGCCCAATTCAGGCACCATGAAGAACTCCTCGGCCCTGAATTCCTGAACTGACTCGGACTCGTTGTAGAACATCAGGTCCAAGCTGACGCGCTGCTTACCCCATTCGGGCATGTCGGGCATCATGGTGGAGGGCTTTTGGAAGTTCTCTCCGTGATCCATCTGATCGAGCAGCCAGCGGGCCTCGATCATCTCCATTGAGAGCCCGTCCAAGGTTGCGGCGCGGACGGGAATGTGAACGATGTCCCGCACCACGATGCCGGCCCCCACCAGCGCCAAGGCAAGGACAGCGGCGAAGAGCAGCACCGAGGGCTGAGTCCACCAGTCCAGGACCTGGCGGCGGGCCTTGTTGTGGGCCTCCTCGCGGCGGCGGCGGGCGCCACGGCTGAGTTGCTTCTTGCTTCTTTTCCCTTTGGACATGGTCAACGATCTCCTGCTAACCGTTTAAGAGCTGGCGGATATCGGTCTTCAGCATTTCGATGCCGGCGTTGGGCGGCAGGACCACCCGCAGCATCCCGTCCTTGCCGATCAGGAAGAAGGAACTGGTGTGGTCGACATAGTAAAAGCTGTCGGTACCTGGGCCGTCCTTGGGTTGCCCGTATTGGACCACCAGATCGAAGGACTCGCGGGCCTCTTCCAATTGGCGGTTGTCCAAACGGATGCCGTAAAAGCTGTCGTCGAACCTGGGCACGTAGTTGGCCAGCTTCTCCACCGTGTCGCGGTGGGGATCGACGGAGACGAAAACCACTTCGACATCCTTTGCCTCAGCACCGAGTTGGCCCTTGAGCTTTTTCATGTCCACCAGGGTATAGGGACAGATGTCGGGGCAAGAGGTGTAGCCGAAAAAGACGACGCTGACTTTGCCTTCCAACTGGGAAAGCTGGAAAGGCTCGCCATTCCAATTGGTCCCTGTCAGTTGGGGTTCCTTAGGTTCTTCCAGCAGGTTTCCCTGGAATTGATCGGCCCGGCTGCAGCCCGCGGCGGCCGCCAAGATCATCAACAGCAGAACGGAGGCCGTTCTGCCAAGCGTCGGAAAATGCTTCACGTTGTTCTCCTCGTCAATCGCTGTTAGCCGCAAATCACCGGCCCGGAGAGGGCGCCGAAACCACGGCGCGGAATCCGATGTAGGGGGCACGGTCCTTCTCGCGCAGACGGTAGCGCAGCGCGCTCCGCAGGTCCTCCTTTTCAAGGACGAATGCCCCTCCCCGCAGGACACGGTACTTGCCGGGCTCTTGGTTCAGCGGATTCTTCTTGGGCGAACGGGCATAGTAGTCGGCGGAAAAATAGTCCTGGCACCATTCGTAGACGTTGCCGGCCATGTTGAGGGCGCCGTAAGGAGAGGCTCCTTCCCGGCAGCAGTCCACGGGGGCGGCCTTTGCTTTGGCCATGGGATGGTCCATCCAGAGGGCCTTCTCAAAGGTGACCTCGCTGTCGCCCCAGGGAAAGCGGCGTCCGTCGGTTCCGCGGGCGGCCTTCTCCCATTCAGCTTCGCTGGGGAGCCGTTTGCCCGCCCACTCCACGTACTTGCGGGCAAACTCCCAGTTGACGCTCATCACCGGGTGGTCGTCGAGAATGCCCCAGTCCGGAGCTTCGGGATAACGCACTCGGGCGAACTGATAGTCGGCATAGGGAAGACCGGACAGCTTCCACTGGCGCCACGACACCTCATACTTGTCGATGTAGTAGGCGTCCAGGTAGACATCGTGGACGGGCTTCTCGTTCTGGGTGATGTCCTCACTGCCCATGGGAAACCAGCCGGCTGGGACGTAGACCATCACGGAGCCGTCTTTCTCCCAGATGTACTCGCCTTCCTTGGAGGCTTTCTCCAAGCCCTGGGGAAGCGGCTCACCGTACCAGCCCAGGCCGTTGCGGGCTTCGCCGGCACCCGCAAGTGCCGCCGACAGGCACAGCAAGCCCGACAATATGGCTATTCTCTTGAACAATCTTGCTTTCTCTCTCACCTTAGGTCCCAACGAGTATAAGACAAAAGCGCCGACGGCCCGAAGAGGTCCGCCGGCGCTGATAAGACTGACTGCGTGGCCGCAGCCTCAGTTGACGGTGACCTCCGCAAAGGCGCCGATCACGGTCTGGACGCAGACGGTGTCTCCCGAAGAGACGCCAGTGTCCTGAGCCTGGAAGCTGAAGCCGCCGGTAGCTTGGTTGACTTCAACCACCTGCAGCAGGTTGCCGCTGCATCCGCCGCCGCCGGCCGCTCCCTCGAAAACCGAGACATAGGGCGCGAAGGCGTCGTTGCCCGGGTACTTCGCCAGTTCGCCGGTGATGCGCAGATTGAGTCCGTTGAGGGCTCCGCTGAGCGCCGCAATGGCGTCGGGGATGTCGACAATGGAACCCGTGGAGGTGGCCACCGGGTGAGGCGAGAAGATGGAGTTGTCGTGGAACAGGTCGTCAAACTGGTAGAAAACCTGTCCCGAAGCACGCGGCAGTTCGATGCTGGCGTTGAGCGTGCCGTGGGCAAAGACCGGAGCGCCGTGGCTCATGGTCAGGTCGGCCCAATGGCCCTTGCTGGGATCATCAGGATCGATATAGAGGGTCCCGTTGTTGGGATTAATCCACAGGAAAGGCCTCCATGCGCCGGTGGGCGGAATGATGTCGCCTGCTTCCGCATCGCCTTGAGCCGGGTTGCGCAGGAAGGGCGGGAAGCGCAGTTCAACCGGTTCGTTGGGATAAATGTCGTCGGGGAACTTGCCCACGTCAGGCGGCAGAACCGGCTGGCCCTGCAGCGGCGGGGGCGGGAAGTTCAGAGTCCCGTGGGGGTTGAACTGAGCCCAATCGTTGATGCAAAAGCCCGGGAAGGGATCCTGGGGACAGGCTTGGGCGGTTCCGTAGCCTTCAGTACGCTGGCCGACCAGCAGCCCGGGCTCACCGTCGGAATCCCGCAGCGGAAAGGGGGCTGGCTCTTCAACCTCGCGAATGATGAAAGGCGGCGGATTGAAGCGGAAGTCGCCGCCGCGGGCCTCGTCACTGTAGCGGTAACCGAAGAAGGTGCCGTCAAAACCTCCCTTGAAAGGAGACAGTTTGGCACGGTCCTGTCCTCGGGCGAACACCTCTTGCTGTTGAAGGACGTCGTAATGGGGACGGAAGCCCCACCCGGCGCGCCACTGCACTTCGGCCACTTTGGGAGCGCCATAGCTGGGGGCGAAGTTCATGACCTCGAAGCTGGTCAGGCCCCCGCCGCAGCACTTCAGGATGTCGTTGTTGAGACGGGAACCGAAGTCGACGTTGCGGAAGTAGTGGGTGTGGTTGTCCATGTTGATCAGCTTGATCTTGAACAACTCGCCCTGCTGCCAGGTCTTGATTTCGTTGAGGAAGGGGCCCGCTCCGTACATCTCGTTGTTGAGAAAGACGCTGATCATCTGAAGTTGGCCGAACTCGCCGCGCCGCAGTCCGTCTTCCTGGGTGACGATTTCCCAGGCCTCGGGCGGAAGCTGAGTCTGGAAGGTGGCCAGGTCAGCCCAAGCGAACCAAGTGCCCCGGGGTTCGACGTCGCGGTCCATGATCATGGCTTCGACGTCCTGGGGCGAGGCGCCCGACTCGATGGCTTCCACCACCCGCAGCATCTTCATCTCGGGAGCCGCCTCGCCGATGGCGTCCAAGGTCAGATCCTCCCGGTTGCGCGTTGCGAAGCTGATGCCTTGGGGATCGAGTTCGATTTCGCCCGTATGGGCGTTCTGGATCTCGTAAATGGGCTGCATGAACTGGATGCGGGGCGGATGCACGCGCCAGCCCCAGTCATAAACGCCGCGGATCATACGCACGGGCGGATACTTAACGGTCAGGTCAACGACTTGCCCCGGGAAGAAAGCTACCCAAACGGCATCGAAACCCTTGAAGGGAAACTGAACGGTGCGCGAGCTCTCGCGCCGGTCAAGCATCACCAGAGTAGGCGAAAAGTCCTCCTCCACCAGGGAGTAGATGTGGTAGTTGACGTGGAGCACGTCGTCAGGATGGTGACCGAAGGGGAAGCGTACGAAAAAAGTGTCGGAATCGATCTGGCCGTCGTAGTAGAGCAGACTGATGTCGGCTTCCCAGATGCGGCGCTCCTCGCCGTCAAAGGGACTGGTGAAAGTCCGTCCCGTGTCGACAGCCAGCTTCATCTTGTACTCCCCGGCCATGGCGTCGGGCGGGAAGTGCTCGGGACCGACGATTTCAGGGGTCAGCCAGCGGTTGTAGTTGAGCATGGAGAAGCCGTCGTAGATGCGGCCCTCAGTGGTGCCGAAGAGAATCGACTTGAGTTCGGCCGCCTGCTGCTCCATGGTCTCAGTGTCTTCTTGGCGGGAGGCGAAGAAAATGCGCCTCAAAGCCCGCCGCATGTCCGCGTTGGGGCTGGAGACCCGCTCGATCGCATGCCCCAAAAGGCTGGTGGCTTGGCCGGCAAAGGCATCCCGAAAAACCACTTCGCCTTCGATGGCGTCCTGACCCGTGCCGTCGATGGACTGATCAGTGTTGGGAACGCGCACGTCCCGTCCCTGCAGAGCCGATGTGACGGGTTCGAGGATTCCGGGGTTGTTGAAGTCTATGGGAACCGTGGGATCACCTTGTTGAGCCGGCAGGGCTCCGATCAATAAGGCCGCCACGGCTACCATGATCGCCCCTAAAGCCCAGAGATAACCGACCGAGCGTCGCTGACTTGATTTGTTGCCACTCATGGGTTTGTTTCTCGCTTTCTCCGTGTATCGATGAATCGAGTCTCCTGGAAATTGAAGTCCGGGCGCCGATACGGAGCCGGCGCCCGGACCGATGCAGTCATTGGCCTCTAACGGCCGACCTTGACGGTCCTCAAGCCTCCTCCGACAGACTGCACGCAGACATCGTCAGGAAGCTGGCGCATGGCCTTGCGGAAGCGGAAGCGCCCGGAGCCCGGATCGACCTCGGCGTCGCCGAGATAGGATCCCAAGCAGACGCCGTTGACGGCGGCTCCAGAGTAAAGTTGGACCTTGTCGACGGTGTCGCCGGCCGGAAGGATGCCGACCACTCCCTCGACTTCGAAGGCCGTCGAACGATTCGCGCGGGCCACGTCTCCGCCGACTTCAGCCGGAGAGACACGGTCGGTCCGGGTGTCCATGACCACCACCGAATCCCGGCTGCGGGCCGCGAAAGCATCCTCCGTGACACGGAGAATGTTCCACAGTCCGGCTTCCAGGAAGGGCTGGCGGCGGTCCAGGAAGAGATAATCTCCCGGTGCCGCGATATCTCCGCCGGCACCTCCGACGAAGATCAGGTCAAGGCTCATGCCCGGTGCCAAGACGTCGTCAAACACCTGCTCGGATCCGTCCATGCGCGGTTCTAGGAACCAGCGATGGCCTTCCAGAGCAGGGACATGCACCTGGTTGCCCCAGGGTTGTGCAACACGGTAGACCAGCGGCGTTCCCGCGGGAACCGTCACGACGTGACGCGGATCTCCCCACAAGTCCGACCTGAAAACGTCGGCCGGAGCCAGGAAGATGTCCCGCAGGCGCAGGGGCTCACTGGAGTAATTGATGCCGGTAAAGGACGCCGGCAGTACAGGGTAGGGCATGGCGTTCTGTCCAAGCTGCAGCTCATTGTCGTTGAACAGGGCCACGAACTCGCGGAAATGCGAGTCAGGCGTGACCACGTCAGCTTGGATGCCGATGCCTCCTTGCGGCAGGGGTTCATCGGTCCCTGGCCGGAAGTACTGGCTGCCCCGGGGTTCGACCACCAGCGCCGCGAAGGCGCCTCGGGCAGCGGAATCGATATCGCCGAAGTTGAGGGCCATGGTCGTGCCGAGCTCGCGGTCAGCGTAGAACTTGTAAGTCCTCTCGCGTCCCGGAGCCACGGTGGAATCTTGGTTGAAGCCGACGGCAGACCCGTAGGACTGCTGAGGACGGAAGAGCAACTCGCCTAACGAGAAGCCGGCCCGCCGGTCGGTTTCATTTCTCAGGACCACCTGCACGCAGTCGCCGGCATTGGCGCGCAAGACCAGCGGCGTGCGGGCCGAGTCACTCTCGATTTCACGCGGACGGAACACCGTACCGGTGAAGTCCGGAATAGTGAAGTCGTTGTAGATGATCTCGGCGTCGGTGATCGTCACCTTATAGGTTCTCAGAGGCGTCTGTGCAGGACAGGGATTACCCGGCCCGCGCGAAGCCTGAGGCGCCTCTCCGGTGAAGTTCTGACGCGGGAATCCCGGTCCCGGAATATTGGGCGCTCCCCGGTCGGGCAGCGGCTGCAGCCCGCCCTGGCGCTTGTCGAAGACTCTCAAAAGGCCCCAGGCGCCGGACTCGAAGTCCCTGCCCAAGGTCGAGTAGTAGAGATAGTCTCCGGGGAATCCGCCAGGTCCGCCGGCTCCGCCTTCCAAGGCGAAGTCGAAGCGTTCCGAGATGCCGATGTAGGTTGTGTCGCGGGTGTCGGACCGATCGGTGTAGCGCTCGATGTTGAAGCGGTGCCCGGTGAAGCGGACGCCGCCCACGCGCTCAACCAAACCCATTCCCCGCACCACCACCGGATCTCCGAGATAGGCTTGGATCTCCTGGGTGTGGGGATCGCCGTACATGACCGAGGAGAAGCGGTAGGCCGGATCGGCGCTGTCGCGCAGCCTCCAGGGTTCAGATCTCAGGTTGATGGTTCCGCCGCCCTGGGTAAAGCGGCCCTCGGCGGGGCTGTTGTTGTGCAGGAAGAGCATGAACTCGCGGAAGGATCCGCGGGCATCGTCGCCGGCCGGCTCTCCGCCCGCCGCCGGATCAATCCGAACATCCACCAGCGTGCCTTGGCGCAGTTCCTGCCCAGTCTGGGGATCGTGATAGCTCGATCCCTTGGGCTCCACGATATGAGCGCCGAAAAGACCATGATCCCAGTCCTTGAACTCCACGTGCGTGTGGAAGAAGACGGTGCCGAAGTCAACGTCCGAATACCAGTGATAGCGCACGAACTCGACGCCCACTGCTTCATCCAGGTTGTGAGGATGGACCAGAGGCTGATCGAGCACAATGGTGTTGGAGTCGGGAATGTCCACGATGCGGCGAATCTCGGTGCAGGGCACCGGCTGTCCCTGTTGGTTGTTGCCGCAAGTGCCTTTGCCCAAACCGATTCCCAGCCAGATGCCGGTACGCAAGCGGTCGGTGTGGTTGACCAACAGCACGCTTGATCCGGGACCCGCGGGACTGGTCAGGTGGCGTCCCTCGCTTTCGATGGGGCGCACTGACTGCTCATAGGAGAAGCCCGTGATCACGCCGTCCGAAGCCTGGGTGTCGAACTGCACGAAGTGGCTGTGGATATTGACCTTGGAGAAGTTCTTGTTGAGCGGTCCGTCGGGGATCTTGTTGGTGAAGAGAATCTCCACGCAGTCGCCCACGTTGGAACGGATGGCCAGCGGTTCAGCCGGACGCCGACCCTCCCGGACGTCATCTTCAATCTCGTTGAGCAGGAAGATCTGCCCGTCGGGATCGGCTCTGTCAGGCGCTACCTGAATCGGCAGGGTGATGGCGCTGACCGGATAGAAGCGCTTGACGGCCGCGGCTCCGACGTCTACTGCCGGATGCACGCCGTTGTTGGCGCACAGTCCGTCGATGCGCCCCTCCTTCATCTGCTCGCCCAGCCAAGGCGCTCCGGTGTGGCGCGCCGTGAAAGGCGGACGGGCCGCCGCCTGGGGTCGGAAAAGCGGCCAGGTATAACGGCCGTTCTTGGGATTGAAGAGCACCTCGGGACGTTCGCCCGGCATGTCCGAGACCCAGCCCGGGAAGGGCATCTCTTCATCGGGTTCGCCCAGAATGCGCAGACTGGCGCCGACGCCGTCGAAGGTCCAGTCCCAGACCGTGGCGTCCAGCGCATCGATACGCTCGCCGGGAGGCGGCAACTGCTGAGCCACCCATTCCAGCACGCCGATCTCGGCGTCAGGATCGCTGACGGCGTCGTCGGCTACGATGACTCTTCCATCGTCCACCGTCAGGCCGATCAACTCGCCCGCCGAGACGCCCATCTCGGGCACCGTGTTGGAAGGCGCTTCGGTGTCGCTGAAGGGATTGTCGGACTGGAAGAGTCCGGGCACCACCGCCAGCGGGTTGCCGTGAATGTTGGTCTCCTCGGTCTGGATGGTGCCGAAGACCCTCCAGAAACTCCACATGCCGGAGATGTAGTGGTGTCCGATGTGGCAGTGATAGAGGAATTCGCCCACACCCTGCTGGCAGCCGCCGGCTCCGCACTCATGCTCCAAGTTGTAGCTGGTGCCGGGACCGATGGATTGGGAATCGAGATGGATGGAAGTCAGATTCTGGTCGGGCACCTTGGTCAGGCCCTTCCAGAAGTCGTTGTTGGGATCAGCGTTGGGATTGCGCCGCCAGCGGTCGCCTCCGCCGTGCAGGTGATGGACGTGGAAGACCTCGGAACCGCCGTGCAGCAGCCGCGTCTTGACGCCTTCTCCCACGTAAGAGCGGGGGATGGGCGTAGCCGGATCAGCGAAGGGATAGGAAGCGTAACCCAGCGCCTTGCCGTTGCCGGCCAAGGGCCCGTTGACGTCCTCATCGAAAGCGATGCGGTTGCGGAATGGCTCGGAGCGGTAGTTGAGAGCCCGGGCAGCCGGACGGTAGACGCCAGCCAAATCGTCCACCAGGGGAACCTTGAAGTTCTGGCTGTCGCGGATGTCGGTGAAAGCTTCGTTGCCGATCTCGTGGTAGAAGATGACGAATTCGCGGAAGCTCTTGCCGTCAGCTCGATTGTCCATGTTGGGATCGACGATGATGGCTTCCCAATTGCTGCCGGTCAGAGTGTCCAGCGGCCGGCCCGTCTCGACGTCGAGATAGGTGGCTCCGCGGGGTTCGACCACCACGGCTCCGAACAGCCCCATGTTCTGGCGGCGGCGTCCGGCGCCATGGTCGTGAAAGTAGTAGGCGCGCTCGGCGTTGGCGTCGTCGGGAATGGGGATTTCGTAGGTGAGCGTTTCACCGGGATCAGCCATCGTGTCGGGGTTGTTTCCGACCGCGCTGCCGGCGCTGTCGACCCGGTGGGGCAAGCCCAGGATGTGCATGGAGGCCGCCTCGCGGGTGGCCAGCGCATTGGTGAAATTGATGCGCAGACAGTCGCCCATGTTGGCGCGGATGACCAGGGGCTGAATGGGATCCTTGCGCAGCCCGGGGCTGACACGGGCCACTCCCGGCCCCTCGGGCAAGGCCCGGTCGGCCTCCAGGGCCGCCTCGAAGGCCCGGATGCCCGGAATGTTGGCGTTGAGAGCATACATGTGGGCATTCTCGACGTGGTCTCCCCAAGCATTCAGGGTCATCGTAACGTCGATGGCCGAGACGTCGTACACCTTGACCGGACCGCCCGCCTCACAAGAGTCAGCCGGACCGGCTTGAGCGGCCGAAACCTCGGCGCCCTGATCCTGCAAGCCGTTGATGAGGAACATCGACAGCAGCAAGGCGGCCGCCACGGCTCCGGCCCGCAGCAGCATGCGGACGGGTGCCAGACCGCGTCCCGGCAGGGCCTGCCAGGCGCGGCGCTGTTTGCGGCTCGTGACGAAGAGTCCGGCCAGCAGCAGGGGCAGAAAAGCCACCAGTTGAATCAGGGTGTGTTCGAGGCCGGAAACCAAGCGGCCTGCAAAGCTGACCGCCCAGTCTTGATAGCCGTCGCGCGCCAAGCTGGGATTCCTAACCGAACCAAAAGAGCAGAGCTGAGTGGCTTCCTGAACCGTCAGTTCCGACGTAACGACCGTCGTCTGCACCTCGGCCATGGAAAGCCCATAGGTCTGTCCGGCCCACTCGTGAAGCATGTCGCGGCTGCTGGTAACAGGCAGCATCAAAGCCACCAGCAACAATGTCACCACGGCCGCGGTGCCGAAAAAGCCGGCGCGGCAGCTTCTGTTCATTCCCAGGCGGCTGGAAAGCAGCAGTCCGCCAGCCAGGGCAGCAGCCACCACCGGCAGCACCAGCAAAAGATCAATGCCCATGTGGGCGGCCACACCGAATAAATTCCAGTTCACCTCAGGATTGAGGATGGTGTTGAGCAGATATTCCCAGGACACAACGCCCAGAGAAATCACAGCCGCTACGAGGATCCGCGCGGCTTGTATCTGCCAACGAGACGGGGCTCTCCCTAGGGTTTGGATTTCCGTTCTGTTCATGCGCTCCTTCTTCCGTTTGAACCTGCGTTTGATGCCGGTGGCGTCCTTTTTCGCTCACGCGGCGAGACATCTCCTCCAGCGGCATCACACAAATTGCGGCGGCAATACCTCCGCGAGCGGCCACAGGAAACTGCTGAGACCCAGAAACGAACAAAACGGTCACCAGCAGCGGCCTGGGTAGCGTCGACCTCTGATTTCCCTCAATGGGTGGCTACCTCTTTCCCTCAAAGTGGCTGCTAATTATCGACCGTGTATACCACAGCCAATCCTGGATGTACACGAAATTTTTGGGCTGGCTTATAGGAAATTTCTTGATTATTCTGTTAACTTGATTCGCCTTAGCAAAAGATCGGTGAAACCTTCATCAAGCCTAGGTTTGCGGCAGTTACCGCAGACCCTTGATTCACGTGTGTTTACGTGTTAGAAAGTGATCGTTTCTTGGAGACAGGTTAATGCTTGAAGGGTCCGGCCTCCGCTTGAAGGCTGTTCAACATCTTGTTGGCTGGCCAACAGCGTTAGGAGGGCGTTAGCGTTCAGGATGCAAGCATTCAAGTCGACACCAATGCGCAATGCAGCAACAGTAAGGAGGGAAAGTCCATGAGCAAAGCAAGGGTAGTTTTCATAGTGGGTGTGGTTTTGATGATTGCATCCGGCGCCAACTTGATGGCCCAGGAGGCCGAAATCAGTCTCTTTGGCGTTGCTGGTACAACCAGCCAGTCGGCAGTGCTGGCGACCTTCGTGGCTTCCATTGACGACGGCACCGCCGCGGGATCTTCGCTCTCCGTCAGCAATCTCCTGGGCGCGCCGGTGGGAGAAGGATTTCCCACCGGAGGCGACGAAAGCGGGGCCATCACGCTCTACCTCTTCAACAGCATCGGCACGGTTTACATGTTCAGCACGGCCGAACATCCCGATGTGGGAGCGGGTCTGAACCCGGACGGGACGCTTTCACCGGGCGGAACGTGGACCGTACAGTTGAGCGAGATCCTGACGGCACTCCACCCTGACCGCGTTCCCGCGGACCGTGATTTCGCGGGATATGCTTGGGTCATCGCCGATTTTGACGCGGTCGGCGGAACCTATTTCAACAGCTTTCCTCTGGCCGGAGCCTCACAGGCCTTCCTGATGGAGCCGGCGGGCGGAGGACTGCCGGTGAGCCTGGACGGCGGGCAATGATTCCGTCGGCTGAAAAACGAAACTCAAGAGGCGGCTGATCCGCTCTACCGCAGGCCTTCTGGTGACGCGCGGAGAGACGGACCAGCCGCCTTTCGGACTCCACATGAGGACCGTCCTCTCACTCATTCTGATCCTGGCCGTCCTCCCTTCCCCCGGGACTTCCAAGGGGCAGGATCCGCCGCAGCCTCCCGCCGACCTGAAAGAAGCCGTGGAATCCTACTGGACGGGCTTGGCTGAAGGCGACAAGGCCCGGGCCCTCGAGCATGTCCATCCCCAGACCCTCAACGCCTTTCTCAAGCGCAACGAACCCGCCTTGCGGGATTGGCGAGTTGAGGAGTACCAGGAGATCGATGCCGATCGCTATCGGGTCACCACCGCCTTCAAGAGCCTCCAGCCGACAGGAGGACTGGCGCCCTCCAAGATCCGGGAGACCTGGCAGCGGACGGAGGACGGCTGGAAGGTCCGCGTCCTCTCGCTGCAGGAGCAACGCCAGGCGGCCTACCAAGCCCTGCGCCGGTCCGCCGACTGGCCTGAGGAGCTGGAGGTTTTTCCCCAGACCCTGAAATTCCGCACCGGTTCCGACCAGCCGGGCGTCGTCGTCATCCGCAACGGCCTCCGCCAAGAGGTGGAAATCACCGCCCTGGAAGCCGATCCCAAGCTGATCGAGGTCAAGATGCCGAGGGAGCGCACCGTCCCGGCCCGCACCAGCGCCCGCATCGCCCTGTATTGGAAAGGCCCCTCCCCGGAGGATGATAATGCCTCCGATCAGAGGGACGCCGCTGAGCCTTCCGATTCGGACCAGGTCACTCTGGTGATGACCATCGGCGACTCACGGCGCCGTTTCTCCATCCCCTACTTGGTCGACCCTGAAGATCCTTTCTTGGAGTGGATCAAGGGCCAGAAAGGACCTGCCAAACCGCCCCGCTGAGCAGAGTGCGTTCCCAGACACGGGCAATCGGTGCCGTCCGCCTGGGGGAAAAGCCTCGATGTGCGGCGATTGACGCTTCCGCGCCAACAATCGCACCGCGCGGCCCATGCCTCCTGGGAACGCTTTTTGTCTTATCTGGTGCTCTCTTGGAGCATCATTCGCTGCTGGGAGGCTCTCGTCCGGCTGTGGCATCCCGCTTGCTCCTGATTTGAGCGGGTCGACAGGGCCCGGCGTGTTGTGCGTCTTTTTCGCAACGCTCACCTGGAGGTCAGCGATGCCCACCCGCTCCAGAGTCAAGAAAGAACGACCTAAACCCTTTCTGCTGGCCGATTACTGCAAAGGCTGCGGACGCTGCATCGATTCCTGTCCCAAGGGCTGCATCTCTTTCGCGGACGAAATCGATCCCCGCAGCGGATTCATTCCGGTCCAGCTTGACCTTGAACGCTGCAACGGCTGCGGACTGTGCATTACAGCCTGTCCCGAACCCTATGGACTGCGCGAGGAGACAGGCCTCTCTTATGAGGAAGGCAAGGCCGACTACGAGCTTCAGGATCCTGAGAAGCTCTTCGGCCCCCGCACACGTCCCCCTCGGCCATCGGAGTCCATCCCCGATCAGTTGCTTAAGCTGCGCCAAGTCCAGCCCCTGGTCATCAAAGGGACTTACGCCTCGGCCATCGGCGCCCTGCTGGCGGGATGCCGCCATTTCTTCGGCTACCCCATCACACCTTCCACCGAGGGATCGGAGTTGATGGCCAAGCTGCTGCCGCTGTTGGACGGCGTCTACTTTCAAGCCGTCAGCGAAGTGGCCACCGTCAACATGATGTACGGAACGGGCGGGGCCGGACTCCCCTGCATGACCTTTACCTCCTCTCCCGGCTTCAGCCTCATGCTGGAGGGCATTTCCTACATGATCGGGGCCGAGGTTCCGGGCGTTTTCGTCAACGTGATGCGGGGAGGCCCCGGATTGGGAAACATCGCTCCCGAGCAAGCCGACATCAAGCTGGCCTGCCGCGGCCTGGGACACGGAAACACCCAAGCCCTGGTGCTGGCTCCTTCGACTCCCCAAGAAATGCTCGATCTGACCATGCTGGCCTTCGAGTTGACCTTCAAGTACCGCAACCCGGTCATCGTTCTGGGCGACGGCTATCTGGGTCAGATCACCGGCAAAGTCAGGCTGCCCCGAAACCTGCGTCGTCCGGGACGCCCCTCCTGGGCGGTGTGGGGAGACCGTGATCACCGCGGAAACCTGATCTGCTCCATCGTGCTGGGCGAGTCCGACTTGGAGGCCCACAACCTGCACCTGATCGAGAAGTACCAGGCCATGACCCAAGCCGAGCAACGCGCCGAGTGCTTCCGCTGCGACGACGCGGAGGTGCTGCTGGTGGCCTGCAACACGCCGGCGCGGCTGTCCAAAGGCGCCGTGGAGACGCTGCGCCGACAAGGGGTCAAAGCGGGCCTTTTCCGCCCCGTCACCCTGTGGCCCTTCCCTACCGCCCTGATTAAGCCGCTGCTTCCCAACCTGCGCCGGTTGGTTGTGGTGGAGGCCGGCAACGGGCAGCTCCAGGACGAATTGATGCTGGCACTGGCCCGAGCTGGCCTCAAGGACCATCCACCGCTGGAGCACGTGCGCCGCTACGGCGGAGTGCTGCCCCAACAGGCGGAGATCGTCTCCGCCGTCCTGCAACAGGAGGTCAAGGCATCATGAGCGTCACGGCTTTCTACGACCAATTCTCCCGCCACGCCCACGGCGAAGGCCTCAAGGGCCACTCCACCCACTACTGCCCTGGCTGCGGACACGGCCTGATGCACAAGTACTTGGCTGAAGCCATCGACGAACTGGGGATCCAGGACGACACCGTCCTCGTTTCGCCGGTGGGATGCGCCGTTTTCCTCTACTACTACCTCGACGTCGGCAACACCCAGGCTGCTCACGGACGCGCTCCGGCGGTGGCCCTGGGCCACAAGCTGGCCAATCCCAAGGCCACCGTCATCGCCTAC
Source organism: Acidobacteriota bacterium (assembly GCA_035471925.1). Lineage (GTDB taxonomy): Bacteria > Acidobacteriota > UBA6911 > RPQK01 > DATIPO01 > JANQFM01. Next base: position 47,896 of record DATIPO010000117.1, read on the forward strand.
CAGGGAGACGGCGACCTGGCCTCCATCGGACTGGCCGAGATCATCCAGGCGGCCCAGGTGGGACTCCCCATCACCGTCATCTTCATCAACAACGCCATCTACGGCATGACGGGGGGACAAATGGCCCCCACTACCCTTATGGGCCAATGGACCACCACCTCTCCCCAAGGCCGCGGCCGCAGCATGGGCCAGCCCCTTAAAGTGGCCGAGATGATCGCTCAGTTGGACGGCCCCGTCTACGTCGAGCGGGTGGCCCTTTTCGACAACAAACGACGCTACCAAGCCAAGAGGGCCGTCAAGAAGGCCATCCGCCTGCAAACCGAGAACAAGGGATTCGCCTTGGTGGAAGTGCTCTCTGAATGCCCCACCCATCTCAAGCAGACGCCCCGCGAAGCCGAGGAGTGGGTGAAGGAGAAAATGCTGCCCGTCTATCCCTTGGGCGTCAAGAAGGACTTGCTGCCCGAGGACGACTTCGACTTTCCGGAGCCGGCCTTCGACAGCCGCAAAGTGCTGGAAGTGATCGGAGCCGCCGCCGAGGACGCGCCCCGCTTCGCCGGGGGACGTTTTCCCGCCCATATCGACCCTCACGACATCGCCGTCAAGCTGGCCGGCGCCGGCGGCGACGGGGCCCAGACGGCGGCACTGCTGCTCTCCCGAGCCGCCATCAATGAAGGATTCGATTCCACCCACATCCCCAGCTACGGACCCGAATCGCGGGGTGGAACTTCCTATGCGGACGTCCACATCGCGCCCGATGAGGTGCTCTCGCCCTCCTGCCCCCATCCCCACCTGCTAGTGGCTTTCAATGCGCCCAGTCTGGCCAAGTTCGGCCCCCAGGTGGTGGCCGGCGGGACCATTGTCTACGACAGCTCCACCATCAAGAAGCCGCCCGCCTTCTCTCAGGAGGTGAGAGCATTCGGAGTCCCCTTCACTCAGATCGCCTTCGGGCTGGGACGCGTGCTGGTCAAGAACATCGTGGCTTTGGGAGCCCTGCAGGCAGCCTGCGATCTCTTCCCCGAGGACACCTTCTTCTATGCCATCCGCTCGGCGCTCAAGTCGGACTGCGCCATGGTACCTCTCAACGAGGAGGCCTTCCGGCGGGGCCGTGAAGCCTTCCAAGAGGTCTCCTCCAGCACCGCTTGATGAGCCTTGAAAGTCAAGTGACCGCTGAGGGCGAGCCAGACCCAG
>DATIPO010000118.1:0-1612 GCA_035471925.1 Acidobacteriota bacterium
ATTGCCTGACATGGGGACGAGATTGACGACGCCGGCAGAGAGAACTGCCGGCCGGGCCTGCAGATCGTCCAGCAATTGGTGGTAGAACTGCATGCGGCTTTGTCCGCCCTGATACCGGTCGGGCGGCAGGCTGACCCGGGCGGTCAGCAGATTCTCGGCCTCAAAGCCAGGATCGACTTCCATCAGGTGCTGGAAGCTGCGGATCAGGAGTCCGGCTCCCAGCAGGAGGATTGTGGCCAAAGCCACTTCCTTGACCACCAGCACCCTGCGGACGCGCTGACGGAATCCCTCCTCCTGTCCGCCGCGCTCGCCCAAGTTGACCCGCGAGCCTGAGCGGGTCATGCGCAGCGCCGGGATCAACCCCGCTGCCAACGTGGTCAGAACGATCAGTCCCAGGGTGAAGATAGCCACCGTCCAGTCCAGCCCCACCTCTTCCATCCGGGGGAGGCTGGAGGGATAGAAGCGCTCCAGGGTCAAGAAACTGGCTTGGGCCACGGCCAAAGCTCCCAATCCCCCCATCAGGCTGAGCAATAGGGTTTCCCAGAGCGCTTGTCCGACCAATCGTCCGGCGCTTGCGCCCAGGGCTTTGCGGATGGCGATTTCCCGCTGGCGTGCGTTGATGCGGGCCAGCAGAAGTCCGGCCACGTTGGCGCAGGCGATCAAGAGCACCAAGCCCACAGCTCCCATGAGGATGAGCAGGGCCGGTCTGACCGATCCGGTATAGGCTTCCGAAAGAGGTTCGGCGAAGAAGGTGAATTGGCTGGCCTCGGGATACTGCTGGGGGTATTCCTCGCGAAGCCTCGCTGCCAGCGAATCGAGCTGGGAATGGGCCTTTTTCAAAGAGACTCCTGGCTTGAGGCGGCCCAGCAGGTCCGACGAATGGGCTCCCCGGTGGGGCGGGTTCTCAGGATCGATCCCGAAGCCCCCCCAAAGCTCGATTTCGCGCAACGGATAGTCGACTGGCGGCATGATTCCGATGACTTCGAAGGACTGGCCGGAGATCTCCAGCGACTTGCCGATGATCGTTTCGTCGCCGCCGAAGCGCCGCTTCCAGAGTCCTTCGCTGAGCAGCAGGACGCGGTGGTGAGGCACGGTTTCCTCTCCCGGCTGCAGATTGCGTCCTTTCAGGGCGCTCAAGCCCAGGGCCGAGAAGAGGCTGGGAGTGATGCGCGCCGCCAGTACGCGTTCCGGGGGCCCTGAACCCTGGACCATGTTGACGGCATTCAGGTCGTAGAGCACTAAGTCCTGAAAAACATCGGTCCCTTCCAGAATGTCGAGATACTCCAGCTCGTTGATCGATCCATAGCCGAAGTTGTTCCACTTGGTGTGAATGCGGACCAGCCGGTCGGGCTCGGGGTAGGGAAGCGGTTCCAGCAGGACGCCGTTGATGACGCTGAACATGGCGGTATTGGCGCCGATTCCCAGGGCCAGGGTGAGTACGCAAACCAAGGCGAATCCGGGACTCTTGATCAGCCGCCGCAGGCTGTAACTGAGGTCTTGCTTGAGATTCGAGAGCATGACATTTCCTTTCCTGGGCCGCAGCAAGCGGCGGATGGCGAAGCGCTCAGGACCGATGCGGACGGCGCTGAGGATGTCCAGATAGAGGCGCACC
>DATIPO010000119.1:0-2164 GCA_035471925.1 Acidobacteriota bacterium
GGATCCCCGGAGGCAGTCCAAGCGGGCCCGGCTGTGGCTGAATGATGGATTCTGCATCCGGCTACGGCCCGGTTGGCATCACCACGTCTGGGCCACGACCTTGTCCAGGCTCGGACCCACGACAGGAGCGTGTTCCGCATGGGAGAATGGCTACAACGAGTCATTCACCGGTAAGCTCCGGGACGAGCTGCTCAACGGCGAGAACTTATAGAGCCTGAAAAAAGCTCCATCTTCCAGACCCGCAGGATGCTTACCAGGGACACGGGAAATCTGACCGTCCTGTCAATCACGACGTTCTCGTCGGCCCGCTGAGTGAGCTTGAGTTTACCCGCCTCCAGGTCGACTGTCTCTCACGGCAGGCCGTACAGCCCCGAGGCTCTTAGGCCCGAATAAATAGTGGTGGCGAACAGAGCTCGCCAGCGCTGCCATGTCTTTGTGTTGGTCGCATCCCGCTGGTTCCCCAGCTCGTCCAGCCTAGACGGGATCGCCTTGATCTACGCAACCTCTGGCTTGCGAATGCCCGTCCGATGGCGCGCCTTGAGGCTTGCGAGCACCTTGACGGCGTTGGCCTGCGAGGTCTATTATATTAGCTCATCTTTGAAGTCAACGACGTGCGCCTTGTTGAGCTTCGACAGCTTCCGGTCGTTGCCAAGCATGGGCTTAATATAGCATTCGGCATGCACGGTGTACTACCGGAGCGTGGAGGCGCCCGCTGGATCCGTATCCCCGTGGCCAGTCTTTACAGCATCCGGCCAGACGCCGATCACCTTTTCGGGTGTCACGCTTGCCCCTTCCGCGACGTGCGTTCCGTCTCGGACTTCGGACGCCACCTAGCCCCATCATGCCTCGGCGTCCTTCCCGCGCCTGAAGTATTTGAACCGACGCGCACCATGCTGGTCGCGACAGTCCAAAAGCCACGCGGTTCGCTCGTTGGCCTTGGTCTGGTACGTACGCTTGCGTATAGACATTCTCGCCTCTCCTTGCCCAGGGATTGCCAATAGCTGCCGGTTTGTTCCATAAATTTCATCTGTCAATAGAAACGGCCGCGTCCGGAGACGGGACCATTGAGGCGAGGCGAGAGGGTCAGGAAATCTCCACTCTAGCGCGTTTTCCGATCACTTGGGTTCATATCCGACGGCCGCGACGTAGTTTGGGCATTTGCCGGGAGTGAAGATGTCGACGGCATGTCCGATGGCGTCCCGGAGGTCGTCGACGGTTCGGGCGGCGACCTTTTTGAGGAGCGCCTTGACCTTTGCGAAGGCCATTTCGATGGGATTCAAGTCGGGGCTGTAGGGCGGCGGGAAGCGCAGTTCGGCGCCGGCGGCCTTGATGGCCTGGCGCACGGCCGCAAGCTTGTGCGCGGGCAGGTTGTCCGTCACCACGATATCACCGGGCGCCAGGGTCGGCACGGGAACCTGCTCGACGTAGGCGAGGAAGGCGGCGCCGTGCATCGGGCCGTCGAGCACCATGGGTGCGGTCATGCCCTCGAGCCGGAGCGCGCCGACGAAGGTCGTGGTCATCCAGTGGCCGTGTGGGATGGCGGCACGGCAGCGCGCGCCCCGCTCTGCGCGGCCATAGCGCCGGCCATCTTGGTTGAGGCGCCGGTCGCGTCGATGAAGACCAGCCTCTCCGGATCGAGATCGGGCTGCTGCCCGAACCAGGCTCGGCGGCGACGCGCTATGTCAGGGCGCTGCTGCTCGCTGGCGTGCGCGGTTTTTTTGACGGTGATGTCGTGCCACCGGAAGAACCGCCACACCATGCTCTGCGCCACGCGGAGCCCGTGCGCCTGCTCCAGATGCACCGCGATCTCCATGAGCGTCAGGTCCGGACGCGCCTCGACCAGGGCCAGGATCTCCGGCGCGTGCGCCTCGATCCGATGCGAGCGCTTGTCCCCGCCCTGCGGCCGTGGCTCCGTGCTGCCCGTCTGCCGCCAGCGCTGGACCCACTTGATCGCCGTCGACACCGCCACGCCGAAGCGCTCCGCCGCACTTCGGCACGTCATCCCGCCTTCCACCGCTGCAATCACGCGCTGCCGCAAATCGCCCGAAAGAGGTCTCGTCATGCAGGCTGGCCTCCTTCACCAGCCCGCATCTTGAATCAGATTTCGCCCGCCACGGGAACCCCTTAAGATTCAGAGCGTTCAGAAAATGCTCTAGACTCGCCG
>DATIPO010000120.1:0-2259 GCA_035471925.1 Acidobacteriota bacterium
GCCTCCCAAGATGCCGCGTGAGTTGTTTTGGAAACTCCTGCCGCCTCCCACTCCGAACCGGCTGCTTTGAGCGTTTCCGTGAGCCCTTCCCAGGGCTGCGGCTCTGCAAGCTGCGGGGAAGATGAAGACTCGTACGCGCCAATATGCCCGGCAAGAGCAGCTGCGGAAGCCTCCCACGGCTGCGAAGGGTTGGAAGACGGCAACTCCAGCGACTCGTAGGCGGCGTTTTGAGTCGCCGTTACGCCCGAGGCCGCATCCGGGGTTTCCAGCTCCGCAGCCTCTACTACGAGAGAACGGCGGCCGCTCTGAGGCCCTCCCGTGTCCCCTTGGCGGCTTAGCCTTCCGTGCAGGGCCGCGTAGTCGGTAATTGAATCCGCTTCGCCCGCGCTCAGCGTGTACTCGCTGGTCTGTTCGGTCTCGGAGATGGCCGTGACCGACAGCGTGGCGATCAACGTGCCGGTTCCGGGCGTGCCCTGCCAGAGTTCCAGCACGGCATCGATTGAATGTCCGCCCGCAGCGTCTTTGTTCCAGCGAGCGCGTAGAATGTGTCCGGTTGACGAAGCAGGATCGGAGCCTGCGGTAAAGGCGAAATCGTAGTCGTCCGGCGGCGCGTTGTCAGCCGAAAGAATGGTTACGCCGTCGCCGGTCGGGTTGGCCCCGAGGTCGTCGTCTATCTTCGACCAAAGAGGGGATGTAGTCCAGCGGCCCGCCGCGACATCTGCCGCAGGAAGAAAGATTTGGGCCACGGTTTACTCGAAGAGCGGAGCCCGGTAGCTGCCTTTCTGCCCGCACTGGGGGCACTCGTAGTCGCGTACCTTCCCGTCCAGCGGGTTGGAAAGGATGGTCTCGTTGAAGTCGTATCCGCAGGCGCCTTCGCGCCCCCGGCAGACCCGCTTCACGCTCCGCACTTGCTCCTCCACTTTCTTGCTCGGTTTGGCCATTAGACGCTTGTCCCTTTGAGTTGCAGCGTGAAGGTAGAATTAAAGGGAGGGTCATCGGCCAGCAGTGCCTGCTCGACCCAGACGCCAATCCCCGATCCCGCCTCCAGGGTTGTTCCCGGCACGCTCTGGGCTACCCCGTCGTCCACAAAGGTTATCCCTCCGGGCGCGGTTACGCGGTTGGCCACCGAGCCGGAGTCGTCTTTCGTAGCGGCCAGTCCCATCCGTATTCGGGCGTCAGGATCGGCAGTGAGTTCCACTTCGGCATCGTTGAGGGTGAGCGTGCCGTGGCTGTTGCGCCCGAAGAGCTTCTCGAACCGCGTGACGGGGCTGCTTTGCGAGGCCGACTTGATGAAGTTTGCAAACGCGCCCCGCTCTCCGGGCGGGATTGTCGCCACAGTCGGACCCGCGCTGCTTCTGCGCACGGTGATGGTGCCAGTGGCGTCAGCATCCATCACGATCTTCAGAATGCGCTCAAAGGTGGGCGTAAAGGACACCACAGTGGTGCCGTTCAGGGTCTGTTGCTCGGAAACGACTGCTCCGGCTGCATCGCGCCCGGTCACGGTGACGTTCTGGGTGGTGTCCCCGGCGTTGTCGGACAGCATTTCCACCGTGTCGCTGGCGGCTAGCTGGGTCAGCCCCATGCGGTGGTCGGTGTCGATGGCCCCGCCAGAAGTCGAGATGTCGTCCTCCGGCCGGTTCAGCGAGCCATAGAAAACTAGGTCAGTATCTGCGATGGGCATTTGATAAACACTCCTTCGAGACGGCTCCCGAGGCGCTTTATGCGCTCAGGGGCGGCGGAATCCGTGCGCCGGAAAACATTGAGGCGTTACGGCCATTCTCAGTCGTTCCGCTCCACCGTCAGCACCAGGTGGAAGTTAGCTTGGGCGTTGCATTCGGGCTTGCAGCAGGCTTCGTACTCTTGGCGCAGCCGCCGGACGGCCTCTTCGAAGGCGCCCGCGTCACCCCGCCCTGCTCGGCACGTCGGGGTGATGACGGCATGCTGGGCTTTGATGCCTGGGACGGTGCTCTTGATGCTCATGGCTTGAGCGCCCCCATCGAACTCCCGAACAGCCGCCTGGCCATCCGCTCGCTCAACTCGACGCTCCGCCCCTCTTCCTCCAGATACAGGACGCCCTCTGTCCGCTCTCCCCTGAGAACGTAGCGCAGAGTAGCGGGGATGCCCGCCTGCTTTGCCAGGGATGCGATGCGCTCCAGTGGGGTGGGCATGGGTACCTCCATCAAACTCAAAGCTTCTTCGCCGACACATACCTTTGCCGACGTCGGCAAGCCGATGAAACATCCCGTGGCAGTTGTGGCA
>DATIPO010000121.1:0-3860 GCA_035471925.1 Acidobacteriota bacterium
CTGCCCTGGACGGGCCCTCGGCGGGCTCTCTTGCGCCAGAGGCTGCTCGGGCCGGGGGCAGGATGTCCAAGCATGCCGCGGCGCCCCCAGGCGGCCCAGAGGTCGCACCGGGCGGGAGCAGGCCTGACGAAAGCAAGTATCGTCCCAGGTGTCGAGCCTGAACGAAGTCCCGCCCCGCAGGGTTTGGTGCAGAAAGGCCGGCGGTTGCCCGGATGCAACTCGTGGAGCGTCCGTCTTGGACGCCCCTGGTCCCAGATTCCGCACAGGCTGGGGAGCGACGTCGAGGGCCATCTTGCCCGCCCGGGGGGGGCGACCAGCCGGTGCGGCGCAGGCGGCGGACGACAGCGCGCAGGACTTCCCAGTGGGGAATGTTCATGCAGAAGTAGACCTGGCAGGTGCGTTTGTAGCAGTCCGAGCAGTGGAGACGGCGCTGCACCACCTCATCGGACGGATCGAAGGGTCCGTTGCGGGTGGCGGTTGTGGGCCCCATCACGGCCACCACCGGGACGCCCAGTCCAGCGGCCAGATGGAGGGGACCCGTATCGCCTCCCACAAAGAGGCAGGAACGCCGGCACAGGGCCGCCAGTTGCAGGATGGTGGTGGGGAAGGTGCGCACCCGTTCGGGCCCGATCTCGCGGCCGATCTCCTCGATGAGGGACTCTTCGCCCGGTCCCCAGGTGTAAATGACCGGCAGATTCAGATAGTCTTCGATAGCGCGTCCCAGCCGGGCCATGTGGCGGGCGGGCCACAGCTTGGTCTCCCATCCAGCGCCGGGGTTGAGCAGGACGGGCGGCTGGTCGATGTCCGCCGCTTCAAGTTGCTGATCGACGTAGCGGACGTCATCCTCGGGCAGCGTCAGCGGCAGGTAGGGACTCGCTTCCTCGTCGCCGCCCCCATCCGAACCCGACACCAGCGAGGTCAGGTGAAGGTTGGTATCGATGACGTGACGGCTGAGGTCGGCTTCGCCCGCGGCGCTCCGCGAATAGAACCAGGCAGCGGCGCCTTCCTTGAAGCGTTCACCGCGAAAACCGATCAGTTCCGCGGGACGCGCCAGACGCGCCAAGGCCGCCGACTTCAGCAATCCCTGGAAGTCGACCGCCAGATCGAAACTCTCCCGCCGCAGCCGCCGCAGCAAGCCGCGCATGTTTTGAAGGGAGAAGGGACGCTTGCGCCAGCGCTTGGTATCGGCCGTCCACACCTTGTGGAGCCCCTCGATGCCCTCCAGCAGCGGCTTGTAGGGAGGCTCGGTGAGCCAGTGGATTTCAGCCTGGGGGAAACGCCTGCGCAGGACCTGCTGAGCCGGCACGGCATGGATGACGTCGCCCAGAGCTCCCAGCCGGACGATCAATATCTTGCGCGGTTCCACCCGTGGATTGTAGCGGATTCGCTTCCAGAGGTGTTCGACTTCGCATCCCTCGGCGGCTTCGATGGACTATTACTTCACCCTTACAGGGTTCGTTTTCCATTCTATCCTTTACCCAGGGTGGCGCTCGCTCTCGCTTCGCTCGTGCGGCTGACCCTGGGCTGGCTTATGGCTCGCCTTCAGCGAGCCCGAATCTCGAGGGCCGTGGAGCGAGGCGTAGGCGCCACCCTGGGTAGAGGCGGCGACATTGCCTAACGCTGAAAGCGTGCAGTAGCGTCACAGGCCGACTGAAAGCGTACAGTAGCGTCACAGGCCGACTCAAACTTTTGGCGCACTACGCTAACCTGTAGGCGAGCCCAGGCTTGCTTTCAGTGGACTCACTCGGAGGAACGGGTCTTGTCGAGGAATTCGCTGGTGGAGTGGTCTTTGGGGTCGCCGACGATGGCGATGCGTCCGCCGTAGGAAAGCACCGTTTCGCGCTCGGGTACGCTTTCTTCGGTGTAGTCGGTGCCCTTGCAATGGAAGTCGGGACGGATGGTCAGCAGCAGGCGGTCGACGGTGGGGTCGTCGAAGATGACGACATCATCCACGCATTCCAGCGCCGAAAGGATCTCGGCCCGCTCGTCCTGGGGCATCAGTGGACGTCCTGGCCCCTTGAGGCGGGCCACCGAGTCATCGGAGTTGAGTCCCACGATGAGCCGGTCCGCCAACTGGCGCGCCGCCACCAAGTAGCGGATGTGCCCCACATGCAGCAGGTCAAAGCATCCGTTGGCAAAGGCCACCTTGCCCCCCGACGACTGAACGTCACGGGCCTTGGCAACGACTTGCTCAAGCGTCCTGGTTTTCAGCATGACAAAGTGCCGCCGTTCCTCTGAGACCCGCTTCGAGCGGTAGCGGTGTGGGTGCCTCAAGATCCTATCCGCCCATGCAGGGTTCCTCTTCGTCTGAGCCCCTCATCGCCCACCTTCTTGTGCAGCACGAATTTCTCGATTTGAGCACGAGTGGCGACCGGCTTGAGGCCGGAGCCGCGGCGGCCGTCTCGCTGGCCCATAAGCCACATTCTCAAGACTGACAAACCACTAGTGCTCACGGTCATAAGTTCTGAGCCAGGCTTGTCTTTGATCTCCCTGAAAGGGGCAGATTCCTCAGCCCAAGGGTCAGCCCCGGCGAGCGCAAGCGAGACGGCGGGGCCACCCTGGGTTTTCAGCATGGCGAATCCAAAACACTGAAAGCGTGGGACAGACGCCGCGCGATGGCTCATTGACGCGCTGCACTAGTCTCTTGTCAGCCTTGAAATTGTAACCTCTGGGCGGCCCTTGCGACCGATCTCCGCGTTGCTCCTTCTCGACGTAGCTTCGACTATGCCTTCGTCGGTGCGCCTTGATCTCGACCCCAATCGCTCGCCCATAAGCCACAATCTCAACGCTGACAAACCACTAGCACATGCCTCCGCGCTTCACTCGGCGGTGAAGTCGGCGGAGAGCTTGAGCGTGTCCCAGGTGGCGGTGAAGGTGCCGGAGTTGTCGCCGGTGCCTTCGAGCGCAATGGTGAACTGTTCCACCGGTTGCGCGTTTTCGCCCTGGGTCAGGGGGATGCGGGCCACTTCGCTGGCCTCGTCGAATTCTTCCATGCTGGAGCTGACGATCAGCACCCATTCGGTCTCCGAGGTCTTCATGGCCCAGAGGCGGTAGTGTCCCGGATCCACGGTGGCCCCGCCGAAGGTCAGCGCGGCCTCGGTGTCGAGGGTTGTGGCGGTGTTCATGCCCAGGCGCCAGGGAGCGCCGACTTCCAGTTGGGCGATCATGTCGCGTCCTTGCAGTGTGGGACGGCCGTACTCGATGGTGATGTTCTTGCCCGCCAGGGTCACCTGGGCGGTTCCCCGCATCGAATCTTCTTCGCCCATCTCGCCCTCTTGGGCGGCTTCTTCGGCTGGCGCTTCTTCTTCGGGGGTGGCAGACTCCTCGGCCGCGGCGCAGCCCCACATCAGCAACGAACCTATCATCAACAGCAAAATCAGTACCTTCTTCATGTGTCGTCAATCCTCCCGTTTCAAAAAGCCCACATTGTAAACGATTGGCCCCCGAAGTGCAGATGAGGCCCGCTATTGGCGCAAGGCCGAACGCAGTTCGTCGCGGGTGACGGTGGCCGTGCCGCGTTTGCAAACCACCAGCCCTCCGGCGCGGTTGGCCAGACGGGCGGCGGTTGGAAAGTCGGCACCGGCGGCCAGGGACACGGCGTAGGCGGCCACCACCGTGTCTCCCGCTCCGGTTACATCGGCCACCTCGCCCTCTCCAAAAGGCGGGATGTGGACGGCGCCCGCAGAGTGAATGAGTGAAAGCCCCAGGCGTCATCGTGCGACCAGCAGGCTGTCGAGCTTCCAGCGGCGGCGGCACTCCTCTCCCACTTCGGCCAGGCGGCGCTCGTCGTCCCCCAGGCGGACGCCCAAAGCCCGCTCCAGCTCCGAGACGTTGGGAGTCAGGGTGGTGGCCCCGGCGAA
>DATIPO010000122.1:0-40273 GCA_035471925.1 Acidobacteriota bacterium
CAGCGCCTGCAACGCATGAACATGGCCGTCCGCGGCCTCGACTCCAAGATCCGCGCCCAGCGCCAAAAGCTGCTCGAAGCCACCCAAAAGCGCAAGACGCTGGACCGCCTCAAAGAGCGCCAGCAGGCTGCCCACGCCCAAGAGGCCTCCAGAATCCAACAACAGGAGTCCGACGACCTCCACCTCACCCGCCTGGCGCGCTGTGTTCCTGAGCCTTAGTGCTTATTTGAACGGGACATCCGTGCTGCGAGTCTAAGAAACGTGCGACGGTTTTGAAAAAGCAACTCTTGCCGCCCTGGAGGGGTCTATGGCTAGCGTGATACTTCCCCTAATTGGACTGTTGGGCTTGCCCTTTGTGGGCCATGTAGAGGGGCGGGTGACGGGACCCGATGACGACCCGCTGTCCGGGGTCAAGGTGTGCTTGCCCCTGGAATGCGTGCTTTCCGATAGCGACGGGACGTTCCGACTGGAGCGGAGCGATGATCCGTACAGCAGATACCCTTTTGTTTTCGTGAGCAAAGCGGGTTATCAAGCCGTGTTCCTCCCAGCCGACGAAGTGGCGCTCGACCTTCAGATCAGCCTGCCGAAGAAGGCATCGAATCCTAGACGAATCGATTCTTGCCCCAAGAACGGGCGGTGGATCGGATTCTCCCTCAGGGTTCCGGACGATGAAAGGCCTGTAAAACGCACAGGGAGGGACAGCGATTACGAGACGATCGCATTGGGATTTCCGACGGAGCTTCCATCGTGGCTGCGCATGGGAAGCGGACCAAATTGGTCTCTCGGTTTTCCTCTTTCGCGCGATCTGGAGCAGCTTGAGGAGATGTCGGCTCGTGAACTCGACATTTATGCCTCGCCTGAGCTCGACTCAACATATATCGATGGAGTTGAAGTCAAGGGGCGCTTTCCCGATGGCCGGCTTTATCGTTACGTCGGGGTGGTGTCCGAAAGCCTGAGCTATGAAGCCTCCTCCCAAGAGGCTGCCGACTACTTCGATTCCCTGCTGGATCGGCTTTGTCGATTCAGGCGGACTGAGTAAAACCGTCGGCGCGGGTAGCCATCCTCGATATCCGTCAGGGACATGGCGGATAATTCGCCAAGCTGGCCTCGTCGATTCCGGCGGTGAAGTAGACGCTGCTTCCCGCTGCCAGCACCTCAACCTGATCGTCGAGGCTCCGTCCCGCTCCCGACATGATGTACTCGACGGTGATGTCCCATTCGCCCGGCCGAAGGTTTTCGGCGCGGGTACCGAGGACAAACCAGGAGCGTCCATCGGGGCTCTCCGCCACAGGCGACTGGGCTACCGTAGGAATGACTTCGAAGGAGGTGTCGCCCCCTTCAGCGCCCGCGCTGGGCGTCCTCAGATTCCCGGCCCAGCGGCTCAAGGTGAGGCCGCGCGTTTCAAAATAAGAGGTGTCGCGGCACACCTGAAAGTGCAGTTCCAACGACACGATGTCGTCGATGACTCGATCCTCGCCGTTACAGTCGTTGCAGGAAATGCTCAAGAGCACGGCGAGGCTGATGATCAGCAGTTTGGAACTCATAACGACCAATCCTTTCCGGGCGGGTCGTCCGAGCGGCGGCGGGTGCCGCCGAGCCGGAATCGGCCGACAATCCACCCGACAAAAGAAATGGAAGCAACTGCGATGCCAAGCCGACTTGCCTAAAAAGGCTGCGCGAAGGCCCCCTTGGCTGCTCTTCTCTCCCCAAATCGTCCCCCAATCGGGTCAAATCCCGCGAGACCCTGGCTCGGCTGCCCGCCACATACTCCTACTGGCACCGCCAACGCCCCGCTACCGTCCTCACTGCTTGGAATTTAATCTCGCGGGACCGTGTTTGACTCAAATCACGGGAAGCCTCGCCGATCTCGAGCCTTGCCCGCCGACAACAACGAATATTCCCCAGTCAAGAGTCCCACTTCTGCGGGCCCGCGTCCCCTCTTGAACTGGGCTCCAGGGCGCCACCCGAGGCTACTTGGAGGTTTCTCGGCGGCGGGGAGGGAAGGACTGGGGTTCGGCGGCCATGGGCTTGAGCTGTTCTTCGAAAGCCTCCAGCGAGATGTCGGTGGTGACCGACTTCTCGGGCAGGCCGATGTGGAAGAGGGCATCGCCTTTGTGGATCAGCGGTAATTCGTGGCGGCCGATGATGATGCCTTCATGTTCGGATCGTACTTCGCCGCAGGTGTCGCAGTAAGGATCGGTGACCGTGGCCAGGAGGTCTCCTTTGGTGACCCTGGCGCCCAAATCGACAGGCCGGGTGAGGATTCCGCTGATGGGCGCGCGGACCCATGAACTCGAAGCGGCCACGATGGGCTGGAGCGCATTCTCCGTCGCCACCGTCTTGCGGGAGCGTTTCTTGGGCAGCATCCCGATAGTCCGCATGACATTGGTGACACCCCTCAGTCCCGCCCGGATGGAGGTCTCGTCGAAGCGCATGGCTTCTCCGGCTTCATAGAGCAGCATGGGAATCTTGTGTTCTTCCGTGACCGCCTGACGCAGCGACCCGTCGCGCAGCGTGGCGTCAAGGATGACGGGGACGCCGAAAGCCCGGGCCAGTTCCGCCGTCCTCTCATCTCCCATGTCACAGCGGATCTGGGGCAGGTTGAAACGGTGATAGGAACCGGTGTGCAGGTCGATGCCGTAGTCGGCGTGGGCCACGATTTCGCTCATGAAGAGATGGGCCAGTTGAGAGGCCAGCGAACCTTTAGAGGCGCCGGGGAAGACCCGGTTGAGGTCGCGCCGGTCGGGCAGGTAGCGGGAGCCGTAGACGAACCCGAAGACATTCACCACCGGAATGGCCAGCAGCGTGCCTCGCAGGCGCTTGAGGATCTTGCTCTCCAGCAGCCGCCGGATGATCTCGGTGCCGTTGATCTCGTCTCCGTGCACGGCGGCTGAGACGAACAGCGTCGGTCCTTCGCGCTTGCTGCGCACGACATGCACCGGCATCGACATGGAGGTGTGGGTGTAGAGCCGTGCCACCGGCAGGTCGACCGTGACCCTCTCTCCCGCCTTGACTTTCTTGTCCCCGATCACCAACTCGGCAGCTTTGCCCATAGAGGCGCTATTCTCTCACCGTTTCGATTGTAGGTGCCAGCACAGAATGGAGGTCTGCGCCTCGATACGCTTCCCCGCTTCGCTTGCCAAATCCTCTTTCTGCGGGAGATGAACCATCGACAACTGGCGGATAGTAGATCTGTCTCAGCGGGACGTGGGTGCCGCAGCATTGGTGCCGCCCAGCTCAATGGCTTTGCCGCCGCTCGGCGGCCCAGCACGTCCTATCCAGAGCGTCATTCTCCAACCAAAACCCGGGACTTGTGAGCTGAGAATTGGGCTTTGGGAGTTCGACCGAAGGTCGCACGCACTCATCCGCTGCCTTTGGTGCGCGTACGGTGGGGCTTGGCGTTCTTTTCAATGAATTCGATGATCTTGGCGGCGATGTCTTTGTTGGTGGCGTTCTCGATGCCTTCCAGACCGGGCGAGGAGTTGACCTCCATAACCACCGGGCCGTGGTTGGAACGCAGCAGGTCGACGCCCGCCACGTTGAGTCCCATGATGCGGGCGGCACGGGTGGCGGTAGAGCGCTCTTCGGGCGTGATCTTGATGACCGAAGCGCTGCCCCCGCGGTGGATGTTGGAACGGAACTCGCCCTCCTTGCCCTGCCGCTTCATGGCCGCCACCACCTTGTTGCCGATAACGAAGCAGCGCAGGTCGGCGCCCTTGGCCTCGGAGATGAACTCCTGCACCAGGATGTTGGCTTTGAGTCCGCGGAAGGCCTCGATGACGCTGCTGGCGGCTTGGTCGGTTTCGGCCAGCACCACGCCGATGCCCTGGGTGCCTTCCAGCAGCTTGACCACCAGCGGCGCTCCTCCCGCAATGCGGATCAGGTTGTCGGTGAATTTGGTGGAATGGGCGAATCCGGTGACCGGGAGTCCGATGCCCTTGCGGGCCAGCAACTGCATGCTGCGCAGCTTGTCGCGGGCCCGGGTGATGGCCACCGACTCATTGAGGCTGTAAACCCCCATCATCTCGAACTGTCGCACCACGGCCGTCCCGTAAAAGGTAATCGAGGCGCCGATGCGGGGAATGATGGCTTCATACCCGCGCAGCTTGTCCTCGCCATAGTAGATGGAGGGATTATGCGACGTGATGTTCATGTAGCAGCGAAGCGGATCGATGACTCGGACCTCGTGACCGCGTTCCTTGGCGGCCTCGGTGAGGCGGCGCGTGGAATAGAGTTCAGATTGACGAGAGAGGATTCCGATTTTCAAGAAGAGGTCCTTTCCGAAGAGTCCTTGGAAGCGATTTCAGAGTCGTAGACATGTTGGCGCTTGCCGAAGAGAAACGACTTGGAGGGATCGACCTGCAGCCGTCCCCGCAGGGCGGTGCGTCCCAGCAGCATGCGGAAGAGCATGGTCTCACGGTTGGTGAGGGTGATTTCGATATCCCACTGATGGTCTCCCAAGCGCAGGGGAGAGGAGATCACCAGGCGATCTTCGCGGTGTCCGCCCGAATCGGTCACAGGACGCTGATCGATGATGCGGGCCTCGCAGCAGCGCTCGATGTCGCTGTTCTTCTGCAGGGGATGCATCCAGAACCGCGCCCACGGCACGCCTTCTTTGTCGAAGGTCTCCAGCCGAAACGCATGCAGCGCCGAAGTCCGCGCCCCGGTATCCACCTTGGCCTTGATGGCAGGAATGCCGAGCTCCGGCAGCTCCACCCACTCCCTCCATCCCACCGTTACTAATTGCGTCGATTGCCTGCTTCCAGCCATGCCCTAGCGACGCTAACACAAACCGGGCCGCTCCGGCATCTGCAGACCGTAACCCGCCAGAAGGGCGGGCTGGCCGAGAGGTTTTGCCGGTCGACTGTCGGAAGAGGATGCGGCTTGACGATGTCTCACGCGGCGAAGGCCAAGGCGTCCGAGGGCGGAACGATGGGGGGTCGGCTTCGCTCAGGCGTCTGGTCCACTGCTTTCCGAGATGTGGCGACGGATCCACACCGGATCACGACGACAATCCACCACCGCGTACACTGTCACCTCATCATCGTCCTTAACGTAGAAGACGGCGAAGGGAAAGACATTGCAGAGAAGGCGATGGTAGTCGCAGTAAACGATCTGATGCACTCCACCTGAAATCCGCAAGCTCTCGATATCTGCACGAACCGCTGAGAGGAAGTAATCGCCCAAGCCCTTCTCTTGCGACTCGTAGAAGGTGTATCCCTCGTCCAGGTCCCGCCGAGCAGACTCGACGATCCTGATTCTCATCCCCGCTTGCCGCCTAGGGAATGCTTGACCTCATCCCATTCCAAGACCCGCTCGCGTCCCTCCGCAACAGCCCTTCTGCGGTTATCCAAAAGCTCCTTTTGCCAGTTCTGCATTGGAATGGCGTCTGCGTTGTTCCGCAAGTCCTCCCAGATGGCCTCCATGATCAGAAGCTTCTCGTGAAGCGGAAGTTGTCGAATCTCTGAAATGCTCACGATTAGAGAATCTTACCGTGTTTTCTGACCCAGAAGCAACCGCTATCCGATTGTCATCCGAATTAACCCGGCAGCCCAGGGAAAACCGCACCTCTTAGAAAACGGGAGGGGATAAGCCCACCGCTGTTTTCGACTGACCTCATCGCGACTCCACAATCCTAGTACCTCATGTAGATCCCCCCGGCTCTGCCGGAAAGCAGAGTTTGATAATTTCGGGATTCGCGTCAGAAAAGGAGAACTCATGACGCCATTGACCACTCATCGCCGCAGGGAGTCGAAGTCTAGTAGCGGCGTTCGTAGATCTCTTCTAAGGAGAGGTCTTTGAGGTCTTCGACGAGTTCGACCAGGTTTTTGACCATGACGTCCCACATGCGGACGCCTTTTTCGGCGGAGGCTTTGGAGGGGTCGCCGAGGACGCCGGACGGCGAGATCTTGGCCGTGCGGGCGTACCATTCGACGCTGCGTTTGGAGGAGAAGTCGAGGTAGCGGGACGAGAAGCTGGGGACGAAGCCCTTGGCTTGGTCCATCTTGACCAAGTCGGGACGCACGGCCAGGGTCGTGGAGGTTTCGATCTCTCCGGCGTGGACGTCCTCATCGGTCTCGGCCAGCAGTCCGATGTCGTGGTCGGAGGTCTCTCCCGTATCCACGCAGGTGAAGATGTGAGCGTCTCGGTTGATCATCTGGGCGGCGAATTTGAGGGTGGCGTCGTTGCCTCCGTGGCCGTTGATGATGATGAGCTTGGTGATGCCGTTGCGGGCTACGCTCATTCCGATCTCATAGACCATCCGCGAGAGGGCCTCATTGCTGACCGAGATGGTGCCTTTGAAGTCGTCGTGATGATAGGAGACACCGTAAGGGATCAGCGGCAAGACCAGCGGCTTGGGATGGGTGCAGGCTTCGGCCACCCGCCGGGCCAGGTAGTCGGCGTCGAAGGCATCGGTGTCGAGCGGCAGGTGGTGTCCGTGCTGTTCGATGGCGCCGACCGGCAGCAATGCCAGGTCAACTTCGGCCAGCCGGCGTTCGGCTTCAGGCCAGGTCAGCTCCCCCAGCAGGTAGGAAAGGCTGTCTTTCTCATCTTGAGCGTCGTTGCTTTCGAAGGGAAAGCGGCGGGCCATGGACTCGTCGTCCAAGGGGTCGAAGTCGAGCCACAGGCGTCCCGTGCGGCGGACGCTTCCCCGGGCATGTTCCAACATCAGCGGCCACAACTTGCGGCGCAGGTCTTCGGGCAACCCGTCCAGGGGAGAATGCTCGCGGTCGAAGCGCAGTTTGAGCGACTCGGGATGGGGCTTGGCCTTGCATCCCAGCGGTGAATCGGCGGCGATAACCTTCCCCTCCACCAACATGTGGGCCACCTGGTGTGCGGCTGCGGATTCCTGGTGCGAGCCCTTTTGAGCGAAAGCGGACAGGCACTCCTCCTGCTGTTGGACGGTGTATCCGAGAGCCGCCGGATCCTGTCCCAGCGCCACCAGCATGGAGACGATGCGTCGGCACTTTTCGCAGCGTCCGCAGGGAAGGACGCGGCCTTTCGGTTCGGTCTCCTCACTCCCGCCTTTCTCCTTGTGGGCGGCGTGGCAGGAGAGTTGGAGGCGCAGATACCGTGGGTAGCGCTCGGCCAGGATCTTCTCGATCAGCAGCTCCGAGAGCGGACGCAGCACCGAGAACTGGCTCAGGACCCATCCTTTGCGCCGGTAGAAGCGGCTCATCGCGTTATCGAAGTAGCGGCTCTGGTCGTAGAGGCCGTCGTAGTGGGTGATGCCTTGATGGCGGGTGCGCACCGTGGTGTCGAACTCGCTGCCGATCACCAAGCGTCCCACGCCCCGCTTGCGCAGCAGCGGAAGGGCGCCGGCCAGAAAAACCGCTACCGTCCACAGGCGGACGGGGTAGATGTCGGCCCGCAAGCGGTTGAAGTCGGGACGGATGAAAGACAACCGGCGCAGCATCCAGTTGAAAAGGCGGTCGGAGTTGGTCCACACCCGCGAAGTGTTGGGGACCTCTTGTTCGAAGTGGCGGTAGGCGTTGAGGGCCGTGAACCAGTGTCGTCCTGATTCGTTGACGAAGACGGGATGAATTTCGTAGCCGGCTTCTTCCAGCAACCCGTGCGAGAGCAAGGAATCCTTGCCCCCGCTGCTGAGGATGCCCACGCGTTGCTTGCGTCCCTTCCAAGGGTGGCGGTCCCAGGCATCGCGGGCCGGCAGAGGGTCGGCGAACTCCATCTCGGCTTGCAGGTAGCTGTCGCGGCGCTGCACGGGGAAGGGGAGATCAAGTCCTTGAAGGAATGGGTTGGGCTGAAGAATCTTCTTAACGTAGATCTCCCGGGCCGTGTTTTCGGCCATGGCGGCCAGGAAACGGCGGTCGGCCTCATCGAAAGGGCCATGAAAGGTGAGACGGCGGCAGAAGAGCCCATAGTTGAGGGCCACCTGAGCCGCCATCAAAGCCGCCAGGTTCTGATCAGCAGATGAGGCGGGATTGAAGACGTCTTCCTGAAAGGCGTATTCGAAATCGAAGCTGGACGACTCTCCCCGCGGGAGAGTGACGATATAGGCAGCCTTGAGACGGCGTTTCTCGAGGCGCACCCGTCCTACTTCCAGACGCTCCAGGACGAGCAGAGAATCAAGCGAGGAGCCGGTTTGGCGCGGTTTCATTCAAGTCACTCCGTTAGGGCCACCAGGTGGCCAACAAGTTCACACGACTCAAGTTTAGCAGCCATTGTCAGTTGCCCAGAAGCTCTGGCGGTATGATGTCACTCCGTTAGGCCCAATCGAAGTCCGAAGCCGATGAAGAGCGAGCCCAGGGCCCAGCGAACCACCCGCTGAGCCCGTCCTGATGAGGCCAGACGAGCGGTAATGATGCCCGCCGCCAGGACGACATGGGTATGCACGAAAAAGGCGATGACTGAATGCATCATGCCCATGATGGCGATCTGGAATTCCGGGTGAGGCTGGGCAGGAACCACGAACTGGGGCAGCAAAGCCACGAAGAGGAGCGACATCTTGGGATTGAGAATGTTGACCAAGGCTCCATTGCGATAGATCTGCCAGCCTGTCCGCTTGGGCCTGTAGGCGCGGGCCTCAAAAAGACTCTTGCCCAGGAAAGCCGAGATTCCCAAATAGACCAAGTAGGCCGCACCGGCCAGTTTGAGGACAGAAAAAGCCGTAACCGAGTAGTTCAGCAACGCTGACAACCCAGCCGTGGCGGCCAGTGCGTGGAAGAGGATGCCTGTCGAATTCCCCAGATTGCCGATCATGCCGGAGCGCCTTCCATGACCGAGAGTCGCGGAAATCGTGTAGGCCCAACTGGGGCCGGGCGAAAGCGCCATGAGGAAGCTGATGGCGGCGAACTCCAGATATGGCCCTAGCTCAGACATGTCAGGAGAATATCAAAGCCCTCTTGGAGAGTCATCGGGGGGATACGCCTCATGATTCAGGTGCGTCAAACGGGTTTTTGCCTTTGCGGTTTTCCAAATACTTGGCGATTTCCTCGGCCAGTCCCTGGGGGCCGTCGAGCAGGACATCGAAGGCCGGCAGTCCGGTGTCCTGACGGATGTCGCGGCAGGCTTGGGCGATTTCTTCGCGGGTCATGTTCTCGTGGTTGAGGGTCACGGCCACCACCGGACGTCCGGAAATCATCTCGATCACTTCAGCCTGTTGGGCCAGCGGATGCAGAGGATAGCCGGGGAAGCCGTCGTATTCCTTGCGCGCGGGAGCGTGCTGCACGACGACCACGTCCGGACGTCCCGCCGCCAGCAGCTCGAATCCGCCGGGATAGGCCGGGTTCATGAGGCTGCCCTGGCCCTCCAGCACGATGACGTCGGGATGCTCGTTCTTCCAGGCGCTCCACACGGCGTGCTCGATTTCACCGGCCACGAAGTCGTTGACCAGCGAGTCCAGCACCAAGCTGTAGCGGGCGCCCTGCATCCAGGCAGTCTGTCCCGTGCCGATCAACTCGGCGCTGTGCCCCAGTTCTTTCAGGCCGTCCACCAGCATCCAGGCCGTGGTGCGCTTGCCCACCGCCGAATCGGTGCCCAACAGGGCCACGGTGAGGGAATCGACCTCTTCGATCTTGCCGCTGAAAAAATGCAGATCTTTGCGGTGGGGCGGTTTGCGGATGTCGCGGATCTGGGCGCCGCTGCGGGCCGCGGCCTCGGTCATTTCGGCATCCTCGCTGAGGAAGTCGTGCAGTCCGCAGTCGACGTTCAAACCCAAGCGCAGCGCCGCCAGGACGTCCCGGCGGGCCTCGGCACTCAGCCGTCCGCCGTCGGGCGCCAGGCCCACCACAAGGTGGGTGGCCTCTCCTCCGGCTTGGTCGACGGCCTCTTGGAGCGAGCCGTAAATGGGGATGCTGCGGGGGACGCCGTCCAGCAGTTTGCGGGCGTCGTTTCCAGCGTGGCGTGAGTCGATGACCGACAGCACCTGGTAGCGCTGGGTGCGCCGCACCAGTCCGTGGGCAGTCTTGCCGTTGGGCGTGTTGAAGGCGCCCTCGCAATAGACGATGGCTTTGCCTTCCGGCATTCGAGGGGGAGCTGCATCGTGAGCTTGATTCATGGTGACCTCACTCAAAGATTATCGCTTGAGAAGGCCCCGCGGCAAAGGACGAAAATCAGGCGGGGGGCTTAGGACTTGCGTCCCGTGAGGATGACGACGTAGCGGTCGGCGGGGAGAGGACGCTTGGCGTGGCCCTTGAGCAGAGCGATCAGTCCGGCGGTCGAAGCGGGCAGCACCATCAGTCCTTCTTGTTCGCGCAGCAGGCGCGAGTAAGACTTCATCGAGCGGTCGCTGCCGTGCTCAGCCCAGCCGGCGGTGCTGCGGATAGCCTCCAAGGCGCCTTGGCCGTCGATGGAGTGCCAGTTGATGAGCGGCTCGTTGACCTCGGTCTCGTGGATGCGCTCGGGCGCCAAGTCGCGGCATTCGTCGTCGCCGCGCAGGAAAGCGGCCACGATGGGGTTTTTGTTGTGGGACGATCCAGCCACCATGTGAGGCATGCGTGAGGTGCGTCCACGCCGGTAGAGGCTCAAGAATCCCTTGTAGATGCCCAGCAGCGAGGTCCCGTTGGAAACCGGAACGGCCACCGCCGAAGGAGCGTCGCGCAGCTCGTCGTAGATCTCGTAGGCGATTTCGCCATAGGCCCTGAGCTGGATGCTGACGTTGCTGCCTCCCGGATTGGCATCGTAAATCTCATCTCGCTCGGCCCGCGCTCTGGACGCCTCCACGGCGGCCTCGTAGTCGCCGGGGACGCGCGCGATTTCCACCGGGTACTGCTGCATTTCCTTGGTGCGGCGGGTGTGGTAGCCCTCGGGGATGTAGATGACGCAACCCAGTCCGCACAGCGAGCAAGCCAGCGCGGTGGCCACGCCGTAGTTGCCGCAGGTGGCGATGGTGACGGTATCAAAACCGCGCCGCAAGGCGTCCATGGCCTGGGCAAAAGCAATGCGGTCCTTCTGCGTCCCGGTAGGATTGCCGCCCTCGAACTTGAGGTAAATCTGACGAAGCTCCACCTGCCGCTCGATATTGCGGGCCCGCGACATCGAAGTGTCGCCCACCTCCGAGTCGAGGATGTCTTCGAAGGCCTCGATTCGCCTTTCCAGGGGCAAGGACCGGTCGCCGGCGATGCTCTTCTCGCGTTCCAGCTCGTACGCGATGGGAGGCGAATGAGAATCGGCGTCCTCCCAGTTGAGGGGCAGGTTGTCGGAAGTCTTAGGGGGGTCGGACGCGCTCATCCTCACCATGATACTTCACTGCGGCTGCCGTAATGCAAGGTCCGAATCCGCGCCTCCACCCGGACCGCCCGGTTTTGTCGGAGGAGCCGGGTATCCTCGGACGATGGTGATCCGCCGCAAGAAGCGCAGGTCAAGGCGTCCCGTGGGGGCGGCGCCGGGGACGTTGGTGCATATCGGCGAGCGCAAGCAGGACAAAGTCCGCATCCGCATCATTGACTTCTCTTCCGAGACACTGGAGGAGAAAGACCTCCATTCCATCGAGGACACCTACCCCTACCGCGACCTGCCGACCACTTCATGGATCAACATCGACGGGCTGCATGATGTCGAGATCATCCAGCGCCTGGGTGAGCATTTCAACCTGCATCCTCTCGTCATGGAGAGCATTCTCGACACCGACCAGCGCCCCACCATCGAAGAATATGACGAGCACCTCTATATGGTGGTCAAGATGCTCAGCTACAATAAGGACGAACTGCACGTCGAGCATCTCAGCCTGATCGTGGGCAAGGGCTATGTCCTGACGTTTCAGGAACGGGTGGGAGATTTCTTCCATGGGGTGCGGGAGCGGCTGCGTTCCAGCCGCGGACGCATCCGTTCCAGGCGCTCCGACTACCTGGCCTACGCGCTCATGGACGCTGTCGTCGACCAGTACTTCGTGGTGGCCGAAATGCTGGGCGATCGGTCAGAAGAACTGGCCCAACGCCTCATGCGCGATCCCATACCCGACCGCCAGGAAATCTTCGATCTCAAGATGGAGGCCGCCCTGCTGCGGCGCGCCGTTTGGCCCATGCGCGAAGTGGCCGACAGCCTGATTAAGGAAGAATACAGTCTGATCGAAGCCACGACTCACGTCTTCCTGGGCGACTTGCGCGACAACGTGGTGGGCGTGATGGAGCAGGCCGAGACGATGCGCGAAACCACCTCCAGCCTGCTCGACCTCCACCTCTCCAGCCTGAGCCAGAAGATGAACGAAGTCATGAAGGTCCTCACCATCATCGCCACCATCTTCATTCCTACCACCTTCGTGGCCGGCGTCTACGGCATGAATTTCGCCTACATGCCCGAATTGCAGGTGTGGTGGGCCTATCCCGCCGTCCTGCTCCTGATGCTGCTAATCGCCTTGGCGATGCTCCTCTACTTCCGCCGCAAGCATTGGATCTAGAGCCAGCAAATTCCCACGAGTCGAGCGACCAGGGCTGGTTGCTCCTATCCTCTCCGTGGTATGCGGCGGCTCTCCACCCGTAAGCCGTGGTGTCTTTCTTTCCGGGTGGGGTGGGCAAGATCTGCCTAAGACCGGGCGGCGATATCTGGGAAGAATCTACTAAGTTTATATTTTTCAACTATTTGGCGGTTACCCGGGCAAGTCTGGCACGCAGGGTGCGAAAGGCATGAGCGCAGGATTAGGAGTCAATATGCAACCGATTCAGTTCCTTTCGCCCGATTCGCTCTTGGCCGCAGAGGCTGAGGCAACCGTCTCCCAGCAGGAAGGCGTGGTGAGCGCCCAATTCATTCAGGAACTGATGGCCCGCCTGGGCGGACACTCGGAGCACACGGCAGGGCAGATCGAGGACTCTTTAAGAGGGCCGGGTGCCGAAAGAGTGCATGAGGAAGAAACCCAGGATCAAGAGGAGGTCGAGTTCGTCTCACTCGACGGCGCAGAGCAGGTCGAGGCCTCAACCGAAGGCCTCTTTCCGACCGGAGCCCTCGTGCGGGGACCGGGAGGACAGAACCAGGTCCTGGTCATCCCAAAGGATGTCGACACAGCGGCCGCGACGTCTGGAGAAACTGGACGCGCCACACAGCCCACCCCGCCCCAAGTCGCCCGATCGGCAGTCGACGAAGTCATTGCAAAGCTGCCCCTCTCCAATCGCGACTCGCTGCAAGCCCGACCTGAGGTCTCTGCCAAGTCCTTTCGTCCCCTCTTTGACGCCGCACCGGATGCTTCTCCCGGATTCGAGGCTGGCGCTCATGCGCTGCGCATCCGCCTGAGGGGCAGTGCGCCCCAACTCGATGCAGATCGGGCTCTTCGCCAAGCCGTGGCGCCAGGTGCGCGTCCCGCACCCGAGACCGCCCCCAACGGTGAGGCCTTGGGAATCGACCTGGGGAAGTTGAAGGGGGCCTCGACGGGCGCTGATATCCGGACCGCCGCCTTGGCTGTCGCTCAGCAGGCGATCGCCCACAAGGGCCGATCCGAGGCTCAGGTTCCCCACCAGCCGTCCCCTCAGAACTCGTCCGCCGGGGGCAGCGCCTCCCAGACAGCCTCGCTGGCCCAACAGGGACCGTCCACCAATGGCCAACCTGCTTCCGATGGAGAGAAAGGAGCCTCCCACGATTCCGACAGCGGAGAGGCTCCGCGTTTCGACTCCAAGTCGGCTCGCGGCACAGCCCAGCCCCAAGCTGCAGGCCAATCGTCCGCTTGGCAGGCCGCCGGACGCTCCGCGCCGGGTGCCGAGGGGAGCTTCTCGGACGCCTTGGCGTCCCTTTCAGGTGGCGAGTCCCGCGCCGCGGCTTCCCCCGAGGTGCGGTCGGCGGCGGGAAGCCAAGCGCCTCCCCAGACTCTTGGGGGAGCCGAGCCCGAGCAGATTTTCAAGCAAATCGTGCGCAGCGCCCGCCTCTTTAACAGCCAAGAAGGACAGAACTTCGAGATCCGCCTCAAGCCCGATTTTCTGGGCCGCATCCGCATCGAGACGGTTCTGACCGCCGAGAACCGGCTGACGACCCGTTTTCTGGTGGAAGATCCAGAGGTCCGAGCCATGCTCGAACACCGTCTGCCGGCTTTGGCTGACCGCCTCTCCGATGGGGGCGTACGCATTCAGTCGGTGGAAGTCCAGTCCCTGAACTCAAGCGATGCCGGACGTGCCCAGGCCGATGCCCAGCAAGGACAGCAGCGCCAATCGGAAGGACAAGAGACGCAGCACAGATCCTCCCGCCCATCGCCACAAGAGGAAGGTGAGGATTCGCCCCAGGAAAACATGAAATATCGACCCAGCCACCGGGGACGCATCAGCTTGGTGGCCTAGGCCCGAAGTTAAAGGAAGAACGTTATGGAAGTCGGATTCAACCCCATTCTCGGCAATTCGGACCCCAACGCCAGCTTTGGAAACGAGCAGTTGGGACGCTTCGAGTTCCTGCAGTTGCTGGTGGCCCAAATGTCCCACCAGGATCCGCTGGAACCGGTGGCCAACACAGAGTTCGTCTCCCAAGTGGCCCAATTCAGTTCACTCGACGAGCTGGTCAAGATCCGCCAGTTGGGAGAACTCAACCAAGCCGTCCTGGAGGCGCTTTTAGCCGGAGCCCAGGAGCCCGATGCCGCGCCTGAAGATCCCGGGGCCCCGGAGAATCCGGGCGCGACGGATCCCGGCCAGGGTGCCGATCCCGACGGCACTGAGAACGACGCTTAAACTGTCAGCAGAAAAGAAATCAGCAGGAAACATAGGAGGAATATCAACATGGGTGGAGCATTCTTTACCGGACTTTCAGGCCTGGTCGCCAACTCGCTTGGCATCGAGGTCGTGGGCAACAACCTTTCCAACTCCAACACGGTTGGCTACAAGGTCAACAACATTCACTTTCAGGAACTGATCTCAGCCAACAACCAGCTCCTCAAGCTGGGGCAGGGAGCCACCGCCGAGCGCATCTCCGAGACCTTCTCGCAGGGCTCCTTGCAGGACTCCCAGATCCCCACTGACATGGCCATTCAGGGCCAGGGCTTCTTCGTGGTCGGTGATGGCGTCAACTCGCAGTTCTACACCCGCGCCGGCAACTTCCAGATCAGCCCAGACGGCTTCCTGACCAACAGCGAAGGCCTGTTCGTGATGGGATACCCGGCCATCGACGGCCAGATCGACCGCACGGCCGATCTGCGGCCCATTCAGATCGTCCCCGACAATGGCCTCGATCCCTTGGCCACCAGCCTCATTCGCTTCGGAGGCAATCTCAACGTCGACACTCCCGAAGGCGAGGCCTTCAACACCTCCATCAGCGTTTTTGATTCGCTTGGCGAAGATCACCAGATCACTCTCCAGTTCACCCGCACCGCCTCGGGCTGGGACTTTGAAGTTCAGATTCCCGCAGAGGATGTCGGCGGAGCCGAGGGCGACCCGCCCACCGTGCTGGAGTCGGGCTCGATCACCTTTGACGGTGACGGCCGGATTGACACCGTCACCACCTCTGGAGGCGCTCTGCCCGCGGGAAGCGACGTCACCGGCATCACCATCTCGGGACTGGCTAACGGCGCCAACGATCTGACCTTTGATTGGGACCTTTTCAATCAGGACGGCGAGGGATTCGTGACCCAGTTCAATCTGCCCAGCGAAACCCAGCTCACCTTCCAGGACGGCAATGGCGCCGGAACTCTGACGGGCTTGGTGGTGCGCCGCAACGGCGTCATCGAGGGGCTCTTCTCCAACGGCGAGACTTCGCCCCTGGGACAACTCGCCATGGCCAAGTTCACCAATCCGCAGGGAATGGTCAAGGTGGCCTCCAACCTCTACTCCAAGACGGCCCAGTCGGGCGATGCCTCGATCGGCGAACCGGGGACCGGTGGACGCGGCGTCATCCGCGGAAACGCTCTTGAGAGTTCCAACGTCGACATTGCCGAAGAGTTCGTCAAGCTGATCATCTTCCAGAGGGCCTATCAGGCCAACTCGCGCTTGGTGGTCACGGCCGACGAGGTGGTTCAGGAAGCCATCGCCCTGAAGCGGTAGATATTCTGACGCTTGAGGCCCGATAATCGTCAAGAATCTGTCGCCTGACTCGATTCTTGCACTCTTGCTCCTCCCTTGATCGCGCGCAAACCCTTGCCTCCCTGGGGTTTGCGCGCGATTCGCCGTTTTTGGCACCCCCTTTGCTTCCTCCTCTGGCGTCGGAGGTGATGAACGTGGACGAACAGCAAGAAGCAGCCCAAGACACCCAACAGCCAGAGCCCAAGCGGTGGTCCAAGCTTTGGATCATCCTTCCGCTGGGGTTTGTTTTCGTCATTCTGGGGGGTGCCTTGGGCGCTTACTTGGCGGGAGCTTTCTCCTCGGCTGAGGCTGGTGAGGAAGAACAAGCTCCCCCTGAAGTGGTCAACAAGACCTTTCCGCTGGAGGCCATACTCATTCAATTGGCCGACACTTCCCGCAAACCGCGCTACGTCAGGCTCTCGGTGACCCTGGGGATCTACTTTCCCGAGGACGGGGACGGACTGAGGCAACTGGAGGACGTCACCGGCTTTCAGCCCAGGGTCCAGGACCGCCTCATCTTCGCCATCGGGAGCAAGACCAGCAGCGAGCTGACCGCCCCGGGCGGGCGGCAGCAACTGAAGGACGAACTGCTGACCCAGATCCGCAGCGTCTTCCCCCAGGACTGCGGAAAGCTGAAGGAAGTCTTCATCACCGAGTTGTTGATTCAGTAGGCTCAGGAGGGCGCATCATGGCCAGTCAGGCAGCACAGCCCGCCGCTTCGTTGGATGCCAACCAGGCGGCTGGAGCGCCGTCGCAGCAGGATTCAAAGTCCCGGACCGGAAAGACGCAGGCATCTGCCTCTTCCGCCCCGGAGTCCGAACTGGCTTTAGCCAAGTACGACATGGGCCGCTTCGGCGACATACCCTACCGTATCGAGATCCTTATCGGCTCAGCCGTCAAGACCATCCGCGAAATCCTGGAAATGGAAACCGGCGATACGGTCGTTCTGGACCGCCAGGCCCATGAACCGGTGATTCTGGCGATCGAAGACCGAGCAGTGGCTCAGGCCGAAGTGGTCAGCTCCGACAACGGCGCCAGCATCCAGATCACCGAAGTCGGATGGGAGGAATGATGATCATCGTTCAGAGCTTCGTCGCACTGGCCCTGGTTTTAGGACTCGTATGGTTGTTTTACCGCCTTTTCATGCTCCTGCAGGCTAAGCTCGGGCTCTCCGGCCCGGAGCGCAGCATCCGCGTCGAGGAACGTACTTCCCTGGGCGACAAACGCCAACTGCTGCTGGTCAGCGTGGAGGGGCAGCGCTTTTTGCTGGGAGCCACCAGCCACCAGATTTCGCTGGTCTCCAACTTGGAACAGAAACCCCTGGCCGAGTCTGAGGACGAACAATCCGCGATCGACGAGGATGCTCAGGCGGACTCGATGGCGTCGGCCAAAATCAAACCTTTCCGCAGGATCCTGGGAGAGATCGCCAAGTGAGACGTCGTCTGCCCATTGCACCGAGGAAGGCCTGGCGGCGGGTTCTGCTGCTCATGCTGGTCGTGGCGGTCCTGACTGCCCCGGTTCTGGCCCAGCAGCAGCCAAACGCCCCCTCGCCCAATCTCAACGTCAGCTTTGGCGAGGGCCAGGACTATTCGGTACCCCTGCAACTGCTGGCCGTCCTCACGCTGCTCTCTTTCCTGCCGGCGATGCTCATCTCCATGACGGCCTTCACCCGCATCATCGTGGTGGCCCACTTCATCCGTCAGGCCCTTGGAACCCAAGGAGCGCCCAGCAATCAGATCCTCATCGGGCTCTCGCTCTTCCTCACTCTTTTCGTCATGGGTCCCACGTTGGAGAAGGTCTACGACCAGGCCATCGTCCCTTACCAGTCGGGGAGCCTGGAGTCGAACGAGGCCCTGGAGGCGGCGGTCACGCCCATCCGCACCTTCATGCTCAAGCATGTCAAGGAGAAGGAACTGGCGCTCTTCGTCAAAGTGGGCAATCTGCCTCAACCCGGCACGCCCGACGATTTGCCGCTGCGGGTCATCATTCCAGCTTTCATGCTCTCAGAGCTGAAAGCCGCTTTCACCATCGGATTTGTCATTTTCTTGCCCTTTCTGATCATCGACATGGTCATCAGTTCGGTGCTGCTCTCCATCGGAATGATGCAGTTGCCGCCCATCGTCATCTCCACCCCTTTCAAGATTCTGCTCTTCGTGCTGGTAGACGGCTGGACGCTGGTGGTGACCTCATTGATCGAAGGCTTCGCTTAAGCGCCCAGGAGACCGGGTTCCTATGACTGAAGCAAATGTAGTTGAAATGCTGCACGGCGTGGGGATGCAGGTCCTGTGGCTCTCCGGACCGTTGCTGCTGGTGGGTTTGGTCGTAGGGCTCCTCATCAGCGTAGCGCAGGTCGTGACTTCGATTCACGATCCCACCTTGAGCTTCGTCCCCCGCATCATCGTGGTGTTGGTCATGGCCCTGATCCTCCTCTCCTGGATGATCAACCGCCTGGTCAGCTTCACCATCAACCTCTTTGACCGTCTTCCGGGCCTGGTCTGACCATGATCGACATCGGCAACACCCCGGACTATTTCGTGGGTTTCGCCCTGCTGCTGGCCAGGGTGGGCGGACTGATGACCTTCGCCCCCTTTTGGGGGAGCTTCAGCGTTTCGCCCTCCATCCGCGTGGTGCTGGCCTTTGCCCTTACGGTCGTTTTGTTTCCGGTCATCGGCGCCCAGCTCGTCATTCCCTCCTTCGATCCGCTGACCTTGGTGCTGGGACTGCTGTCCGAAGTGGCCGTGGGCCTGATGCTGGGTCTGGTGGGACAGATTTTCCTGGCGGCCCTGCAGATGGCGGGCACGGTGATGGGCTTTCAGATGGGATTCAGCTTGGTCAATGTCATCGACCCCCAAACCAATGTCGAAGTGTCGGTCTTAGCCGTGCTCTACAATCTGGCCGGACTGACTCTCTTCCTGATCATGGACGCCCACATCTGGTTCTTCCAGGCCATGGTTGACAGCTACCAGATCGTTCCGCCCTTCACAGCCCACCTCTCATCGGCCCTTTTTCAGGAAATGCTGCGTATCTCGGCGGGGCTCTTTTATATGGGCGTCAAGCTGGCCATGCCCATCGTCGTGGTGGGCATCACCGTCGACATCATCCTGGGAGTAGTGGGACGCGCGGCGCCCCAGATCCACATCCTCATCGCAGGACTGCCGCTCAAAGTCCTTGTGGGTTTCGTGATGGTTACGCTTACCGCCCGCGCTTTCATCCCTTTTCTCGACCACCACCTCTCCGACCTCCACCGCGACCTCTACATCATCCTCCGGGCTCTGGCGGCTTAGCCCGCATAGCGAATCCGAACGCGTCTGTTCGCTTTCGAGAGGGTGATTCCCAAGGTCGGACACTTGCCTCGTCCAGGACCCCGCAATCAGGGAATCGGCGCAACTGGTACGGGACGTGCAACCATCTCATGTTTGCATGGAAAATGTTTCCCGCGACCTGCGGTATGCCTTTCGGTTGCTGGTCTTGCATCCCGGATTTACTGCGGTCGCCGTGCTGTCGCTGGCCCTGGGCATCGGAGCCAACAGCACCATCTTCAGTGCCGTCAGTTCAGTGCTGCTTGAGCCCCTGCCTTTCCGCCAACCTGACCAACTGGTGCGTCTTTATGAGCGATATGTGCCCAACCAGACTCTGACCGGCGTTTCGGCCCGAAGCTTCATCCTGTGGAACCAGGTCACTTCTTTTCAAACGCTGGCCTTGGCCCGCTCCAGCCGGGTCAGCCTGCGCGATGGAGAGGAGACGCGGCGCATTAACGCTGACGAGGTGTCCTCGGAGTTCTTCACCCTTCTGGGACGGCCCATGCATCTGGGACGCGCGCTGCAATCCGAGGAAGTCCGCGACTCGGCCGGCGTTGCCGTGATTGGCTTCGGACTGTGGCAGCGCGTCTTCGCCTCCGAGGAAACGGTACTGGGACGCCTCATCGAAGTCGACGGACGGGAACTGGAAGTCGTTGGCGTGGCCCCGGCTGGATACGGCGTGCTGGGCGTCGAGAAAGGAAGAGGAAGCGAGATCTGGATTCCCCTCTCCATCAGCCAGATCATGCGCGGCACGCCCCGCGAACGCCAGTACCGCGTGTGGGGACGGCTGGCCGAGAACTTCAGCGCCCAACAGGCCCGTTCGGAACTCGAGATCGTGTCCCAGACCCTGCAAGAGCGGGCGGCGGACTCCTACCGGGACTGGGACATTCAAGTCGTTCCCCTGCGCCAGGACCTGTTGGGCGACTCGGGCGAGCTGCTCAGCGTCCTCCTGGCTGCCGTGGGACTGGTGCTGCTGATCGCCTGCGCCAATGTGGCCAATCTGCTGCTCTCACGCTCCTCTCGCCGCCGCCGCGAAATCGCCCTGCGGGCCGCCATGGGAGCTCCCCGCCGTCGGCTTCTGAGCCAGTTGCTGGTGGAAAATCTGCTGCTCGCGCTGATGAGCGGCGGCGTAGGACTGTTGTTGGCCTTGTGGGGTGTCGACGTGTTGAGGACGCTCTTCGCCTCCTGGCTGCCGCGGGCCGAGGAAATCGGCCTCGACTGGCAGGTCTTTGCCTTCACTCTGGTGCTGTCCCTGGCGGCCGGGCTGGTTTTCGGACTGGGGCCGGCCTGGAAGACCTCGCGCACCAATCTGAGTGCCGCCCTGCGCGATGTGCGGACCATGACCTCCAGCGCTTCCGAAGGACGCGTACGGGGCGTGTTGGTGGTCAGCGAAGTGGCCTTGGCGATGGTGCTGCTGATCGCAGCCGGCGTCCTCATCCGTACCATGATGTCGCTGGATGACGTCGACCTGGGCTACGACAGCGAGCAGGTGCTGGCCATGGAGCTACGGCTGCCCTCCTGGAAGTATCAGTCCCTGGCCCGCCGTGAGAACTTCCTGCAAGAGCTGAGCGAACGGCTGCGGCGACTTGCGGGGGTCGGGTCGACCTCCCTGGCGGCTGCCGTGCCGCCTCTGCCCGGAGCCCCCTCAAAGGTGGTGCTGGCCGACATGCCTTCAGCCTCGGGCGGGGAATTGGTGGACTGCTTCGCCGTCACTTCCGACTACTGGGCCACTCTGGGCATTCCCCTGCTCACGGGACGCACTGTCCTCGACAATCAACGGCGCCGCGGCACTGAGGTGGTCGTCTCACGCAGCCTTTCCCACCTGCTGGGAGGGCCTCAGGAAGCCCTGGGCGGACGCCTGCGCCTGCGCGACGGCTCAGGCCGCTTTCAAGTGGTGGGCGTTGTGGAGGACGTCCGCCGTGATCCCCGGCGCCGCCCCTCGCCCACCCTTTATATGCCCTTCCGCAGCGACTCCCAGCGTCCCGCCTATGTCTTGATCCGTACTCAGTGGGAAGCCGCGGCGGTAGCGCCTGCGGTGACCGCCGCCTTGCAACGCTTGGATCCCGATCTGGCGGCCGACCGCCTGGCTCCACTGGATGAGCTGGGACGCGCCTCCACCAACCGCGAGCGCCTGTCCATGCTGCTTCTCAGCGGATTCGCGGGCTTGGCCTTGGTCATGGCCGCCGTGGGAATCTTCGGCGTGCTCTCCTACGTGGTCTCGGAGCGCATCCACGAGATCGGAATCCGCATGGCCTTCGGAGCCCGCCGCCGCGACGTGCTGGGACGCGTCCTGGGTCAGGGAATGGGCTTGGCCCTGGCCGGCATCATCCTGGGCGTGATCGGTTCCTTTCTGGCTTCGGGCGTGCTCACCCGCATTCTCCACTCGACCCGTCCCGCCGATCCCATGACCTATCTCTTTTACGCTCTGGTCCTCTCGGCGGTGGCCCTTTTGGCCTGCTCCATTCCGGCCCTGCGTGCCACCCGCGTCCAACCCATGAAGTCCCTGCGTTACGAGTGAAGCGGGCTTCCTTGAGATTGGATGGGGCTTGACACTCAACTCCCCCCAAGAGTACCTTTGTTTCAACAGATTCTCTTCAAGAAATCATGATGGATGTCTACCTCTATCCTCGTGTCGCGCCTGCCGGACGCTTGCGTTTCTGGTTAGGCGTGGTGGGGCAACGCGCCCCCGGCCAAGTCCGCTGGAAGCTCGATGGGGCAGCCGTGCAAGCCCAGGCGCTGAGGCCCTTGGTACCCGCTCATCTGCACGGGGCCAAATGCTCCACGGGAGTTTTCGAAATCGACAAGCAAGTGGAGCCGGGTGGCCTCTACCGGGTAAGCGCAACCATCGACGGAGAGTCGGCGACGGCTCAAGTGCGGGCCGTTCCGGCGGAGATTCCTGAGGACGGCTGGCTGCGCATTTTGCTGGTCTCCTGCTATCACCGGGTCGAGGACCATGGCTATCTGGCCCGGACGATCGATGGCCTGCCCGCTTCTCAGCGCCCGCACTTCAGCATTTTGATGGGCGACCAGGTTTATCTCGACCTCCCCACGTTGGACAATTTCCCCAACGATGAAGCCAAACTGGCCCGCAAGTTCGAGGACCAGTACCGGCGAAACTGGACTCAGCGGCGGGGTTTGAGATCGGTGTTGAGCCTGGCTCCCAGCATTTCGGCGCCCGACGATCACGAATACTGGAACAACTTCCCCCACGCCGCCACCGTCATCCAAAACTCCTGGTCGAGCGAGGGACGCCAACGCTGGCGGCGGGCCGCCGAATCCCTCTACGACGCTTTTCAGGTAGCGGCCCCGGCTCAGCGCGGAGATCCGATGGTCGTGGACGTCCCCCCGCTTTCCATTCTCATCCTCGATCAGCGCTCGCTGCGTCGTGAGGATGCCGCTTCGGCGCTGACCGAGGAGGCTCTGGTCAAAGTCGAAGAATGGGTGGAGGATCTGCGGCAAAAGGGCTTTTATGGCGCCGTTGTGACCGGACAGCCGCTTTTGGACACGGCCGCCAGTCCCTTTGAAGAGAAATATGTCGACCGCACCCTGCTCAACTATGGAGACTATCCGCGTCTGGTCTCTTCGCTATTGCATCTGGCCGATGCCGGACGTCCGGTCCTGCTGCTGACGGGCGACGTTCATTGGGGACGGGTGACCCGCATCAGCGAAGGCGGCCGGGACAGGTTTTATGAGGTGATCTGTTCGCCGGCCTCCCTGGTCACCTCGGTGGGAGCCGACCAAGTCAAGACCATCGGCTCGGCGATTTCAGCCCTCTTCGGAGGGGAACGGAAACGCTGGCCGCGCCATTCCGATCCGCGTGTTCCTCCCGATCTCTTCGCGGGCCAGGCCCTTTCGCCCCGCAAGCTGGTTCCCGGCAGCCCGCAGACTCACAAGGGCGACCAAGTGGCGATCCTTAAGCTGAGGCGCTCAGCGGGCGCACTGGAAATGAAGGTCGACTACCACGAACTGCACGATTCCCCCCGGCCTCCCAAGGTCTTCGGACCCTGGCTGCTGCGCCGCCAGATGTGAAATTGGATGCAAGGAGAAGAACCATGCTCAACGTCCTGACTTCAAAGGCCAAAGACCCCAGCGAACAGTTTGTCGCCGAAAAACGCCGCAAGGGCGAGGGCAACCTCGACTGGCTGGCGCGCAATCTGGAAACCCTTGCCGGTGAAGAAGGGGCCAAAGGATCTGCCTACCTTGCGCTCTTTGGAGGCAAAGAGAAGGCCGACTTCCGGCTGCGCGTGGCCCAGGGCCACATCCGTCACGACATGAGTCCCAGCCACTTCTCCCACGTGGTCTTGCTGCGCGCCTCCGGGCCCAGCAAAGGCGGCTCGTTGTGGGAGATTTCCCTGGAGCCCGACGGCGGCTTCGGCTACCCGCCTTCCGACAATGGGGTGCAGGCCGGCTCGCTGAAGTCCTACGAGTCCGCCAATCAATATCCCAACTTGGCCGTGATGCGCCTGCCGGTCAAGCTGCGAGAGCTGCAGAGGACCCTCAAGGACTTCAAGAAGCAGCGCGCCGATCAGGACTGCGTGGAATTGATCCTGGTCTGGCTGGCCTATGTCTGGGGCGTGGGCCGCGCTTCCAATCCGCTGCTGGACGGCAAGGGAATTCCCTCAGCCACCTTCATCGAAGCCCTGGTGGCCAGTTCCGGGTACGATCTGACGCCCGGCTTGGCCAGCCGTTCGAGTTGCCCCGAAGCCATCTGGCAGGCCGCCAAATGGTGGCAGGACTTCTACACAGCCGACCAGCGGGAGCCCATCCGCGGAATGTGGCACTTGCAGCACTTCCTGGGCTGATGGGATAGCCATTCGTTGCTCCACCGGGGCGGCACCATTCACTCTTGGCGCAGGACGGTGGCGGGGTCGAGGCGCAGGGCCCGGCGGGCGGGGAGGACGGATGAGGCCAGGGCCGCGGCGGCTAGAGCCAGCAGAGTGAGCAGGTAGGCAGGTGGATCGGCGGCGCTGACTTGGTAAAGCTGCGAGGTCAGAAGGCGGGCCAGCATCCAGGCCAAGGGCAGTCCCAGCGCCGCCCCAATCGCGACCTGCGCCAACGCCTCCCGAAGGACCAGCCACACCACTCCCCCTTCGCTGGCTCCCAGAGCCCGGCGGACGGCCAGCGAGCGCGATTGCCGCTGCACCGAATAGGACACTACGCCGTAGAGTCCCAGCGCGGCCAGAGCCAGCGACAGAAGAGCAAAGCTGCCCACCAGCAGGGCGCTGAAGCGCGATCCCGAGAGGTCTTCGGAGACCGCTTCGGCCAAGGTGCGGATGCCGTCCAAGGTCACCTCGGGAGCCTCTGCCCAGATGTTCTCCCGCAGCATGGGTACGGCTTCCCGCGGATCTCCTGAAACCAGTGCCAACAGGCGAGTGTAGGCCCAGGGGCTTTGCTGGAAATGGAGGTACACGGCGGGACGCGGATCGCTCTCGATATCGGGTCTCAAGTCGGCGGCCACGCCCACTACCCGCATCGAAGGAGCTTGACCGTCCTGAGCCAGCGAGGGGAGAAAGATGCTGCGTCCCAGGGCTTTTCCCTCCAGCGCGTAGGCCCTCAGGAAAGCTTGGTTGACGATGGCCGCCGCTGGAGCGTGCATGATCGAGATCGGGATCGAAGGCCCGTCCCTCCAGCAAAGAGATGCCCGCGACTTCGAAAAAGTCATGTGAAATGAAGCGCAATTGCGCGCGGCTCCGATCAGACGGCAGTTCCATTCCCTCGATTTCGATTCCCAGACGCAGTCCTCCCGGCCTCAGGGGACTGCTGCTGCTCAGGGCTACCGCTTCGACTCCCGGCAAGGCGGTCAGGCGCGAGCGGATGCGGCCGAACAAATCGCGTACCTTCTCGGCCGAGGAATGAGCAATTTCGTCCGAAGGGCCGACCGGAATCTCCAGCGCGCTCAGGTTGGTGACGCCTCGTTCGAAGCCGACCAGATGTTGAAAGCTCGAGGCCAGCAATCCGGCAACCACCACCAGTACGGTAGCCAGCGCCATTTCGGCCGCCACAAGGCCCCGGCGCAGCCGGACGCCGCCGCGGGCGCTGAGTCCCGTCCAGCCTCCGCCCATCAGGGAGCGCAGGTCGGGACGTGAATCAAGCCAGGCCGGCAGCAATCCCGCCAGGGCCGCGCAGACCAGGGAGGTGCCTGCCAAGAGGAGCACCACGCGGGCGTCCAAGGTGACGCCGGAGAGGCGGGGAATGCCGGCAGGCGCCGCCGCGATCAAGGCCTCCAGCAGGGCCTGTCCCAGGGCCAGCCCCAGGGTCATGCCTGCCAGGCTCAAGAGCAAGGCCTCCCACAGGACCAGGCGGGAGAGGCGTTGGCGTCCGGCCCCCAGAGCGGCCCGCAATGCCATCTCGCCCCGCCGGGCCAAGCCCCTGGCCAAGAGCAGGTTGGAGACATTGAGGCAGATGATGAGCAGAACCGCCGCCACCGCTCCCATCACCAGCAGAAGCGGCAGCCGCACCTCGCGCACCAGCATGTCGTGGAAGGGCTGGACCCAGGCCGTGTAGCGTCCCCGGGTGCGGGGATCGCGGTCGGCTTTGCGCTCCACGATGGCAGCGGCTTCCTCTCCGGCTTGCTGCGCGGTAGCTCCCGCTGCCAGGCGTCCCAGGACGGAGAATTCGCGGTCGTCGTCCTCCATCTCGAAACGTGCCAGAGGACGGTAGAGTTGGGCTTGGGCGGGATATTCCCAGTCTTTGGGCAGCACGCCAACCACGCGGTGCCGTTCGCCCCCCACGTCCAAGGTGCGTCCCAGGACGGATGAGTCGCCTCCGTAGCGGCTTTGCCAGAGCGTCCAAGTGAGGACCGCCAGACGCTCTTGGCGGCTGTGCTCGGCGGGCGTGAAGGAGCGTCCAAGCTGGAAGGACGTCCCCAGCAGGTCGAAGAATTGCGGTGAAACCCGGGCCACGGTGATGCGGGTCGGGGGAGCGTCCGACCCGCTCAAACGGCGCGGGGCGGTCGAGAAGGCCGCCAAGGCCTGCAACGAGCGGGTCTGCTCCTGCAGGGCTTCAAAGTCCTGAAAGGATAATTCCAGATGGCGCTCCGTGCTGCGCCGGTCGCCGCCCCAAATGCGCACCAGACGCTCCGCTTGCGGGTAGGGAAGCGGTCGCAGCAGCACATGGTCGACCACGCTGAAGACGGCCGCCGTCATGCCGATTCCTACTCCGATGGTGAGCAACACGGTCAAGGCCAAGCCGGGATTGCGTCCCAGCGAACGGAGGGCGAACTTGAAATCGTTGTACATGGCTTCGATCCTGGAGGCTAAGGGAAGGGAAGGGTTCTTGCGCGGAGATTCCCGCAGCCGTTCACGCAGGCCGCCCAGAGCCACGTCCGCCGACTCGCCAAGCATCAGGACGGCCAGGCGCAGCGGACGTCCCCGGCAGTCCTCCGCCAAGGCTCGGAAGTCCTTGCGCATGGCGTCGCCGAATTGCCGCCGAGTCGCAGCCCGGAGACAATAGAGCGACCAGCCGTAAAGCCGTTCGGCTGTCCAAAGCGCCATTCGTGTCAATCGATCCTTCATGCCTTTTCAGCATTTGGCGGTTGAAATTCTCGGTGGAGCGCTTCTTCCGGGGCCGCTGCCAGACCAATCCTGAGAGGCCTGCGGGGCGCTGTAGTGAGATGCGCCCAGCCGGCTTCTCCCATCGTTGCTCACGACTCCAGCACGGAATTCCGCTCGGCCAGTTCCACGGCTCGGTGCAGTCTGCGCGCCTCGGCCCGCAGGACCGCCTCTCCCAGGGGACTGAGGCTGTAGAGCGTCCGGTCCTCGCCTTTTTCGTCGGCCTCCTGGCTTTGCTCGACAAGATCCTGCCCCAGGAGGCGTTTGACGGCCGTATAGAGCGTGCCCGTCCCCATTCTGATTTCGCCCTCCGTCTGCCGGCGGATGTCGACGATGATTCCGTATCCGTGCTTTCTCCCCCGCGAGAGAGCCATCAGGATGTGAAACACGGCCGGAGTCAGGGGCAGGAACTTCTGTGCCTGGATGCCGATAGTCGTATCACGACGCATCGCGGGATGATACATCAAGGCACGACGCCCAGGCAAGAGGAATCTTTCGTGAATCTTTCGGCCCCGATGGATCGACGCCGCCAGCTTGAGGAGAGATCTTCAACTCCGGTTGCCCGAGGTTGCTCGGTTGCCCGGGGTCGGCGGCCTGATCTACACTCCTTCTAGCCAAGAGGTCTCAACCGAGGAGAGGACGTGTCCGATGGATTTCGAGACGACAGTGAAGGAGTGGTTTGACAAGTGGGAGAGCGGCGACTTTCTCGATCTGCCCCTTTCCGACACCTTCAAGCACACCAGCCCTTTCGGCACGGTCGAAGGGAAGGAAACCTACTTGGACCAAGTGAAGGCCAATCAGGACAAGTTCCTGGGTTACCGCTTTGAAATTCACGACGCGCTTTACGGCGAGGACAGGGCCTGTGTACGCTACACGGCCATTCAAGGAGATTTCAGGCTGGACGTGAGCGAATGGCACTATGGCAGCCCCGGCGGCATCGAGGAAATCGTCGCCTACTACCACATCGGCGAAATCCGCGAGGACCGCAAGCTAGCTGATGTCTGACACGACTTCACCATCTGGCTTCCACTGCGGTTTCTACGAAGTCCATCTGCCGGTCACTGATCTGGGCCGTTCTTTGGACTTTTACCGGAAGCTGGGGTTCCGTCTGGGCTTCGGATCGGCGCACGATCCGGGTGCTTTGCTGCTCTATGAGCGGGGTGGAAGTCGCTGGATGCTGGGGCTGTTCGTGGTCGACGAGATCTCCCACCGCCACCCGGCCGAGTCGCATGTTGCCTTGAGGGTGGCCGAAGAGCAAGTGGACGAGATGATTTCATATCTCCGCAAACGAGGCATCCAGCCGGTCCATCCTGAGGGCTCGCCGATCGAGGGTCCCATGTGTGAGCCCATCGTTCATGGCTGGATGCCCGCCGCAGCGGTCTTCTTTCGTGACCCGGACGGGCACCTGCTGGAGCTGATTGCCGATCTGAGCGATGATCCCCGACCCGATGCCCTCTACATGCCTCTGAGCGAGTGGAAAAGGACTCTTTCGAATTGACTCTGCCGCTCATCGAGGCGGGGTGTAGTGGTAGCCGGGGCGGTGGGTGGTCGTGAGGCGGCGGCCGGGGACGCTGACTTCCAGGGTGCGGTAGCCGGAGTCGCCGGGTCGGGCCGCATAGCCGAGGGAATATTGGGCGGCGATGGCCCGGCGGATAGCCTCAAAGGCCTGGCGCAGGCGATCCAGGTCGGCGCGGGAATCGAAGAAGAGGCCGCCGGTGGACTCGGCCAAGCGCCGAATCTGGTCGAAATCGGCCTCCTCGCCTTGGGCCCGCACTCCGATCCCGAATATGAGCACTTCCTTGGTCTGCGCTTGGCGGATGGCTTCTCGTGCTTCAAGGAGGCTGTTGGTGTCGTTGCCGTCGGAGACCAGCACCAGGATGCGGCGTCCGCTGCGTTGGGCCAGCAGGTCCTCGACGGCCAGCCAGATGCCGTCGAAGAGGCGGGTGCGTCCGCTGACGTAGATGGACCGCAACGCTCTTTCCAGCCGGTCGAGGTCGCGGCTGAAGTCGCAGGCCAGCTTGATGGTGCTTCCGAAGTCGACCACGGCAGCCGCGTCGTCGGAATGGGTCAGCAGCGAACGCAGAAACTCGGCCGCCGCCTGGCGCTCGAACTCAAGCTTCTCCTCCACGCTTTGAGAGGTGTCGAGGACCACCGCCAGCGAGAGGGGAGGAGCTTCCTCGCCGCCGCTGAAGAAGGTGATTTCCTGGGGCTGACCGTCCTCCTTGAGGAGGAAGTCGTCGCGTTGCAACCCAGAGACATAGCGTCCCGAGGAGTCCCGTACGGTGACCAGCAAGTTGACCACATCGACCGTACTGCTGAAGGTCGGCAGGGTGGAGGCATCGGCGTCGAACTCGGGGACGTCCGGGGAGGCGGGATGTGAGCTTGTCGCCGACGGCGATGGAGCTGAAGCTGCCGAAGGGTCTG
Source organism: Acidobacteriota bacterium (assembly GCA_035471925.1). Classification (GTDB taxonomy): domain Bacteria; phylum Acidobacteriota; class UBA6911; order RPQK01; family DATIPO01; genus JANQFM01. Next base: position 29,191 of record DATIPO010000122.1, read on the forward strand.
GATCGGCGTCCGGCTCGGATGGCCTGTCGTCGACCAAGGGAGTTTCGCCGTCGCCTTGGCCGGTCGAGGAACGGTCGGCAGTGCCGAGGGGGCGGGCCACGACCTGGCGCGGATTGGCCAGCCACAGAGCCCCCAAAGGCAAGGGATCAGCCTCCAAGAACATCTCATCCTCCAATGGGGGAAATTCCTGAATGGCCAAGTCAAAAATGCGCCGGCTCCATTCTTCCTGCTCCTCGTCCCAGCGCCAGGCATCCCTGCGCGGCGGACGGAAGGCCCGGGGCGGGCGGCTGAGGGCCAGACGGTCGATAAGGACGTGGTCGCCCGCAGCCAAGTCACGTCCGGCCACCAAGTCGAGGACCAGTCCCTGGGGCAGCAACTGGCTTCCGCCGCGGGCCACGAATCCGCTGTGCTGGACCCGCATGCCGTCCTGGCGCCAGTCGAGGCTCGCGCCCCGCTCCAAGTCGGGGCCCTGCAGCTTCAGCAGGACCATTCCATGGCGAGTCACGCAGCGGCCGTCCTGGTCGGTGCCGCACCACTGAGGCGCCGACAACCGCAGCGGACTCAAGGCGGCCTTGTCGAGGCGTCCTACGGATTGCGGCTCGATCTCGGCCAGCAAGACCGTCTGGCTCCAGTCGCTCAACGTCTCCACCTGCCGCAGCGATCCGGGCTCCAGAATCTCGATGTGTCCGTTGACAGTGGCGGCGGCCAGATAGCCGTTGCTCAAGAATGTTGTAGCCGTGTACCGTCCCGGTCGGCTGGCCAACCGCACCTCTTGCTCATGGCTCAAGGAAGAGGTTGGCGTCGGGTCTGGACTGTGGCCGTCCTCACCCGCCGGCAGCCGCCAGACTTGCAGGGAATCGCTGCCCGCCACGGCCAGGAACCGTCCCTTGGGGTCGAGAGCCAGGTTGGACGCGCCGTCTTGAGCCAGCTTGATGAGCCGTGGCTTGTAGGCCGTGTCGGCGGAACCGAGGTCGACCCAGCCGGCGCTCGCGCCCACGGTGGACCACACCAAACGGTGGCCGGACCGGTCGATGTCCAGGGCCGAGATGGAGAAGTCGTTGCGGGTCTTCCACACCGAAACGCCGCTCTCAGACTCCAGCAGGTGCAGAAAACCGTCGCGTCCGCCCACCGCCAGGCGCTCTCCCGAGGGCAAGAAACGCAATGCCGTGGCCGCTCCCAGATGCAGGGAGCGGGTCCAGAGGGGCGTCAGGCGGTTGGCCTCCAGGGTCCAAGCCGTGACGCTTCCGCTTTCAAGCGCGGCGGCCAGCATGTCCCGGCCAGGACTAAAGTCCAGGGCCACCACCGGCGACTCGGTCTGCAAGGCTGCCGTCAACCGTCCCCGAGCGTCCCACAGGCGCAGGATGCCATCGGGACTGGCCGAGGCCACCATGGCCGCCTTTTCGCCTGAAGGTTGGCTTTCCTCCCCCTCTGGTTCGGCTTCCGCCTGGCCTGGCGGCCGGGGTCGGTCGTCGGCCCAGGCCAAGGCCTGAAAACTGCGGGCCGGACGCAGCACATCGATGCTGTCGTGGCTTTGGGGACCGCGGATCTTGAGCGACGCGCCGTCCAGCGAGCCCCAGGAAGCCGTCACCAGGCGCTTGCTGTCGGGCAGAAAAGCCACGCTGGTCAAAGGACCCCCTTCGGGCAGGTGGATCTCCCGCAGCAGTTTGCCGTTGCGGGCGTTCCAGAAGCGCAGGCGGCGGTCCTTTCCGCCCCCCGCCAGCACGTCGCCGGCGGGCGAAAAAGACAGGCTCTGCACGCCTCCGCCCTCAAAATAGAATGAAGCGGCTTGGGGCCAGGAATCCATGTCCCAGAACACCACCGAGGCCCCATCCCCGCCGGCTGCCAAGCGCCGGCCGTCGGGCGAAAAGGCCAGGGTGCGGACTTGAAAAAGCGCCCGGTCGCGATTGCCTTTGCGGTCGCCGTTCGATTCGCGCAGTTCCAGGCGGCTGATACGCCCTTCCCAGATGGCCGCCGCCACCCGGTCGCGATAGCCGGGCTGGAAAGCCAGAGCGGCCACCGGGCCTTCGAATTTCCCGATGCGCTTGACGGGTTCTCCTGCCGAGGTCCAGAAGCGCAGCGTCTTGTCTTGGGAAGCCGAAGCCAGCAGCTTGCCGTCGGGAGAGAATTCCAGATCCCAGACCGCCTCTTCGTGGGCAGAGGAGATGTGACGCAACAGGCGCCCTTCGGGCAGGCTCCAAAGCGAGATCTCGCCCTGCGCCCCGCCCGCAGCCAGTTGGCTTCCGTCGGGCGAAGCTGCCAGGCAGAGGGTTTCGCCGCCCACGGGATGCAGGACCTTGATCAGTTGGCGCTCGGGGAGCTTCCACACCCTGATTTCGCCTCCTGCCAGGCTCGCCGCAACCCAATCGGCCTCGCGGGGAAGGACGGCTTCATGCGTCCAGGCGGGGAAATCGATGAGGACTTGAGGGGCCTTCGTTTTACGGTCAACGGGCCAGACCTTGATGGTTCCGTCCGCCGAGGCCGAGGCCAGCCGGGGACTTTCCGGGGCCTCCCTGAGGACGGTGATCAAGCCTCCGTGGGATGGAATCTTGGCTTGGCCTTCCTCTTCCGCCCCGGTCCCGGGCAAGGATGCCGTGAGCAGGATCGCCAACGCCGAGATGAATCGAAGGGCCGACCTCATGCATCTTATGATAGCGATGTCCCTCGGACCTTGTGCGGGGCTTGCCGGCTGTTTCCGCCTCGCCGGACCGTGCCGCAGACACACGGACGCTTTCTCGCGGCAGGTTGACCAAGGAACCGAAGGGCACCGTTGCTTGCGCTATAATCGTTTGACAAGAGACGCTTTATGAACGCTTCCTCAGCAGCCTTGGCCCCCTCTTCATCCGTGGCCCAGACCTCCTGCAAATTCTGCCCCCAAGGCGGGATGTTGCCGGAGGACTATCACGCCAAGCTTGGCCACCTCGACGGTCCGGCTCTCAAGACCCTTTTCAGCGTGCTTTCGCCGCTGCTCCTCTTCGCGGGAATCGGCTACCTGGCTTCTTATTGGGGAGAGATCAGCGCCGGACTGCTGGTCGCCCAAGTCGCCTTGCTGGTGCTGGTGGGAGTTTCCGCCGCCATCATCTACTCGGGCATCGACCTCACCTACTTCCGTCTCAGGCTGTTGGAGGGCGGCGTTTTCCTGGCTGGAATGGCCTCGATCTCGCTGCACGCTTACGGGGCTTCGGCGGGAGGTTCGACCGTTCACTACCTTTACGGCGTCATGGGGGCCGTCCTGCTGATTCTGGCCCACGGAATCTTCGTCCCCAATCCGTTGCCGCGGACCTTGCTGGTAGTGGCCGTGCTGATGTCGATTCCGATCGTTTGCGGGGCCGTCCTCAGCTTTCAGGGCGCCTTTGCCGATCCCTTCTCTCAGTTTTGGATTCCTGTTTCACTATTGCTGCTCTCAGGCGGCATCGCCAGCGGCGCTTCTGCTCATGTGTCGGCCTTCCGCGACTTCAGCAACGACCGACAGGAGGGAGACCTCTATCATCTCAAGCAGCGCATCGGGCAAGGAGGCATGGGTGAGGTCTGGCTGGCTGAACACAAGCTGCTGGCACGTCCTTCGGCCATGAAGATGATCCGTCCCGAGAAGCTTGACGAGGACGGCGAGTCTCAGCAGCGGGTGCGCGAGCGCTTCGAACGCGAGGCCAAAGTCACCGCTTCACTGCGCTCCCCTCACACCGTCGAACTCTACGACTTCGGAGTCACGGCCGACGGCACCTTCTTCTATGTCATGGAGCTTCTTGAGGGGTTTGATCTCGACACTCTGGTCAAGCGTTACGGTCCGGTGCCCGCCGAGCGCGCCGTTCACCTGCTGATGCAGGTCTGCGACTCGCTTGGCGACGCTCACGAAAATGGGTTGGTTCACCGCGACATCAAGCCCGCCAACATTTACGTCACCCGCATGGGATTGGCCCGCGATTTTGTCAAGGTACTCGACTTCGGACTGGTTAAGAACATCGATCCGCGCCTGGCAAAGAGCAACCTGACCCTCGACGGCGTCACCACGGGCACGCCAGCCTTCATGGCTCCCGAGATGGCCCGCGGAAAGGGAGATGTCGACCACCGCACCGACCTCTACTCGCTGGGATGCGTGGGCTACTGGCTGCTCACGGGCCAACTGGTCTTCGACAGCGAGAATCCGCTTTCCATCGTAGTCGACCACGTCAACGCCGAGCCGGTTCCTCCATCCAGCCGCAGCGAACTGGAGGTTCCTGAAGAGCTCGACGCCGTGATTCTCAAATGTCTGGCCAAAGATCCGTCCGAGCGCTTTCAGAGCGCCAGCGAACTCTCCGCCGCCCTTTCCGCGGTGCCCCTCGCCAAGCCCTGGGATGTCACCCGCGCTACCCAGTGGTGGAAGTTGCACCAGCCCAAGAGCTCCCGTCCCGCCGCCTGACCCCTCCCGTGGGCGCACCTCGGAGGCTTCTCAATCCGGGAGCGGGATTGGGTACAGATAGTGGAAAACAACCGCCCGAAAGGCCACGCTCCTATGCTAAACTGGAGCAACGGGTAGCGAGCCGCCGATGACCCGCGTGTCTGTGTGGAGCGTTTAAGGGAAGCGCTTCCGCTGGCTTGTCTCTGGTGCCTCTTGGTGCCGTGTCGGGCTTGTCGTGCGTCTCCAGATTGAAATCGCCACTCTGGGAGACGGTCAGTGGTTACTTTTTGGGATTCACTTCGCGCGCCGCGTTTCAGGCTCATCCACGCATTGCTGTTCTTGCCCACACTGTTGTCGACATTGGCTGGAGGTTCATCTTCGCCCCCTTCGACCCATCAACTCAGCGACGTTGTGAAGACGTTTCAGGACCGACTGGGCATCAGTCAGCCGATCAGGGTCAAGCTGGTCGACCACAATCCCAAACTCGCCTCTTCCGAACCTTCGGGAGACGGTTACCTCATCTCCGTGGACATCGGGTTTCTCTCCACCCTTGACGAGGGCGAGAGGCGGGCCATGCTGGCCCATGAGATGGGGCACATTTGGATCTTCACCCACCATCCCTTCCTGCAAACGGAGGATCTGGCCAACCGGGTGGCCGGACGCCTGGTTTCAGAGAAGGGACTCCAGGCTGTCTACGAAAAGGTCTCCTCCCACGCCAAGCCTGTCTCCACCAAGTGAAGGGCCGCCGAGCTTCGGACCTCAGTCTCGACCCCGTCCTGAAAAGCCGCGGTCAGTTCAGCCCTCTCATTTCGATGACCGACATCCGAGGGACAGGGCTGGAGAAGAAGGCACAAGATGGATGCATACTGAGTCCGCAGGCGTCCAACTCTGCTGACCCCGAGCCTCCCAAGTAACGGGAATGACCGGCCGTCTCCAATATCAACGTCGAAGGAGGGAAATCTTGTCTCCCTCCCCGAAAAAATGCCCTGCTCGCGGACCGTTGATCTCCCCGCACTGCCGGTATAAATACCTGCAAACAAACGGTTCACTAGCTTTGGAACGCCGCTTGCTTCTCTACCTGGTGCAGTCTGGAACCTCCAAAGGGGTCCAGTAATTCATACAACGAGGAGAAATAAGACATGAAGAAACTGACCATTAAGATCATCTCGCTCTTGAGCATCATTCTGTTGCTGGGCGGCGTGGCCGTCATGGCCCAGAACCCCAACAGCAGCAACGAGGCCAGCAAGATGGTGGCCAAGGGCAAGTTGGTGAGCGTCGACACCGATGCCCAGACCTTCCAGATCGAGACGGAAGAGGGCGAGACCGTGACGTTCATGTACAACGAAGAGACCAAGGTCACCGGCGCTCAGAGCGTCCAAGGACTGGCTGACAACCAGGGAACCTGGGTCACCATTCAGTACCGGACGGAGAACTCCGAGCACACCGCTCTGGCCATTCACCTGAACAAGGGAAAGCCCGGCCACTAACTTCAAGCCCTGAGCAGCGCTCAACTTGACTCAGCAATAGATGAGGCGGCCGCCGAGGAATCGGCGGCCGTCTTTTTTTGTGCTCAGGTCAGCAAGCTCCAGCTTCGATCACCCTCACGCGCTTGAGAGAATCAGATCGCGTTTTCAGTCTCTGTGAAGCGCCGGTCTCTCGGCCCGGCAAGGGGATTCCTTGGGTTGCAGATCTCCGAGGCAGGGCCCGGATGCCGTCCGGCATCGACTTCGGTATGCTGAAGGGCGCGTCGGGTTCGGCTTCGGCCATAGGGGCCGGGCCGAATCGGCGGGAGGACGTGAGTTGCGAGAAAGAACGGGCAAGTCGCTTCCCAGGCTGCATCTCGTCTTTTGGACGCTGATCCTGTTCATCACCATGCTGGGGTTGGTGGATGTGCTGCGTCCGCTTCTGGGACACTTCCTGATGGGAATCCTGTTGGCCTTGGCCTTATCGGCCGTGCTAGTGGCCGCCGTGGCAAGCGTGACCGCCGGACGCCGCACGCTCTCGGTCAGGATCATCCAGTCGCTGGTGGCTGCGGCTCTGCTGGTCAAGCTGGTCCATTTTTTCTACCCAGACTCATTCTGGCGCCTCAGTTTTTCCGCATTGGCCGTCTTTTGCATCGCCTACACCATCGTCAAGATGCTGCGCTTCCTCTTAAGGACCGAGGAGGCCGACCTGGAGACGGTCGCCGGAGCCGTATCCGTCTACCTCTTACTGGCTATCGGCTGGGGAATCGTCTACTCCATTCAATCGCATTTCGATCCTGAGGGGTTCGGGGGAATGGAGGATCCCGGCGAGGTGGCCCTGTCCTTTACGGGGCTCTACTACAGCTTGGTGACCGTCACAACCTTGGGCTACGGCGACATTACTCCCGTTTCGACGGTAGCCCGCCTGACCTCGGCCATGGGAGCCCTGAGCGGGCAAATCGTCCTGGTCGTCCTCATCGCCCGAATCGTCTCCCTCACCACGTCCAAGCCCAACCAAGATTGAAGCGAGATCCTTCCGAGGCAACTTCAATATGCCGCCAAAAAGCCAGGAGTCATGATAGGCTCATTCGTTTGCCGGCTGTCATAACAAAATACGATGGCGACTACGATTATTTGGCCGGCCCGCAGTTGATCGTGTTTGAAGAGACGAGGAGGGCCAGACCGAGTGACTCGCGACCGAGAAGGGATCGATCTTGTCATTGTGCAGTTCCTTGTTCCGAAGCATGATCGGCAAGGCGGTCTCTTTCCCCGAGCGGCACATCAACGCCTACGAGAAGACCTTGAAGAACAGTTTGGAGGATGGTTGAGCCTTGGCGACGAACCTCTGCCGGGTGCCTGGACGAATCCCGAGTCCGGAGAGATCGAGCATGATGAATCCTGGCGTTATGAAGTCGGCATCGATCCCGATCTTCTTGAGGATCTCGATGAATACCTCGCCGACTTTGCTCATCGGCTCGGCCAGAAGGCTATTTGGCGCGTCGTCTACAAGGAGGGCTCTGCGCAAGCCATTGCAGCCTCCAGGGCACCAGGAACCCGTCGCTGACGCGACCATTTGGTTGACGCGACGGGAGCATATGCTACAATTCCCATAGAAAGCGAGGCAGCTCATGAAGGGTATGACCTACCGACTTCTAGACGGCGAAACGGTTAGTTTGGCAACACTGCCCAAGCAGGACCTCGCCTTTCTGCTCGATTTTCAAAGGCGGGCGATGGACGACGAGGATTACTTCGACTTGGAACGCGCGTACTGCAGTCAGGGGGCTTATCCCCTTAAAGGCAGCCCACGCGTCACTCGAGAGGTGCACCGTACCCCGGTGTTCAAGGTTGCTGAGGATATCGCCTATCGAGCGGGGATCAGGCAGGGAGTCATCGCTCCGAACGAGGACGACCAACTTGTCCCGATCGAGGACATCATGAGTGTCTCCGAGGCGGCCGAGGAACTCGACATCACCCCTTCCGCAGTAGTCAAAGCTGTTCGAGCCGGAAGAATCGCCGGGAAAAAGATCGGTCGTACATGGGCCCTCCTCAGGCGCAGCGTGGAGAGCTACGAAGTGGCCCGGCATCGCGTGGCCGCAGGTAAGGCTTGCTCATCGTTAGAGACTTTTTGCAGCATGGTGGGCTAAGCCCATCCCCCCATCCAAGAGAGTGACCTTCGACCTTCCTGATTGGACGTTACTTTTCCTTCTTGAGGAAGACGACGCCTAAAGGAGGGAGGCGGAAAAGGATGGAGTTGGGTTGGTTGTGGCACTCCACGGCTTCCGAGGGGCGGGGGTCGCTGTTGACGACGCCGGATCCGCCGAACTTCTTGGCGTCGCTGTTGAGGATCTCTTTCCAGGTGCCCGCCTCGGGGACGCCCAGGCGGTAGCTCTCGTGGACGACGGGCGTGAAGTTGCAGACCACCAGGATCGTCTCCGAGGGACGGTTGCTGCGGCGCAGGTAGGCGACGATGCTGCGGTCGCGGTCCTCCAGGTCGATCCACTCGAAGCCCGCCGGCTCGAAGTCGCGTTCGAACAGAGCCGGTTCTTGACGGTAGAGCTTGTTGAGCTTCTGCATGAACTTCCACAAGCCCTGGTGAGGAGCCGATTCCAGGAGATGCCAGTCGAGGCTGGAATCGTGGTTCCACTCCCGCCATTGGCCCAGTTCGGCACCCATGAAGAGCAGCTTTTTGCCGGGATGGGAGTACATGTGCCCATAGAGCAGACGCAGGTTAGCGAACTTCTGCCAGCCGTCTCCCGGCATTTTGTTGATGAGAGAGCCCTTCATGTGGACTACCTCATCGTGGGACAGCGGCAGGACGTACTTCTCTGTGTAGGCGTACCACATGCTGAAGGTCAGCTTGTCATGTTCCCACTTGCGGTAGACGGGATCCTTCTTGAAGTAGTGCAGGGTGTCGTGCATCCAGCCCATCTTCCATTTCATGTCGAAGCCCAGTCCGCCTTCGTCGGCAGGCCAAGTAACCTTGGGCCAAGCCGTCGATTCTTCGGCTACGGTCAGCACCGAGGGGTAGAACTTGTGCACGATGCGGTTGAATTCCTGGAGCAGGGAAATGGCCTCCAGGTTCTCGCGTCCGCCATAGGAGTTGGGAATCCACTCGCCCTCCTCGCGCGAGTAGTCGAGATAGAGCATGGAGGCCACGGCATCCACGCGCAGGCCGTCGATGTGGTAGCGGTCGAGCCAGAAGAGGGCGCTTGAGATGAGGAAGGACCGCACCTCGTTGCGGGCGTAGTTGAAGATGTAGCTCTGCCAGTCGGGATGAAAACCCAGCCGCGGGTCGGCGTGCTCGAAGAGGTGCGTTCCGTCGTAGTAGCCCAACCCGTGCTCATCGGTGGGGAAGTGGGAAGGCACCCAGTCGAGCATCACGCCAACTCCGTTCTGGTGCAGCTTGTCGACCACCTTCATGAACTGCTGGGGAGTGCCGTAGCGGCTGGTGGGCGCGAAATAGCCTACGGTCTGGTACCCCCAGGATCCGGTGAAGGGATGCTCCGTCAGGGGCAGGAATTCGACGTGGGTGAAGCCGGTGTCGCGCAGGTATTCGCACAAGTAGTCGCTCATCTCTTCGTAGCTGAGAGAGCGGTTGTCGTCGTGGGGGACGCGCCTCCAAGAGCCGGCGTGGATCTCGTAGATCGACATGGGCGCGTGGGGGCCGTTGTTGAGGGGACGGGTCTTGAGCCATTCCTCGTCGTCCCACTCATAGTCCAGATCCCACACCACCGAGGCGGTATGGGGCGGCGCTTCCCAGTGGAAGGCGAAAGGATCGCCCTTGGCAACGCCTCCGGGCGTATGGGGCGAGACGATGTGGTACTTGTAGAGAGCCCCGTTGCCCACCTCCGGAATGAAGCATTCCCAGATGCCCGATTCGTCCCAGCGCAGACTCATGGGGCGCTCGCCCGGCGTCCAATAGTTGAAATCGCCCACCACGCTGACTTCTGTGGCATTGGGCGCCCACACCGCGAAGAGGGTCCCTTTGCGCCCCTCGTGCTCGATCACGTGCGCCCCCAGCCTCTCGTAAAGCCGGTAATGTGTCCCTTGCTTGAAGAGATAGATGTCTTGCTCGCTCAGCAGGCTGGCGCCGTGTACGGCCTGGCGTTTTCCCGTCATAGCGGCTCATCTTAGCATTGTGCGCTCGCAACGGTTGGAATCACCCTTTCGGGCCGGACGGCCGGAGAGGCTGCGGGCCGTTGGCGCGGCAAGGCCGAGTTGGATAAACTATCGCCATGAAACGAGTTATCTCCGTTATTCTGGGAGGCGGCAAAGGGACGCGCCTCTACCCCCTCACGCATGTCCGTTCCAAGCCCGCGGTGCCCTTGGGCGGCAAGTACCGCTTGATCGACATCCCCGTCAGCAACTGCATCAACTCGGGAGTCGAGAAAATCTTCGTCATCACCCAATACAACTCCGAGTCGCTCAACCGCCACATCAACCAGACCTATCGCTTCGACGTCTTCAGCGAAGGCTTCGTCGACATCCTGGCCGCCGAGCAGACGCCCGAAACGGTGGAGTGGTTCAAGGGGACGGCCGACGCTGTCCGCCGTACCATGCGCCATATCCTGGGCTACGGTGCCAAAGAGATACTCATTCTCTCCGGCGATCAGCTTTACCGCATGGACTACCGAAAGCTGATCAAGTACCACCGCAAGAAGAAGGCTGACGTGACGGTGGGCGTCATTCCGGTGGAAAAGAAAAAGGTTCCCGCCTTCGGAATCCTCAAGATGGGCAACGACGGGGCGCTCAAGGAGTTTCACGAGAAACCCAAGGACCAGGACTTCATCGAGACCCTCAAGGTCGACGTCGGGGCCTGGAGCGACATGGGAGTGACGGAAGCAAAGCCCTACATGGCCTCGATGGGCATTTATGTCTTTAACGTGAATGCCCTGGTGGAGATGCTCAAAGACGAGTCGATGATCGATTTCGGCGGCCACGTCCTTCCCGCCGCCATTCAGTCCCACTCGGTCTTCGGATATCCCTACACCGGCTACTGGGAAGACATCGGAACCATCGAGGCCTTCTATCATGCCAACCTCGATTTGGCATCCGCCGATCCTCAGTTCACCTTCTTCGAGGCCGAGTTTCCCATCTTTACCCACGCCCGCTTTCTGCCGGCCAACCGCATCCGCAACTGCCAGTTCGAGGACGTCGTGGTGGCCGAGGGCTGCTCGATCTTCAACTCCAGGGTCAGCAACTCCATCATCGGCATCCGCAGCATCCTCCGCAACGCCACTTTGGAAGA
>DATIPO010000123.1:0-5223 GCA_035471925.1 Acidobacteriota bacterium
CCGCCGCATTCTGTCGCTGGTACTGCGTCAGGGGCTTTCATTGGCCGCGGTGGGTTTTCTCCTGGGCATCCCGTCCGCGATAGGATTTGCCGCCCTGCTCTCCCACCTTCTCTACGGACTCAGCCCCGCCGACCCGTTCACCCTGTGCGCCATAGCCCTCCTACTCTCTTTGTGCACCTTGGCCGCCTCCCTGGCCCCAGCCCTCCACGCCGCCTCCACCAACCCCATCCGCTCCCTGCGCACGGGCTAGGCTGGGGGGAGAGCTTTGAAGGCCCCGACTGGCCCGCCGTGCGTCTGGTCCCGTGGGATCATGGATACGACAGTCGTCGGGTGAGCTCCGGTTTTACGAGAGCCGGGTGACATCTACCCTTGCGAGCGTGCCGCAGTCGGGATTGGCGGGGCCGAGTCTGAGACCGAAATCTCAGTCTTTAGGAAGATTTGTTTGCCTTCAACCTTAGACTTTGCCATGAAACACGTTTTCCCAGTGCCAAGTCAGGAACGGTTCGCTGGGCCAGTGGGCCTGGATTTTGGGGGTTGCGATGGGTTGAGACTGGAAGCGGACGAGCCATTCCTCGCGTCCGCGGGTGGCTTTAGTCTTCTTGGAGATGAGGACGGTCAAGTCCGGCAGAATCGTGAAGGCGCCACGATCAAGCAGCCGGTGGTGAAGGCTGCACACTGCAATCCCGTTGGATTCATGATCGGGACCGGCATAAGTGTGCCACTGGATGTGAGCCGCTTCGATTCCCACAAGCTTTCCCGCTACTCTGATGTCGTACCCGCACAGAGCACAACGATAGTCGTAGGCGTCAAGAACGCGGTTCCTGAACCCGCTCTCGCGCTTCTGGCGACGCACTTCCTCCCAGGTGACAGGCTTACCCGGCGGAGGTGGGGCAACCAGTTCGACTTGCAGGTGCAGTCCAATCGCCTCAAGGATTTCCCCGTGCTGGGTGGCGGGGAAGTAGGTGAAGAGAACCTGCCGCACTAAGTAATCTGCTAGCTGCGGAGTGGTGAGCAAGGCCTCGAAGATCTCCTCAGGAAAGCCGCCGCTGGGGTTATGCTTGCGGAACTCGCTGAGCAGCGGTCGGTCCTTGTTCTTTCTTCGCTTGAGCTTCTCGTGTCCCGGCACTTCCCAAAGACCATCGCTACGGAGATGCCAGAAAGGAAGATACGGTTCGTGCTTCTCCCGGGGCGCGGCGAACTCCTCGAGAAGCGGTCGAAGGTCATGCTCGACTTCCCGGTAGGGGATCAAGCGCTGGCCGGTCGTGACGCACCTGGACAAGGCGTAAAGCATCAGCAGAGGCTTATGAGTAGCCCTCCGATTCTTGCGCTTCCAGACATTCAGATCCTGAACCTTCCGTCTTAGGAACTCCACGGTTTTGTCGTTCACGCGCCCTTCTCCAGGTTCAATAGAGATTGACTAGAGTATAGCGCTGAATTGTGACCACGGATTTGGCGTTGGATCAACAAGGATAAGGCGTCACATGACTCGAAAGAGGGCGTCGTGGTTAGGGGCCATGGCAACACCGGAATCTCAACCTCTTTCCCAGGCTTTTCGCCTTTAACGTCGTAGATTTCCTCTTGAGGCGCGTTCTAGGAGGGTGAAAGGAGACGAGATGCAAATACAATGCAGCCGCTGCCGGTTGATTTCAGAAAGGAGGCTCGAAATGCGCCTGACCCTCGATTTGCCCGAAGAACTGATCAAAGACATCGAATTCGAAGCCGGCCACGAAGAGATCTCAGTAGACGACTGGCTCCAGAACGTTGTCAAACGGAACGTCTGGCGCAGGGAACTCCAAGACCGCAAAAAGGGAGACCGCCCCCACATCTCTGAAGTCATTGCAGACCTGATGAAGGACTTGCCTGAGGAAGACTTGGCCATGCTGCCGAAGGACGGTGCCAGCGAGCACGACCATTACCTCTATGGAACTCCGAAGAGGAATAGCTGTGACTAGGGTCGTCTTTGCCGACACGTTCTACTGGATCGCCTTGGCTCAGCGAGACGATGCTGCACACGAAGCTGCTCACTCTTGGCGAGACCAGTATAGGTCGGATATGTCTCTTGTGACGACGGATGAAGTGTTGGTCGAGTATCTGACCTATTTTTCGGCGACACCCGCGAATGTGAGGTTGCAGGTGGCGCTCAGCTTGAGGGAGATTCTCGACGATCCCGTGATCGATGTTGTCCCCCAAGACCGCGAGACTTTCTTGGCGGGTCTCGACTATTTCCAGGACGGGCTGGACAAGCACTATAGCCTTACCGACTGCATTGCCATGCTCACGATGCGCCAGAGAGGGGTAACTGCTGTTCTGACTAATGATCGCCATTTCGCTCAGGAAGGTTTTCGGCTGCTTTTCGGTATCGGGTAGCTAAAGGGTGCACACGTTTCGGCCAAAGAGGTCCCGGAGGCTGCCAGGAACCATCTCAGTCGTTGAGCGCCCTCTTTTTGTGGACGATTCAAGGGTCTTGCCGCAAGTCGCTTCAACAGGTGATGAGGGCCTAAGAGAGTCTCGCCGAGAGGCTCTGTCAAAGGGTGCGGACTGGATGGTCTCATGAAGGCATGGCGATTTATTTTCATGGGAACTATGGAATGCATCGGGGACGGATGGCGCGGATTGTGGCTCGGCTGCGGCGCTTTCCGGAGGCGACTCATCGTGAGATCGGAGCCTTTTTCGGGTACTCGCAGTCCTACGCGGCGCGCTATCGGAGTTGGCTGCACAAGTGCGGCCTCGTCCTGCGCGGACGGCCCTTTGAGTTGACCGAGTGGGGACGGGTCATCGTCGAACACGACCGGGCCCTGGAAAGTCAGGCCACCCAGTGGTTGCTGCATTGGGAATTGGTGACGCATCCGACCCGGACCGAGGTCTGGCACCGCTTCTTCCACGACTTCCTCAGCCGCCGGGCGTCCTTCAGCGAGCACGAGCTGATGGAGTTCTTGACCGGGATGCTCGGCAGTCGCCGAGACCAGCCCGTCGGGTCCGACAGCCGAATGACCCGCTCGGTCATGAACAAGCTCATCGAATGCTACACCGCTCCTCAGGCCCTCGGTCGGTTGGGCATCGTCGTGGAAGCCAGCCAAAGTCCCGAGGGAAATGGCCTCCGCTTTCTCAAAGGCGTGCCTGAAGCCATGGGTCCTTGGGACTCTCCTGAGGATTGGACGGTCGACTTTCTGGCGAGCCATGATGATTTCTGAGATCGGGCCTGCGGCGCGCACCTTTGGTTGCGGGACGGGGCCGCTGATCACTCCACCTCATTTTCGAACCGGCCGGTGAGGCGCTGGGCCAAAGGCTCCATCCCAACGGCCGGCAAACTGCTCCCGCGCTAATTGCTCAGGCGATGGCTTGGGACGTTTCGGCAGACCGGGATGGGGAGTTGGCGAGGCAACCTTCAATGACGTCGCAGGCTTCCCGATAACCTCCTGATCGGCGAAGCGACTGGCCGATTTGCCGGGCCTTCTGGGTGTAGGTCGACGCGGATAAGGCCTCGACCGCCTCCTTGAGTTGAGAAGGGGACACGTCTTTAGGCTTGAGAGCCAGGCCGGCACCCACTTGAACGAGGCGACCGGCAACCAGGGCCTGCTCGGAGAGGAAGGGAATGGCCAGTGCCGGGACGCCGTAGTAGAGGCATTCGTTGACGGTGTTCATCCCGCCACGGGTGATGGCAACCGAGGCCCGTTCCAGCAGGCGGAGCTGAGGGGCGTAGCGGCAGAGAATGAAGTTGGACGGCGCCTGGGATTGCAGCTCGACTGGGTCGAGTCCGCCGCCCAGGGTGAGGACGACCTGCCAGCGGCTGTCGCCAAAGGCCTCGAAACAGTGGCGGAAGAAGTCGGCTTCACGGTTGAAAAGCGTCCCCAGAGAGATGTAGAGCAAAGGACGCTGGGCCTCGAGCCGCTGGAAAGGAAAGTCGACCTCGTCGCGGTCGGGATCCAAAGACGGCCCCACGAAATGCACGTCGGGACCGAAGTCCTCAGCGAAGGGCTGGAAGTCGGGCGAATTGTAGACGATGGTGGCCCGAGTGCCCTTGGCGAAGACCAAGTCGACGACTCCGGGCGGCGGCAGTCCCCGGCGTCGGATGCGGCGGCGCGCCTGGAGAATGCGCCACATCGACTTCAACTTCATCCCCGTCCGCGACCAGGAGACCGGGATATCGTAGAGTCCCCGGGCCAGTTTCATCATGCGGCGGTTGAAAGCGAAGGTGCTGACCGATCCCACCGAAGGCAGTCCAAGGGCCCGTGCCGCGCACTTGCCCCAGGGAGCCACCGAGTCGTGGACGATCAAGTCGAAGCTTTCCTGGCGCAGGCCCTCCAGCCGCTCCTCCAGAAACCACTCTGAGGCCTCCGCCACGAGGCGGGGCAGTTGGGCCAGGCTTTCGGGCGTGATGGTCAACTCTTCCAGGCTGGCGTCGTCATAGCCGCGAAACTCGGCTCCCGCCGCCTGCAGCCTCTCCGCGAAGGCCCGCGAGCACCAGAAAACCACCTCATGCCCGCGCCGTCGCAGCTCGCCGACCACCGCCAGGGTGGGATTAACATGTCCGAATGCCGGAAAACCGAAGAAGGCAATCTTGGCCATAGCATTTTTAGCCTAGACTAAAAACCGGGCGGGATCAAGGTCCTCTGCGGTCGAGATTCGCCTCTTTGAACAAATGAGTCTCTCCTCAACGTAGTAAGGTTTATCTATGCTTGAGAATCTGAAGCGGTTAGTGGTGCCGCTGGCCCTGCTGGTGCTGGTGGGGTTTGTGGTGGTCGTGGTGAGCCAGACGGCTCAGGTGGTGGACTTGGCTTCGCGCATCGATCCGCGCCTGGGGACGGTGGTGCTGTGGGGACTGCTGGCGATCTATGCGGGGCTAGTGGGGGTCCCTGTGGTGCGGTTGCTGGCCATGCCCCGTGCCCTGCGTCCCCCCGAGTCCGACGGGGGACCGGAATTCGAGCGCCACCTCAAGCGCTTGGGTCGGCGATTGGCATCCAACCGGCAGTTGACGGGGCACGACTTTGATCTGGGCAGCCGGGAAGGGGTGGAGTCGGCCTTGGCGGTCCTCGACGCGCAGGCCGATGAGGAAATCCGTTCGCGTGCCGCCACCGTGTTTCTGATGACCGCCATTTCTCAAAGCGGACGCCTGGACGGCCTGCTGATCCTCATCAACCAGACTCAGATGGTCTATAAGATCGCCCGCATTTATTACCAGCGTCCTACTTTGCGCGACTTGGCCCGACTCTACGCCAATGTGGC
>DATIPO010000124.1:0-3286 GCA_035471925.1 Acidobacteriota bacterium
GCGCACGCCCATGTCGGAATCGGAGCAGTACTACACAGCCCTCAAGCTGCTCAAAGTCGAGTCGGTGCTGGTACGGGTCCCGGGCGAGTCCCACGGCATCGCCGGACGCCCCAGCCACCACCTCTCGAAAATGCTTCACATTTCCGGCTGGTTCGACCGCCACCGCAAACAGGACAACATGGAGGAGGCCACCGGCTCTGACTGACGAAACGAGCGGTAGAGCGGTTACCCCTCTACCCGAAAGGTCGTCGATTGGACGGGTGCTTGGCTAAGACTCCAGGGCGCGTTTATTTCCTGCAGTCTGACCTCAACTGCTCGACC
This sequence comes from Acidobacteriota bacterium, assembly GCA_035471925.1. Classification (GTDB taxonomy): domain Bacteria; phylum Acidobacteriota; class UBA6911; order RPQK01; family DATIPO01; genus JANQFM01. The sequence continues at coordinate 322 of DATIPO010000124.1, forward strand.
AATTGCTGGAAGGCCTGCTCCGGTGGAATCTTCATGTCCCAACTGTAACGACTCATCCCTCGCATGTCGTCCGGATAGTCGAAGAAGGAGTAGGCGTCTTGATAGGCGTCCAGCATCTCTTCGCCGGTGAGATCCTCTGAAGCTCGTTGAATCGGCTTCAGGAATACGAGCCGCCAACAATCGAAGGCTGCCTGGGGACTCCGGTTGGCCGGCACCGACTCGAACACTTCCTCCAATAGCTCTTTGAAATCCCCATCATGGATTTCGTCGGCCCCCCCGAGTTCGGCCACCGCCAGATTCTGCTCGCCGTCACGAATCTGTTCAACGGCGAACTCAATGACACGCTCTCGCGAGATCCAGCCGTGCTCCCAGCCAACCTTAAGCGTGTCCCAGTCCAAGAGTCCTTCCCGCTCCAGAGACCACCGTGCCTCGTCTATCCTCTCGGCGCAAGTCTTGTATGCCATTACTGCTGAAAGACTCCTTTTCCTGTACTCCAGTTCAAGAACGTCCGCTCCATCCTGCCTCGATCGACGCGCGAACGATCAGTTGACCTTAGCTTGCTTTCCATCAATTCGGCCGACCATTGACGATACCGCCTTTCTTGAATCTGCGATGAGTCACGACACCCTTGTCCACGATCCACTCGAAGATTCCGTTTTTCCCGTTGATGGCGCCAGGAAGCTGATAAAGGTCTGCCGAGCGTACAATCTTCCCTCCCTGTCCCTTGATAGGAGTTTTGAATCTTGTGGCATACCTTGCCAATTTGTCGACCAGGACAGGAAAGCTATGGTACACATCGGCTGCGTTGGCTGCTTTCTCAAGTGCGGTTCCGCCCAAGGGCTTCCCTAACACCGGTCGCATCGACTTCAGCAGGCTTCGGCCAACTCCGAATCCCGTCAGGACATCAAAGACGAGTCCGCTATTGTCAATGAGACCGCCTATGGCGAGATCGGCGACGATCTGGTTGCCTCCGCTGTCTTCGCTCAAGAGGAGCAAAGTTTCACTGTTTAATTGAAATTCAATGAATGGGGTCTCCTCAGTTGGAATGAAACGTTGGTTTGTCAAGGACGGCGAGGACCCTGTTTGGGTGGAGCCCAACGCCGATGGCACTTTCACATCGCCTGGCGAGGGTTTTGAAGAATTTGTTTTCGTCCACTCGTCCTGATGATCCGCAGAGCATCAATCGATACAACTTACGTCGCCAATAACCCGATTGCACGCTTCGATCCAGATGGGCAAACGGATCCGGTGAGAGAAAGCGTCCAATGAGGGGGTCGTGGTAGCGGGCGCCGAAGTAGGTGAAGCGCGACTCGCCGTCCTCTTCCTTGCCGGTGAAGTCGACGCGGTGGTCGGAGCCCGGGCATTCATGGGCGTGCTGGCCGAAGGGGGTGAAGAACTGGCGGCAGTCGACCACGGCCCCGAAGGTGGAGGAGAGGATGCGGGGGCTGCCCAGATGGTCGGCGTGCAGGTAGTGGCTGCCCACCGAGCCGTTCTCGAAAAAGGCTCTTCCGTTGTGGAAGGCGCGCACCAGGTCCTGCACCGGGCTGCCGGCTACAAACTCCCACAGCACCTCGCCCGAGGCCTCGTGGAAGTAGAAGCGGTCCTGGCCCGGGGTCAGCTTGACGGCCCGGCGTCCCTGATAGTCGTACAGGTAGCGGCCCGTGGCGCCGTTGTCCATGCTCTCCAGCCGGCTTTCGGCGTCCCACTGCAGGGAATGCCCGTCCTCGAACAGCAGGTTGCCGGCCGCGTCGTAGCTCTTGCCGCTGATGCGGTTCGTGAAGGGCGAGAAGCCGACCGCGGGAGGCTGCTGCACGCCTGGGGGCAGGGTGCCCGAGAAGAAGGCCGAGCGGTTGCCGTAGCGGTCGTAGGAGTAGTTGGCCGACCAGCCGAAGCCGTCCACTTCGCTGATGCGGTTCAGGTAGTCGTAGCCGTAGCTCATCGAGTGGGTCGAGTCGCGCTGGTCGGTGACGGCCCACACGTTGCCGTCGTTGGCGCCCGTGCCCGGCTGGGCGTAGTCGTAGGCCAGTCCCATCATCCAGGTGAAGGGCGAGGTGTTCAAAAACACGTTGCGGCCCGCCGGCTGCATCCTCTCGTTGTAGCTGACCTGCTCGACGGTGTTGTTGAGCGTGTAGAAGGTGGTCTCGGTGGCGCTGCTCAGGTGGTAAGTGAAGCTGTAGCCCGAGATCAGGGTGTTGCTCTGGGTCGAGTCGCGCCCCAGCACGCGGGTCTGGCGCCCCTGCTCGTCGTAGTCGTACTCGATGGTCCAGGGGGTGGGGCCGGTGTCGGGGTAGTAGGCTTCTTCGACGCCGCCCGTCAGGTTGTACTCGTACTGGGCCGTGAAGGTCTTGGAAGCTCCGCCGGGAACCCGGTTGGTGCGGGTCAGGACGCTGATCCGCCCCACTTCGTCGTAGCTGAACGAGGAGTCTCCGGCCCCGTCGAAGACCGAAGCCGGCCGGCCCACGCCGTTGACGGCCGTGTCGTAGTTGTAGGTCACCGAAGGCGTGCCGTCCGAATAGGAGGTGAAGGTCGTCCTGTCGAGGTTGTCGTAGACGTGCGAGGTTGTGACACCGCGGGCGTCGGTGCGGCTTATCAGGTTGGAGTTGGCGTCGTAGCCGTAGGTCGCGGTTCCGCTCTCGGGATGGGTCTCGGAGACCAGACGGGAAAGCGAATCGTAGCCGAAGCTGCGGGTCTGCGGTCCCTGGACGACTTCGACCAGGTTGTCGAGCGCGTCGTAGCTGTAGAAGGTGTCGGAGAAGCCGCTGGCCAGCGAGCCGGTGTCCGGAGCTGGCCGGGATTGAGGCCCAGCGCCTGGGCCGCGCGCTGAAGCACCTGCTGGGCCTCTCCCTCCGGCGCCTGGGCCGCCGCGGGTGAAAAGGCTGCGGCGCAGAGGACAAGCCAGGCCAAGACGCCCGCCAGCCGCCGAAGAAAGCTCCGGGCAGGCTGTCCGCGTCCCCGGACGGGGCCG
>DATIPO010000125.1:0-14560 GCA_035471925.1 Acidobacteriota bacterium
CTCTTCCACCTCAGCCGTCAGGCGGCCCGCATCTTCTCCAGCTTCCAGGAATACGATCCCTTCCTGTGGGAGGCCCATCACCGCCACAAGGCGGACGCCCCCTCAGGCACCGCGCTCTCGCTGCGCGACATCCTGGCCGAGAGCTATGCACGCGAGTGGGACATCCCCAGCCTGCGGGCCGGATCGATTCCCGGCACTCACGTGGTGGGCTTCGACTCCTCCGCCGACACCTTGAGCCTGGAGCATCGAGCCCGCAACCGCGACGGATTTGCGTCCGGCTCGCTGCTGGCCGCACAATGGTTGATTGAACAGTCCCGAGCGGGACGCCGGGGACTCTTCACCATGCAGGACGTCATCGAGGAGCAGTTGTCATGAAAGGCTGCGGAACAGCGCTGGTCACCCCTTTTGATTCCCAGGGCGCACTCGATCTGGACGCCTACCGGCGGCTGATCGAGTGGCAGATCGAGTCGGGCATCGACTTCCTGGTCCCCTGCGGCACCACCGGCGAAAGCGTCACCTTGAGCGGCCAGGAATACCGCCAGGTGGTGCGTACCTGCGTGGAAACCAGCGAGGGGGCCGTTCCAGTAGTGGCAGGGGCCGGCAGCAACAATACCGTCCACGCCCTGGAACTGGCGCGCATGGTGGAAGATCAGGGCGCCGACGCCATTCTTTCGGTGGCGCCTTATTACAACAAGCCCACCCAGGAAGGCATGAAGCGGCACTTCCGCAGCCTGCTGGAGGCGATCAGCATCCCTGTCGTGCTTTACAACGTGCCTGGACGCACCAGCAGCAATCTGCAACCTCAGACCGTCCTGGAATTGGCGCGGGACGAGCGGGTGACCGCCGTCAAAGAAGCCTCCGGCAACCTGGGGCAGATTCAAGAGATCGTCAAGGGCGCACCCGCCACGCTTTCCGTCCTCTCGGGCGACGATGCCTTGACGCTGGCCATCCTGGCTCTGGGAGGCCAGGGCGTCATCTCGGTGGCCTCCAACGTCATTCCCGCCGAAATGACCCGTCTCACCACCCTGGCCAGCGACTCGCGCCTGGAGGCGGCCCGCGAGATCCATTACCGTTACCTTGCACTGATGAACCTCAACTTCGTCGAGTCCTCGCCTTCGCCGGTCAAGTACGCTCTCTCGCGCATGGGCATGATCGAGCCCTTTGTACGTCTTCCCCTGGTCCCGCTGACGCCTGCGTCTCAGAAGCTTTTCGACAACCTCCTGCATGACTTGGGGCTGGTGGAATAGACTGTCCCATGATGCAGCAGGAAGTTGAAGCTCTCTACCAGAAAAAATCTTTTAACGGCACTGACCGCCGGCTCTTCGAGCGCTTTCTCGATGCCTTGGAAGCGGGGGACGTCCGAGCCGCCGAGCCCGCCGCCGAGGATGCCCAAGGCCAAGACGGGGATCGTCGCGAGAGGCGCTGGAAGGCCAACGCCTGGGTCAAGAAGGGCATCCTGGCCGGGTTCCGCATGGGCGTGCTCAGCGATCATTCCATCGACCGGCGCTTCCGTTTTTTCGACAAGGATACCTACCCGCTGCAGCCCCTGACGCTGCAATCGGGCGTGCGTGTGGTTCCGGGCGGTTCGTCCATCCGGCGAGGATGCTTCGTCTCCAAAGGCGTGACTTGCATGCCGCCCATGTACATCAACGTAGGAGCCTACGTCGACCAGGGGACCATGGTCGACTCCCACGCCCTGGTGGGGTCTTGCGCCCAGGTCGGACGCCGCGTCCACCTCTCGGCAGCGGCCCAGATCGGGGGCGTCCTGGAACCGGTGGGAGCTGTCCCGGTGGTGATCGAGGACGACGTCATGGTGGGGGGCAACTGCGGCGTCTACGAAGGAACGCTGGTGGGCCGCCGGGCGGTCCTGGCGGCTGGCGTCATCCTGACAAGGTCCACAGCCGTCTACGACTTGGTGCGCAAAACCGTCCACCGCGCCAGCCCGGAGCATCCGCTGGAGATCCCCGAGGGAGCGGTGGTGGTCCCCGGCAGCCGTCCCGCCTCGGGAGACTTCGCCCGCCAGCACCAGCTTTCCCTGTCCGCCCCCGTGATCGTCAAGTACCGGGACGAGAAGACCGAAGCCTCGGTCACTCTGGAAGAAGCCCTGCGCTAGGGCCATCAGGCACAGCCGCCCCCACCGAGGCGCTCGCCGCCTTCAACACGATATCGTCAACCAGGTTTTGGCCGCCCCCGGGAGGATACTTGCGCGAACCGGATGAAAAACGACAGCCGCCTCGGTGGCGGCATAATGCCCCAGGCTGCTGCGAATTCTCCTTATCGTCGGTGCTAAAAGGCACGCTGTCAGTGCTTGTCGCAAGAGCCCAGGCCGTTAGCAGCCACCAAACGTCGAAAGTCAAGTCCGGGACCCCGCAAGGGAGCCATGGCCCAGCCCAGGGTAGAGTGAGGCGCAAAGCGCCCGAGCGGCACCCTGGGTAAGGCAAGTGACTCCAGAAGAATCCTGAAAGGGTGGAATAGCCGGTCTTCCAAGGCTGAATGTCAGAGACCTTCGCGGCTGAGCGCACTAAGAGGCGTCGTCCTCATTCTTTTTCTCAGCTTCCTCAGCCTCGCGCTGGATTTCTTCGTACCAGCCCCCGTGCAGTTCGCGGACCTCCTCTTGGCTCATGCGTCCCGTCAGCCAAGTCCAGCTCATGGGATAGACCTTGGGATGCAGCAGTACGAAGAAGAAGTGCCAGACCACGATGGCCAGCATGGCCAGCCAGGCTTCGTAATAGTGAAGGACTTCGGAAGCCTGCACCACCCAGGAGGGGAACAAGCGCACCGAGGCGGCCGGGAACCAGAGCACGAATCCGCTCAGGGCCATCACCACGGTTCCCCACACCAGAGCCCAATATTCGGCCTTTTGGGTGTAGTCGTAGCGTCCGAAGCGGACTGGTTCTTTTTCAAGCCGCAGGTGAAAGCGGATGTAGCCGGCGAAGTCCTTGAAGTCCCTCCAGGAGGGCATCATGGCGCGGAATTCGCGCCGGCCCCGCCTCGACAGCCAGATATAGAGCATATGGCTGATGCCCACTGCGATGAGGACCACGGCCATCACGCGATGGAGCCAGGAGCGCCACATTTCGCTCATGCCCATGGCCGCCAGGGGCTTGACCCACCAGGCGTCGGGAAAGCGCAGCGCGAATCCGGTGATGACCAGTCCGATGAAGGACACAGCCAGGAGAATGTGCTGCCAGAGTTGGATGCGGTCCATGCGGACCACCGTCTCGCCGGCCAGTTCGTGCTTGCGTTTCTCGGCCAGGTAGTAGGCCAGCACCACGGCGTTGTGCAGCAGCATGCCGCCGATCACGACCGGGATGAGGATCAGGTAAATCCATTCCAGCCACCGCGTCACCGGGTGAGACCCCACCGTGGCGCTTTTGTGAGTGTAGCTGGAGGCGAAATTGGCATCGGCGCCTTCGTGGCATTGCTGGCAGGTCTCAACCACGTTGTCGGCACTGACGGTGGACTGAGGATCGCGCGCGGGCAAGACCCAGTGGGCCGTGTGGCAGCTCACGCAATTGGCCGATTCAAGCCCCTCCCAGCGCAGCGACCAGCCGTGATAGCTGTCGACGTAGGTGGAAACGACGTAGTCGGCCAAACCATACTTCTCGATCATGCGCGAGTCTTCGTGGCAGTTGCCGCAGGTGTCCTCGGCCAAGCTGGTGGCATAAGTGGCGGCGTCGGGATGGTCGGCAGGCAAAATGAGGTGCTCGCCGTGGCAGTCGTTGCAGGTCGGACTGTCGGCAATACCCGCCTGCAAGGCGCGTCCGTGGATCGACTGCTCGTATTGGGAAGCTTCCTCGCGGTGGCACTGTCCACAGGTCTCGCCCACGCTCTGAGGGTGGATGCGCGACTCCGGGTCGAGTACGCCCTTGAGGGCGTGGACGCCGTGACAGTCAGTGCAGGTGGCAGCAGCGCTGATGCCGCGCGAGAAAGCCTGTCCATGGACGGATCGGGCGTAGGTCTGCACGGCCTGGGGCAAACGCACCAATTGGTCGGTCAGCAGTCCGGCCTCGCCGTGGCAGTTCCCGCACATTTCGGGAATTCGGGAGCGGAAGGCCAAGGAGTCCCCGTTATCCACGCCCAGCACAGTGTGCCCTCCGTGGCAGGAGACGCAGTCGGGCGCACGTTGGTTGCCGCGCTCCAGAGCGTAAGAGTGAAGACTGCCGGCATATTCCTCTTGAACGCCGGGGTGGCATGTCCCGCAGTCGACTTTCTCAAGGGGCGCATCGTGGCCGAAGGGATCGACCCCGACCAAGTCCTGGTGGCAATCGGTGCAGGAGAAGATGCCGTGCACCGACTGCAGGAGACGCTCCAGATCGACGAACAGCCTGCGGGTGGCTTCGTCTTCCAGCAATCCCTCATCGCCGTGGCAGGTCAAGCAAGCGTCCTGGGTTTCATCGGAGTCCGCTTCTTGGGCCGCCAGAGTTGGAACCAGGGAAGAAGGGCTGGATAGCGAAACCAACACTACGAATATCAGAATGAAGATGCGGGTGAACATGAGCACTCCTTGCACATCCTCGTCTGTGCACGACGGATGCCACATCAAGTAATCCAGGTTCGCTGCACCGGCTTGGGACGAAACCAGTCTATCTTTGCCCCCAGGGTACTACGGTTGAGCCGGAGCTGGGTCTCTAATCCTTGCTCTGCCCGCGTTTGCAGGGAGCGAAGATGGTTCAACACTGGGACCAATCCGGTCAAGAGCGACTTGACAGAGCCTCTCCCGACTTGGCGGGAGCCCCGTCAGAGTCCATGAATCATGCTTCTGACGCCGTCAAGAGTGGCAAAGCGCCCATCAATGGGCCATAATCCTCCCTTTCCGGCAATTGAACGCAGCGTAGCTATTCACGATCTAAGGGAGCGACCATGAGACGAGAAGAGACGCCCATGGGCCAGGAGCCCGCTGAAGAGAAGTTGGAAGATGAGCAACGGCTCGATGACGAGGAAGAAAAGAAAAAAGAAGAGGCCAAGGACATCTCAGCTCAAGCCGCTCAGGCGGGTGGCTGGATGGGCCGGTTCCTCACCATTATCGAGCGCATCGGAAACGCCCTCCCCCACCCGGCCAGTCTCTTCGCCATCATGGCCGGGCTGACCATCGTGCTTTCGGGTATCGCCTCCTGGGCCGGCGTAACCGTCGTCCACCCCGGAACTCAGGAAACCGTGGTGCCCTTCTCTCTGCTCTCGCTCGAGGGCATGCACCGCATCCTCATGGGGATGGTCACCAACTTCACCGGCTTCGCCCCCTTGGGGACGGTGGTCGTGTCCTTGCTGGGGATCGGCGTGGCCGAGCGCAGCGGACTCATCTCCACCACCCTGCGCCTTCTGGTGCTCTCAGCGCCTAAGCGCCTGCTGACCTTCGTCATTGTCTTCACCGGCGTGCTCTCCAACACCGCCAGCGAAGTGGGCTACGTGCTGCTGGTTCCGCTGGGAGGCATCATCTTCCTGGCCGTGGGACGCCATCCCTTAGCGGGTTTGGCGGCGGCCTTTGCAGGCGTCTCAGGCGGCTACAGCGCCAATCTCTTCCTGGGGACGGTCGATCCCTTGCTCTCGGGGCTCTCCACTGAGGCCGCCCAAATCATCGCCGAAGGCTACGACGTCAATCCCGCCTGCAACTACTTCTTCATGATCGCCTCAACCTTCTTCATCGCCGCCACCGGCACCTGGATCACCGAGCGCATCGTCGTGCCGCGCCTGGGCGAATACGATGGAGATGAGAAGCCTGAAAAGCTGGAAAAGATCACCGCCGACGAGAAGCGGGGCCTGCTTTACGCCCTGGTGGCCTTCATCGCCTTCGGACTCTTCCTTTTGCTGGGTGCCCTGCCCTCCGTCGGCTACCTGCTCGATCCTGAGACCGGCGAACTGCTGCGTTCGCCTTTCATGTCCAGCATCGTGGCTTTCATCTTCATCGGAGCCGCCCTGCTGGGAATCGCCTACGGCATCGGCGCCAAGACGCTCAAGAGTGATGCCGACGTCATCAACGGCATGGGCAAATCGATGGAAACGCTGGGCGTGTACTTCGTGCTGGTCTTCTTCGCGGCCCAGTTCGTGGCCTACTTCCGGTGGACCAACCTGGGACTGATCACGGCCATTAAGGGGGCCGATTTCCTGCAGTCGACGGGCCTGACGGGACCGTCGCTGCTGATCGCCTTCGTTTTCCTGTCCACCGTCATCAATTTGGTGATGGGCAGCGCCTCGGCCAAGTGGGCCGTCATGGCGCCGGTCTTCATCCCCATGTTCATGCTCCTGGGTTACTCGCCCGAATTGGTGCAGGTGGCCTACCGCATCGGCGACAGCTCCAGCAACATCGTCTCTCCCATGATGAGCTACTTCCCCCTCATCGTGGCCTTCATGGGACGCTACGACAAGAAGGCCGGCATCGGGACGGTCATCTCAACGATGCTGCCCTACACCATCGCCTTTCTGGTGGTGTGGTCGATCTTGCTGGGAGTCTGGCTGATCCTGCAACTGCCCATCGGCCCCGGCGCTCCGCTCAATTACCCCGCGGGTTAGTTGGGCCGCAGCCTGTCGCGGTCAGTCTGAACTTGCGAGGCACGCAGATGGGCCCTGGGACGCATGGAGCTTCACTGCAACGCTATTTCACGATTTCAGCGTTCGGTTTCTAGGGATGCTCTTATTCAATTACCCCGCGGGTTAAATGGGCCGCAGCTTGTCGCGGTCAGCCGAACTGGCGAGGGACGCAGATGGGCCCTGGGACGCATGGAGCTTCACCGCAACGCTATTTCACGCTTTCAGCGTTCGGTTTCTAGGGATGCTCTTACCCAGGGTGCCGCTCCGCCGCTTCGCGGCTCGCTCTACCCTGGGCTGGCGTATGGCTCGCCTTCAGCGAGCCCCGACTTGAGATTCAACACTTAGGCAACCTGCCCCCCAGAACTCTCGGCGAAATATCCTCTCGAGTCCTTGGCGAAATATCCTCTCCAGTCCCTGGCGAAACGTCCTCTCCAGTCCTTGGCGAAACGTCCTCTCCAGTCCTTGGCGAAATATCCTCTCCAGTCCTTGGCGGAATATCCTCCCCAGAGCCCTTGGCGAGAATGTCCTCTCCAGTCCTTGGCGAGACGGTGCGGACTCAGGAGACGGACCGATGCTGCGAAGCATCTGGAGCCTGCTCCTTTGAGTTTCCAGAATGCACGCAGCACTGCACCGATGAGGTCTGATCGCGGCTGGCGGACGGGCTACTTGTAGCGGTAGGTGAGGCGGCCGCGGGTCAAATCGTAGGGCGAGAGTTCGACGGTGACCCGGTCGCCGCGGAGAATGCGGATGAAATGACGGCGCATCTTGCCTGAGATGTGTGCCAAGACGGTATGCCCGTTGTCGAGTTCGACGCGGAACATAGCATTGGGCAGCGGTTCCACGACCACGCCTTCCACCTCGATGGCTTCCGGCTGATTGGCCTCGGGACCGGTCTGCTCCTGAGGTTTCTTATCTTTCTTCTTTCTTTTCTTTTTGCGCCGCGGCCGTCCGCGGTGCCTGGGAGGACGTCTTGCCATTGTCTGTGCAAGTTAACATAGACCTGATGCCGATTCAAGAAGGGAGAGAGACCCGGGCTGGGGGCCCGGGTCGTTTTCGGGTTGGGGCGAGGGGGGTGCGGAAACGGCGTTGGAGGGTAGGCTCGATTCCAATTAGCCGCCGTTCCCGCACGCTAGGAGGTCAGGACGACCCCCTTCAGCGAATGTGCTCTCACTACTTATGGAAACGTCTCAAGAGGACAAAGCGAACAGAAAAAACTGGAAAAAGGCCAAAAATCTTGATGCCGGCCTCAAGGCAACTCGGGCGTTCAGTGATCGGAGCCAGGGGAATAGACGCCGATATAGGGCAGGTTGCGAAAGCGCTGGTCGAAGTCGAGTCCGTAGCCCACTACAAACTGGTCTTCAATTTCAAAGCCGATGTATTCGACCGGCACCTCGACCTTGCGTCGGGACGGCTTGGAGAGCAGGCTGCACACTTGAAGAGAGGACGGGTTGCGGTTCCCCAAATTGCGCAGAAGGTAGCTGAGAGTCAGCCCGGTGTCGACGATGTCCTCCACCAGGATCACGTGACGGCCTTCGATGCTGGCCTCGAGGTCTTTAATCAGGCGGACCTGGCCCGAAGACTTGGTTGAGGCTCCATAGCTGGAAACGGCAATGAAATCGACGCTGACAGGCAAGTCGAGGGCCCGGATCAAGTCGGAGAAAAAGATCACCGCTCCCCGCAACACGCAAACCAGCAGAATGTCGCCGTCCTGATGGTCATCCTCGATGCGCCGGGCAATTTCTTTGACCTTGGCGCGGATGACTTCTTCCTCCAACAGCACCTCTCCCACATCTTGGGTCCAGTCGTCCATCGCCGGGCATGATAGCAGGTCTCCCCGGCGAACGGAACGCTGGCCGACAAGCGGACGCGCTCCGCCTCGATCTCGGTTTGCTCAAGCCTCCACCGAGCGGAGATTGAAGCGGACGCTCCTCAACCCATGAAGAGGGTTGCGGGGTTGGATGAAGCAAGCGCCGACTGACGCCATGTCCTCTCCTTCAGTCCTGGTCAGGGGCTTTGAGTGCCGGGACGCAGCATCTCAGGCAACCTCCCCAGCCATGCGAAAAAGCGCACAACAGCCGCCGTCAGATCCTCCATGTAGGAGTGCACCGTCGGCAGAATGATCAGGGTGAGGAAGGTGGAGGTGGTCAGTCCGCCCAAAACGGCCAGGCTGACGGGAGCCCACATGCGTCCCCGCTCGCCCACCTCGGGAAAATACTCGGGCAGGAGAAAGGGCAAGGTCAGAGGAGCCAAGCCGAAGAGCGAAGTGGCTGCGGTCATGAGGATGGGACGCAGACGGTCCATGCCTCCCTGGACGATGGCCTCCCGCAGCGACATTCCCTGACGATTGAGGACGTTGATGTGGTTGATGAGGATGATGCCGTTGTTGACCACGATGCCAAACAACACCAGGATGCCCAGGTAGGCGTTGCGGTTGAGAGTGGTTTCGGTGAGGTAGAAGAGTCCGGCAACGCCGATCAGCGAAAAGGGCACGCACAGCATGATGGTCAGGGGCTGGATGAAATGCTCGAAGAGCGAAGCCATGATGATGTACATGAAAACGATGGCCAGCAGGATGGCGAAGAAGCTCTGCTCCTCCTCCTGGCGGAAATCGCGCCAGCCGCGTCCCATGCCCCAGGAATACCCGGCCGGCAGGGTGAGGCCTTCCATGGCCCTTTGAATCTGGCCCGTCAACATGAACGACGAGGCGCCTTTTTCGGTGTTGGCCACCACCTCCAGCACCGAACGCCGGTCCTCGCGCTCAATCGACACGGGACCCTTGGCGTAGGAGTAGTCGACTACCGAATAGAGCGGAACCATTTCGCCCCGGGTGTTTTCGAAGCTGGTGTTGTTCAGCTCCTGAAGGCCCAGCTTGTTGCCATCCTCGTACTGGAGGATCACGTCCACTTCGCCGCTGTCGCTCTTGTAGCGTGTTGCCGCCCGCGTGCCCAGAGCCGAGGCCACCGAGCGGGCCACCCGCTGAGCTGAAATGCCCAACTGTTCGGCCCGCTGGCGATCGACTTCGAGATGGACTTCGTCGTCGCCCGTCTCCAGAGTGCTCTGCACGTCCCGGACGCCGGGAACGGTCTGCAGCCGCTGTTTGACCACCTCGGCGTAAGTCGCCAGCACCTGCGGATCATCGCCCCTCAATTCAACCTCCACCCCCATTTCAGCTCCGCCGCCAAAATGGCGCGAGCGCCCGAAGCGGAACTCGACGCCGGGAATGTCGGGAAGCATGGCCCTGAGCCGCTCCTGCAACTGCTGGGCGGGGGTGATGTCGCCTTCCTCGCGCAGGTAGACTTCCATGTCGCCTTCATAGAAACCCTGGCTGGGCGTGCGGTCGTCAAAATCGCTGGAGACCGACTCCACTTCCAGCTCTTCCTTGTTTTCCAGGATCAGGTCTTCCACCCGGGCGAAGACGGCGCTGATCTCGTCGAGGCTGAAAGAGCGCTCCATGAAGATATCCAAGCGCAGCCTGCGTTCTGACACCGAGGGCATCAACTGGCGGTCGATGGAGGTCAGCAATTCATAGGAACTCCAGCCGATCAGAGCCATCAGGATCAAGGCGATGAAGCGGAAGCGCAGCATGAAACGCATCAGGTTGCCGTAAGCCTCGGTGATGCGCTGCATAACGCGCGACTTCTCCTTCTCCCGTCCGGTGAAGAAGCGTCCCGCCAGCATGGGGATCAAAGTCAAAGCCACAACCAGCGAGGCCACCAGGGCCACGCTGACGGCGATTCCGAAATCGCGCGTGAAGCGCCCCATGCCCGATCCTCCCTGGAACAGGAAGCCCACGAAGACCACTACGGTGGTGGCCGTGGAGGCCAGAACCGCGGTTCCCACCTCGGTACTGCCCTTGATGGCGGCCTTGATGGTCTCGTAGCCCTTGTCCTGCTTGTAGCGGAAGATGTTCTCCAGAACCACAACCGAGGCGTCCACAAGCATGCCCACGGCCACCATCAAACCCATCAAAGAGATGATGTTGAGGGTGATGGTCGAGCCGAAGAAGGTCCTGAGCAGGTACATGAAGGCGAAGGTGAAGACCACCGAGACGGGGATGGCCAAGGAGATGATGATGGTGCTGCGGAACTTGCGCAAAAAGAGAAACAAAACCCCGGCCGCCAGCAGCCCACCGAACACACCGGCGTCGCGCAGATCGTTGAGGCTCTTGAGGATGCCTTCCGACTGGTCGCTGATCACATGCATGGAGAGCTTGTCCTTGAGCTGGGGCATTTCGCGCAATGCCGCCAGTTCGCGGCGGATGTCGGCGCAGACCGCCACCACGTTAGCCGTAGAGGCTTTGTTGATCCGGACCGAGACCGAGTCCTTCTTGTTGAGGCGGGAAAACTCCTCCTGTTCGGGAAAGTCATAGCGCACCTCGGCAACGTCGGAGAGAATCACACGCGATCCCGGCAAAGGCAGGTCGCGGATCTGGTCGATCTCGTTGAACTCGCCGACCGTGCGCAGAGAGAGCTTCTTGCCGCCGTCGTAGACCCATCCGCCGGAGATGTTCACGTTGGACAGGCGCAGCGCCTGCTGGACGTTGAAGATATCCACGCCGAAGGTTTCCATCATTTCGGGATCGACGTCCACCAGGATCTGCTTGGTGGCCAGCCCCCGCAGGCTCACGTTGGCCACGCCGTCGATGCGCTCCAGTTGGCGCAGAATGATGTCCTGGGTGACGTTGTAGAACTCGTCGGCCTCTCCGTCCCAGGCCAGGTCAAAGCGGAAGACCGGAATGTCGGACGACTGCCAGCGCCGCAACTGGATGCGCTCGACGTCTTCGGGCAGGTCGCCGCGCACCTGGTCGATGCGGTCGCGGACGTCCATGGCAACCAGATCCATGTTGGTGTCGGGCGTGAACTCCAGGCGGATCCTGGACCCGTTGGATCGAGAAAAGGACTGAATGCTGTCGAGATTGTCGAGGGTGCTCAGGACCTCTTCCAGCGGACGCGAGATGTTGCGCTCGACCTCCTCGGGAGAAGATGAGGGATAGTCGACATGCACGTTGAGCCCGTCGGAGGAGAACTCGGGCAGAAGCGTCAGAGGCAGCCGCTGCAGCGAAATGAATCCCAACACCAAGATGGAGACCGTCGCCATCAGCACGGTGACGGGCCTGAGCACGGAGTATTCAGATAGCTTCATGACGGTTCTCCCAAAGCACTTGCGTTCCAAGGAGGCTTCATGCGGATGCCTCCTTGTCGCGCACGAACAGCGTATAGACCACGGGAACCAAGATCAACGTCAGCAGAGTGGAGGCGATGAGTCCGCCGATGACGGTGACGGCCAGCGGAATGCGCAGTTCCGACCCCTCTCCCGCCGAAAGCGCCATGGGGAGCAGTCCCAACACGGTCGTGGAGGTGGTCATCATGATGGGCCGAATGCGCACGGCGCAGGCTTGCTTGACGGCTTCGAACTTGTCGCGTCCCTCTTTGCGCAGCCGGTTGGTGTAGTCGATCAGCACAATCGAGTTGTTGACCACGATTCCGGCCAGCACCACCCCTCCGATCAGCACCACCACGTTGATGACCTGGTTGGTCAAAAAGAGGGTCACGGCCACCCCGATGAGGGCGAAGGGGATGGAAAACATGATCACGAAGGGCTGCACCAGCGACTCGAACTGGGAAGCCATCACCAGATAGACGAGAAAGACGGCCAACATGATGGCGAACTGCATGCTGCGGAAGGCCACCGCGCGCTCCTCGCTCTGCCCGGCCACAAAGGCCGTGAAATCGGAAGGCAGGCGAAAGTTGGCGAGGACGGCCTGGATGTCCTCGACGATGCTCTGCAGGTCGCGCTCCTCGATATTGGCGGTGATGGTGGCCACCCGCTGGGGGCCGAGGCGGCGGATCTCGGTGGGGCCTTCCACCAATTCGACCTGGGCCAAGTCGCTGAGGGGACGGCGGCCGCCTCCCGGAGTATCGATGAAGAGGTTGCGCACATCCTCCACCGAACGGCGATCCTCTTCCCGCACCCGTACCCGGATGTCGATCTTGCGGTCCCGTTCGTTGAATTGAGTGGGCGTGGCGCCCAAAACCTTGTCGCGCAGGATTTCGGCGCCCTGGTTGACGGTCATCCCCAGGCTGGCCAGCCGGCGGCGGTCGAAGCGAACCTGAAGTTCAGGGTTGCCTCCCTCGGTGGATGAGCGGACGTCGCGCAGTCCCGGAATCTCCTCCAGACGGGCCTTGAGGCGCTCGGCGTGGAACTTGAGGGCGTCCAGGTTGTATCCCTGGATAACGACTTCCACCGGCGTCTTGAAGCTGAACAGGGCAGGACGCGAAAAGGTCAGCTCGACGCCCGGAACGGCCTTCAAATCGTCGCGCAGACGGTTGAGGACGTCCTCCTCCTGCTCGTGCAGAATGCCGTCCTGCAGGCGCAGGTAGATCTGACCGATATGCTCGCGCTCTTCCACCGCCGAAACTCCGGTCTGATTACCCGATCCCACGATGGTGTAAAAGATGGCCACCTCGGGGTGTTCTTCCAGACGCTGTTCCAACTGATTCAGGCGGTCGGAAGTCTCCTCCAGAGGAGTGCCGGGCGGCAGCTCCACGTCCACGAAGAACTCGCCTTGGCTGATGTCAGGAATCAGCTCCGCCCCCAAGTAGCCAACCAGCGAAATCGAGGCGGCGAAAAGGACAATGGCGATCCCCACCGAAAGCAGCCGCTGACGCAGGGCCAAGGAAAGCAATCCCAGGTAGAAGCGTCCCAGGAATCCTTTCCGGGAGGCATCGTCGGCTCCCCGGATGCGTCCCCGGGCGCCCTTTCCCAGACTGGAAAGCATGGGGATCAGCATGACGGCGGCCAGCAACGAGGCCACCAGCGAAAAAGTCACCGTCAAGGCCTGATCGCGGAAAAGCTGTCCGGCCACACCTTCAACGAACACGATGGGAGCGAAGACGCAGACGGTAGTCATGGTCGAAGCCACCACAGCCGTCCCCACCTCGCTGGCCCCCAGGTCGGCAGCCTCGCGGGCCCCATATCCTTTGGAGTGGTATCGGAAAATCGACTCCAAGACCACGATGGAGTTGTCGACCAGCAATCCAATCCCCAGCGCCAATCCGCTCAAAGACATGATGTTGAGCGAGATGTTGAAGGCGTACATGAGAAAGAAGGTGGCCACGATGGAAGTGGGTATGGAGAGGGCGATAATGATGGTGCTCTTGAGGCTGCGCAAGAAGAGAAAAAGGACGACGACAGCCAGTATCCCGCCATAGATGGCGGTGTTGAGCACCTCGTCGATGGACTGCTTGATGAACCGCGATTGGTCGAAAACGACCTGGAACTGCGGAGGATTGGGACGCTCGGCGTAGGCCGCCTCCAGCTCAAGAAGCCGCTGACGCACTTGCTGGGCCACCAGCACCGTGTTAGCGTCGGCGGCCTTGAAAATGGCCATTTCGACGCTCTCTTCTCCGTCCACGCGGGTGATGATGTCGCGTTCTTTGTGTCCCGAATAGACGTCGGCGATCTCACCCAGGCGCACCACGGCTCCGTTGCGCAGCGCAGCCACCACCTGCTCGATCTCCTCCACGGTCTGGAATTCGTTGAGGGTGCGGACCAGATACTGGCTCTGCCCTTCCCGCAGCAGTCCGCCTGTCAAGTTGATGTTCTCTTGCTGCAGGCGGCCCGTAATGTCCTGGATGGAAAGTCCCAGGCCGGTGATCCGTTCCTCGTCGAGTTCGACGAAAATCTCTTCTTCAAGGCCGCCTGAAATCCGTGCCGCGGCCACTCCCGGGATGCTCTCCACGTCGGGACGGGCGAACTCTTCGCAGAAATAGCGCAAGGCCGCCAGATTGGCCGATCCCGTCACGCTGATGCGCATGATGGGATCGGTCGAGGGATCGTAGCGCAGCAGAATGGGCGCCTCGGCTTCCAGAGGCAGATTAACTTGGTCGAGCTTCTCCCGCACCTCCAAACTGGCAAAGTCCATGTCGGTGTTCCAGGAGAACTCCAGGATTACGTCCGAAATTTCAGGCTTGGAGACGGAACTGACGCGAGTCACGTTGTCGACCACGCTGACCACGTTCTCCACCGGCTTGCT
>DATIPO010000126.1:0-1579 GCA_035471925.1 Acidobacteriota bacterium
GGGTTGGCCTTCTCATTTCAGGCTCTTCACCTGTTTCCGTCCGTGTGTCGAGATGACGCAGGCGGGGGGAAGGACGGGAGCGTAGCGGAGGCGTGAACATGATGGAATCCTTGGAGGAGTTGAGCTGGCAACTCTTCCTCCATCCAAGGACCCACCATGTCCACGAGCCTATTGTACCACGCGTTCGGCCTGCAGGGCTACGTCCATCAGCGTGCCGAGTACGTCGGAGGGGAGGTCCACTTCCACGCGGTGCAGCCCGCGAAGCGGCTCCGGTGTGCGGCCTGCCGGAGTCGGCGAGTGATCCGGCGAGGGGCTCGGGAGCGACGCTTCCGAGGCCTGCCGATCGGGAGCCGACGGGTCTGGATCGTGCTGGAGGTCCCGCGGCTGGAGTGCAAGGACTGTGGAGTCGTCCGGCAGGCCGAGGTGTCCTTCGCTCCGGGCCAACACGGCTACACCAAACGATTCGCTCGGTACGTGCTCGAGCTCGCCCGCCACATGACGATGACGGACGTGGCCCATCATCTGGGCGTGAGCTGGAATCTGGTGAAGGCGCTGCTCAAGGAGGATCTCCAGCGGCGGTTCGGCCGTCCCTCGCTCAAGGGTCTCCGGTTCCTGGCCATCGACGAGATCTCGATCGGCCATGGGCACCGCTACCTGACGGTCGTGTTGGACCTGGAGTCCGGGGTCGTGGTCTTCCTCGGAGAAGGCAAGGGAGCCAAGGCCCTGGACCCGTTCTGGAGGCGGCTGCGTCGCTTCGGAGCGCGCATCGAGGCCGTGGCCATCGACATGTCCCAGGCCTACATCCACGCCGTTCGGCTCCATCTTCCGCGGGCCACGCTCGTCTTCGATCCGTTCCACGTCGTGAAGCTGATGAACGACAAGCTCTCCGATCTCCGGCGCGAGCTCCAGCGCCAGGCGACCTCCGAGGAGAAGGCGGTTCTCAAGGGCACGCGCTGGCTCCTGCTGAAGGACCCCGGGAAGCTGGATCCTTCTCGCAAGGAGGCCGAGCACCTGGAGGCGGCCCTCCAGCTGAACGCTCCCCTGGCGGCCGCCTACTACTTGAAGGAAGATCTCCGCCAGCTCTGGAAGCAGCCCAACAAGGCGAGCGCCACCCGCTTCCTGGACGCCTGGATCGCTCGCGCTCGAACCACCGGCCTCCGACAGCTCGTCCGAATGGCGAACACCCTGAGCGTCCACCGGCAGGGGCTCCTCGCCCACTACGACGTCCCGATCAGCACCGGCCCTCTGGAAGGCATCAACAACAAGATCAAGACCCTCCAGCGTCAGGCCTACGGCTTCCGCGACAAGGCGTTCTTCCGCCTCCGCATCTACGCCCTACACGAGACCCGCTACGCCCTCATCGGATAAGCTGTGCGGATGGAAACAGGTGAAGACCCTCATTTCATCCCTATCGAATTCGATAACGGGTCACCGTCGGGACGTAGAGGTTCGAATCGACCTGTGTCGTGTAGACTATGCCCGGACAGGCCGCACGAAGTGCCGCCCCTTCGGCAAGGTCAATTCCGTATTCGATTCGTCCCGTGGGAGCGACATAGAGCCATCTTGGCGAGGAGTCAGG
>DATIPO010000127.1:0-1760 GCA_035471925.1 Acidobacteriota bacterium
CTGCCCTTGGTGGGCTTGGCGCTTTTGCGGTATTGGGCGGCGGTCATGCGGTCCACTGCTTACTCGCCCTCCACGTGCCGTCCCCTGAAGAGCATCTCGAACACTCCGCAGGTGTTGCGCCAATGGATGGCGATGGACAGTCTGCTGTAGAAGATGGCGACGTACCCCATTCCAGGACTGGCCTTGCGGTCCCGCAGCCAAGCCAGCACAGTCTCCCTGACGTGGAGCGTTACATCCTCGCGCAGCCGGTCCTCGCACACCGTGCAGACTTCTCTCCAGTCCACTTCTGCAAGTTCTATCTCCTTCATCGCTGTCCTTTCTTTTTCCACACAGGGACGGTAGCTTTCGGGCTGGTCGACGTCCCAGAACGTCACGCCCGGCCTTTTGATTTGGTAAACGCGCTCTCCCTCAACCCATGAGGACTGGTCGGGCTCGGACATGACCTCACCGCAGCGGAGGCAGCGCTGGTCTATCTTGCGGGGTCCGGCGATGTGCTCTATCCAGATGGGGGCGCTCACTCGGAACCGCCTTCCTCGGCGAAAGCCAGCCGAAGCAGTCTGGCTAGACGTGTGCGCTCCCATCGTTGCGCGGCCAAGCGGCGCGCTTGGTCAAGATCCGGTGGCCTTTGGATGTCTGCCCACTTCAAGGGGACGCCCCGATCAGCCCGGTGGCCACTGGTGAATGGCGAAAGCCAGCCGAAGCAGTCTGTGTGCTGCACAACCGAGGGGCCATGTCTCTCAAACCAAATCAGTATTGGGCGGTCTCTGGGGGCGGTCTCGATGTCCCGCCATTCACTCGCAGCCAGCATTCGAGCCTCCCTTCTCCGGCACGGCCTCGCCCTGACACGTGGAGCATTCGACCCAAATCTCGTTCTCAGTCTTCATCCAATGCACGCCAAGCATTCCCGGCCAGGCCCTTTGGACTGCCTTCGGCGGCTCCGATGGCGGATTGCGCGTGCCGCCGTGCTCCTCAAGCCATTTCTGGGCCTCAGCGACTTCGAGCGGGGTGAAAAGGCGATGTACCTCCGGCGGCTCATCGAACGTCAGCAGAGCCTGGCAGTCCTGACAGCGGAAGCGGGCCTCGATGCGCGGCTGGGGCGTCTTGGGGGTGTGGTGGGAGCAGAAGTCGTCAAAGCTGACGCTGGGCTGGGCAAAGGTGGGCGCATTGGTCCTCTCCGCCTGCACCCCGAGAGGAGGATTGAGGCGGCAAAAGCCCCGCTGCGCTCCCATCAGACGCTCGTACCACCTGCACGTCCTACATTTCGGCTGCTCACTTCCCATCTCTCACCTCCACTCCGTCAGGGCCGACGACGATGTGCTGATGTGGGAAGACCTCGAATTCTTGGTCATTTATGTCCACCTTCCATGGTCCGGAGAACTCTCTTGTTTCCTCATCGAAGACTCTGCCCCAACAATCGACTGTCACCGGCGTCGCCCCAGGCTCGATTGTGATTCGCAACTTTTCCTCGCTCATGCGCTTCCTCGTTTCATGCGCTCTCTCCCCATCTCTTGGGCGGCTTGCGCTTCCGCCCCAGCCCTTCCCGAAACGCTTCCCGCATCGTCCCCTCGGCCAGCGACCGGCACTCCTCAGCCGTATGCCCCGTCCACTGAGGCGGGATGAAGGCGTGAAAGAGTGCCTCCAAGAATCGGCTGATGAGCGAGAGGGCGAATCCTAGGTTTAGGGCCATGTGGTTGAGGTAGGGGCGGAGGGGGGTCATTACATCACCCACATGAGTAACAGCAGGGCCAAGGCAGGGATCA
>DATIPO010000128.1:0-35205 GCA_035471925.1 Acidobacteriota bacterium
CAGTTGGCGCAGGGCCTCGGGGCAGCGGGCCGAGAGGGGCAGCAGCAGCGCCGCGGGCTGCTTTTGTCCTTGGTCCCGGGGGGCGCCTTGACGGCGGTCAGGTTTGGGAGCCTCCTCCAGGACCACGTGGGCGTTGGTGCCTCCGATGCCGAAGGAACTCACGCCTGCCCGCCGGGGCGTCTGGCCGCCTTTCCAGGGCGTCCGCTTGGCATTGACGAAAAAGGGGCTGGACTGGAAGTCGATGCGCGGGTTGGGACTGCGGAAATTCAGGCTGGGAGGGATCTCGCCGTGGCGCAAAGCCAGGGCCGTTTTGATCAGTCCCGTGACTCCCGCCGCCGATTCCAGATGTCCTACATTGGTTTTGACCGAGCCCAGAGCGCAGTGCTGAGGGCTGCCGGAACTCTTTCCGAAGGCCCGAGTCAAGGCCGAGACTTCGATGGGGTCTCCCAGGGGGGTTCCCGTGCCGTGGGCTTCGACATAAGAGATGGATTCGGGTCCCACGCCGGCGGCCGCCAAGGCCTCGCTGATCACGGCCACTTGGCCGTCGATGCTGGGAGCCGTGAAGCTCATCTTGGTGGCGCCGTCGTTGTTGACCGCCGAACCCAGGATGACGCAGGCGATGCGGTCACCGTCGGCCAGGGCTTCGGCCAGGCGCTTTAAGACAACGATGCCGGCGCCGTTACCGAAGACGGCCCCTCCGGCTTTCTCGTCGAAGGCCCGGCAACGTCCGTCGGGAGAGAGATAGCCGTCCGGCTGGTAGAGGTAACCCCTCTTTTGCGGCACCCGGATGGTGACTCCGCCCGCCAGCGCCAAGTCGCTTTCACCCAGCAGCAGGCTCTGACAAGCGTAGTGGACCGCCACCAGCGAAGAAGAACAAGCTGTCTGCACCGCCACGCTGGGTCCTCTGAGTCCCAGCAGATAGGAGGTTCGGGTGGCCAGATAGTCCTTGTCGTTGGCGATCAGGGAGGGCAGATCGATGCCCTCCTCGTGGTTCTCCAGAGAGGGATAGAGGTTGCGGGTCAGATAGGTGCTGATGCTGGCTCCGGCGAAGACGCCGATGCGTCCGGGAAAGTCCGAAACAGGGCAGCCGGCATCCTCCAGCGCATGCCAGGCGCATTCCAGAAAGACGCGGTGCTGGGGATCGGTGGCGGCGGCTTCGGCGGGACTGAGTCCGAAGAAAGCGGCGTCGAAGTCCTCGATTCCCTCGATGGAGGAGGCCCGCTGGACGCGGTGGGGACGGTCGGGGCTGGAGTCCTGAGGCTCTTGCGTCTGGCCTAAGGATTCGATCGTCTCCTTGCCGTTGCGCAGGTTGTGCCAGAAACGCTCCACCGAGGGCGCTCCCGGAAAACGGCCCGCCATTCCGATCACCGCCACGCCGTCAGGCTGCGGGGAGTCGAGGGTGTTTTGGACTTCAGCCATGGCCGTTGGGCTCCTTTCTGCGGGCCAATCTGCCCAAGGCCTGACGGCGCATGCGGGCCCGTTTGGCGGCCTCCTCGGCGGGTGCCGTGTCTTCCTCCTCACCGCTCAGGAAGCGGGCCAGAGCCAGGGGCGTGGGATGCCTGAAGAGTTCGCTCACCTCGACCTCGCGGCCCAAGGATTCGCTGAGTTGCATGGCGATTCGCAGCAGATGCATGGAATGGGCCCCCAATTGAGAGAAGCGCAAGCTGGGGTCGACGCTGTCGATTCCCAGGATCCGCCGGGTGATCTTGCCGACCAGGGCCTCCATGTCGCTGCCGTCGGCTGTTGGGGATGTGACGGCCGGGGGACGTCCCGCGTCCATTTGGCGCAGAGCCTTGCGGTCGACTTTGCCGTTGGCCGAGAGGGGCAGGGAGTCCAACTGCACGAAACGCGAGGGAATCATGTGCTCGGGCAGACGCTCCTCGAGGAATCGGCGCAGTTCCTGATCGCGCAATGCGGGCAGCGAACAAAGATCATTGGCCAAGGCCGGCAGGGCGCGGGGTGGTCCTCCCACCAGGCACAGCAGCGGTTCGTGCTCGTTGCCAAGCTGAAGCAGGCGGCCGGCCTGATGGAGGTCGAATTCTCCCACCGGGCAAAGACCGATGCCCGACGGCTCGGCTTGCTCCATCAAGAGCTGCATCATGGCGCCGGCTTCGAGCAG
This sequence comes from Acidobacteriota bacterium, assembly GCA_035471925.1. Classification (GTDB taxonomy): domain Bacteria; phylum Acidobacteriota; class UBA6911; order RPQK01; family DATIPO01; genus JANQFM01. Next base: position 2,120 of record DATIPO010000128.1, read on the forward strand.
GCAGAATGTCCGTGAAAGTTCGCCGTAAAGCGGACGGATAGCGGAATGGCACCCCACTAGCAGCAGGCAAAGAGGCGCCCCGGGAGCGAATTCGCGGTTGACCGCCACATGGCCTTTGGAAGGAAAGCCGTCCGAGCTCAACGAGACCAACTCATGACGCAGGGGATGGTAGTAGTAGGTGCCGCCCTCCAGTCCTTCCACTCGTCCCGGACGCACCGAAAGATAGGTCTGGACGGGATAGAGATTGCCGGCCGAGGGATAGCGGTACTTGGCCAGAGGCCGTCCCTCAAGCCGAGTGGCGCGCAGACAGCTCAGCAGCCGGTCGACTTGAGCCATCGACAAGGACGCCCCGGAATAGTCGCGCTGACTCTGGCGCCCATAGCGTTGGGGCGAAGGCGGACTCTGAGCCCCGGGCAGGGCCGTCCGCGGACGCTCCTCGAGATCTCTGCGCAGCCCCCGTTGCTCCAGCTTGAATTGGAAGCGGTCAAGCTCTTCCTGGCGCGAGGACGGGTCTGGCGGTTCGTTCGCTTCCGCCGCGGGTCGGCTCTCAGGACGGGGTGCGGCGCCTGCGCCATCCGTCCCCTCGGGGGACGAGCCGTCGGCCACGAAGTAGGCCACCAGTTGGCGGTCCTGGGAGGAATCTCCTTGGGCCTCGACCACCGCCGACTTGACTTCGGGGTGCTGCTTCAGCGCCTCTTCAATTTCTCCCGGCTCGATCCGCTGGCCCCTGATCTTGATCTGAAGGTCCTTTCGTCCCAGGATCTCGATGTTGCCGTCGGGGAGATAGCGTCCCAGATCTCCCGAGCGGTAGAGCCGCCGGCCGCTATCGGGGTGGCGGACGAAGGCTCGACGTGTCTTCTCAGCGTCCCCCCAATAGCCGCGCATGAGCCCCGTGCCGGCAAGGTGCATCTCTCCCTCGACCCAGTCCGGGCAGGGTTCCAGCGATTCATTGAGGATGTAGTAGCGGGCGTTGTGCAACGGGCGTCCGTAGGGCACGCTGTTCCAGTTGGGGTCGACGTCGCCGATGGGATAGTGGACGTCCCACACGGTGGTTTCAGTGGGTCCTCCCAGGCTGACCACCTTGGCTTGCTTGAAAAGCGCGCGAATGCGGTCGGGCAAGTCCTTGGGAATCCAGTCGCCGGAGAGAAGCACCAGTCGCAGGGGCGGCAGTTCGGGAAGTTCGCCCGCGCGCTGCTTGTGTTCCAGGTAGTCGACCAGGATTTCCATGAAAGCCGGAACGGAATTCCACAGCGTGACCCCATGGCGGACGCAAGGTTGCAGCCAACCCGCGGGATCGGCGCCTTGCCCGGTCGGGAAGACCAGTGATCCGCCCGCCGCCAGGACGCCGAACATGTCGAAGACTGAGAGGTCGTGGTGGAGCGCCGTCAGAGCCAGAGCGCGGTCGTTCGGCCCCACCTCAAAGCGCCGGTTGATGTCCAGCATGCGGTTGATCACGCTGCGCTGTTCGATCATGGCCCCCTTTGGATGGCCCGTGGAGCCCGAGGTGTAGAGGACATAAGCCAAGTCGCGAGGCTTCCCGACAGCGGCGAGATCCTCGCTTTCGCCCGAGGTCAGGGCATCGCCGTCCAGACAAACAAGGCGGACATCGGACGGCCAAGCCAGGGACGCGGCCAGATCTTGGGTTGTGAGTGCGATTCTCACCTCGCCGTCACGCAGCAGATGACGCAAGCGCCGGGCCGGAACCTGGGGATCGATCGGCATGTAGGCCGAGCCCGCCTTGAGGATCCCCAGCACTCCCGTGATCTGCCGCCACCCCTTGGGCGTCACGACGGCAATCAGCTTGTCGCGGACCGCCCCCATCCCTCTCAGCCGGTGAGCCAGCCGGCTGGAGAGGCGCTCCGTTTCCCGGTGGGAGAGAGTCCGGTCGCCGTCCATCAAAGCGGGACGCTCGGGCCCCTGTCGGACCCCGCCTTGCAGCCATTGAGGCAGGGTCAGTTCGGGGACGGGCCGATCGGTGTCGTTGCTCTCCTTCCGGCGTTGGAGCTGGTCGGCTGGGAGGAGGTGCCTCCGCTCTTGCGTCCAGCGGCTCTCGCCACGCGCCAGATCGCCGATCAGCGAGCGGTAGGCCTGGAAAATGCCGTCCACCACGCCGGGAGCATAGAGTCCTTCCACCGTATCGAGGTGGTAGAAGAGCTCTCCCTGCTCTTCGCAGACCTGCAAGTCGAGGCTGACCTGGGGGGTCTGGACGATGCTGTAGACGGGATCTCCCAGCCTCCGCAGCGGTACCAGTCCGCGGGCCCGGTGGTTGAGGGTGCTGGTGAAGACGCAGGGCATCAGGGCTTGGCCCTGGGTGTTTCCTTGAAGCTGGGAAAGGCGGCGCAGCACCTCGATCCCGCTCACGTAGCGGTGCTTCATGTCGCGCCAAAGCTGCCTCTGGATGCGCCGGGCCCGTTGGCTGAAGCTGTTTCCCTCTGTGCGGTCGACGGCCAGCAGGACCATGGAGGTGAAGTCCCCCGCTATCAAGTCGACCTCGGGATGCAGGGGCAGACGGTTGAAGAGCGTCACATTCAGAGTGAACTCAGGCTGCCGACACCAACCGCCCACGGCTTCGGCATAGGCGGCCAGCGTCAGTCCTGAGGGCGTCAGGCCGCAAGCTGCCGCCCGCTGTTTCAAGGACGCCCACTCCTCTGCCGGGAGATGGCCGTCGCGGCGCACGAAGCGCTGGCGGGGGAGATCTTCAGGACGTAAGCCTCGGGGGAGGTCGGGAGCAGGGGGGAGTCCTTCGATTCGCTTCTCCCAATAGCTCAGCGATTCCCGGTAGGACTCGCTGTCCTTCAGCGCATCCAGCGCCAGGGCATAGTCGCGAAAGGAAAGCTGCGGGGCTGCCGGCGGTTGGTCCTGGGAGGTGTAAAAGCGTACCCAGTCACTGAAGATGATGGCCAGGCTGCCCATGTCGAGGTTGAGGGCGTCGATGCTGACGTAAAGTCTTGTCAGAGCGTCCTCGATGAGGCAAGCCACAATGCGGAACATGGGCCATTCGGCGGGCGAGTAGACGTGGTGGGACATTTGGCGGCGCAGTCGGGCCAGCTTGTCTCGTCGGTCCTGGCGCGGCCGGAGACGCAAGTCGAGGACCTCGATCTCGTAGGAGGCCTCCTCGCGGACGGCTTGGCGGCCGTCGGGCAGAAGCACCGCCCGCATCATGTCGTGACGGTCGATGACCTGCTGCCAGGCCTCCTGCAAGCGCCCCAGGTGCAAGTCGCGGCAGTCCAGTTCGTGGTAGACGTGGATGCCCACCTTGCCCAGCTCGAGACAGGGGTTGCGTCCCAGCCAGTAGGCCTGCTGGATTTCGGTCAGTTCGAAAGGCTCATGGCGGCTGGCGGCATCGGCCTTGATCTGGGGCGGCTGGCGGCTGCGCTTCTCATTTTGAAGCTGCAGACGCAGCAGGGCCTCCTTGTGATCGGCCAATTGACGGCGCAGACCCGAGTCGAGGGCGTCATTGGGGGCCCTGACGACCAGTTGACCGTCCTCGACCCACATCTCGGCGCCGGCCTGTTTCAATTTGTCCAGCAGCAGTGCAGGGCTCATAGTCTCATGGTCTCCCTGCGGGAATGTCCGTTGTCCTGGGCCTCGGCGGCGGGTCCTGGGCGGCTCCGAGCCAGATCTTGCTTCAGCCGGGCGGCCAGGCTGTCGACGCTGACGCCTTCCAGCAGTTCTTGAAAGCTGGTCTCCAGGTGAAGGTCCTCGGCGATGCGGGTCTCCAACTCCATGGCCATCAGGGAGTCCAGCCCCAACTCGATGAGCGGGCGATTCAAATCGCTCTGTTCCAAGTCCAGCTCCAAGACCGCGCCTACGGTCTCTCTCAAGTAGACCTTCAGCGGGCCCCGGGGACGTTTGGTCTCGTCAATCGACCAGTAGGGCGGCCGCACGCCCGTGGTGCCGTTGGTCTTCATGGCGGCTGGGGTTGCCGGGGTGTCCTCTGGAGCCGTCGGAGCGGCCTTTTGGCGCTGGCGCGTCTGGGCGGCGGGCTCGGGTCGGGAGTCCGCCTTGTGGGAAGCCAACCAGTAGGAACTCCTCTGCCACGGGCAGAGAGGCAGGCGGACGAAGTCTCCGTCCTGAGGAAAGAGCGCTTTCAACTCAGGCGACCAACCCGCCGCCCAAGCGGACGCAGCCAGTTCGAGGAGTCCGCTCCAAGGATCGTCGCGGCGCAGCCGATGGACCGAGTCCAGCCCCGGCGCGGGGCCTGAACCTGGGGTCCAGGCCGAATCCGGACCGTCTGTAAATCCCAATTCGAGATAGAGGGCCGATTCCAGTCCCGCGGGTGGATGGCTGCCGGCGGCCCAGACCCCGGGCAGGTCGTGCCCGTTGCGGGCGGGCTGGGCCGGCTCGGTCTGGGTCCACCATCGCAGGTTGCCCTCCAGCTTATCCTCGCCTTCATCGGCGGACGAGCGGATCTGTCCAAGCGCCTCCTGCAAGGTGAGGACGCCGGCAGCGCAAGCCGCGGCGAAGCGGCCCGATCCGGCTGCGGCGATCACATCGGGAGGCAGGTTCAGGGACTCGCACAGCCTCGCCAAGCCGGTCTGGAGGGCGAAGCTGTAGATGCGCGGATGAGCCGTCAGGAGGCTTTTTTCGTCCAGGCCGGCGAGCCCTGAGATGAGCCGAAGTTGGCTGCGCACCGGTTCCCAGCAGGGATGATCGTCGAGCTGGGGACCGCCGGCCTCCAGGCGGGGGAAGACCAGCACCAGCTTGCGGCTTTCGGGCCCGGCGGCCACGTTGCTTCGGACCTCGGGCGCGGTCCCCCCCTGGGTGAAATGTGCCAAACGGTCGAGCAATTCCTGGCGGGAGGCGAACGTGAAGGCCAAACGGTGGCGCAGGTGAGAGCGCCTGCAGCGCAATGTGTAGCTGACGTCGCGGCAGGAGACGTCCTCACTCGACAGGAAGTCCAGCATGGAGAGGGCCAGTTGGTCCAGCGCCTCGCCGCAATGGGCCGTCAGCAGGAACAGGTCGCGGTTCGCCTTGGGGGCTGGGTCCGCGAGCTGAGCCTCGCGAGCCGCAGTCTTGAGCGCCCCAGTCTTGGGCGCCGCATGTTCGCGCAGCGCAGATTGGCTTGTTTCCAGCCGTTCGGCCCCATCCTGCTGGGGGCGGTCCTGTGGGTCTTGAACCAGGCTTTGCAGGACGAGATGGCAGTTGGTCCCCCCGATGCCGAAAGAACTGACTCCGGCCGTGCGGACGGCTGCCGAGGCGGGCCATTGCCGCTCGTTGCTGGCCACGCTCAATCTGAGTTGCTCCAGCGGCAGATCTGGCGGCGGTTCGCCGAAGCCCGGAGTGGGCGGAATGATTCCGTTGCGCAGCGCCAAGGCGGCCTTGATGAACCCGGCCACACCCGCTGCTGATTCCAGATGTCCGATGTTGGCCTTGACCGATCCCATCAGCAGCGGGTCGGGACGCTTCCCAAACACCCGGCCCAGCGCACCGGCCTCGGCCCGGTCACCTTTGGGAGTGCCGGTGCCGTGAGTCTCGATGTAGCCGACTTGGGACGGTTCCACGCCGGCTCCGCGGCAGGCCGCCCGCAGCAGCTTTTCCTGGGAATCGGCGCTGGGTGCGGTCAATCCCAGGCTGCGGCCGTCGTGCCTGACCGCTCCGCCCCGGATGAGGCAGTAGACCAGGTCGCCCTCCTCGAGGGCCCGGGAAAGGGGCTTGAGCACGACCACGCCGCCTCCTTCGCCCCGCACGTAGCCGCGGCCTTGGGCGTCGAAGGGACGGGCCTGCCCCTGGGGATTGAGGGCGTTCAGTTTCCAGGCCGCCACCGTGCTCTCGGGTGCGGCGATCAGGTTGACTCCGCCGGCCAGGGCCATCTCCGACTCGCCGCTTCTGAGACTTTGGCAAGCCAGATGAATCGCCACCAAGGAGGAGGAACTCGTGGTGTCCAACGTCAGGCAGGGTCCTTCAAGCCCCAAGAAGTAGGAGACTCGTGCGGAGATGATGCCCAGGTTTTGGCCGGCGAGAGTATGTTTGCTGATTGGATGGCGTCCCGCCAGGCGGGAATAGTCGCTCCACATGGCCCCGAAAAAGACTCCGCTTGCAGACCCCTTGAGTTGCCGCAAGGTCACTCCGGCGTCTTGGGCGGCCTCCAGGGAGAGTTCCAGCATGAGGCGCTGCTGGGGGTCCATGTGGACGGCTTCGCGAGGCGAGATGCCGAAAAATTGAGGATCGAAGAGGTCGATTCGGTCCAGGAATCCTCCGCGCTCTGGTCCCCGGCCTCCAGGGAAGGAGCGGGGCCAGCGTTGGGCGGGTGCCTGCCCGATGGCGCTCTGTCCGGTCCGCAGCAGATCCCAGAACTGACCGATCCCCTCGGCGCCGGGGAAGCGGCAGGCCATGCCCACTACGGCGATCGGCTCACGCGGCCGGGCGCCTTGAGGATCTGCTCGATGTCCGTTGTTGCGGCTCATGGGATTCTCCTGATCCATTCCAGAGGTTCAAGAAAGCTCGATCTGCGAGCGGATGATTCCCTGCAAACGGGGACAACGGTCGATGACCACGAAATCGTCACCGCTCAGACGCGCCGAATAGCCGTCCTCCATCAGAAGATCGAGCATGGCCCGTGCCGTGGCTCTGCTGACGGCGCCCTTGGGAGTCGCCTCGGAGGCGACTTGCCGCCGGAAGGCGGAACGCGATTTGGCGCGCCCCACGATCTCCTGCATGGCCTCCACTTGCGGGTCCTCTTCGTGCAGCGGCCAGAGAGGCTGCTTGAGGTTGGTCAGGGAGAGTCCGAATTCCTGCAGCAGCAAGCGGTTTCCGCGCCTTTGCCAGATGCTGTAGACGGCGTGCTTGCCGGTCGGACTGGTGTAGCCCTCCATCATCAGGCCGCCCTTGGCCAGCCGCCGCCCCAACTGGCTCATGGCCTTGAGGCGCGACTCGAGACTGTAGTGCAGCAGGCAGTTGAACGACCACAGTAGGTCGATGCGGTCGGGTGCCTCCGCAGGCAGGTCGAATCCGCCTCGCTGATTAACGTGGAAGCGGAGATTGGGATTGCCGCAAGCCTCCCGCAGCATCTGGGTCGGCCGGGGAACGGCGAAGCAGCCCCGGCGGTAGTGCATGCCTTGCCGCGGGGAGGGACGATGTCCGTTCAGTTCCTGGATCGGCCGGGCGAATTGGCGGCGGGTGTTGTCCCAATCGAGGACCAAGCGGTGCAGCAGGCGCAGGTTGGAGGCTTGGACGGCTCTCAACCGCTTCTCGTCGTCAAAGAGCGCGAAGGCCCCGTCGGGACGCAGGACCATGTAGGACGGCTCGTAAAGGTCGATGCCGTGAACCTCGGCCCGCCCCAGCGCATCGGCCAGTTCGACCGTGGTGTAGGGCGGATGCCCGGTCCCGAAATCGACCACTTTGAGTTCTCTCTCGCGGACTTCCATATGACGGTTGTCGAGCAAAATCCTCAACAGGCCCTGCAGCCGCGATGCGCCTGAAATCACGGGCTTGAAGTAGGGCTGGTTGATGACTTCCAGCCACATGACGAAGTGTTCGATGAAAGCCGTGTCGATCTGGGCGGGAAGGGCAAAGCAGTTCTCCAGGCAGGCAAAGGTGCGGCGCAGATGGTCGAGGTTGATCCACCCCCGGCCCAGAGCCTCCTGCAGCAATCGGCTGGAGTCGGAGGAAAGAGCCAGACCGGTCTGTGCCAGAAGGCCGGTTGGGGAGCCAATGGCTGGGGGTTGAGCGTTGAGGGCCGCTGAGTCACTGCGCATGTCTTCGCCTCTGCTTTCCGTTTCATTCGTCTCGCAGGGACGATCCTCAGGGCCGGCTGCAGGCGTGGGCGGGTCCGGTGCGCGTGGCTGCGGCCGTCGGCTGGGGCCTGGTCCCCGGACGGTTTGTCGATGAAAACCATCATGAGTCAGGGCCCCAAAACCACGCTTCTCCCCCCTTGCGCATTCCTTTTCGCGCCGGCTTGGGCGAGGGCGGACTGTGGAAGCACCCGCACTTGATGAGCGGATCGAGTGCCTCCCGGGGCTTCGATTTCAAGTCGGGGCTCGCTGAAGGCGGGCCATAAGCTGGCCCAGGGGAAAGCGAGCCGCGAAGCGGCGGAGCGGCACCCTGGGTCGAGGCATTCCGGGAAAGGAACGCTGAAAGGCGTGGAATAGCGTCACGGGTCAGCTCAAAGACCGATGACGTGCTGCAAGGGAGGCGAGTCACTGGCGGGTCAGTGGCGAAATCATCCGGGGAGTGGAGCGGGCCCCTGGGGCGGTCCGAAGGGGACCGTCCGCCAGGGGCCCGTTTCTAGAGAGGCTCTTTGGTCGTCACGCTCCGCTGAAACCGGCGGCCGGACGGGCCGGCCACCAGTTTTGAGCTTTGCGCGGGGCGGCTAGTTGCTGCCGGGAGAGCCGGCGACTCGCCGCTGGTTGACCCGCGAAGGCACGTCCGTGCGGAAGGGCGAAGCGGGCAGCCCTTCCTTGTTCTCCAGGTTGCCGTTGGGGAAGTCGGCCCAGCCGTAGCGGACCGCCACTGGCGAGGAGATCTCGGAGCTGTGGACGATGATGGTGTTGCCATCAACTTCAGCCTGAGCATGTCTGAACCTTCCGTCCGGACCGGCGATCACGAAGCCGGTCAGGGCGCCTGAATCGGCCTGCAATCCGCCTCCGGTGTCGCTGAAGGTCAAGATGGCGCGGTTGCCTTGGACTTCCATGCCCGTGAACTCGGGTCCCGAGGAGACCAGCCGGCGGTCGCCGTAGGCCACATTGCGGGCGGCCAGCGCCAGGCGCGAGCCCACCGGTTCCTTGAGCTTGGGATTGAGTTCGTACTCGGTGCCGGCGTCGGTGGTCACCACCAGGGCCGTGTGGTCGAGGTTCCGAACCGTCATGAGCTGGGCTTCACGCAGGTCGGCCCAGTGGCTTTCCCGCAGTTGGCGGGCGCGGGTTCCATAGGGAGCCAACTGAACGATGACGAAGTTGAGGTCGTCGCGCTCAAAGGCACTGCGCCAGTCCTTGATCATGGCGGTCAGCAGCGTCTGGTACTCGGAGGCCCGCGCAACGTTGGATTCGCCCTGATACCAGACCACGCCCTTGGCGGCGTAGGGGGCGATGGGGGCGATCATTCCGTTGTACAGGTTGGAAGGAGCACCAGGCCGGCGGGCCGGGCTGATGGCGGTATCGAAGGAAGGCAAGGCCGGAGCGTCGTCTCCGCTGGCAATGGCCTGGGCGGTCGCTTCGCGGTAGTCCTTGAGGTCGTCGATCAGTCCGTCGAGAGAATTCAGGTAGTGCTGAAGCTCCCGGGCCTGGCGGTCGGCGTGATGCTTGAGGGCCGGATGGCTCTCCAGGGCCGTGCGGCTGGTCCAGGCTTCGGCCGGCGTTCCGCTCCAAGTGGCCTGAATGATGCCCACGGGCACGTTCATTGACTGTTGCAGGTCACGTGCGAAGTAGTAGCTGACAGCGCTGAACTTGCGCACGCTTTCAGGAGCCGACTGCTTCCAGCTTCCCCTCACGCTGGGCAAGGGAACCGAGGCCGGCGTCTTGTCGACGTTGAAGAGCCTGATGTTGTCATTGCTGCTGCTGGCGATGCTGACGTTGCCGTTGGTGGTCATCAGGAGGGGCCATTCCATGTTGGATTCCCCGCCGGCGATCCAGACCTCGCCCACCATCACATCTTGAATACGCAACGTGTTCTTGCCGCTAATGGTCATCTCGAAAGGTCCTCCGGCTTGGAGATTTTCGAGGTGGACCGTCCATTTGCCGTCGCGGGCCGTCGTGGAGACTTCCTGCCCCTGCAGGCTGACCGTGACGCGTTCACCGTCGTCGGCGGTTCCCCAGATCGGCACTCTGGCGTCCCGTTGAAGCACCATGCCGTCCGTAAACAAGGCATGGGTGTCGACTCCGCCCTGGACTGCCTGCCACTGCAGGCAAAGCAAGGCGGCCAGTACTAAAGCTATTCTCTTGAACCTGTACATGGATTCTCCTCCTAAAATTATGAGCGGCGGAGCGTTCTGTTCATCCGACCGCGGACCTCTCCTCCGCTGAATGATTGAATGCGGTCAAGAGCGGGCTATTTCCCACCCTCTTTGGTTTCGGGAGCCTCAGTCGGAGTCTGGGGAACGGCGTCCTCAGGAATCACCGACTCGGCGTCTTTAATCCAATAGTCGCGGGCCCCGCTGCTCCACTCGATGTGCATCTCTTCACCTTCTACGGAGAAGGCTTTGACCGAGCAGTCGGAGGAGGCGAGATCGGACTCGGGAATTGCCTCGCCCTCGAAATTGAGGGGAACCAGCCAGTCGTTCGGCAGGGTCCGTCCCCGAAAGGTCTCGGGCCGGTGAGGCGTAATGGGCATTTTGAGAAGCAGACGCGTGGGATGCTTCACGGTGCGTCCCTGTTCGTCCACTTCGGTGTGGCTCAGTGTCATCTCGTAGCGGCTGTCCAACTGGGAGATGAGTCCGCCGCTGTAGGGAGCATAGGTTCCCCGGACGGTGCCCATCTGGGCCACCAGGATGTGGGCTTTTCCAGCGCCGACTTTGATGTCGACCTCAGGATCAAACATCACTTCCCAGGTGCCGTTGGACTCGACGAAGAAGGGCTTGCCGATGGCTTCGGGAGGCCCCGTCTGTCCCATGCGCTCGTCCCACACGCCCATTTCCTCGGAGCTGATGGTTCCGAAGGCGCGGGTGGTCATGGTGATGGTGCGAATGGGGGTCAGATGGATGTCGGTCCATCCCTGGAGGGGCTCGGCGTGCCGGCTTCCGTCAGGGTTGAAGCGGTCGACCAGGATCCAGCGTCCGTTGACCAACTCGCTGAATTCGTTGATCACGCGGTCGATGTACTGGCGTCTTTGTTCGCTTTCCCCAGGCGTGCGGATCTGATCATAAGCGGTGACCAGGTAATCGTCCGCCTCGGCCCCGGGTGCCGGGCTGTAGGCTTGCCCAAGAGCCGTGGGGGTCAGGACGGCTAGGGCCATCAACAAGACCGCCAACGCTCTAGGCGTTTGAGTTGAGGTTAAGGTGGTCAATATTCGATGCATGACTATTCTCTCCTTTTGCAACGGCTTCTGGTTTTTCATCTAGGGCTGTCGTTTCCAGACGTCTCGCATTCCGCCTTCCCAGGTCACGGTCAATTGCTGACCGGTCACCGAGAATTCGCGATAAGTGCGCGGCGAACGGGTGAGTTCCTGACCCGGCACGGCCGCATTCCAGAGATTGACCGGCTTGGACCACTCTTTGGGCATAAACCGGCCCCGAAAGGCGTCGGGCTGGGTCAGCGAGACGGCTTGAGACAGTTTTAACGACGGGGAGGGGATGTTCTCGTCCTCGGGCGGCGTCAGGGTGAGCCTGAGGTCGGCCGTGGACAGAAGGCCCTTCACGAAGGGAGCGAAATTGCCCCGCATGGTGTTGGCCTGAGAGACGCGGAAGAACATTCCCTCGCCGCCCACACACTCGAGCCGGTCCTGGTCGACGGTCACTTCCCAGAGTCCGGTGGTCTCGAAGAAGAAGGGTTTACCCAAGATCTCGGCGGGTACTCCCGCCTCCAGCTTGGGATCCCAGATGCCCGTTTCCAGGGAGGTCAGATGGCCCAGTGCCCGGGGACCCAACATCTTGGTGGGCTGGCGGGACAGATGGATTTCCATTCGGCCCTGCAAGGGCTGAGGGTGGAGTTCTCCGTCAGGGCTGAAGCGCTGCTCCAGGATCCAGGTACCGTTGAGAAGGTGGACGAATTCGTCAAGCGCCATCTCCTCGCGGGAGAGCTGTTGCTTGGGAAGGACACTTCCCGCCACGATGGGCAGCAGCAGCACCAGGCAAAGCGAGATCCGCAGTGCCCGCCCAGCAGTTCGTCTGTTCTTTGGCTTAGAGTGTTGCATGAGCTTAATTCCTGTTTGGGTTATTGGGCGATGGCGCCAACGAATCCGACAAGGGCGCCGAAGTCGTTATCGGTTGCACCCACGATGAGGCCCGAGCCGTTCAGGCCGGCTACCGCGGTGGTGCGCCGGTGGGGGATCTCGATCAACACGATTTCGGTGTCGACGTATCCGGTCTCGGCGAAGCTGATATTGCCGGAGCAGGTCTCTGATTCACCCACGATGCCGGCGATTTGCTGATTGTTGTTGATTCCCAGGGCCGAATTGGTTCCGTTGTAGCCCAGGGTGCGGTTGGCTTGGAGCTGCAGCGAGCCATCCAGGAGCACGCTCATGGTGGTGTCGATGAAGCCGCTGTCCTGGTTGAGGTCGCCATAAGTACCGACGGTCGTGCCGTCGTCGGAAATGTCGGTCAGGGTGGTCAGATTGCCCAGGCCCACTTCCAGCCGCTCAGGCTTGCCTCCGAAGGGGAGCTTGTAGCCCACGATGCTTCCGTCGGCTTCCGTGTAGCCGCCCACGATGGTTCCGACATCGTTGACGCCCAGCGCCTGGGTGTTGATGCCGCCGATGTCGATGACGTCCGAGGGGTACAGGGCGATGGGCCGGCCGGCGGCGTCGAGCACCTGCTGAATGGTCACTCTGAAGCCCATGAAACGGGTACCCACTTGAAAGGTGCCCACGATGGTTCCGTTGTTGTTGAGGCCGTAAGCGCGGGTGAAGCTGGCGCCTTCGATCTCAATGTCGTGGAACTTCCACTTGTTGTTGAATTCGTCGCCTTTCAGTTCGGTCAGGCCCATCAAGCCGGTGTCGGTGGCGAGGAATCCCCGCACCACGCCGGATTTGTCCGAGAATCCGCCCACGATCTGACCGAAATCATTGATGTCCATGAGTTCGGTTCCGCGTTCGGGCTTGGTCAGATCGCAGTTGGGATGAACCACGAAGGTGAACTTGGGCTCGATCGGCGGTTGCTCGGCGGATTTCTTCTTGCTTTGGGGCGGATTGGCCAGTCCGTGGGCCACAAGGCCAACGGCCACCAACGCCACCACCCAGATCAGACTCGTTTTGAGCTTCGCTAATATAGTCATCGATCCTCCTTAACTTAGGGTGTGCTTGGATGTAGTTCTTAACGCGATCATCATGCAAAGCTTCGGGAAAGCGATTTCAATTGATTCTATCTTTGCTCGCTTTCAATCTCTTCTCCCGAATTGCCAACCTCCCCGGGGGAGAGGCGCGGGACGACCACGTCGCCTGGGCCGGCGCTTAACGGGAAAGCGGGTCCAGGCTCTTAATCGAGGCGTGGCCATGGCTGATCTTCCAGTGGCCCGAGACTTTGGTGAAGATCAGGGTCTCTACGGTTTCGACCAGGTCCGGCGCACCCCCGATGGTGCTTCTGAACCGGCCCCGGTACTTGCTCCAGGCGCTGCTTCCGTCGGCTGAAATCTGGATCTCCAAGTCGGCGATCTTCCACTCCAGCAGGAACATGTCGTCGGCCTTGAGCAGTTGCATGTACTCCGGCTTGGCGATGGCGGTGGCCTGGTCGGTGTAGATCTCGAAATCGTCCGAGAGCAGCTCGCCGACTGCGTCCCAATCGCCCTCTTCGGAGAGGGTGAAAAAGGACTCGATCACTTGCTGGATCTGCTCCTTGTCGGAGCCTTTCTCGGGGCTCCAGGCAGCCGCCGAAAGCGCCACCAGGGCGATGAACAGGACCAGTCCCAGCGCCGTCATTGAGGTCCGCTTACTCATGCTTCTTCCTTTCTGAGGGCTGTCGCGGACTGCTTTGCGAAGGCTTGTCCGGCACCGTCTGGGAAGCATCCTGCCGACGCCCTTGGGCGTCGTATCGCGGCGAACCGGTGAGGGTGCGCAGGAAGGCCTCCAGGTCTGTTTTGTCCTGCTCGTTCAGCGGCACCGGGGAGATGTCGAGGGTCTTGTCTTCGACGGCATCCCCTCCGCGGACGAAAAACTCGATGGTCTCGCGCAGCGTCTTGATGCTGCCGTCGTGCATGTAGGGGCCCGTGAGGGCGACGTTGCGCAGCGAGGGGGTTTGAAAGCGTCCCGCTTCGTCGTTGGTGCTGATGGAGCCCAGTCCGATGTCGGGACTGACGCCCGGACGGGGATCGTAGCCCACGCCCAGGAAGTGGTACTGGAAGTCCATGAGCAGGGCGTAGCGGTCGCCGATCAGGTGGCAGTCGGCACAGGCGGCTTTGCCGCGGAAGAGCTCCAGGCCGCGCTTTTCGGACTCGGTCAGGACCGACTCCTGGCCTCCGTAGAAATAGCGGTCAAATCGCGAGCCGCCTGAGATGAGGGATCTCTGGTAGGCGCCCAGGGCCCGCGCGATGTTCTCAAATTCGATGTTCTCGGCCTCCATGGCCGAACGGAAATCCTCTACGTAGCCTGGCTTGGAACGCACGTAGTCCACCAGTTCATCCAGGTAGTGGAAGTTCATCTCGTGGAAGCCGCTGATGGGATACTTGGCAAAATTCTCCAAAGAGGACGCATAGCCGTCCCAGCGCAGCAGGGGCCGGAAGGCCACGTTGAGCAGGGAAGGGACGTTGCGCTTGGTGCGGCGTCCGTAAACGCCCTCTCCCTTGGGCCGCCCGTCAGTGAAGGCCAATTCGGGCCGGTGGCAGTCGGCGCAGGACACTTTGCCCGTGCTGGAGATGTCGCGGTCAAAGAACAAGGCGCGTCCCAGCTCGGCCATGGCAGGAGTGGGCGGCTCAAAGGTGGGGACCGGAACCACGGACGGCAGTCCCAAAGCAGAGTCGATGCGCCAGGGGATCGGTGGACCTTCCAAAGCGGCCCTGACCAGTCTTCCTCCCGCCGCCGACTGAGGCTCGGCCGCCGATCCGTCCAGGGTGTAGATGCCTCCGCAGCCGTCCTCGGGGTGTTGTGGCGTGCGGTAGTCGGCCACCACCAGATTCACGGCATAGCGCTGGCTGAGCTGGCGGCAGGTGTGGGTCCAGCCGGCGGCGTCGGATCCGCTCCAGGCGGCCGTGACCAGCACGGTCTCGGCGCCCCTGGCGGCCAGCCGGGGAACGCCCACTTGCAGGTCGTCGCCCGCCATCATTCCGATTCTCAGTCCGCCCACGTCGAAGCTGTCCAGGATGTCGCGGAAGTTGCCTCGGGTGGCGTCTCCCGAGCGCACCATGACCTGACGGTAGGTCTGGGCCGGACGTCCTTGGGGGCTGATGAGCAGCGAGGTGGCGTAATATCCGCCTTGTCCGTCCGCTTCACGCAGGGGAAGGACCAGCCAGATGCCCAGCGTACGGGCCAGCTTGCCGAAATACTCGCTGGTGGGCCCGGGGATGGGTTCGGGACGGCCGAAGGGGGCCTCCTGAGGATGAAGCGGCGGGATGCCGGGGGCTGCCACGAAGCGGGCGCCTCCCTCGGCGGCCTTGCGGATGAGTTGGCTCAGGCGGGTCCGGTTGAGGGGCGGTTGGCCGTCCTCCTCCTGGTACTGAATGGCCGCGAAGACCGTCTCAGCCACTCTGTCGGCGGCAGGTTCCACACCGGAAAGGTGAGGGATGGCCGTCGCGCCGACAGCCAGCAGCGCCACCAAGCCTGCCAAGGGGATGATGAGCGCCGGCCACCTTCGGGCCGCCAGAGAAGTGAGGGTGCGTATGGTGCTGGCTAGGGCTTTCATGGCCGGCTCACGAGCGGATGGGATCTTCCACCAGCTCCTTGGCTGGCGGCCGGCGGACGGCCGGCTGATCCTGCCAAAGGGCTGAAGGGCTGGTGCGCACCTGGAAGAGTCCTTTGAAGGCGTCGCGGTAGGCGACTGCAAGGAAGACCTCCAGCAGCGTCACCGTGGCGGCAATCCACCAGCCGTTGGAATCCAGATAGAGGTGATAGAGGGCGATGTTGACGATGACAGGAGCCACAAGAGTCAAGGCCAGGGGGACGAAAGCCCCTGCGATCAGCAGGACTCCGGCCACGATTTCAACGGTCTTGATCACGGGAAACACGTATCCGGTCTCCAGCAGAGCGATCAGAAATCCAATTCCCTGTTCGGACATGTCCATTTCCGGAAGGAAGTGGACGAAGTAGTTCAGTCCGAAGGCCAGGAGTATGGAACCCAGCACAATTCGGGCGGCGAAGACGATGCGTGGCATGGAGCCCTCCTCTAGCGGATCGGTCTAAGGATCGGAGTTGCGGGGAAGAGGAGCGCCTGGAATCTTCCAAGCGCTCCTCCGCGGGGAGAAACGAAGTCGGCGGTTTACCTGGTGGTCCCGGAGTATGCATATTTGCGGATCGCCGTATCGCCATTCTGGCTGTCCAGCGTGACCAGGCTGATGAAGGCCGGTTCGCCCTCCTCGTCGGTGGCAGGAGCCAGCGACGAATGCACGAGGTCGAGACGGATGCGGGAAAGGACGTGGCCGGTATCTTGGCTCAGCACACGCAGCTCGCTGAAGGAACCGGGGTCCCATCCGCTGGCCCAAGTGCAGAGATAGTCGCCGTCGACCTTGGCCAGTCCCATGGCGCTTTCGTCCGACCACAGGTTCTGGCGCACTTGGCCGCTGTCCAGATCGACCACCGCCAAGTGGGGATGGCCCACGTAAAGCTGGGCGATCAGGGCGTTGCGTTCAGCGTCGTAGCCCAATCCGCCGGCCGGAGAAGGCAGGGGAAAGCGGTCGACGATGGCGCCGTTGTCGGGATCCACCTTGAGGATCTCGGCTCCGGCGGTCAGGGCGACGTAAAGATGACCCTTGGCCATGGCCATTCCGCCAAAGTCGTCCTGGGCCATTTCAACGGCCTTCAGCACTTCGCCTGCGCGGTTGACGGTGAGAAGCTTGCCGCGGTATTCCTCGGGCAGCTTGGGCGTTTGGCCATGTCGATAGGGCGGCTTGAGGTTGGCCAGCGCGTAGTAGAGGTCGGGATCGGTCGGGTGGGGAAAGACGCCGGAAATCTCGGCCTCCAAACCCGGACTCTTGAATTCGTCGATCAGCTTGACCGACTGCTTGAGCTTTTGGTCGTCGGCAGCGGAACCCGCAAGTGCCGCAATGACGCTCAAAACGATGACCAACAACAGTGATGCCGAGAGATTCTTCCGAATATTCATTCCATCCTCCCATGATTCTGGGGCTGCACTTCGTGCCCTTGAGGAGTTCGCTCCGGCGTCCAATCGCCAGCCAGTTCCGTCAAAGGGCGAAAACTTCTGGTGTGGACTCTATGCTTCCGGGCCTGAATCGGGCTTCTCCCCGATTGCGAAGGGTCGTGAGGGCATCCTGTGAGAGGGGGAGGCGGTCACACCGCTTTCATGAGCAGCGGCTGTCGTGGACGCAGAGTGAGGAGGGGTTCTTCTAACGGATCGGGGGCTGAGACCAGCTCCAGACTGAACTTCCTGAGGACGGTCACAACCACCAGCAAGGCTTCCGTCAGTCCGAAGCGGCTGCCTACGCAGGAACGGGGTCCGCCGCCAAAGGGAATGTAGGTCCAAGGCGCGGCCGAGGACGTCCCGCAAGCGAAGCGCCGGGGTTTGAATTGGTCGGGTTGGGGCCAGTAGCGGGGATTGCGCTGCAATCCGTAAGTGCTGATGAGCACGTCGGTTCCCGCCGAGATCCGGTGACCCTCGATGCGGTCGTCCTGAAGGGCTTTGCGCGAGATGATCCAGACGGGAGGAAAGAGACGCAGCACTTCGTGGATGACCTGCAGGGAGAGGCTCAGTTTGGGAACGTCGGCGACCGTGGGCGTCCGCTCACCCAGCACCGTTTCGATCTCCCGGCGGACCTCAGCCTGTACTTGGGGGTGCCGGCTCAGCAGGTAGAAGGTCCAGGCCACGGTGGCGGCGGTGGTCTCCTGTCCGGCCAGCAGCATGGTGAGCACTTCGTCCCGCAACTGGCGGCCGGCATGCGGACAGCCGGACGATTGGCGGTCGAGCAAGGGGATGAGTCCGCCGGCTTGGTTGCGGCAGTGGTCGATAATCCCCTGGGCTTGGCGGTCGAGCCGTCGAAGGGCCCGCTTGACCCGCAAGTTGGCCGGTGTGGGCAGCGCCATGGGCAACTGGACCAGGGCCGTCATTCGGTCCATGGCCCAGCGGGCGGTTTCCGTCAGATCACGGGCCAGCGCATCAGCCGGCGCTCGCAGGTCGTAATGAAAGAGGACGCTCCCCAGCAGGCTGATGGTGAGGCGGGTCATTTCGGAGACCATCTCAACCGTCCCACCCTCCCGGCAGCGGATCTCCCAGCGCTTGAGCATGGCTTGGGCGTGAGGCGCCAGCGCCCGGGACATTTCCTCCAATTTGGGAGGTCCCAGGGCGGGCTGCAGACAACGCCGTTGACTCTGCCAGCGGGAGCCCTCGCTGGTCAGCAGTCCTTGGCCCAATAGCGGCTTGGCTTCTTCCAGCCCCAGGCCCTTGCGGTAATTGGCGGCGTTGTCGGCCAGGACGTGCTTGCAGATGCTGGGCCGGCTCACCAGCAGAAGGCGGCGCGGCCCCATGCGGAATTCGACTAAGTCGCCGTAACGGGCAAGGGCCCGCCGGACAAAGGCGAGCCGGTTGCGGCGGATCTCCAAGAGGCTGCCCAGAAGGCGGTGCCCCCGCGGACCTGGAATCGGGGAACCTCTTGGTTCAGACCGTAGAAACAGCATCTTGTCTGACGGGCCCGCCGTTGCTGCCGTTTCTGGCGGCCAGCTTGGAGGAAGCGTGGCGGGCAGCGACTTTGGGCTTGGACGTCTCCTTGGACTTGTCGGGTATCAGCATGGGAAGGCCCAGCAGGATGGGGGGATCGAGCGGGTCGGGCGGACGCAGGGTCACAACGCCGTCGCCTTCAACCGAGCCCTCCGATACCGTCACCTTCTGCCCGCCGCCCCGCAGGGCCTTTTCGTAGAGAAAGTAGTCGTTCAGATTGGGCGACCATTCCAATCCCGCGGCGAAGAGGTAAAACTCTCCGTCCGGAATGGAGTGCATGCGAAAGGATCCCGCCTTGCGCAGAATCGAACAGGCCACCGGAGCGCCAGCCGGAATGGGCTGCTCGAAGAGTCCGGCGAAGATAAGTCCGCCGAAGCCTTCGGGCGCTTCGATTTCGCCTTCCAGCCGGGCTGAAGGATTCTTCGAAGGACCAATCTTCGATTTCATGGTGCGCAGCCAGGGGACGACCCGGGGCTGGGCCATCTTGCGGGCCTTGCCGGGCGAGACGCCGACCCATTCGGTGAAGCGGCGCGTAAAAGTCCCCAGGCTGTTGTAGCCCACCTCGAAGCAGACGTCGGTCACGCTCATGGTGGTGGTCAGCAGCAGCCTCTTGGAGGCTTCCAGCTTGAGGGCGCTGAGGAAGCGGAAAGGCGGAATGCCGGTCAGACGCCTGAAAGTGCGGTTGAAATGATAGGGGCTCATGTAGGCTACTTGAGCCATATCCTGAAGGCCGAGATTGGCCTCCTCATGTTGCTCGATCATCTCCAAGACATGCTTGCGCATCTTCGAGATGACCCGTTTGACAGCCCGCCGGTGGCAGGCGATGGTGTCTGGGCGGCTCTCGATCATGGCTGTTCCCTAGGTCAATGTGGTTTCAATATGCGGAGGCTGTCGCCTCTTATTGGAAAGGAATTGTAGGGGCGGACGCACCACCGGAACAATAGACCGTAGGGATCAAAAAGGAACCAGACGCCCGGCTGTCTTATTCGCCGTCGAAGATGGCGTTGAGTTTGCCGGCCAGGCGGATGCCGGCTTGCAGCAGGCGGCGCTCGACGATAGGCCACTTCTTGTAGCGGTATTCCCAGCTCAGGTTTCCGTCGCCGATTTCGTAGACCTGCGAACGCAGGTCGAAGGACTCCTGAGCCCATCGCTCATAGTCGCCGCTCTGCCATTGGCGGATTTGCGGCAGCGTCGGATCGTCTATGAAATCAGCCAGTTCGCTGTAGCTGAGATCCTGCGAATTGATGATGCCGGAATCCCAGACGCGGTGCAGGTTGGACGGCTCTCTGAACCAGCGCACGTCGATCTCGTTGCCGCCCCGATCGTCACGGCGTCCCACGTGCAGCGGCTGATGCAGGTCGCCCATGAGGTGCACCATCCACTTGAGGGCCTGCGCCTTTTTTTCTCGGCTCGACTCCGGATCGCGCAGCACTTCCTCGAAGCGGTGCAGGGCTTCCAGGAGGTCTCCGTCCGGGTTGCGCTCGACCGTCTCCAGCGACTCGTCGTCATCCACGCTGATGTAGTGCCAGGGCGATGCATGATCCCAAGCGGGATCGGAACGGATCTCATCGGCCCAGGTGGAGACTTCGGCCAGGGAATCGGGTCCCAGAATGCCGCGCACGGCCAGGGAAGCCCTCTCGGAAAGGTAGCGTTCCGCGATCAGGCCCACCGCCCGGTGTCCCAAGGCGCCCCAGGCGTGCCCGCTTTGGACGGCGAGGAAGATGAGCAGGATGCAACTCAGCGAAATGCGCATGGCTCTCATGGCGGCGATTATAGCGTGACCTGCTTCCCCCCGGAAGCCCGAACGGGCTAGACTGTCGCCTGTCCATGCCGACGATGCGCATTTCGGTTCCAGTCCGCTTAATGGTCTTCACGGCCGTACTCTATCTGCCTTTCCTGGGACAGGCTTTCCACATCGATGACCGCATCTATCTGGAGGTGGCGGACCAGATCCGCGAGACGCCCTTTTTCCCCTATGACTACCAGGTTTTGTTCGAGGGAATCTGGTCGCCCGACGCCGCCAGCCACAGCCATCTGCCCCTCCTCTCCTACTGGATCGCGTTGGTGCAGGTCCTCAGCGGCAGCCGCTCGGAATGGGTGATGCACCTGGCCTTCCTGCCCTTCGCTCTGCTGGCGGTTTGGGCCTTTTACGACATCGCCCGCCGTTACCTGCGCTTCCCGGCGGCGGCCGGGGCCTTGTTGGCCGCCTCTCCGGCGTTTCTCGTACTCAGCCATACCCTGATGGCCGACGTCCCGCTGCTGGCCTTTTGGTTGGGGACCATGGCCTTCTACCTGCGCCTGGCCGACCAGGGGGCTCCCAGATCTGCGCTGTGGGGCTGCCTGCTCTGCCTGCTGGCCTCGGCATTCCTGTCCCTTCTCAGCGGCGGACTGCTGCTGCTGATGGCGGCTTGGTGGCTGATCGCCGGCTGGAAGAAGCTGCCCCGCGTGCCGGGGCGCCTGCTGCTCCTGCTTCTGGCCGCGCCCCTGGTCTTGTGGACGGCGTGGTACCTTCGGGCCTGGCTGCATTACGACCGGATGGTCCTGATTAACACGATGCTGCACATGGAGAAACGGCAAATCTTCCAGTGGCACGTCTTCGGCGTCAAGTCCCTGAGCTTCATTCTCAACTTGGGGGCCGTTTTCCTCTTTCCCCTGGCGCTTTGCAATGCCTGGGCCCGCCAATGGAGCGGACGGCTGACGCTGCTGCTCTTCTTCCTGTCGCCCGTTCCCTTCGCCCTCTGGATCGAGGATTGGACCTGGCAGCAGGTCTTGCTTTTCGCGGCCTTTTTCAGCAGCGGATTGCTGGCGCTGGGAACGCTGCTCAGCGTCCCCCTGCGGATGCCTGTCTGCCACCCCGGCTTCTCCCGCCTCTCGGCTGAGGACTTCAAGCCGTCCCAAGCCCGCGCCTCCTCCCATCCCGCCCTGGCCGCCGACCCTCCCGACGACGCTTGGCAGGAGGGCCTCTCGCTCCTTTCCTTCCTGTGGTTCGCGGGCATTCTGGCGGCGGCCATGCTCCTCTACTACGCGGGATCGGCGCGCTACGTGCTGCTGGCGGCGCCTCCCGTGATCCTGCTTTGGATCAAGTATCTGGAATGCCGCGTCCTCTACAACGACTACCTGCTGCGCAACCTGGTTTGGCTGGGATTCGCACTGACGCTCCCCTACGGACTGTGGATCGCCTGGGGCGATTATCAGTTCGCCGAAATGTACCGCCGCGGGGCCGACCAGATGGTGGAGCGCTATACCCGCACGGGACGCACATTGTGGTTCACCGCGGAATGGGGCCTGCGCTACTATCTCTCGCAAAGGGGCGCACGTCCGTTGCCCCGGGTCGATGCCGGTCCCCGCGCTGGAGACGTTCTTTTCAAGCCCTACGTGGCCTCGCCTTGGCGTACGCTCTATGACGGCGAAGAGCACATCGAGTTCATAGGACGTCATGCACTGGAGGTCCCCACCCGCCTGCGCCTGCTCGACTACCGCAGCCACGCCGCGTTCTATTCCACTGGCTGGGGCATCCTTCCCTGGAGCCTGGGGGAGGGGGAGCCTTGGGAATGGATCTACGTCTACCGTGTCAAGCAGGCCTATAGCGGACCGATTCCTGAGCAACCACGCCACTACTGATTGCCACTCAAGCCACTCTCTTTCAGGGCGGCACTGGCCGCGGCGCCCCCCCTCGCCACTTGGGCTCAAGGCTATTGGATATACGCCAAAGCATATTGAGTTAAAGGCTTCGACATCTTCCACCGATAGGTTACAATGGTTCACATAGGATCGCTCGAATTGCTCGGAGATGAGGGCACACTTGGGACAGCGCCCGTGAGCCAATTCGAAAAACGAGGGGGTGACGCGGTCTAGGGTGCCGAAGTGCGCCCGTTGGTCGGGAACCTGCGTTCGAGATCTGACCATGCTCTACTCCGACTCTTCCCCCGTCGCTTCCGATCTTGGTACTCACCCGGTCCGCGTTCACGGCAAGTTCTTCTTCCGCAATGGCGAAAAGTTCTATCTGCGCGGCGTCACTTACGGACCGCTGGGTCCCGCCGACCGTGAATACGGCGATCCGCGGCGCGTGGAAGCTGATTTCGCGCTCATGCGCCGCCATCACGTCAATACGCTGCGCACCTACACGCTCCCGCCCCCGTGGCTGCTCGACTTGGCTCATCGCCAGGGACTGATGGTCTTGGCCGGGATTCCCTGGGAGCAGCACGTGGCGTTTCTCGATTCCCGCTCTCAGCGCCGCCGCATCGAGGACGGAGTGGTCTCAGCCGTGACATCCTTAGCCGGCCATCCGGCGGTGATGGGATTCACTTTGGGGAACGAGATCCCGTCTTCGATTGTGCGCTGGCACGGGGCGGGACGGGTGGAGCGCTTCCTCTACCGTCTTTATTCGCTGGGCAAGCGGACGGCGCCTCACACGCTCTTCACCTACGTCAACTACCCCACCACCGAGTACCTGCAGCTCAACTTCCTGGACTTCATGTCCTTCAATATCTACCTGGAACGCCAGAAGGATCTGGAAGCCTACCTGCCTCGTCTTCAGGTCCTGGCCGGCCACCTGCCCTTCGTGATGGCTGAAATCGGACTGGACAGCCGGCGCCATGGAGAAGGCAACCAGGCCTCGACCTTGAGCTGGCAACTAGACAGCGTCTACGCCGCGGGGGCAGCCGGAGCTTTGATCTTCGCCTGGACTGACCGCTGGCATCGCGGCGGCCAGGAAATCCTCGACTGGGACTTCGGACTGACGGATCGGAAAGGCCGTCCCAAACCCGCCTTGGCCAGCGTTTCAAAGGCCTTTCGCCAAGCCCCTTTCGGAGGCCGCGAGTGGCCCTCGTTTTCGGTGCTGGTGTGCGTTTACAACGGGGCCCGAACCATCCGCCGCTGCCTGGAGGCCGTGCTGGCGCTGGACTATCCTGACTTCGAACTGGTGGTGATCGATGACGGGTCGGAGGACGAAACGCCTGACATCCTGAAGCAGGTCCTGGATCAGCATCAGGAGGGCCGCCTGCGCGTGATCCGGACTCCGAACCGCGGACTCAGCGCCGCCCGCAATCGCGGCATGGTGGAGGCCGCTGGAGAGTATCTTGCCTACCTGGACGCGGACGCCTACCCTGATCCTCACTGGCTGCGCTATCTGGCCATCGATTTCGGCCGCAACGGACGCGCCGCCTTGGGCGGACCCAACCTGCCGCCCCCCGAGGACAGCTTCATCTCTCAGTGCGTGGCTCAGGCTCCCGGCGCGCCCACCCACATCCTGCTTTCCGACGAAGAGGCCGAGCATGTTCCAGGATGCAACATGGCTTTCCGCAAGAGCGCCTTGCAGGCCATCGGGGGATTCGACGAGCGCTTCCGGGTGGCGGGTGACGACGTGGACGTCTGCTGGCGCCTTCAGGAGGGTGGATGGAGCATCGGATTCTCGCCTTCGGCCCTGGTCTGGCACCACTACCGCAGCGGACTGATCGCCTACTGGCGTCAGCAGCGCGGCTATGGGCGGGCCGAGACCTTGCTGGAGCAGAAATGGCCTGGAAAATACAATGATCTTGGACAGATTATCTGGGGCGGACGCATCTACAACGCCCCGCCGCCTCCGGGCCGTTCCATGATCTACCACGGCGTCTGGGGCAGCGAATTGTTCCAGTCCATTTATCAGCCCAGCCCTTCCTCTTTGCAGTCTTTCCTGCTCACGCCCGAATGGTACATGGTGGCCGCCGTGCTGGCCCTTTTGGGGGCCCTGGCCGGACTCTGGCCTCCGCTGCTCTATGCCCTGCCGCTGCTGGCGGCTGGGACGCTCATCCCCCTCAGCGTGGCTTTGCGGGGAGCGTGGCGCAGAGCCCAGCGCCGCCATGACCTGCGCGGATTCCGCTGGGCGGCCTTCTTTTCGCTGCTGGCCTTCCTGCACCTGCTGCAACCGCTGGCCCGCCTGCGCGGACGCCTGGGACGAGGACTGCGCCTGTGGCCCGGCCAGCATATGCGGCTGGCTTGGCCCATCCCGCGCATGCACCGACTCTGGCAGGAGACTTGGAAGGCTCCTCAGCAGTGCCTTGGCGAGTTCGAGGAGGCTCTGATCGAGCGCCAGGCCATCGTGCGCCGGGGAGGCGATTTCGACCGCTGGGACCTGCAGGTCCGCAACGGCGTCATCGGTTCGCTGCGCATCGCCATGGCGGTCGAGGAGCACGGGCAAGGACGCCAATTGCTGCGCCTGCGCTCGCGTCCCCGGATCTCCACCGTGGGCATCCTGCTCATGGCAGGGTTTGCCTCGCTTTCCGCGGCCGCCGCTTTCGACCAGGCTTGGACGGCCTCCGTCCTGCTGGGGCTGCCCGCCGTGGTCGGGGCTCTGCGCTCGGTATTGGAGATCGCCGCCGCCGCCGGACAGTGGGAGCGCCTCATGAGAGACGATCCCAGGAGGATGAACTGACATGCAGACCACCCGATTCCTCCTCAAGCGCCTGATTCCTTACCTGCGTCCTCATCTGCCCTGGGCTTTCGCGGCGCTGGCCCTGATTACCCTCTCCTCCTTCTTCGGACTGCTGACGCCCTGGCCCGTGAAGATCATCGTCGACAACGTGCTGGGCGGCAGCGCGCTGCCAGCCTGGATGGCGGTTCCCCTGGGGAGTTGGGCCGATCAGCCGCGCCAGCTCCTGATTTTGGTGGTGCTGGCTTACCTGGCGCTGGCTTTCGTGCAGCGCCTGATCGACCTGCTTAACGGTTACGTCAAGGTCCGCCTCGACAACCATCTGCTCCTCGATCTGCGCAGCGACCTCTTTCAGCATGCTCAGAAGCTCTCCCTGGCCTATCACTCTTCACGGCGCATCGGAGACACGCTCAACCGCATCAACAACCAGTCCGCCGCCATCGGACAGGTGGCGCTGGCCTTTCTGCCGCTGACTCAGAGCCTCATCACTCTGGTGGGGATGTTCTGGGTGGCCTATTTGCTGGACGCCACACTGGCTCTGCTTTCGCTGGTTGTCGTGCCCTTCATCTATTACGCCATCGGCTACTATGCCAAGCGCATCGAACCCAGCGTCCGCGAGGTGCGTCAGATGGAGGCCGATTCGCTTTCCATCGTCAGCGAGGCCATGTCGATGCTTCGGGTGATCCTGGCCTTCGGACGCGAGCGCCACACCGAGCAGCGCTTCACCGATCACAGCCGCCGTTCCCTGGAATCGCGTCTGCGCCTGACGCTGCGCCAGACCACCTTTTCCTTCGTGGTCGGACTGCTGGCGGCCGCCGGAACGGCGCTGGTGCTGGGGGTAGGCGCGCTGCACGTCCTGGACGGCAAGCTGACGGTCGGACTGCTGCTGGTGGTCATGACCTACATCGGATCGGTGTATACGCCCTTGCAAGTCATCAGCGGAACCCTGGGCGCACTGCAGGAGCGCTTGGTCGATCTTAAGCTGGCCCTGGAAGTCCTCGACATCGATCCTGAGATCGACGATCTGCCCCAGGCCTACCAGATCTCGGGCGCCACCCGCGGCGAGATCCGTTACCAGAACGTGTCCTTCTCCTACGACGGGCGCCGCGACACGCTGACCGACATCGCCTTCACCGTCCAGCCGGGCGAAACGGTGGCCGTGGTGGGTCCTACCGGAGCCGGCAAAACCACCCTGCTCAGCCTTCTGATGCGTTTTTACGCGCCCCAGCAGGGACGCATTCTGCTCGACGGACGCGACATCCGCATGATCACCCTGCGGTCGTTGCGGCAGCAGATCAGCTTGGTGACCCAGGAGCCGCTGCTTTTCTCGGGATCGGTGGCCGACAACATCCGGTTCGCCGACCTGGAGGCCTCTCAGGATGCCGTCGAAGAAGCCGCCCGCGCCGCCCACGCCCATGATTTCATCGAGCGTCTTCCCCAGGGATACGACACTCAGGTGGGCGAGTTGGGTTCGCGGCTTTCCACCGGCGAAAAGCAGCGCCTGTGCATCGCCCGCGCCTTCCTCAAGGACGCTCCCATCCTCATCCTCGACGAGCCCACGGCTTCGGTCGACATGGGCACCGAGGCCGTGATCCTCAAGGCCTTGGACCGCCTGCGCGGCGGACGCACCACCTTCATGATCGCCCACCGCCTCTCGACGGTGCGCCGCGCCGACCGCATAATGGTGCTGGAAGACGGACGCATCTGCGAAAGCGGGCCCCACGAGGAACTTGTTTCCCGGGGAGGTCCCTACCAACGCATGCTGGAGGCGCGATGAGCTTGCCCGGGCCCGAGAAAAAGGGGCCTCAAGCGGGGATCCTGTTGGAGGACGATCTGGCCATCCACTTGGAGAGCCGCTGGCCCCACACCCTGCCCCAGTCCACCCGGGGTGCGGCTTTGCGGGCTCAGGCGGTCCGCTTTCGGGGCTGTGAAGGGGAAAGCCCCTCGCTCTCCATCGTCATCCCCCTGCACAATCAACTGGCTGCCACCCAGCTTTGCCTGCACTCGCTGGCCGGTTCGCTGGAGAGGGCTGACTTCGAAGTGATCTTAGTCGACAATGCGTCCGGCGACGGCACCCGGGCGATGCTGGAGGATCTCGTCCGGCACAACCCCTGCTGCCGGACCCTCTTCAACGACCACAACCGCGGATTCGCACCGGCCGTCAACCAGGGTCTGAGCGTGGCACGAGGCCGTCATCTGGTCATCCTCAACAATGACACCCTGTTGCCTCCCGGCTGGTGGGACGGTCTGCAGCGCGCCCTCCAGTATCCCTCGGTGGGACTGGCCGGACCCTGTACCAATAAATCCGGCAACGAATCCGAGATCGCGGTCGAATACCGCACCTACGGCCAGCTTTGCCGCTTTGCCCGCCGCCAATGCCGCGGCAGAAACGCCGACGGTCCTTTGCTCGACCTTCCCATGCTGTCGATGTTCTGCCTGGCCATGCGGCGCGGGACCTATCGGCGCATCGGACCTCTGGACGAGCGTTTCCAAGTCGGCATGTTCGAGGATGACGATTATTCCCGCCGTACCCGCCAGTTGGGCCTGCGCACAGTGTGCGTCGAGGACTCCTTCGTCCACCACTTCGGGCAAGCCACCTTCTCCGCCAGGGGAGACGCTTCCGACTATCAGAGCCTGATGGAAACCAACCGCCGCCGCTACGAGGAAAAGTGGGGCCGTCCTTGGCGTCCTCACCGCCGCCGTCCGGACCGGGACTACCAGCGTCTGCGTCACGCAATCGCCGCCGAGATCGACAAGGCCGTGCCGCCCCAAGCCGGACTGCTGGTGGCATCCAAGGGGGACGATCAACTGCTGCGGATGTTGGAACGTCGATGCCGACACCTGCCCGCCCAGCCTGACGGGACTTACGCCGGGCACCATCCGGCCGACAGCGGCGAGATCATCGGGTCCCTGCGACGGGGCTTGCGGGACGGGTTCGAATACCTCTTGCTGCCGCAGACCACCTTGTGGTGGCTTGACCACTACGGCGAGCTGGCCTCCTATCTCGAATCTGGCGGCGGCCTGACGCTGGATCGTCCCGGGCGTTTTCAGCTCTATCGCTTGAGGCAAGCCTCCGTTACCCAAGGTGCAGCGGGCGGCGAGTTTGAGCTTGAGTCAAGGGTCTCGGCGTCTCCTGGGGACAGAGAAAGCGGGGGCGGCAGACCGGTCACGGTCCATTCAAGCCCAAGTGATCAGCGCCGTGAGGCGAAGGGCCCTCTGCAGGACGTCCGGGGACTGGCTGACCGGGTGTGTCTGGTAGCGGCTCCTTCGGCGCCCGCCTTTGACCGCCAAAGCGGAGACCGGCGGCTCGATCACCTCATTTCCTTGCTTCAGGATGCGGGGGCCAAGGTCCGTTTTTGGGCTCATGACCAGCTTGAGGCCTCCTCTTATCTCGAGCGCCTGCGGGGGCGGCGCATTGAGTGTTTCACAGGCCCTCAAGCCGCTTCTCAAGCCTTCTCCGTTCCTCCCGACTTGGCCCTGGTCGCCTTCTGGGAACTGGCCGCCAAGCTTCTGCCCTTGCTGCGCTCACGTTTCCCGGACTGCCGAATCGTCGCTGACAGCGTTGATCTGCACCTTTTGCGCCGCTCGCGCCAGGCGCTTCTGGGCGACGGTCTGCTGGATCCAGACTTCGGGCTGGATTTTGTGAGCGAACTCAATGCCTATGCCTGCTGTGACGGCGTGCTGGCCGTGTCCGAAAAGGAAGCGGCGCTGATCGGCGATTTGTTGGGACGGCGGCGGGGAATCCACGCGGTTCCCGACTACGAGGACGCTTATCCTGATCCTCCCCCTCTCGATGAGCGGCGCGGACTGGTCTTTTTGGGCAACCAGCGCCACTGTCCCAATCGCGACGCGGTGTCCTGGTTGACCCACGACATCGTCCCCCTGCTGGGCCGCCGGCTTCTGGCCTCTCACCCCCTGAGCATCCTGGGTCATGCGGACTCCGAAGGAGGTGACGAAGACGTGCGCTTTCTCGGATGGGTAGAGGATGTCAAGCCGCTGGTGGCCTCGGCCCGCCTCTCGCTGGCGCCGCTGCGTTTCGGGGCCGGGACCAAGCGCAAGGTCATCGAATCGCTGCTTTGCTCCACGCCCTGCGTTTGCACGCCGGTGGCGGCCGAAGGGCTGGGCCTGGTGCATGAGGAACACGTCCTCATCGCTGAGGACGCCGAGTCCTTCGCAGGCGCCGTGAAGCGGCTGCTGGAGGACGACAGGCTTTGGCAGCGCCTCAGCCAAGCCGGACGTGGGGCCATGCGAGGGAGGCACAGCCGCGGGCGGGCCCGCCAATGCCTGCAGACGGCGGTCGACGACGTCCTGTCGCGTCCGCCCCAGCCGGCCGAGCGGGCTCAACGAGCCTTGCGCCGCCGCCAGCACTGGATGAAGTCGCAGTACGAACATCTGCTGCAGCGGATGCGCGTGGAGGCCTCGCAAGCCATCAACGGCACGGCTCGCGTAGGCGTCATCAGCCGCGGCGACGACGCCATGCTGGCCCTGGGGACGGTCCGCGCCGTCCACTTTCCGGCCGACGCTTCGGGACGTCCTCTTTGGCACCATCCTGCCGACAGCCGCTGGGCCATCGATCACCTCCAGCAGCGTTGCGAGCGAGGCCTGACCCACCTGCTCATCCCGGCCAGCGAGTTCTGGTGGCTGGAGCACTACTCGGATTTCGCCGCTTGGCTGGACCGCAACGCCCGCCTCCTCCACCACTCGCCCGACACCTGCCGCATCTATCAGCTCGGCGGCCAGCGGGAGGAGGAGACCGCCTCATGAGCGCGCCGCGCCGTATCGTCCTGGCGGGAGCGCTGGCCCAGAAGCCGGGCAAGGCGGGACACGCCTGGGTCTTCTTGCAATACCTGCTGGGATTGCGCGACTTGGGCTATCGTCCTCTCTTGATCGACCAAATCCAGGAGCCTTTGCAGGACGTCCAGAGACACTGGTTCCACGAGGTGCTGTGCCACCCGGTCCAGCCGTTGGAGGGGATTCTGTTGGATGAGATGGGACACCCGGTGGCGTTTCAGCGGCTGCGCAGGGCGACGCCCGCGGCCTCGACAAACCGCCCTGCTCATGATCCGGGGATGGGTGGCCAACTGACGGGTGGCGACTCACAAGGCCCCATCCCTTCGCGGGCCGATTGCCGGGCCCTCATCGAGGACTCGTTGGGGCTGATCAACGTCCAGGGCTTTTTGCGCGATGCTGAACTCCTGCAGGCCGCGCGCCGGCGCCTTTTCCTCGACATCGATCCGGGTTTCACCCAGATGTGGCAGGACCTCGGACTCACCGACTTCCTCGATGTCCACGACGCCTACGCCACCGTGGGCGGACGCATCGGCCAACCCGACTGCCCCATCCCCACCTGCGGCAAAGATTGGATTCACATCCTTCCTCCCGTCCACCTGCCTTCGTGGCCGGCCGGCGGTTTGCATGATCGGTCGGCAAGTCAGCCAGAGGCGGGCGGGCAGCCGCCTGCGGAGGCTCCCCCAGGGGAGGGCGCACTGACCTCTGTCATTTCCTGGCGCGGGGCCTACGGTCCGCTGGAATACAAGGGCCGCACCTATCGACTGCGCGTCCACGAATTTCGCCGTTTTTGGGATCTGCCGGCAATGCTGCGGGGGGAAGCTGAAGCTGCGCCACGCCCGACAGACAGCGGTGCGGAACGAAACAGGGATAGTGAAATCGCGAGTGCCTCATCCCGTGGCATTGCGATGCAGCTCGCCATCGACATCGATCCGGCCGACGAGGAAGATCGCCAGAGTCTCATTTCCAGAGGGTGGGATCTCCTCTCGGCCGACAGCGTAGGGGGCGATTTGGAGAGCTACCGCGACTACCTGCGCCGATCCCTGGGGGAATTCCTCGTTGCCAAGAACATCTACGTAGACACGCGCTCAGGATGGTTTTCCGACCGCAGCGCCTGCTACCTGGCCTCTGGACGTCCCGTTCTGGCTCAAGATACAGGGCTTGGTGACCTCCTCCCCACCAATAGAGGACTCCTCACCTTTACCTCCGCACACCAAGCAGTTCGTCAGATCAGACTCCTCCTCGATCAATATCCGGTCCACGCCCGCGCCGCCCGCCGCATCGCCGAAGACCACCTCGACGCTGAAAAGATCCTTCCCCGCCTCCTCCATCAAGCTGGGGTGGACGCATGAAGCCGCTGGTGCTCGTGGCGGGCGCCCTGGCCAATAAGCCCCATAACGGCGGGGCCGCTTGGACCCGGCTGAGCTGGGTCCTGGGACTGCGCCAGATGGGCTTCGAGGTGCGCTTCATCGAGACGATAGATGCGTTGCCCGGCCAAGGGGGTATTGAAGACAGACGGGATGCGCTTTCGTTCTCAAGAGGAGATCTCGCCGCTGACGCAGCCGCAGTGAAAGGCACTCCACGCGAACGCGGCGGTTCGCTGTCCAAGCAGGAAGGGAGGTCAAGAAATGGATTGGAGGGAAGCGGGGACCGCCGGGCAGCGGTTTCCAGGGGTCCTGCCGACTTTTTCCGGCAGACCCTTGCCCAATTCGGCGTCCCCGGCATTCTCCTCGACGGGGATGCCGCCCGACACAGCCGCTGGGAGGAGGCGCGGGAGTGGGCTTCTCAGTGCCAGTTTCTGCTCAACATCACGGGACATCTGCGCGAGCCGCGGCTGCTGGAGCTGGTCCGCCGCAAGGCCTATCTCGACCTCGACCCCGGATATACTCAGATCTGGCACCATCAAGGCCACGACCTGGGACTCCAGAATCACGACCTCCACTTCACAATCGGCGAGAACATCGGCAAGGACTTCTGTCCTATCCCTGCCTGTGACTTCTGCTGGATCCCGACCCGCCAGCCCTCCTTGCTCGACCAATGGCCGGCTCTGGCGGCGGCCAACCCGCATCTCTTCACAACGGTCGCCTCCTGGCGCAACCCCTACGGCGGACTTGAGTTCCAAGGCCGGAAGTACGGCCAAAAAGCCCATGAATTCCGCCGCTTCATCGATTTGCCCCGGCAACTAGCCGGTCTTGGAGGAGGGTCGGCCTCGCAGACGGAGTTTGAGTTGGCTCTCGACATCCACACCGGCGATGAGGAGGACCGGCGGGCGCTGGAGGAGCGCGGTTGGCGCATCAGCCAGGCGCGCAGACTGAATACGCCGGACGCCTTCCGCCGCTACGTGCGGGACTCGGGAGCCGAGTTCTCGGTGGCTCAGGGCGTCTACGTCCACACCCAAAGCGGCTGGTTCTCGGACCGCACCGTGCGCTATCTCTCCTCGGGACGGCCGGCCCTTGTGCAAGACACCGGATTGGGGCACAATATCCCCCTAGGTGACGGACTCTTGACCTTCCGCACGTTGGAAGAGGCCGCAGACGGCGTGCGCCGCATTGCGGACGACTATGACCGCCACAGCCGCGCCGCCCGCCGTCTGGCCGAATCCCACTTCGATTCCCGCAGTATCCTGGAAGCCTTCTTGCAGCGGATCGGCTGATGACCGGTCGCCCCCGCAAAGGCGAGAAGAGCACTTGGACACGAGCCCCTAGAGGAGCCGCCATGAGCACCCAGTCCGCACCCATGAAAATGATCGTCACGGGGATGATCGCCGCCGTACCCGGCCAGGGAGGTGCGGCTTGGGCCGTGCTGCAATACCTGCTGGGATTGCGCCAGTTGGGCCACCAAGTCACTTTCATCGAGCCCTTCGCCCAACACAACCGCCGTCCCGCCCGGGCGCGGCTGGAAGATACCCTCAACGCCCGCGAATTCCAGCGCATCCTGGGACAGTTCGGGTTCTTGCAGGACAGCTCGCTGCTGGAAGTGGAAACCCTGCGCAGCATCGGCCTGCCCTACACTCAGCTCAAAGTCAGGGCCCGCGATGCCGACCTGCTGCTCAACATCTCAGGACTGCTGCGCCTGCCCGAACTGGTCGAGCCTGTCCCGCTGCGCGTCTATCTCGACCTCGATCCCGTCTTCACCCAGCTCTGGCAGGCCTCAGGCCAAGCTGACATGGGCTTCGGACTCCACAACCGCTTCGCCACCGTGGGACTCAACCTGGGACGCGACATCTGTCCCATTCCCACCGGCGGGCAGGACTGGATCACTACGCTGCAACCCCTGGTCTTGGAGCACTGGCCCGAGGCCCCGCTGGAGGACATCTCGCTGCAAGCCTGGACCACCGTCGCCAACTGGCGCAGCTACGGATCGATCGAGTGGCGGGGCGTCCACTTCGGGCAGAAGGCCCACTCCTGGCGGGAATTCATCGACATTCCCAAGCGCAGCCGAGATGCGTTCGCCGCCGCCCTTTCCATCCATCCTGCCGAGTCCAAGGATCTC
>DATIPO010000129.1:0-20429 GCA_035471925.1 Acidobacteriota bacterium
CCCTCACGGTGTTGAGCTGGAAGAGGCTGATGTCGCTGGGCGCCATTCCCATGATCAGGTCCACCGTCCACAGTGAGAGAACGGCTCCCAGTGCCGCACCCGCGAAGGCCAAGAGCAGGCTTTCCGTCAGCATCAGGCGCAAGAGCCGCATCCGTCCGGCTCCCAGCGCGGCGCGGATGGCCGTGGCGCGGCTGCGCCGGCCGCTTTGGGAGAGCATCAGATTGGCGGCATTGGCGCAGGCGATGAGCAACACCAGTCCCACAGCCCCCAACAGCACCATGAGTGCGGTGCGGGTCTTAGGGCTGGGGCCTCGTTGGAGGGCGTAAAGCTTGGAGGACCAACTGCGGCGCAGCGGCTTCTCTTCGTCCAGCCGGGCGGTGACCGCATCGACCCTCTCTTGCAGGACCTCGATGGAGTCGCCTTCGTGCATCCGCACCAGCAGAACGGCGGGCTGGTTGAGCCGTTCTTCAGGCGTTCCGCTCAAACGGTAAGGACGCCACAGCCGGAAGTTCCTGTAGGGGAAGCGGAAATCAGAAGGCATCACTCCGATCACCGAGTAGGGCTGGTCGTCCAGGGTGATGGTCTGGCCCAGCGCGGACGGATCGCCTGCGAAATGCTTCTGCCACAGGTCGTAGGCCAGCACCACCACGCCTTCCTCGCCGCTTTCATAGGTCCGGCCAATCAAGGGCGGGACGCCCAGCAGCTCGAAGACTCCCGCCGAAGCCGCGATGCCCTGGATGGTCTCGGGCCTGCCGAGACCCCGCAAGATCATTCCCGCGGTTTCGTAAGCCTCCACTTGCTGGAAGAGATCGGTGTGCTGCCGCCACTCCATCCAGGCGGCAGCGTTTTGGACCGGAGTCGAGTAGCCGGCCTGGGTGGAGTACCACCACAGCTCGGCCAGCCGTCCGGGCTCCCGGAAGGGAAGGGGACGCAGCATCGAGGCGTCGATGACGCTGAAGATGGCCGTATTGGCTCCGATGCCCAGCGCCAGCGTCACCACAGCCGCGGCCGCGAAGGCCGGCCTGCGGATGAAGGTGCGCATTGCGTAGCGGATGTCCTGCCAGATTCGGTCCATGTGATGATCCCTCCCGAGGGTATCCCTAATCGTCCCCTGACCATGGAGGCAATTTCGATACCGCAAATGCGAATCCTTCAAAGTCCGCAATTGGCGGGACTTACAGGGTCCCGCAGCCTCGTCAGGCCTGTCTCGATTGACCGGATTCGCAAAAGAGCTGTCGCATAGGCGGACACGGTCGGTCGCCGGCCTTGAGCCTGCCGGACCGCCCTGGCGGACAACAGGATTACACTATGGTCACTAGGGTCAGCGGCCTCACAGGACTTCGGCGCCAAGTGGCTGCCGGCTGAAGCCTTACGAGGCTGGTCCGCCAGATCGGCTAAGGAATCACGACGTAGCGCCACAGGCGCGCGACTTCCTTTTCGTCGACGTACTTGCCGATCTCGCGCTGAAACTGCTCCTGAGTCTTCCAAGGACGGTATTCTTCGAACTCGTGGGCCATGCGACGGCCTACGCCGGGGATGGTCTGGAACTCCTCCGAGGTGGCCGTGTTCAAGTCCAGCGGGATGAAGACGTACTGCTTCAGCCGGTTGGTTTCCTCGGGCCCCACGTACTTGCCGATCTCCCGGTCGAACTGGCTCCAGGCCTTCCAAGGACGGTACTCCTCGAACTCGTGGGCCATGCGGCCGGCGACCCTGGGAATGAGGAGGATCTCCTCCCGGGTGCCGGTGTTGAGGTTGATGTGCAGGAAGGCCCGTCCGTAAACCTCCGAGGCTTGTTCCTCGGTCAAGCCGCTTTCCATCAATTTGGCGTGGATCTCGACGATGCTCTCGAAGGGTCGTCCATCGAGGATGGCCTGGCTGGCGCTCTGGGAAAAATGAGGCAGGGCCGCAAGCTGCTCCTCGGTGGCCGTATTGAAGTCGAGCAGGCCCTGCCCAACCTGGGCCCTCAAGCCTGGAGCGCAAAGCTGAACCAGAAGCAAGACCACTCCCAGCCGGTTGACACAAAATGCGACGCGTTGACTTCTCTTCATTCTTCCATTCCTTCCTCATGAACTCGGCCCTGATCAGCCCGGACGCTGCTCAAAGCCGGGTGGCGGTAGCAGAAAACCAGCCCCAGCAAGCCCAACTGCGCTATGGCGGCCGGCGCCAATGCCGGCGGGGCCTTGGAGCGCAAAACCTTCCAGCACAAGTCCCAGGTCGATAGCGAGGGATCGATGTCGAGTTGGAACTCCATGTTGCCCTGAAAATGCAGGACGACTCCCGCCATCCCCGCCAGCACGAGAAGGCCCATGACGGCTTGCATGAGGCGCAGGCTATAGGGTGCGCCCGTCAGAAGAAAGCAGGCGATGGCCGCGATTCCAACGCCGTTGAGCACCAGAGGCACGAATTGCCAGATGTCTTCATAGTGTTGCAGGAGAAGCAGGTCAACGCTGGTGACGACGATGCCGAGCGACAGCAGCGCCAGCAAGATCCGGCGCAGGCCGCCGGCTCGTGAATGCGTCATAGAACCAAGCCTTTCCCGTCGTGGTCGAGCGGATCCCCATTCTGTTCCAGCGTCCGCCCGGCATGCAACTCTGAGAAAGGCCGAGTCCGCGCCTTGTGCTCAACGGTCTATATGCCGCGGACGCCAAGGGCTTTGGATCTGCCACGGGCTACGGGACGGCGTACTGGCGGTGCCTTGGGAGGAGGCTCCTGTTGGCGCAGCGTACGGTGGTAGAGAAAGGTCCCCCGAACGGCCCGAGCATAGAAATAAGCGAAGATTAAATCCCAAATACGGAAGCCAGCAGATCCAAATTCATATAGATACAAGATCTTAGCGCCAATGAAGTAGACCAGCATTAAAACGGCTGACGTTCTAGACCGCTGCCGAATGCCCCAGGCCAGCACGGCAATCAAGACCACATCGAGATAGAGCCAGGGGCCTGCCACCAAGGCCAGCCGTCCCTGAGTCGCGACGGCCAAGGTGATTATCGCTGCGACAAAGCCCGCAATGTAGCCATTGTGGATGTCTTTTTCGGCTGCTGCTAAGGCCTTCTCATAAACGACGTCCTTGTACACGACGATACCTCCAACAAAGTAAGTTCGTGAGTTTACTTCTTATCCAGCAATAACGCTTTCAGGTACTACATTCCCTCAATATGGCCTGCTCCCCGATCAATGAAGAGTTCCGGAGGCCCGATTATTCTATAGACGGTTCCTGGATGCGTTGGTAGCGGCCTTGCCGAAGTTTTTGCAAAGACTGTGTCAGGCCAGAGGGCCAGCGGATAGTCAGGGACTCCAACTCCTCGCCGGCTTGCAGTCCAAAGTGGATGCGGGGGTCGTGAGCGGCCTGGTAGCTGCCGCCGCCGGTGCGTTCGCGAAAGAGGATGCGGCGGTCAGTCTTGAGAGTCAGACGGGCTCCCACGCCGTCGCGGTTGCTCTTGGAACCTTCAAGCATCACTCCCAGAAAAGATTTGGCACTATTTTCAACGCCAGCAGCGTCGGTCGGACGCTTATCGCTTTGCTTGCTTTGGGTTTGTGAGGCCACTCCAGTCGCGGCGGCCGGCTGCCGCGATGATGCTCTGGACGGCTCAGGCTTTTCAGCGTCTGCCGCGGTCCCGTCAATGAGCTGGTTTTCCAGCAGGATGGGTGCCGCACCGACGTTGACGAAGACCAGGTCGATGTCGCCGTCGTTGTCGTAATCGGCTGAGGCCAGGGCGCGTCCGTCCAGCAGGCGGGTCCAGACGCCGCCTTGCTTCTCGCCCACGTTGATAAGCTTGCCCTTGCGGTTTTCCAGCAGGAAGGGCATCTGAGCTCCGGTGACCCGGTCGCGGAAGAGATGGATGTTGTCGAGCGGATGTCCGTTGAGAACGGCCAAGTCGAGGTCGCCGTCATTATCCTTGTCGAAAAAGCGCACCCCGAAGCCGCTGTAGAGCAGGTCGCCCTGGCCGTGTCCTTGGGTGATGGTGACGTCGGTAAAGAAGTCGGCGTCGCGGTTGACGTAGAGGTTGTTCATCTCATAGTCGATATTGGTGACGATCAGATCGAGGCGTCCGTCGCCGTCCACGTCGCCCAAGTCGGTGCCCATGCCCGACTCGGGCTTGACGGCCATCCCGTAAGCCACTTCGGCCATCAGTCCTTCTTCGACGAAGGTGCCGTCGCCGCGGTTGCGAAAGAGGTAGTTGGCCACAGCGTCGTTGGCCACATAGAGGTCTTGGTCGCCGTCGCCGTCGATGTCGCCCGTCACCACACCCAAAGCCTTACCGGGGACGCCCACGCCCGCTTCCTCCGCAACCTCGCTGAAGGTCCCGTCGCCGTTGTTGCGGTAAAGCAGGCTGGGGACGGGCCCGAACTGGTCGGGATGGCAATAGGACCGGCGACCTTGGCTTTTTTCGCCGCAGTAGACCTCCTTGTCGTAATCCCAGTCCAGATACTGGCAGACGAAGAGATCGAGGTCGCCGTCGTTGTCGATGTCGAAAAAGGCCGCCGAGGTCGACCAGCCTTGGCCCTCGACCGCGGCTTTGGAGGTCACGTCGCTGAACGTGCCGTCTGCGTTGTTGCGGTAGAGGCGGTTGGCACCCCAAGCCGTGACGTAGAGGTCGGGATCCCCGTCATTGTCATAGTCGCCCACGGCGGCCCCGTTTCCGTAAAAGCCTCCTTGGACGCCGGCCTTGGCGGCCACGTCGCTGAACGTGCCGTCGCCGTTGTTGCGGTAGAGAGCATGGCGTCCCGGCGTTGACCCGCTCGAACGGGCGTGATCGCCCGAGTCGACCAGGTAGAGATCAAGCCAGCCGTCCCCGTCGAAATCGAGCCAGGCCGCTCCGCCTCCCATGGTTTCGATGAGGAACTTTTCCTCGGTGGCGCCGTTGCGGTGCGTCCACTCGATGCCGGCCTGCCGGGTCACGTCCACAAATTCGGCCCTCGCTTCCTGGGCCTGAACCAAGCCCGCCGAGAGCATCGCAACCACCGCCATCCAGCCCATGCCTAAGAGGATATCCGATGTCGCCGCTCGTGTGCGCCGGCGCCGAGGGCTCGGCTCTTTACTAAACCAAGTTCCTGACTTACTATCAAACCATGATCAGGCTCAACATTCACGAGGCGAAGACCCACCTTTCACGCTATCTGTCTCGCATTGAGGCGGGTGAGACGGTTTTGCTGTGTCGGCGCAACGTGCCGATCGCGGAAATCCGGCCGCTGGAGAAGTCCCGGCGCAAAGAGCGTCCCATCGGGCTGGCGGCAGATGACTTTCAGGTGCCGGACTCCTTCTTCGAGCCGCTGCCCGATGATCTGCGCAAAGCCTTCGAAGGTCAGGGTGGAGATTCGTGAAGATCCTGCTCGATACCTGCACCTTTCTGTGGTGGATTGCCGATGCTCCTCAAATCTCCGAACGGGCTCGAGAATTAGCCCGTTCTCCCGAAAACGAGGTTTACCTGAGCGTTGTCTCGGCCTGGGAAATTGCCGTCAACCACAACCTGGGGCGTCTGCCCCTGCCGCAGCGTCCCCAGCGCTTCGTACCCGCGATGCGACGAGCCCACGGTTTCAAGTCTCTGCCATTGGAGGAAGAATCGGTCTTTCACCTCAACCGACTCCCTGACCGTCACGCCGACCCGTTTGATCGAATGCTGATCTGCCAAGCCATTTCCGGGGGCATGGTCCTGTTGACGCCCGACGAACACATCACCCGCTATCCCGTCCGTTGCGACTGGTGAAGTAACCGCTCTGAGGTTTTGGGGGGGGGAAGGCCAGCAGCCGGATGCCCCATCGGAGCACCCGGCTGCGGTCACAACCAGAAGGTAAGGAGTCTATGCGGGTTCGAAAGAGCGTGTGCACAACCCGTTAAGAAACGCCCTTTCGGTTTTCCGTTCGTTTCTACCCATCCTAGATGCCAGATGGTCGGGGAGGTTTCGTCATTTTTGCTCGCTGTTTCGTCCTGATCCCTTGGGAGGTGCCGGTCGTCGTCGAAGATGTTATTTTGACGCCGAGTAAACGTGAAGCCGTCTCACCGGGCACGGGGGACGGAGAGCGCCGGTGAAGGGCTCAAGAACACAAGGGGGTTGCATGAAGAGGACGAATGGTTGGGCTGGCTTGTCGATGGCTGGGTTGCTGTTGGCGGCATTGCTGGCAAGCAGCGGCTGCGGAGGAGACGGTGGTGCGCCTCCGCCTCCTGAGACCTCCGCCCGAGAGGTGGTGGACGAATGGCACGGCCAAGAAGTGGCCGATCCTTATCGCTGGCTGGAGGATCAGGATGCGCCCGAGACGCGGGATTGGATCTCGCGCCAGAATGCCTATACCGATTCCGTCCTGGGTCAGTTGCCGGAACGGGAAGGCCTGCGCGGTCTGGTCCGCGGACTGCTTGAGGTGGACGACTACTCTGCTCCCACCGCCCGCGGCGGACGCTACTTTTTCATGCACCGCCGGGCCGGCCAGGACTTGTCGGTGCTCTACGTGCGCCAGGGACTGGAGGGCGAAGACGAGGTTCTGATCGATCCCCACACTCTGAGCGACGACCACAGCGTCAACATTGCTTTGCGCGACGTCTCCTCGGACGGCCGGCTCATTGTCTACGCCTTGCGTCGGGGAGGTGAGGACGAGGTTGAACTTCACCTGATGGATGTCGAAAGCAAGGAGGAACTGGCGGACGTCCTGCCGGCGCGGCGTTACTTGGCCGCCTTCCTGGCTCCCGACAAGAGCAAGCTCTACTACAGCACCAGCGGTACTGACAGTCCCGGGGTCTTCGTCCATCCTATCGGCGGCGATCCCGCCCAGGACGAAAGGCTCTTCGGCGAGGGATACGGACGCGCCAACCTGATGACGGCCGACCTCTCGCCCGACGGACGCTGGCTGGCCGTCACCGTGCTGGAGGGATCCTCGGGGCCCACCGCCGTCTTCCTCAAGGATATGGAGTCGCGGCAACCCTTCCAGAACATCATCGAAGCTGGACGGTCCCGAAACTCTGTCACCTTCGCTGGCAGCCGGCTGGCGGTGCTGACCGATCTGGATGCTCCCAACTACCGCATCATGACGGCCGATCCTCAGCGTCCTCAGGTTGAGCATTGGCAGGAAGTCATCCCCCAGCGCGAGGATGCCGTGCTGACTCAGATGATCCCCGCCGGCGGACGCCTGGTCGTCTCCTACCTGGAAAACGTACAGCCCAAGGCGGCGGTTTACGACATGGAAGGCAACCTGGAGAGCCAGATCGACTTCGAAGCCATTGGAACCGTGCGTCCCGATTCGGACGCCTCCTGGGATTCCGATGAGATCTTCGTGTCCTTCTCATCCTTCCACATCCCCGAAACCATCTACCGCTACGACCTGCAGAGCGGTCAACGTCAGGAGTGGGCCGCCAGCCAAGTCCCTGTCAACCCCGAGGAATTCGAGGTCAAGCAGGTCCGCTATCCCTCCAAGGACGGCACTCAGATCCCGATGTTCATCGTCCACGGAAGAGGCTTGGAGATGGACGGCAGCCATCCGGCTCTGCTGACCGGATACGGCGGCTTCAATCTCAGCCGCACGCCCCGCTTCAGCGCGGCGGGTGCGGCCTGGGTTCGCTCGGGCGGCGTTTACGCCGTGGCCAACTTGCGCGGGGGCGGCGAGTTCGGCGAGGAGTGGCACCGGGCCGGTATGCTGGGCAACAAGCAGAACGTCTTCGATGATTTCATCGCCGCCGCCGAGTACCTGATCGACAGCGGATACACCTCCAGCCAGCATTTGGCCATTAGCGGCGGCAGCAACGGCGGACTGTTGGTGGGCGCGGCCATGACTCAGCGTCCCGAACTGTTCGCGGCGGTGGTGTGCAACTATCCGCTGCTCGACATGCTGCGCTACGACAAGCTGCTGGTGGGCAGTTTCTGGATCTCCGAATACGGCAGCGCCGAGAATCCTGACCAATACCCCTATCTGAAGGCCTACTCGCCCTATCACAACGTCCGCCAGGGCACAGAATATCCGGCAACGCTTTTCGTCACCGGTGACGCCGACACCCGCGTGGCTCCCGCCCACGCCCGCAAGATGACGGCATTGGTGCAGTCAGCCAACGCTTCTGACAACCCCATCTTGCTGCGCTACCACACCACGGCCGGACATGCGGGCGACCGTCCGGTGGAGGAAGAGGTCCGGGACATGGTCGAAGTCCTCAGCTTCCTCCTCTGGAAGACGGCGTCCTAGGCACTAGAGCCGCTCGTCCAGTAGGTCAGAAGTCTCGAGGGGTCCTGGCGCGTCACTTGTGACCGGCTGCCTCAGGGCCAAAGGTCGTGGGGGGAGTCCGGTTTCCCCGGCCAAGACGACTTGGCTACAAGGTTTCGGTGGGACGGAGACGGCTCGCGATCAATTGCCGCGCGTCTCTCGGCGTCGTGACAGGGGCTGATTTCACAGCGGGACGCTCTTTGCTTATGATGGTCAGACATTTTCGTCCGAAAGGAGACAAGAAATGGATTTGCACCGGGGTAGAGGCTTCTCCGAGCCGCTCAGAGCATTGGCATGGGCCTGCGGCGTCGTCCTGTTAGTCGCCTTGACGGTGACCGTGTGGGGCAAGGAGAAAATCAAGGTCGAAGAATTGGTGGCACGTCATTTGGAGTCGATCGGGACGGCCGAGGCGCGTGAAGGTGTTGAGAACATCTTGGCCACCGGAAAAGGTTCGGTCATTCCCAAGAGAGGCGGAGCCGGGCGCATCGACGGGGCCGCCCGCGTTGTCTCCGAGCCAGACACCACCCTGGTCTACGTCAAGTTCGGCAATCCGGGATACGACTATGAAGCGCTTCTCTTTGATGGCGAGGACACCGACTTCGGCCAGATGCAGCCGGGCCAGCGCTCACCCTTGGGTAGCTTGGTCCAGTCTCAGGATCTGATTCTCAAAGAGGGATTGATTGGGGGCGCCTTGACCCTCGACTGGCCTTTCCATCATATCGACGAGAAGAATCCCAAGCTCAACTACAAAGGCGTGAAAAAGCGCGACGGGGAGCGACACCATGAGGTGGAATACCGGGCGCGCAAGGGCCGAACCGACTTCCGCATCCGACTCTACTTCGACGAGGAAACCTTCCGCCACGTGGAAAGCGATTACCGGCTCACCATCAGCGCACGCATGGGTGCCGATCCCCGCTCCTCGAGCCAGCAGCAGGAGACGCGCTACCGGCTGGTTGAGAGGTTTTCAGACTTCCGCCAAGAGAACGGGCTGACCCTGCCCCACCGCTATCTGATCAGCTACACGCGCCAAAGCCAGTCGACGCTCGAGGTTGACTGGGAGATCCAGCTCGACGATTTCCAGTTCAATCAGTCCCTGGAAGGCGCCTACAAGATCCACAACTGACAACCTGAGCCCCTGGGTTTCGTATTCTTGTAAGACAAACGCTGAAAAGGGTGTCGCAAAAGTGCGGCCAAGCCGGTCAGGAACGGCCTTAAGGGTGCCTTGCAGCGCAAGTCGGGGCTCGCTGAAGGCGAGCCATTCGTCAGCCCAGGGCAAAGTGAGGGCGCTTGGTGCCCGAGCGGCACCCTGGGTAAGCTTAATTTTGGTAACTGAACCCTGAAAAGCCTGTAATAGCGTTACCCACGGATACAGAGTCACTAGGTTCGTCGCAGGCGCAGGACGAATAGTGCGGCGGTCAGCGCCAGCAGTGAAGAGGCTTGGGCGAAGCTGAGCGGCCCGAATGCCAATCCGGCGGCATCGTCGCGGATGAACTCCACCCAGAATCGGAAGAGGCTGTAGTAGACGATGCCTCCCAGGAAGAGGTCCCCGGGCAGAAGTCGCAACCGGCCCCCCGGCCAAGGCCGTCTTGGTGCTTGGGTAGCGGACAGTCCTTTGGAATCGGTCGCGAGTTGCGGTGCGTCCTGAGGTGAAACTTGTCGGTGCCGGACCCAGAGGATGGCGGTGAAGGCTATGAAAAGCGCTGCCGATTCGTAGAGTTGGGCGGGGTGAACCGCCAGCGAGCAGGAAGCCCCCGGTTGGATCAGCCCTTCAGCAAGATGCTTCTGGTAGGCGGGCGCGCCCGGAGGATAGGTCACGGCCCAAGCTGCTTGGGTGGGGCTTCCGAAGTTGCATCCGATGGAGAAGCAGTTGAGCCGCATCACGGCTCCCCCCAGGGCCAGGGCGGGGGCGGCGGCGTCGGCGAAATCGCCGAAGGCCCATTGACCTCGGGCCCAGCGCAAGTAAGCCACAGACCCCAGTGAGGCGCCGAAGACGAAGCCCCAGGAAGCCCATCCTCCTACCAGCGAGAAGTCTCCGTATTGCAGCGCGTACCACAGCCGCGCTCCCAGGAATCCGCCCCATACGCCGGCGATGTAGGCGCGGCGGGTTCGGGCGGGATGGTGCGAGCACTTTTCAGAGATCCACAGCCCAGCAACCAGGACCGCCGCCAGAGCCAGTGCGAACTGCGAGGTCATGAGGCATCCGGTTCAGGGATGCGCAGGGGGACGCGGCGGACGATCGTCAGCTCCTGGGTGATGTCCTCGGAGAGCCTTTTGGTGTAGGTCCCGACCAGGATGACCGAGGCGCGTCCAAGGGACGGTACGACGCCGGTGCGGCAGATCTGGGCCGCGGTAAAGGCGCCGGTGCTGCCCAGGGTCACGTCGGCGAACTGGGTGGGCTGGGCGGTCCAGGTG
Organism: Acidobacteriota bacterium; assembly: GCA_035471925.1. Taxonomy (GTDB): domain Bacteria; phylum Acidobacteriota; class UBA6911; order RPQK01; family DATIPO01; genus JANQFM01. Next base: position 10,591 of record DATIPO010000129.1, read on the forward strand.
ATGTTTCCGCATTCCTCGCAGGCGACGACGTTGTTGAGGGCGATCTCGTTGGAGACCTGAATGGTCGTGCAGGAATCCTGGGGAGTCAATTCCACACGTCCCAGGCCGTCTTTTTCATTGCCGTCCAGAACCTGGAATTTGGCAGCCGGATCCAGGGCGCCCGCGCATCCCACAACCATCTCGTAGACGGTCAACAGTCCCGCCAGCGACAGGACGAGAATCACATAATCGAGGGTTCGTCTGCGTTTCCGGAGCTTAGAAGCCGTGAGTTTCATGATGGTTCATCCTCTCAAGGGCTAAGGGAACTGGGGGCTGATCCGCTGGACGGCTCTGAGCGCGGTGGCCGGGTCGAGGGCCCTCAGCGGCTGCGAGTCGACCTCTACCTCAAAACGCAGGGCCGACACGTTCTGGCCCGGCAGTTGAAAGAGCGGAACCGTCCATTGCATGTCGCCTATCGAACGCGAGGGCAAGGTTGTGGGAATGGTAATGTCGGGCAACGCCAAAGTCAGCGTTCCCGCTGCCGCGTCAATCGTCAGCATCAACTGCGGGTCCGGATCGCTGTCGGAGGTGTCGAGGGCATTGGCCACCAGTTGCTGAGGACCTGAACTTTCCACCACCCACTCGAATTGTTGTTGGGTCTCGAGTCCTGGAATGGCGAAGTCGAGCGTGCCGATGACCTCCTCAGGGTCGAATCCGTCGGTGAGAAACTGTCCCGCGCTCGGACGCAAGACCAGTTGCCGGAAGGACAAGTCGTCGCCGGGCTGGTCGATGCGGATACCGAGCTGGGCCTGGGCCCCGGCTTGCGAGGAGTCCAGTGAGGCCTCCACTTGCGGGGTCAGACGGAAGTTGAGGGTGTAGCGGTTCGATGCCTGGCCTCCTCCGGTCATGATCTGCAGGTCGCCTCGACAGGCCTCTCCGGTGCCCTCAAGGCGGATCTCGGTAGGGGAGGCGTCGGCCACCGTCCAGCCCAAGATCTGGGAGGCGCCGCAATGCATCACGGGCATCACGTCCCCGGGATCGGAGGGGAATCCGGCGCCCTTGACGATCAGGGTGTCGCCGGCGCTCAGCATGGGAGAGCCGATGGCGGAGATGAAGTCGACTTGGTCGATGCGCGTCCCCTGGGGCTGAGGCGCCACGTGCAGGACGTCCTCATACACGCCCAGCAGAGGTTCGGTGGAGGGGAAGGGAATCACCGTCGATTCGACGTACTGGAAGGGCGGTGCCGAATGCAATTCCTGGTGGAACGTCACTTCGCCTTCTGAAGGCATCTGCAGGATTCCGGCGTCGAAGCAGATCTGGCTGCGGTACTCGCCCAAGGCCGTGGTCGCGCTTTCCGAATCGATCAGGGTCGGATCGGTGGCGGTCTCGATGAGGACGCCTCCCTCGGGCAGTCCCTCTTCCCCCGGGGGCACGTTGCGCGCCGTGGCCGAGAAGAGGTTGGCCTCGCCCTCGTTGATGGGATTGACCAAAGGCGAGAAGGTCACGACGTCGTCTTCGACGCTGAAGAAAAGGCGGCCATAGAGGACATCGGTGGCGGCGTCGAGGATGTAGTTGCCCAGCGTGTCGTCTTGAGCGGCGCCCAAGTCGAGTGAGACCCGCGAGATGAGGAAGCGGGCCTGCTGAATAGTCAGCTCGCCGGCCCGCTGACTGTAGCGGATGCAGGCTCCCGGACTGGATCCGGCGATGTCGGTGGCCGGGACCAGGTAAGCGCGGGGAGCGAAGAGGGGCAGATGAGGCGCTGCCGGCAGCGAGGTCAGCAGGGCTCCCCGCGAGAGCAGGGTGAGTCCGGCAAAAGGCGGACGCAGCAGGTCACCCGTCAGCTCGGGTATGGAGGCCTCCATCTCCAGGCGTCCGCGGAAGTTGCCCTCAGTCACCTGGGGAACGTCGGGAAAGAGCTCGGAGATGAACAGTCCCTGGTGCTGAAAAGCCGGCAGGGTGCGGGTGACGGTGGCCAGCAGTTGGCGGGGTTTGCTGGAGGCCCGGCGGGTCGTGAAGGCAGCCGCCGGGGCGTCCTGGGACTCCTCGAAAAGGCGGAATCGCACGTCGATCGGGGCTTCGGCGGCATTGGTGATGCCCACCCCCGTATTGACGCCTCCCCCCACCTCAGCGAAGAGACTGTAATGGTCGGCCAGCAGGGCGCTGGGGACGCCCACGTCAGACAGCACAACTCCCTGGCTCAAGTCTTCCAGCGTAAAGGCCGCGCTGCCGGTCACCGGGACTTCCGACACCACCTGGATCCAGCCGATGGCTCCTGGGTCGGTGGAGCCGTCGCTGACGAGTTGCGCTCCGCCTCGGGCCGGGACGTCCACGGTCAAGTTCGATCCCTGCATCTCTCCGAAGCTCAGCGGCAGGTCTTGGCCCCCCGTGTCGCGGATGCGGATGTTGAGCTGGGCATCGAGGTCGGTGTTGTTGAGGAAAGTCAGCGTGGTGGTGAAGCGCAGGTTGCCGAAGAGCCCGTCGGCCATGCGCGGGAAGATCAAGTCGGGGGTGTCGTCGTCGGGCTCGTCTACGTCGACGAAGGGGGCGGTGGGAAGCGAGGTCAGCAGCGTCCCTCGGGTTTGCAAGGCAACCACCGCCACCGGCTCGTCCGAAGTAATCCGCAAAACACCCTTAAAATTCGTCAGGTCGACGCCCTGAAAGGTTTCGGTGACAAACTCTGCACGCTGGTTGCTCGGCGCCAGGTCGATCTGCCCGCTGGCCACCTGAGACCCGTCCAGATCGCGCAGCACCAAGTCCAGGCTGGCGGTTTGGTCGGGACTCGGGTTAGCCACGGCGAAGCCGGTATTCTTGCCTGAAGTCGTGTCGAGGAAGAGAGTGGCGTCCTGCACCCGCGGAGAATCGGCAATGCCCACCTCCGACAGCACGGTTCCGCTGTTCTGCTGGCGGGTGATGAAAGAGCCTGATCCCGACAACGGAATATCGGACAGCACTTCGATCCATCCTGTGCTGAGGGTGCCTTGGCCGTCGGTGCGCAGGCGGAAGGCCTGGCCCGCTTCAAGGGTGACGTCAAAGGCGTCGGACTGGCCTTGGTCGGTGGTCACGTTCAGTCCCTGGCCTTGCCCGTCGCGGAAGAAAATGCTGGCCTGGGTCTGCACTCCGCTGTTGTTGATGAGAAAGACGCTGGACTCGATCTGCAGTCCGGTGCCTCCGCCGTTGGCGGTATGGGGGAAGGTCAGGATGAAGCGTCCGTCCGGTCCCTGCTGGGGAATCCCTTGCCGCGTCCGCAGGAGGCTCCGGGCCTCGGGATCGAGCTTGGCTATCAGCTCGGCCCGCGCTCCCGCCGAGGGAAAGTAGTCCTCGGTCAATCGCTCTATCCAGGGTTTGGCCAAGGGAGAACTCAACGTCTCGTTGAGCCGCAGCCACCAAGCCTGCTCAAACTCTGGAGACTCTGCCAGCGGCAGCCAAGCGGCCCCTGCGGCGAGTCCCAAAAGCACTATCCCCGCAACCACGAAATATCCAAGCTTGCGCATCATGTCCGCTCCCATTCCAGGGACATCGGTTCAAGTGTCCCGACTCCACTCTACCGTCCCCACATTCGCGTAGCAATACCCCTGACGGAATCACTTGCGCAGACGAATTCGGCTCGGAAAAAGCCGATTTCACTCGGGGTGTAGCGCGACTACTCAGGCTGGCGGTTCAGGTCATAAATCACGACGGCCTCGGCGGCGTGGTCGGCCGGGGGAGAGAGGCGGCGGGCAGCCGTGATGGCGCGGTCGCGGGCATTGTCGTCGGGCTTGTACTTGGCGTGCAGCTCGGCGTGGCGACGCTCTTTGTCGCGCTCGCGCAGGGCTTGATAGACTTGCTTGAGACCCCAGTGGGCGGAGAGGTTCTCGGGGTCGTACTCCAGGGCCCCCAGGAACCATTTCTCGGCTTCCCGAAGAGTGGCCTCGCGCTGGGCATGTTCACCGCGCTGGGTGAGGGCTTGGCGCTGCATCACCTCACCCATTTCGACCAGCACCCGGTAGTCCTTGGAGAAGTCGAATCCGCGGCCTTGGGCCTGGGCGAAACCGCCCTGGATGAGGTCGGCAAGCTTGGCCTGGGCGGCCTCGTAGTTGCCGTTCTCTTTGTCCACCAGCGCCCCCAGCCAGAGCAGCGTCCAAGCCGGCGCGGCAGGGTCGAAGGACTCGGCCCGGGCCAGGGCCTGGGGAGCGTCCTGCTGGATCAGCCCTTCTCGGATGAAGACGCGGGCCAGATTGAGCGGTCCCGAGGGATTGCCCAGCCGCTCCACTTCCCGGAAGGCTTGGGCGGCTTGGCGCAATTCACCCTGTCCGCCCTTGCGCAGTAGTCCGATGCCGTAGTCGTTCCAGCGCTGCCAGGTGGGGAAACCGTCTGCTTCTTCGTCCGGCGCGCCCTCCTCCGGGCCTTGAGCCGAGGTTTGGCGTCCGGCGACCGGGAAGGTGACGGTGTCGCTGGCCAGAACCGTGACCGGCAGGTCGTTGACGGCGTCGGGGTCGTCCTGGAAAAAACGCAAGTAGGTGGTGTCGAACTTGCGGTACTTGAGAGTAGCGCGGACGGTGATCTCGTCCCCCACGTCGCGGGGTACGTCGAGTTTGTAGTGAACCACGTCAGCCGCACCCGGCGGGATCTGGTTGTTGTAGAGGGCGATGAAGATGTCTTCGGCGTTGCGGAAAGCGATGCGGTTGCCGTTGCGGTCGATGACGTAGGCGTTCACGAAATGCGACCAGGGATCGACTTGGCCCGCCGGGTCCATGGCGCCGCTGCGGCCGATGACGCGTCCGCCTGAAGTCACTTCGACATCCAGCCAGACCTCGTTGGAATCGGCCGTCCCCTGGGTAAAAAGGTGCCCCATCTTGACGGTGCGGATGACGGTCTCCAGCAGATAGCGGCGTCCCGGGCTCAGGGCCGGCGCTTGAGGATCGAGAGGAGCCGTCAACTCACCGTCGATCTGGCCGTCCTGCTTGAGTCCGAAAATATCGACCCGCATGACGCCGTCCAAGAACTCGCGGTGGCGGTCGTTGACCCATTCGGGGAATTGCAGCAAGTGGGGGATGGCGGTGTTGGCCGAGGGAAACTGGTGGTCGTGGACCTTGGCAATACCCGTCCCGTCGTAATCTTTGGCCCCGAAGTCTTCCGAAGGCTTGAGCTGCATGTGGCAGTTGTTGCAGTTGCTTTCGGCCTTGGGCGGATAGTAGAAGCTGGATGGCGAGTGGCCCGAAACTCCGCTGAGCCAGAAGGCGTCCTGGTGATTCTGTCCGCGCAGCCATTTGTAGGCGTTGAGTTCCTCGGGCAGGTGGACCTTATGGCAGGTCCCGCAAAATTCGGTGGTGCGGTGCAGCGGCTTGAGAAAAGTCTTCTTGTGGAACTCCGGCTTGGCCTTGACCAACTGGCGGTTGGTCCATTTCAGGAAACGGTTTTCGCTGAAGGCGAAGGGGTAGTGGATGGGCTCGTCGATGGTGTAGTCGGAATTTCCTCTGGGTGTGTTGATATTGGTGATGGAGTGGCACACCGTGCAGGTGATTCCGGCGTTAGCGGTGCGGTCCGAGGCCAGATCGTAGTCGGGATCGTCGAAGTGGGGCTTGTCGAATTCGCCTGAGTAGAAGGGCAGCGGATCGTGGCATCCGGCGCAAAAGCGGGCTCCTTTGACGTTTCCGTCGCGGGCGAAGAGCTTTTTGCGCGTCGCTCTCACCGAGGCCAGATAGGCCGGGTTGTTGAAGGAGGCGAAGCGGTGCACGCTGTAAGACCAGGTCTCGTGGACGTCGGCGTGGCATTCCTTGCAGTACTCATTGTTGTCGAGCACGCGCGCGGGGATGAAGTCTCCCGACACGGTGCGGGCCAGGGAGGGGAAGAAATACTGCTCGCCCTTGGGATTCCCCACTTGATTCCAGGCCCGCGGATCCTGGGCCTGGAGGATGAGCATGAGGCCGGCGAATGCCACTGCCGCCGCCGCCCATCCCGCGCCCACTTTCCAGCGGATGCGGCGTCCCGCCAGCCGGTGCAGCACGAAAAGCCAAGCCGCCACCAGCGGAGCCAGCACGTGGGCCCAATATGCCGTCGTGCGCAGGGCGGGATTCTTGACGTCGATCTGGAAGAGGATGAAATCGCCCCGCATAAGGACGAATCCGCTCACCAGCAACAGCACCGCCGTGCCGAACAGGGCGTATCCTACCTTCACCGCCCGCCTGTTGCGCCGCTGATAGGCGTTGCGCATGTGGAGGATGCCGAAGATGATGACGGGCAGGACGAAGAGCAGTCCCAGGCCCAAGTGGACCAGGAACATGATGAGGTAGAACCAGTTCTGGTAGACCTGCCCCGAAACCCATTCCAGGATCGACACGCCCACCAAGTAGCTGGAGTTGACGGCCAGCAGGGCGAAGAGTCCGAAGACGACCGCCAGCAGTTTCTTGAGACGATTCCCGACGGCCGGGACGTAGCGCTTCTTGCCGGGGCGGCCTGTCGCTTTGGAATGTTGCCTGGATTCCTCCTGCGGTTGCTTGGACGTCAAAACCTCACCCTCCAGTTCGTTTTAAAAAACACGGTGCCCTGGATTATGGTGCCCTGTTCGGAATGCTACCAAAAATACCCGGATCAAGTGAATCTCCGGGCGGGCACGACCACCGGCCCAGTGGGACCCCGCCCGCCATCATTGAAGACCCGTCATTGATTCAACGGACAGGCTGGGGGAACAAGTTATATACTTTCGGGGTCTAAAACCGACCGCAACCCGTTTCGACCGAAATGGCCGAAAGTGCATCTGAAAGGATTGTATGGCCCCCGATACCGATCCTCGAGGCTCACAGGAGGCGACGTCCGCCAACCACGTTACCGCTGCCCAGAAGGCTGTGCGAGGTTTGCGCCGGCGCTGCCGCTTCCTGCTGACCGCCCGCATGTCTCTGTTATTGTGCGCTGCCTGGATTTTTGCCTGGGGAACGGCAGTGTTGGTTTGGCGCGTCACTTCTGGAGGCGCCGCCCTCTGGCTGTGGACGGGCCTGATCGGCCTTCCCGCGGCCCTGGTCTGCGCTTTTCTGCTGGCCCGCCGCCGAACGCCAGCCTATTCCTCCCTTCTGGCTCTGGTCGAACGGCGCAGCCGGGGAGGAGGCTTCCTGGTGACTTCGCGGGAACGCGACTTGGGCGCCTGGGCCAAGGAGGCCGGTCCTTACCAGCTTCCGCGGCTGCGGGTGCAGTGGAAGCGTCCCGCCGGAGGAGCCGCTCTGGCGGTGCTCTTTCTCGGTCTGGCCTGGCTGCTGCCCTTGCCTCAGGCGTCGGCCCGCCAGTTGCTCGACATCGACCGCTCCCTGGAAGAGCTGGCCCAGCAGATCGATGTTCTGGAAGAGGAGCAGATCTACCGGGAAGACGAAGCCCAATCGCTGCGCCAGCAGATGGAGGAAGTCAAGGAGCAGTCAGACGCCGAGGATCCGGGTCGCACCTACGAAGCTCTCGACCATCTGGAAGAACAGCTCGAACAAAGCGCCCAGCAAGCCGCTGAGGAGGCTGTCAAGGGTATTGAGCAGATGGCCCAGGCCGAAGAGCTGGCGCAAGCCCTGGCCCAAGCCGCAGGAGACATTCCCAGCCAACTGCAATCGCAGGGCGGGGCCGAGCTGCAGGAAATGCTCTCGCAAATGGGAGGCGAATTCGGGCAGATGTCGGCGGACGCTTTCGACTCCGATGCCCTGCAGTCGCTGGCCGGGCAATTGTCATTGAGCAAGGACGGGCTGTTGCAGAGCATGGAGCGGCTGCAGAGCATGCGGCTCATCGACGCCGAGACCCTGGGACGCTGCAAGAACGCCGGCAAAAACGATCCCGACGCCCTGGCCGCCTTCCTGTCAGAGAACTCCAGCAACATCTTGGCCGAGAACGCCCGCTGCCAGTTGCCAGGCCGTGGAGGCGTTGACCGAGGACGCGGGGACGCCTGGCTGACCTTCGGCGACGAAGTCGGGGACGAAGGCTTCGGCTTCCAGGAAACGCCCCTTCCGCCAGCTTCGCTTTCCTCCTTGGAAGACACCGAGTTGGTGGGGATGAGCAGCTCCGCTCCTCACACCGATCCGGGAGAAGCTTCGGGCGGAAGCACCCTGGGTTCGGCCCAGGCTGGAGGAGGGAGCGCGGTCAAGCGCACCGTCCTGCCCCGCCACCGGGGCGCCGTGCAGCGCTTCTTTGAGCGCACTCAAGGCGGAGGAGAACCCTCACAGCAGCCGCCCCGCTGACGGGCGATCATCGTGTGACGCGAGCCAGCCATCCTTGAATGTTCGTTCGCGAGGCTCGTAAAGAGAGAAGATATGTCGAGTTCCAATACTCAAGATCCCAATTCCCAAGTTCCCAATTCGCCAAGCTCTGGCGAAAAGCTGCTGGAGCCGGAGGAACTGGCCCCCTACGTCGAGAAATCCTCTGCCGTCCTGCAACAGCTCGACCGCATGCTGCTGGGACGGGAGAAACTCCACCGGCTGGTTCTGGCCGGCATTCTCAGCCGGGGTCACATTCTGCTGGAAGGACTGCCTGGAGTGGGCAAGACGGCTTTGGTGCAGGCGCTGGGCCAGTTGCTGCGGCTGGACTTCAAGCGGGTGCAGTTCACGCCCGACCTGATGCCCTCCGACATTCTGGGAAGTCACATTCTGGAGGAAACGCCTCAAGGCCGCAGCATGGTCTTTCATCCCGGACCGGTCTTCACCAACATCCTCCTGGCGGACGAGATCAACCGGGCCTCGCCCAAGACCCAGTCGGCCCTGCTGGAGGCCATGCAGGAGAGCTCGGTGACGCTGCTGGGTGAAACCCGCAAGCTGCCCCACCCCTTCTTCGTGCTGGCCTCCCAGAACCCGATCGAATTGGAGGGCACGTATCCGTTGCCCGAAGCCCAACTCGACCGCTTTCTCTTCAAGCTCAACGTCGAGCACGCAGGGGCCGAGGTCCTGGACCGCATCATCTCCAGCCGCCGCCGGGGCGTGATGCCCGCACCCCAAAGGCAGATGTCGTCCGAGGACTTGGCGAGCCTGTTTCAGGCCATGGAAGACATTTACCTGCCCAAGGCCGTTTCGCGCTACATCTCGCGGCTGGTGGAGGCCAGTCATCCGCAATCGGCTGAAGCTCCTGAAATCGTGGCAACCTATGTCAGCTACGGCGCCTCTCCCCGCGCCGCCATCGCCCTGGCCGAAGCCTCGCGGGCCGTGGCCTTGCTGGCGGGACGACCCACAGTGGGCTTCGAAGACGTGGAAGAAGTGGCCCGCGCGGTGCTCAACCACCGCATCGTCCTCAACTATCAGGCGCGCTTCGACAAGGTGGGCCCCAACCAGATAGTGGACGAACTGCTGCAAGCCCTCGACCGGCGCCAAGCGTCCCTTCCTGAAGGAGTGGAGGCGGTTTGAACGCACCTCGACATCAAGTCGGCCCGGTCCTGCTGCTGGTGTTGTGGACTCTCATCCTCCTATCCCCCTGTTCCTTGCGGGCCCAACAGGTCTTCGGCGACATTTCTCTGGAACCTCTGGATCCGGCTGTCGACGGAGCCGACACCTTGCACGGCTACGCTGAATACCGCTTCCGCCTGACCAATGCCTCCGGCCAGCGCAGGGTGGTGGAGCTGATCGCCCCTTTTCGGGGCAACGGCATGTCGGTCCCCAACCAGATTGACCGCATCATCCGGCGGGTGGAAGTCGGTCCCCGCTCCAACCTGGTGGTGTCCTTGCTGCAGCCGCCGCTGATGCTCCCCAACGGCGGACAGGTGCGGGTGCGGGTCGACGGAGAAGACTTCGAGGAGGCCTTCACCTTCGGTCCCGGTCATGCCACCATGTTCGTCGCCCGGCTCAACTTTCTCTTCACTCGGGGCGCCGAGCCCGTCGAGGACGCTCTGCGCGAAGCTCACAAGCGCCGTACGGGAGGTCCGTCTTCTGGGGGAT
>DATIPO010000130.1:0-11371 GCA_035471925.1 Acidobacteriota bacterium
CCAGAGCATTGTCGCCGATTCCGACGAAGGCTTGGGCAATGGAGGCGCTGCTCATAGAAATCCCTTCCAACTCCTGAACGATACAGGATCTTTAACGCCCTACGGCCCTCCCTAGTTCCAAAAAAGTGTCTGGCGAGACGATCCAGTTTAGCAGAAACTCCCAACTTCCAAAAGCCAACTCCACAAGAAAGTTCCAACCTCCAGGAAGCAACTCTAAAGAACTCCCAAGCCGCAAAACCCAACTCACAACCAGAACAGCCGTAACGGCGTTGAGCCGTTGAGAGCTGGATTCTGGTCCCCGAGACTTGACCCAGGGCCCTCTTGGAAGTTGGTCCTTGGTCTTTGGGACTTGGGCCGCAGGCCCTGTTGGTCCTTGGTCTTTGGGACTTGGGCCGCAGGCCCCGTTGGTCTTTGGGACTTGGGCCGCAGGCCCTGTTACTTGGCGTCGTACCAAGTGGGGCCTAGGGCTTGGTCGACTTTGAGGGGGACGTCGAGAGAGGCCACGCCTTCCATCACTTCGGGGACCAGGGACTGCATCTGCCCGGCCTCATCGTCAGCCACCTCGAAGACCAACTCGTCGTGGACCTGCATGATCATGCGGCTCTTCATCTCCTGCTTTTGGAGCCGGCGGTGGATCTCGACCATGGCCTTTTTGATCAGGTCAGCGGCGGTTCCCTGGATGGGGGCGTTGATGGCGGTGCGTTCGCCGAAGTGGCGCAGGTTCCAGTTGCGGCTGCGGATCTCGGGAATCTGGCGGATGCGTCCGAAGAGCGTCGAAACGTAGCCGTGCTCGCGCACCTGGCGCAGGGTCTTGTCGATCCACTCCTTGACGCCCGAGTAGCGGGCGAAGTAGTCGTCGATGAACTTCTGGGCTTCCTTGCGCTCGATCTTCAGGCTCTGGGCCAAGCCGAAGGCGCTCAGTCCGTACATGATGCCGAAGTTGATGACCTTGGCGTGACGCCTGAAGCGGTCGGGTTCCATGACGGCATGCATGCCGAAGACCTCGCGCGCGGTCCGCTCGTGGATGTCCTGGCCCTCGCGGAAGGATTCCAGCAGCACCGGGTCCTGGGAGAGATGGGCCATGACCCGCAGTTCGATCTGGGAATAATCGGCCGCCAGTATGCTGAAGCCTTCCTCGGCAACGAAGGCCCGGCGCACCCGCCTTCCCTGTTCGCTCTTGATGGGGATGTTCTGCAGGTTGGGATTGCTGGAGGAAAGCCGTCCTGTGGCCGCCACCATCTGGTTGTAGGAGGTGTGGAGGCGTCCGCTGCGGGGGTCGACCAGGCTGGGCAAGGCGTCCAGATAGGTGCTCTTCAGCTTGCTGGCCTCGCGGTATTCCAGCACCAGGCGGACGATCTCGTGCTCTTCGGCCAGCTTTTCCAGCACCTCGACGCTGGTCGAGTAGTGGCCGGCCTTCCTGGTCTTCTTGGGCTGGGGCAGGCCCATCTGGTCGAAGAGGATCTGGCCCAGTTGACGGGGCGAGTTGATGTTAAAGGTCTCTCCGGCCAGATCGTGGATACGCTGGGAGAGCTGTTTGATTTCGTCTCCCTGCTCCTGAGACATGGCCTTGAGGCGCCGGCAGTCGATCTTGACGCCCAGGACCTCCATCTCGGCCAGCACCCGCACCAGCGGAGTCTCGATCTCTTCCAGCAGGCTGCTCATGCCCTTCTCTTCGATCTCGGGCAACAGTTTGCGGTCGAGTTGGCGCACGACCGCGGCCCGGTCGGCCAGTTCCTGACGCGGATCGTCGAAGAGTTCAGCTCCGTCCTTCAGGACTTGTCCCAGATAGTCGGCGGCCAGGGAAGGCAGCGAGAAGTCATTCTGATTGGGCTGCAGCAGGTAACCCATGAGCATCGTGTCACGTGCGTCCCGAGGGCGAGCCGGACGTCCGCCGCGGAGCTGGAAGAGCAGGTGCTGCTTGAGGTCGTGCACCACCCAAGCCCCCGGCTTGTCCCACAGCGCCTCCAACTCGCCGGACTGCTTCCGCAGGGTTTGGTCGTCCAGGTAAAAGGACTGGTTGTCGCCCGCCGACAGGGCCAGTCCCAGCCAGTCGGTGGCTTCGGGGTCGCCTTCCGGATACTCGACCGCGAGAGAAACGGTGCGCCCGGCGATCTCCTCCAGGAGGTCCTTCACCGCTTCGGCGCCGCTGATTTCCCGGCACTCGGCGTCCTCGCGCTTGGTAGGCTGCACGAAGTCTTCCACCAGGCTCTTGAATCCCAGTTCGGTGAAAAGTTCGAAGGTCTTCTGATTGTCGGGGGCTTCACGCCGCAGGTCGTCCATGTCGAGAGGAAGGTCGAGTTCGCGGTGGATGGTCACCAGCTCGCGGCTCTGCATGATCTGCTCGCGGTTGTCCTGCAGGCTCTCACGGTAAGACTTGCGTCCCACGGCATCGGCGTGAGCCAGCAGGTTCTCCAAATCGCCATACTCGCCGATGAGTTTGGCGGCGCCCTTGACGCCGATCCCCGGCGCTCCTGGAATATTGTCGGAAGTGTCGCCCACCAGGGCCAGATAATCGATGACCTGGCCCGGCTCAACGCCCATCTTCTCCACGACCTTGGAGGAATCGAGATAGGTCATGGTGCGGGGATCGAGGACCTGCACCAGTTGGTTGACCAGTTGGAACATGTCCTTGTCGATCGTGACGATGACGACCTGGTGGCCGGCTGCTTCGGCCTTGGAGGCCAGGGTGCCGATGACGTCGTCGGCCTCGTACCTCTCGAATTCCAGGATGGGGACCCGCAGTGCCTGGCAAACCTTCTCAACGTAGGGGATCTGCTCGGCCAAGTCGTCAGGCATCCGGGGACGGTTGGCCTTGTAGTCCTCGTACTGTTCATGGCGCACCGTGGGCCCCTTGGACTCCATGGCCACGGCCAGGTAATCGGGCTCCTCCTCGTTGATGAGGCGGCGCAGCATGGTGGTGAATCCGTAGACGGCGTTGGTGGGCTTGCCTTCCTTGTTGGTCAGGTTGCGGATGGCGTGGTAGGCCCGATAGATCTGGGACATTCCGTCAACTAGAAAAATTCGTTCCGGCACCATTGCATGTTAGCAAACCTCCCCTTCTCAGTCGCACCCCCCTCTTCTCTCCTGGGAAAGGTCACGCAGCACAATGCCAGACAGGCACGGCCGCCACCTGAATGCAGGAGGGACGCACTCTCGTCTTGGCAACCCGCCTGCGTTCCAAGCGTTCGGACTTCGAATATCGCAATTCGAGCTTTGGCGCAACGGGCTAGTCCACGAGTTCCAGGAGTCCCCACACGTTGGGCTGGTCCCAGGAATAGGGGCGGGTCAAAGGGGCCCAGGAGATCAACTGTCCGTTGCCCCTGATCATGAGCAGGTTGAACCCGATTTCGCGCTCTTCGCGCAGAGCGCCAAAGCCGGGGGCGTCGGGCTTGAGGGTGATGAGCAGGCGGTTGCCGCTTTCCTGCAAGGATATCCAGGGCGGCGAGGGTTCGGAGGCGGTGATCAGAGTCGCGGGACGCAGGTAAAGCGACTTGGCGACGGCGTGGCCCTGGGCGTCGCGGCTGAAGACGATGCAGCGGTCATTCTTGCCATAGGCCAGCGGCCGCTCGCCATCGGGATTGATGAGAAGGTAGAGAATGCCGGGCAGGAACCATTCGTTGAAGTCTTCGGCCAGGGTCAGATCGACCGTCCTCAGATTGACGTCTTCGGGCAGTTCCAGGCCCAAGTGCAGTCCTTCCGGAGTCCACAGCACACGGCCCAATTTGGAATCGCGTCCGTCCACCCGCACCGTCAGCCACTCTCCCCGGCCCCATTTCTCCAGCGGGATGTGCACCGAAGGCCGGTTGGCCGCGTAAGGGACATCCCTCTCGGGACGGCGCAGAAAGGGTGCCGTGTGATCGCGCCACTTAGAGGCTGAGATGCGGTAGATCTCGCGCTGTTCATTGGTCAGGTAGAGGCGTTCGTCTTGCCAGGCCACAGCCTCGACTTGGCGGGCGTTGAGCTGGCAGATCAGAGGCTGGCTCTGGAGCAGCGACTCCACGCCCTCTTCGCCCTCGAAAATGAGCAGAGCGCGGTAGGACGACAGGGCGATGCGCTTGCCGTCGCGGGAGATGTCGGCGCCCGTGACCATGGTGTAGACGGGCACTTCGCCCACGTAAGTCAGAACCCCATCCTCCTCCAGATCATCGGCCCGGTAGATTCGGGGGAGGGACCCGTCCCAGGGTTTGGTGATCATGTAAAGGCGCTTGTCGCGGACCAGAATGGCTTCCACGTCATAGGGCCCGTCATCGGACGGGAAGGCGTAGTAGATCCGGCGGGGATTGCGGATGCCCAAATCACTGTGAGGATCAGGCTCAGGGACGATGTAGATAGTGGAACGCTTGTCGGGATCGGTGCGCGAAGTGTTGTCGAGGATGTAGAGCAGGTCGTCCTCGTCCAGGGCGATGTCTTCCCAATCTTCGTTAATGGCGCCGGGGACTTCGTATTCGCGGATCAGGCGTCCGCGGGGATCGACGGCGAAGAGCGAGGAGCGGTTGCTGCCGTCGTTGTGAGTCCAGAGGACGTTGCGGAAGCGATGGCTCACCACCACTCCCGAAGACTCGACGATGGGAGAGTAGTTCATGCGTCCGTGGGGCTGCAGCGTCCATTCCGAGCGGACGGCACACGACCCCGCCAGCAACGTCAGCAATACTGCGATCGTCCTCCCTGGACCGTTCACAAGCTCATTCTAAGCCAAAGTTCAGTTTGGTTGCACTGGCGGCGGGCGCAAGTGATGAAGTTGCACTCAAGTTTTTATTTCACGCTTACAGCGTTCGGGGATTCCGCATCCAATACCCAGGGTGGCGCCTCCGTCTCGCTACGCTCGCCGAGGCTGACCCTGGGCTAACTTATGGCTCGCTTGCAGCGAGCCCGGAATTGACCTCGGACACAGTCGTTGAACTGAACTATGCCTCGCCCTCGGCGAGCCCGGACTTGACCTCGTACACGGTCGCTGAGCTGAACTATGCCTCGCCCCCAGCGAGCCCGGACTTGAGCAGGCGCATTTGCTGTTCGCGGTGTTGCTGCGCCAAGACTGGCCGCGGCTTGAGCCGGGGAGCAAGGAGGATCCGTTGACTTGTCGGATTCTCAATGTTCTCGGGTTTACCGCGGATCTCGCTCTGCACCCCGTCCAGTAAAGGAGTTTGACCAGTCAAGCCTCGCGGGGGGTTTCGATGCGGGAGGGGATGCAGGCACGGCGCAAGAGGTCGCCGAAGTGGCTGGTGACACCCACTTGTCCCTCCAGCACGATGCCTTCGCCGCGTCCCTTCACCTGTTCGATGAGCTCGCGCAGGGCTTCCAGTCCCTTCTCGACCTGGAAACGGTGTTCCTTGCGGGTCTCACCGGGAAAAATGGTGCTGCCGGCGCTGTCGGTCGCTCCCCAGTGCATCTGGACGATCCAGGCTGCGGCCCCGTCGTGGACCCATTCGAAACGCACCGGACCCAGCAGCGAAGCGGCCTTGCGGTAGGCACCCAGGAGCGTCTCGCGCACCATGCGGGGCAGCCTCTCGGGAGGCTGCTCGCCCATCATGAATTGAGTGCCCTCCCCAGCCACGCCTTCGATCAGGGGCTGGGAGTCTTTTTGAGCGATCAGTCCGCCCGAGTAGCGCGTCAGGACGCCCTGTTGGCTGATCATGGAAGAGAGCCACTCGTCTTGCGGATCCTCCTGGCGCACCAGCTTGAAGGGATCCATCCAACCGTGGCGGGTCGTGAAACGTCCCGGCACCTGCTCGCGGGGACAGGTGCGCAGCCAAGTCTCGTGGAAGCCGGTGTTGCGTCCGAAGGAAAAGGGAGCCAGACGGCGGGGAATGACGATGGTGCGGGGCACGTCCAGCCCGATCAGGTGAGCCAGCAGCAAGCCGTAGGCCTTGTCTCCGATCAGTCGGCTGAAGCGGTTGGGCCACTCAATGCGGGCCTGAGCCGGCGGCTCTCCACCCACCTCGATCTCCCACACCACAGTGTGGTCGCGGCGGTATCCGCGGCGCAGCGGATGCAGGCTGAATTCCACCCGCAGGTCGCGGCGTTCGGGCAGGGCCGGAAAGAACCCGTAAATGCCCTGCAGCATGCGGCTGCCCAAAACCCTGGGCAGCGAAGCCACTTGGGGCTTCTCCACGCAGCGGGGCGTGTCATCGGGGGCGAACTCGATGACCTCCCCGCAGACCACGCCCGAAACTCCTCCGTCATGGATGTCGATGGTCTCGTTGACGATCGTGTAGAGGCCCTCGTCGCCCAGTCGCCGCAGATGCTGATGGATGTCTTCGGCTCCCGTCTGACGATAGAGGAACTCACGGCTCTTGGGCCTCTCGGGCTCGAAACTGCGGATATTGACGGCCCCCTCGGGCGATGCCGCCAGCAACTGCTCGACAGCCCTCTTGGGGGAGCGGAAGCGGCGGTTGGGTTCGCGTCCGCTGATCCAAACCCGGCGCTGGGTCAGATCAGGAGCGAAACTGACGAACTGAGCTACGTTGCCACGGCGGGCGAGTTCATCGAGAAGTGTGTCTTTGAGGCTGGCGGCCGTATGGTCCTGCAAAAACATCTAGAGGTTCCCTTGCTGCTTCTTTTTTACATGCCCACCCCTGCAAACGCAAGAGCCGGGACGGAGACCGCCTAACCAAATTCTAGGCTTATTACATAAGGGTGGTTTGCTGCGGCGCCGCATCCATCGGCGCTGACGCGTTGCGCTCGGTCGGCCTGCTCAACGTACCCTACAGTACGTTTGCGCGGGCCTCGGTCCCGACGCCTTGTCATCACGGGGCCTGCGGCCCTTCGTGACGAGAAACCCTGAGAAACGCGGGGCGGGATTCGCAGAAGCGCTCTCCCTCAGATGCCCAGCAACCAACCCTTCACCGGGCCTTCGGCCAGCTTGGAAACGGCTTGCAGATACCAGCCCATCTGGGCCCGGTATTTTTGGGAGAGCTCCTTGAACTCGGCGTCGGTCTTGAAATCGACCACCACCCAGCCCTCCTCCTGCTGAAACAGCAGGTCGATGGAACCTTCCAAAAGCCGTCCCTGCCCGTCGCGGAACGAAACCGGCAGTTCGCGGAAGCGTTGAGGCGCGGCCCGTGCAGCCTTAAGCAGGTCGTGTCCCAGGGCCGTCAACACCGAGCGGACGGCGGCCCGCATCTCCTTCTCGTCCGCGCCCAGGACGCGTCCATGCAGCCGCACCAGCCGCTCCACGGCCGACTCCCCGGCCTTGAGATCGACGTCGCGCAGCACGGTGTGGACCAGGGTCCCGAAGCGCTTTCCCGAAGGACGATTCTTCTGCCCGGCCTTGAGCACCTCGACCGTGATGTCGAAGGACCGCGGCGGACCCTCCTCCACCTCGCTGGCGGTAAAGACCTCGTGCAGCGGACGCTTGCCCTGCTTGACGGACTCGTCGCGCCGCCGCTTCCACTCCTGGTAGCGCTGCAACCCCTGGCGGGAGGCCTGACGCTGAGGATCTTCGGCCAGCACGCGCGCTTGGCGGACTCCGAAGTCACCGTCCTGACCCAGCTTCAAGGCCCGCGGATCCCACCACACGACTTGGTGCGAGCCCTCTTCAGGATCATGCAGGCCGGGCTTGACGGAGAATTCCTTGCCGCCGTCATGCTTCTGCGAACGGGCCAGCACGGTGGCCTCTCCGAAGGACGGGCAACCCGGCGCGGAGGCGGGCTGGCGGCGAGCGTCCTGAGGCGGATAGAGAGCCTTGTTGAGGGGACTCAACCAGCCTTCGTGCTTCTCGTCTCCGATGGCCGGAACCACCAGCAAGTCGCGGGCCCGGGTGGCGGCCACGTAGGCAATGCGGACGCCCTCCGACTGGTCGCGCTTGCGTTCCAGATCCTCGTTTTCCAGCAGTTCCCAGGGAGAGCATCCCAGCAGACGGGTGGCGCACAGCCCATTTTTGAGGTCGACGTACTTGTCGGGCTGGTTGCGGGCCAGCAGAGCCGTCATGTCGGCCAGAATCACCACGGGAAACTCCAGCCCCTTGGCGGCGTGGACGGTCATCAGGCGGACGCCCTCGGCGCCTTCCTCCAGATGAGGGCCTTCAGCGATGGGATCGGCCTTCTCGGCGGCTTCCGTGAACTGCTCCACGAAGCCCCGGAAGGAGAGCCCGCCCGACATCTCGAAGGCCCGCGCCATGTCGCACACCCGCTGCACGTTGGCCAGCACCTGGTTGCCGGCCGGACGCAAGGCGAATCCGGCGTGAGCCCGGGTGGCTTCCAGCAGTTCGTTGACGGTCTCGACCATAGGACGGCGGTTGCGCTCGGCGTGCAGCCGCTTGAGCAGCTCGAGGGCCTCGGCTACGGGCTCGAAAACAGGGTCCAAGTCGAGCGGCAGAGCACGGAAGGGGTGAAAGCGTCCCACCTCAAGCTTGAAACGCAGCAGCAGGTTGTCGGCAATGGCGAAGAACGATCCCTTGAGGGTGGCGAAGACGGAGAGTTCGTCCTCGGGCCACTCGATGGCGCTGAGGGCGGCGCGCAGCGTTTCCACCTCTTCGCGCTGGTGAAAAGAGCGGGCGCCCACCAGTTGGTGAGGAATGCCGCGGGCTTCAAGACCCTGAGTGTAGTCGCGGGTCATGTCCTGTCCCCAGCTCACGAAGCGGCGGAAAAGGATGCAGATGTGGCGCGGCTCGATGGGGACGTCCTGGTAGTCGAGTTCGGGATCCTGCACCGTCCAGCCGCTTTCCTGCACCAGCCAGGCGGCGTAGGAGGCGATGGTGTCGGGCAAATAGCTCTCGATGGCCCGCTTGGTGACGCCCCAGCGTCCGTACGGTTTGGGGACGGGCAAAGCCACCACCGAAGGCCGCTTTTCTGGCTCGGGACGATGTTCGCCCATGGCAACGTAGTCAGACTGCCCGGCCTGGGCGTCGCCCTTCATCTCGGGCGCGAAGGCAGCGTTGACAAAGCGCTGAATGGGCGCCACCGCGCGAAAGCTCTTGTGCAGATGCAGCAACGCCACTCCCTGCCCGGTCAGGATCTCGCACACCTCCTGATAGAGCAGGACGTCGGCCCGGCGGAAGCGGTAGATGGACTGCTTGGGATCGCCCACCAAAAAGAGCTTGCCCGGCTTGGGACGCACCTTGCGCCAGTCGGTCTCGGCGGAATCATCGGCGGCCAGGAGCATCAGGATCTCGGCTTGCAGCGGATCGGTATCCTGAAACTCGTCTACGAAAAGGTGGGAGAAGCGGCGCTGGAAATAGGTTCTCACCGAAGCGTCGCCGCGCAGCAGGTCGCGGACGCAGATGAGCAGATCGACGAAATCAAGCTTGCCCGAACGGCGCTTGAGGTCTTCGTACTGCTCCACCAGTCCCTGGAGATCCTGATGCAGACAGGCGGCGAGATCGGCGTCGGCCTTTTGCAGCATCTCCTCCAGGCGCTGCAGCAACGCCTCGCGGGCATCGATGAGCTGCTGACGGCTGACGGCGTCGGCGTAGAAGCCGCGTCCCACGCGCTTGTCGCGGCGCAGGTCGCGGGTCAGGTTGGAAAGGCGGGCCTCCAGGTCGTCTAAAGAGGGCTCGCGCAGCTTGCGGATGCGACGGTACCAGGCGGCGAAGTCGCGGGCCGGACCCAGGGCCTTGCGCAGGTAGTCGTTGTTGTAGTCGGACTCGGCGCTCAAGTCGGCGATTTCCAGCACGGGCTTGATGACGGCTTCGATCTCGGCCCGGCGGTCAAAGGGACGCCGTTCCCAGGCGGCGGGGAAATCGCGCCATTCGATCAACTGCCAGCCCACGCTCTTGAGGCGGTCGACGGGTGAACTGTCGGCGGCGGCGAAGGAAGACCATTGGGACACCCGTGTCAGGGCCCGGCGCAGTCCTTCGGGAAGGTCGTTCAACTGGTTCTGGATCCAGATGCGGAAGGCCTGATCGTAGAGCCGCGGCGCTTCGTTCTCGGAGAGCTCCTCGAAAGCCGGATCGACGCGGGCCTCCACAGGACGCTCGCGCAGGATCTCGGCGCAGAAGGAATGGATGGTGCCGATCCGCGCTTCCTCAAGGTGCGACATGGCCTCTTCCAGGCGTTGCCGTTCCTCAGCGTCCTGGCTTTGGCGGCGTGAGCGGTCGAGTTGCTGGCGCAAGCGCAGTTTGAGTTCGCCGGCTGCCTTGCGGGTGAAGGTGACAGCCGCCAGTTCCTCCACCTTGCCCAGTCCCTGCTGCAGGATGGCCACAATGCGCTCCACCAGGACGGTGGTCTTGCCCGTTCCGGCGGCGGCTTCCACCACCAGCGATTCCTCAAGCGAGGTGCGGATGCGCTGACGGGCCTCTTCATCGTCTCCCGCTGGGGGAGGCGGTTGGGCGTCGTCGAATAGGCTCTTGCTCTGCATAGTGCTCGTCGCCTAGGGCAGCCGGCGGAGTTCCTCCAGCCGTTTGAGAGGTTGTTGTATTTTACGTCCCGCCCGCTGTTCTTCGTAAGGCCCGCAGACGGGCACGAAGTCGCAGAACTTGCAGGCGTCGGCGCGGGGAGCGGCGCACAGGAAGCCATTGTCGATCTCGCGTTCCACCGTCTGCAAGGTCTGGCGCATGCGGGCCCGGGCCTCATCGTCCAGCGAGATCACCAGCGAACGGTAGCCGCCACGCTGGGTGCAATAGAAGAGATGACCGGCATCGACGTCGCGCTCCAGGACGTCCTCGGCGGCCAAGGCATAGAGGACGGGCTGCAAATGCTCGCCTCCTCCCACTTGGCGGGGCAGGGGGAAGGGCGGACGCCCTGTCTTGTGGTCGATCACCCGCAAGGCGCCGGTGAAGCTGCTCTGCTCCACCAAGTCGATGGAGCCGCGGATGCGGTATCCGTCCAGAACTTTGG
The DNA here is from genome assembly GCA_035471925.1 of Acidobacteriota bacterium. Classification (GTDB taxonomy): domain Bacteria; phylum Acidobacteriota; class UBA6911; order RPQK01; family DATIPO01; genus JANQFM01. Next base: position 10,773 of record DATIPO010000130.1, read on the forward strand.
CGGGTTTGGGAGTGCTGGCGGCATCGGCCAACTGGCGGTCCTTGAGCCCGAAGGCGAATTCGAAATGGACCGGCTTCCAATCGGCATTCTCCTGAATCACGGTGCGGATCCAGCCCCGCAGATCGGTGCGCACGTCCTCAATCTCGGCGGCCCACACCCGCGGGATGGCCGGGGCCAGCTCTTCGCGGTATTGTTCGGCGGTTTCCTCCAGCACTTGATCAGCCCGGTCGAGCACCTCCTGGCGGTTGGCCTCGCTCATGGGCAGCAGCCCGTCTTTCTTGAGGCTCTGAAAGAGGCGGAACTGGGTGTCGTGGAAGAGGCTGCCGCGGGTCAGAGGATCGATCTGCTCCAGGGCGGCCATTTCGTCGCGGGGACGCAGGCGGTGGATGGCCGACAGGAGAAAGCGGTAAGGACAAGCGGCGAAATGCTGCAAGGCAGTGGGCGAGAAAGAGCGCCGGCGCAAGCTCTGGGACTCCAGCAGGCGGGCGGTTTCCTGGTCGGGCCGATAAACGCCATCGGCCTCCGTCCAGCGGGGGATGCTCCAACGCATGTAGCGGTAGCGCAGAGAGCGGGCCAAATGAGGGCTGACCTCTACCAGA
>DATIPO010000131.1:0-3701 GCA_035471925.1 Acidobacteriota bacterium
TGTGGACGGGGCTGATCGCCTTCATGCTGGCCCGCAGCACCCTGCTGGGCTGGTTCGGGCGTCCTCTGCTGCGGGTTCAGATCGCGACTGGCATCCAGCCTTTAAGCATCACTGTGCCTATCGCCCCCTGGACGCCTCTCCAACGAGTCTCACCCGGGTCCCCTGAGGCGCTCGAATCAGCCAGCCGGACCGTTCTCTTCCACCTGAAATCCCGCCCCGCCCAGGCGCCCCAAATGCTCTTGGGGACTCGGCGCTCTTGCCAGCAAGACGCCTTGCGACGGCTGCCCCGCAGGCTGCTCGGGATGAGGGTCAGCACCGTGAGTCCCAGAGCCGCGAGAGATCCTCGCCCCGCGAAGAGGCCCTATTCACCTCAGAGGGCCGGATTGATGCCAAAGGGTTGCATGGGCCGGAGATTGAGCGCGCAGACTCATCCCTGATGGAGGATGCTCCTGGGATCGACCCGCAGGGCCCGCCGGGCCGGAGCATAACTGGCCGCCAAGGCGGCAAGCAGGATAAGCAGACAGGTTCCCGCAAGGGTCGCGGGATCGTCGGAGCTTACTTGAAAGAGCAGATGATCGAGATAGCGGCCAAGGGCCAGGGCCGCGGCCACACCCAAGCCGCACCCCGTCAAAGTCAGGGCCAGGCTGCGTCCTAGAACCAGACGCAGGATGTCGGGGGAAAGCGCTCCCAGCGCCCTTCGAATACCGATCTCCCGACTCTGTTGGCTGACCGTCAGGGCCATCACGCCGGCGATTCCGGTCACCGTGATGAGCAGAGCCAAAAGAGAGAACAGACCCACTAAGCTGGCAGTCAAGCGGGCGGGCGCGATGGAATCGCTGCGGATCTGCTCCATGCTGACCACGGAATCGATGGTCTGGTCGGGATCGACTGCATGAACGGCCTCGATCATGGAGGAGGCCAGTCTTTCAGGATCGCCTTTGGTCCTGGCCACCAGCCGCGAAGCGAAGGGTGTTTGGGCGAAAGGCAAGAAGACCTCGTCGACCGGCTCCTGGTCGAGTCCTCGGCGCCGCACGTCTCCCACCACTCCCACGATGCGGACCCATGCATCGTCGCCCTCATGGATGGCGATGTATTGCCCCGTTGGGTCCTGGCCGGGCCAATGCCGTTGCGCCGTCGACTGGGTGATGATGGCCACGGCCGGAGCCTGAGCGTCGTCGGACCGGTTGAAGTGGCGGCCTCTGAGCAGCGGGATTCCCAGAGCCTTGAAGTAGCCGTCATCAGCCGTCAGATGACTCACCTTGGGCCGCTCGGCGGCCTCCATGGCACGGTCTTTGATGTAGAGAAAGTGGTCGTGGCCGTGAGCATCGCTCAGGGGCACCAGGCTGACCAGGCCGGCAGCCTCCACCTCCGGCAACGAACTCACCCGCTGGAGGACCGCATCCAGGTAGGACTTGCGAGCCGGAGTTAATTGGTCGCCCCCCTGCTGACGGAACTTGGTGTAGTTGAGGCCCACCCGCATGGTCAGGATGTTCTCGGCCTCAAACCCGGCATCCACGCCGTTGAGGCGGCCGAAGCTGCGCACCAGGAGGCCGGCAGCGACAAGCAGAACCAGCGCCGCGGCAATCTGAGCGACGACCAGTCCGTGCCTGAGCCGCCGCTGGGTGGAGCCGGCCACACTGCGTCCGCCGTCGGCAAGCGCCTGCTGTAGCCTTCCGCCAAGTTGACAGGCCGGCAGCACGCCGAAAAGGATCCCGGCTGCCATCGACAGGCCCAACGTAAAGAGGACCACTGTCCAGTCGAGCGAGATCTCCACGGCCCGGGGTGTGAAGCGGCCGGCAAAGCCGACCAACAGGTCGAGGGCTGCATGAGCCATCAACAGTCCCACCGCCCCTCCGGCCAAGGCTACCAGCGAGCTTTCCGTCACGAGCTGCCGCAGGAGCCTGCCCCGCCCTGCACCCAAAGCCGAACGCATGGCCATCTCCTGACGGCGCCTCAGCAGCCGCGACAGCGACAGGTTTGCCACGTTGGCGCAGGCGATGAGCAGAACCATGCCGGATACAGCCAGCAGAATTAGGAAGGTTGGCCGCGCTTCACGCGTCAGTTCTTCTTTGAGCGGCGTTACAGAGGCCTGGAAGCGCCATTCAGGCGGGTAGTGCTGGGGATGCTCCCGGGCCATGCGGGCGGCGATTGAGGCGACTTCGGCCTGAGCCTGCTGAAGATCCGCCTTTTGCCTGAGCACCGCGAACACCTGCAACATGCGCCGGTCGCGGTCTTCCTTGGCGGCTTGGCTGGAGCGCGAGGGGCAGTGGGAAATGGGCATGTAGACGTCGTTGTGGCGAGGGTATTCGGGAATGGCCGGCAGAACGCCCACCACCTCATGCATCTTGTCGTCAATCTTAATCAGCTTGTCCAACACCCCGGGGTCGCCTCCCAGGCGGCCCTTCCAATATTCATGGCTGAGGACGACGATGGGATCTGCGCCGGGCTGGTCCTCTCCCGGCAGGAAGGTGCGTCCCATAAGCGGCTTAACGCCCAGGGCTTGAAAGAAGTTGGCGGAAACCACCCCGGTGTCAACCTGGTGGGCCGGCAGGGAGCCCCACACCACAAAGTTGCGGCTGTGATATTCGACCACTTCTTCGAAGAGACGGCTTTGGCTGCGGTAGTCCTCCAGTTCTTTAACCGAAAAGCGCAAGTCGCTCCCCGGCGCTCCGGCCCCGGGGGCCTGCTGGTGAAGAATCAGGAGCCTCCCCCGTTCCTCGTAGGGAAGCGGCTGAAGCAGGACTCCATTGACCACGCTGAAGATGGCGCTGTTGGCGCCAATGCCCAATCCCAAGGTGAGGACGGCGAGCAAAGTCGTGAGCGGACTGCGCGCCAGCAGGCGGATCCCAAACCTGATGTCTAGCACCAGTGTTTCCATGGCAGGTTTTTCTCCTTCCGGTCGAGTCCTATAAAAACTATTGCCCGCGCCCCAAAAAGATGTCAGCTTGCCGTAAAGAACCTGTAAGATCCTGCCGCCGTTTCGTTACATTCCAGGTCCCGAGACTTGTAAAGATCCTGTCAAGTTCTCTGCGGGAGGTTGACCGGCGATACCTGGAGCGAGCGATAATGGCTGGAATCGTGTACCTGGAAGGACAAGGTCATGAGACTGCTTTTCCCATCCCTGCGTGATCGGCTGTCGGGCAGTGCCCGACGCCGTTGGCTGCCTCCGGCAACGGCTCTATTCCTCCTCACCGTGGCCGCCGCAGCTCTCGGTTGGCAGGCCTTACGAGAAAGAGACCGGGCCGAGCGCACGGTGGAGATGCTCTTGCATGACTATGCCTCCTTCGTCTCTCAGCGGTTGCGCCAAGAGAGCGCCGATCATTACAGACACTGTTCAGGACAGAGGCCGTCGATCTTGTCATCGGAAGACTCCCCGAGCGGTCCCGCTCCCTTCGCCAGCGTCCGCTCTTGGGCGGCTGGCCAAGAGCCTGACGCCCCCGGCGGGCCGGATTGGGTCCGTTACTACTTCAGGTTCCACGCCGCTTCCGGTTCGCTGGAGTATCGCGGAAGTGAGTCACCCACTTCGATTGAAGAAGAGCAACTCAGGCAGGCTCTCGCCGCCATTCCTGTCTGCGCTCCCGACCAGACCTTGATCTGGCCTGCCCTGAACGCTTCGGGCCAGCCAGGTGCGGCAGAGGTGGAGAGCGGCAGCTTGCCTTCCTGGGGTGTGCTCCTGCACACCGACAGCCTGGGCGGAATCC
>DATIPO010000132.1:0-1807 GCA_035471925.1 Acidobacteriota bacterium
GAGGGCCGGGTCTTCCAGGCCGACGACGCCCGGCGGATCGGCATGGCCGACCGGGTCGAGCCCCTGCAGGCCACCCTGGTCCGGTTGGCCGGACCGGGCCGAGGCCGCATCCGCTCGCCCGGACAGAGGGGATCGAGGGCCTTCTCGGCGGTGAAGGACGTCCTGGGCAAGGCCTTGACCGGAGGCGCCGACGCAGGCGACCGGCGGTTGGTGGACGAGATGACCCTCCGGCTGGCCGACGCCGCGGAGTGCGAAGATCTCGCCGCCGAAGACTGGCAACAGGTCCTGCGGACCTACGGCGGCGAGTTGGAGCCGTTGGTGTCCAGGAATGATCAGGCTCGGAAGCTGGCTGCCACCGCGGAGCTGCTCGGCGGGCAATCGGATCAGCGGGAAGCCTTCGCCCAGCTGCTGAGGGCCGCCGCGAGCGATTCGCCCATTGAAGTGAATCAAAACGACTCAGCGGGTGATGAACCCGAAGCGAAAGGAGAAGCAATGCCTTCAGAAACCATCGAGAACAACGCCCAAGCCGCCGCGGAAGAGAAAAGCCGCACTCCGGAGAGCGAAGCTTCCGACGAGGAGCGGCAAGCCTCCGAAAACGACCGCGCCGGCGAGCCGGAACCGGCCGTGAAGGCCGCCTCCGAGTCTTCGAAGGGGGTCAAGCCGGAACAACCGGAAAAGACCCGCGCGGAGCGGAGCGGGCAACCCGACGAGGATCTGGACGAGCGCTTCAAGTCCTTGGAGGCCCGCAACGAGGAACTGGCGCAGGAGCTGGCCCAGGAGCGGGCCAGGCGCGAGGAGCAGGAGCACAAGGCCCGCGTCACCGAACTGGCTGCCGAACTGAGCGCCAAGTACCCGAGGGCGGTCGGAGGCAAGCAGGCCAAGGTCTACGCCGAACTCATCCTCAAGCAGGAGGACGGGGACGCCAAGCAGGTCGAGGCGCTGATCGCCTCGGCGAACGAAATGGCCAAGCAGGCCAAGATCACGAAGGAGTTCGGGCACTCTGGAGGCGACGAGGACAACAGCGCATCCGGCAAGGTCGAGAAGCTGGCCAAAGCCAAGATCGAGAAGGGCGAGGCCAAAACCATGGCCGAGGCCAAGGCCCAGGTCTTCTCTGAGCACCCCGAGCTCTATCAGAGCCACTACGCCGAGGCTGCCGCCTCGTAATGCTCAATTCACATGCAGCAACCGAAAGGAAGTGAATCATGCCGACCGAAGGCGGAACTCAGATTCGAGAAGCGGCCGTGGCCGCAGTGGATCTCTCGGCCCACACCAACCTGGGAGTCAAGAAGGACGCCGGCGGGGAATGGGTCAAATCGGGAGACGGTGAAGCCGGGGGCATCCTCAAAGGCGCCCCGAAAGCCGGCGAGCAGGGTACGGCAGTACTCGCTGGAAAATCCTTGGTGGTTTCCGGCGCGGCCTGGAACCTGTACGACGAGCTGGCCTTCGACGCCGCCGGCAAAGTCGTGCCTGCGACCACCGGAGAAGCGATCATCGGTGTCGCCCTCTTCGAGGCAGCCGGAGGAGCGGACCAAACCCGCGAAATCTACGTCAACCCGATGGGAACCAAAGCCTAACGGGCTACCAGACAACGCTTTCCCTTAGGGCTCGCCGGCCTCAACGCCAGCGGGCCCTTTTTCATTGGAGGACAAAAATGCCTGACCGCAATCAAGCGGGCGTCGTAGACCCGCTCCAGACCGAACTGGCCGTCCAGTTTTTGAATCCGCAGGACAAGTTCATTGCGGGCAACGTGTTCCCCAACGTGCAGGTGGATTCCCAGGCGGGTGAGTTCCCGACCTACCCCAAGGGC
>DATIPO010000133.1:0-1889 GCA_035471925.1 Acidobacteriota bacterium
GCTCTAACTTGATAACATCGACTGCTACAAAGTATCAAAGATGAAGCAGGCCGTGTTTACACTTGCTGGCCGGTATGTGTCAACACCTTTGAGACAGTCCGGCTGTGAATTTAGTGTAGCAGCACTGCGTCCTGTATGGACGGGCGTGCCGGCATGATCGGCTGTGGACTTATGGACAGCCCTCCGCGGCGCTCCGGCCTGACCACAGGGTCCACAGCCGCTACGACGACAACGGGGTGTTCTTTGGTATCTTCTTGCTCCGGCTCCTGCTTCGGTGCGTTAATCCAGACGGCTTCCGGTAGCTCCGGCACGCTCGGCAGACCCCGCACAAACCGCTCCGGGTGTCGCGTATAAGCCACGTCGAGCACCTGCTGCCGCTGCCTCTGTACCTGGTCGGCCTGCCCGTAGTGGACCTGCGCTGGCGTGAGCAGTCCAATGCCGCTGTGGTAGTGCGCCTCGTTGTACCACGGGAAGAAGACTCTTCCCCAGGCCCGCGCGTCGGCCAGCGAACCAAACCGCTCTGGGAAGTCCGGACGGTACTTCATCGTCTTGAACTGCGCCTCTGAGTACGGGTTGTCATTGGAGACGTGGGGACGCGAATGCGTCTTCGTCACGCCCAGGTCCGCCAAGAGCTGCGCCACCGTCTTTGACGTCATCGACGGACCACGATCGGCGTGCAGCACGAGTTGGTTTCGGTCGATGCCCTGCCGCTGGCACGTCTGCTCGATGAGCTCCCGGGCCAGGGCCGATGACTCTTGCTCGGCGGCCATCCACCCGACGACGTAACGACTGAAGACGTCGAGGATCACGTAGAGGTAGAAGTACGTCCACGTGACCGGTCCCTTGAGCTTTGTGATATCCCATGACCAGAGTTCGTTCGGTGCCCTGGCCAACAGCTCCGGCTTCTCATAGGCCGGGTGCCGCAGTTGATTACGGCGCTCGCGCACCTCGTTGTGCCGATCGAGCACGCGATACATTGTGCGCCAGGAGCACAGGTAGCGGCCTTCATCCAAGAGCGTGGCCCACACCTGACGGGGGGACTGGTCCTGGAAGCGTTCGCTGTTCAAGGTCTCTCGCACGGTGGCTCTCTCCTGGTTGCTGAGTGCCCGTCCGGGTTTGCGTCTCGGCGCGGGCTCCGGTGACAACTGCTGCGGTACTCTGGCACGGTAGAAGCTGCTGCGGGGTACACCCAGGGCCTGGCAAGCTGCCGAGGTGCCCACGCGCTCAGCCAGGCCCTCGGCGGCTGCCGTCAACTCTTGGCGGTGCGCCCGGTCTCTTCCGGGGGCAGCCCAAGTAGCGTGTAGAGTTTTTTTTGGACCTCGATGATCGTCTCAGCCTTCTCCAGGCGCTCCTCAAGCCGCGCCTTCTCCCGGCGAAGCACATCGAGCTCCTCACGTAGGGCAGCACGCTCGGACTGCTTGCGCCCACGCTTCTTGGGCGCAAGGCCCTGGAGCCCTCCTGCCTCCCGCTGGCGGCGCCATAGGGTCAGGTTCGAGGAGTAGAGCCCCTCCCGGCGCAAGAGCGCGCCGATCGCTCCGGGCTCGGTGCAGGCATCGGCTTCTTCGAGGATGCGCCGTTTGTACTGTGCGGAGAAGCTCCTGCGCTTGGCACGCGGAGTGACTTCCGTGGGTGGTACGTCTTTGCTGGTCACGCCGTTGGAGTGTGTGTGGGTGCGTTGGTTCTCAGGCATGGTAGATACCCTCCGTCGCCCTCTCGGTTCGAGCTTAAATGGCCGGCGCGATTTGTCTCACCAGTATAGACACAGAGGGTTGAGGGACAACCGCATAGCTCCTTGTGCAATAAGGAGCGAGGACAACCGCCCAGCAGGGCAACGGGGACTGTGAGGCCGCTGCCTTGCAGTCCCCGCTCTTTATTGGTGCCCTCTCCGC
>DATIPO010000134.1:0-10648 GCA_035471925.1 Acidobacteriota bacterium
CTGGTCAGGGACTCTTCCCAGACCCGCCGCAGCTTCGTGGTCCACTACTCCACGGCGGCCCACTACAAAAGGCGCAGCGGCACCATGCAGATGAAAGCCGGCGGCTCCCAGCCCCAGCCCATCTGGAACGAAACCGCCGAAATCATCAAGTCCAACGGCGCCCGCGGTTTCCAGGCTCCTCTGAAGGGAATCCAACCCGACCGCCTCCCCCTCAAATCCCGCCTCCGCACCACCGCCCGCCGCTGGTGGAAACGCTTGCGGCGGTAACGGTCCTTCTACTCCGACCTGCCCGGCGCCCAACCCAGGATCTTGTCGAAGAGGTAGCCTTGTTACCCATAGCTGCGAACCGCGTGACGCCCTTAATCACAAGTCAAGGTCTCCTAGCGATGGAGTTGAGTTAGATTATAATAGGTTGAACAAATTTGAACTTGACGCTTATTTCCTAGGAGTTGCTAATCTGCCCAATGAACGGAAGACCTAGCCCGAGAGGATCTTCTTGGCCTGGCCCGGTGCTGCGGGTTGACGAGAGGCAAATGGAAGCCCTAAAGCTGTCGAGAAGTCCTTCTACCCTAATTGTGGATGGGACCGGACGGGTCCAAAAGGTTTGGAACGGACTATGGAGGCGCGAGGACTTTCAGGAGGCGGTTTCGTTGCGGCAGTATTAACCGCATTGCCGCCTTGGAAAGGAGAGTGGCGAAGGTGCCTGGCCTTCGATACGCCTTGAGGTCCGTCCGAAGAGAGCCTCTGCAGGTGGGCGCCGTAGTGGTTTGCCTCGCTATTGGCATCGGGATGGCGAGCACGGTTTTCGCGTTCGTGGATCACATTTTCCTGGTACGGCTCCCCTATCCCGAGGCCGACCAGATTGTGCGCATCTGGGAAGAGCCGGCCAAGCGGCCAAGCGGGCACCGCTTGGGGATGTCCTATCCTCACTACTTGGCCTTGCTGGATGCCAGCGAGTCGTTGGAGCAGGTCGCTCTCTACGGTGGCGGCGAAGTCGGCATCTCTAATGGGCAGGCGAGGTTCAAGGCCGCCTACACGGCGGTGACGGCCCGCTTTTCTTCCATCGTGAATACGCCTCCTCTGGCAGGGCGATGGCTGTCCGCAAGGAAAGGCGAGCATCCTGAGAGCGAAGTTGTGCTCGCCGTTGCGCTTTTTCGGCGGCTCTTCGGCGAGCGGCCTCTGGCGGGTCAATTCGTTCAGATAGCCGAGAGAGACTATCTCGTCGTCGGCATCATGCACGATGGCTTTGCATTCCCCGACGCAGCCACGCAGGTCTGGCTTCCTTACCGGCCGCCGCCTTCCGACCAAGCCGAGAACCGCTTCTCCAATTGCATCGCCAAGAGGAGAAAGGGCTACTCCAACAGTCAGGTGGCGGCAGAGGTGGCTGGCCTGTTCGATCGCCCCCGACCCATCGTTGAAGATCTCCGGCAGGCTCTTTACGGCAAGCTGTCGACGCCTTTGCTGTGGCTGGGCGGCGGAGTAGGGATGGTACTGCTAATCGCTCTCCTGAACTCGGCCACGCTTCAATTGGCGCGTATCAACCGCCGCTGGAAAGACTTCAGCATCCGGGCGGCCTTGGGCGAGAGCCGAACCCGCCTAGCGGGAGACCTGCTCACCGAGAACCTGCTGCTTGCCGTGGCCGGCGGCTTGTTGGGCTTTCTGACCTTTGCCGCTGCCTTCCGGTTCCTGGCCCAAAGCTGGCCGGAAGAGATCCCGGGCATCCGCACCTTCAGCCTCTTTGCACCCCGGCCCTTCCTCCTCTTGACCATGTCGGCCCTCTTATCAGCCTTTGCGTTGGGCGGAGTGGCTTTGTGGTCCGTCGGAAAAAGTCGCCTTCAGGATCGCCTAGGGTTCTCAGCTTCTCCTTCCGGCGGCTCAACCGTTCGGATCCGAGCCAACGGCTTGATTGTCTCAGCCCAATTAGCCATCACGGTCGTTCTCTTGATCGCCGCGGGGATATTGACACGCAGTTTTCTCGACGCCATCACCGTTGATCTGGGTTATCGGCCCGCAGGCGTTCTGGCGGCTTTATTCGTCCTTCCAGAGGACCGCTATCCCAGCCGTGAAGTTCAGAGACATGCTGTCGACACTTTGCTGACGCGAATTCAAGCGGTTGACGGAGTCACCGCCGCCGGGATCTCGTCCAGTCTTCCGGCGGTTGCCAGAGGATCGATGACGATTCAGTTCCCGGGCAGGGAAGACCTAGCTCCGCAGGTTGCTTTCGCCCAAGTCAGTCCTGACTTCTTCCAGGCCCTTGGGTTGCGCTTGCTGATGGGGCGCTTGCCGGAGCGACGGGAATCTGAACCGACGGTGGTGGTCAACGATAGCCTGGTGAAGGCCTACTTGGGTTCCGAGCCTATCGGACAGACTGTACTGCTGGGGGCGAACAAGCCTTATCAAGTCGTCGGCGTCGTCTCAGACGTGCTCCACGAGGGTTTTCTGGGCGATGCAGAGGCTGGTCTCTACTTCCATTACCTGCAACCGCCTTCCGACAGCTTCATTCATGACCTCAGCCGCGAGCACCTGGTAATTCGGGTGCAAGGAGATCCCGCTCAATTCGCCTCAATGGTCAAGGATATGGTGGGAGCCTTGGACCCCGCGATCGAACTCTCGTGGGTCAGGCCCATGAACGAGATCCTGGCGGAGGACTTTGCTCAGCCCCGGTCTTGGACGATCTTGGCCTTGGCCTTGGGCTCCGTGGCACTGGTTTTCTCCATGATCGCCCTCTACGCCCTGATGTCTTTCATCGTCACCCAGCGGATACCCGAGTTGGCGGTCCGTCAGACGCTGGGTGCCACACCCGAGGAAATCAGGCGATTGATTTTTGCCCATGCCTCGGCAGTCATGGGGAGGGGCCTAATCATTGGCGTGACCCTCTCACTGATTGTCTCCGCCCTCTTTGGCGATCTCGTTTTCGGCAGCGCCCGGCTCCAAGTGCTGACCTGGGCCGTCTGCTTGACCCTTCTAATCTCCGCCGGCTTCTTGGCCGCCTACCTGCCGGCTCGCCGAGCAGCCAAGGCCGAGCCCTCAAGGTGCCTCAGGGCACTCTGATCACCTCAACCGATCTCATGAAACCGGGCTCTCCTTCTCGCTGCCGCCGCCTTGCTGAAGGTGATCGTCGTGGGCCGCCACCGTCCCCGGCCGCCACAAGCCCTGCGCCTCCAGCCACCGAAGCTCCCGAGGGGCAGCTATAACCGACGCGGGAAGGTGTTATTCACGCACCGCCCAATTCCGGGTCCTTAGCGGGGGACTTGAAACGTCAAGGTCGTCCAGTAGCTCTCCTAGCAGTGATCATCGTTGTGGAGCTGGAACAGCGCCGAGGTCGAAGCTCCTTGGAGGGATCGCCTCCGAGTGGTTGGTTGGCAAGGGTTGAAGGAGTAACATGGAGATTACTTGCCAAGTGTGCGGTTTCGCGGTGCAGGTGCAGGCCGCTCGGATTTCTGGGAGGTGGGAGATGTCAGCTTTACGATTAGAGGTTAATGGGCGGGAGCACCAGGTGGAAGAGATTGATCCCGCCACGCCGTTGTTGTGGGTGCTGCGCGACAGCCTGGGACTGGTGGGCACCAAGTACGGGTGCGGGATCGGAATGTGCGGGGCTTGTGTCGTGCATGTAGACGGAGTGCCGGTGCGATCCTGTTTGACGTCGGCTCAGGCGGTCGCCGACAAGCCGATCACCACCATCGAGGGCTTGGCCACGGATGGTGAGCTGCACGCGCTGCAAGAGGCCTGGATCGAACACGACGTGGCCCAGTGCGGCTACTGCCAGGCAGGCCAGATCATGTCGGCCGCGGCCTTACTGAAAGAGAATCCCAAGCCCAGTGCAAAAGACATCGAAGAGGCCCTGGCGGGCAATCTGTGTCGCTGCGGGACGTACCTCCGTATTCGGGAAGCCATTGAATCGGCCGCCGGCAAGATGAACGGCGGGAAGGAGATCGGCTCATGATTTACCAAGGACTTCATGACCTGACCAAGGAAGTGGAAGACAAGAGGGCCGCTCGAACCAGCGCCGACCCCATGAACCGGCGGCTCTTCCTCAAGGTTTCGGGCTTGGCCGGCGGGGGCATGGTGCTGGCTTTCCGCTTGGGATCGGGGCCCGGCAGCCTGCTGGCCGCCAGCCAGGACGGCGATAAGGAATTCGCGCCCAACGGCTATGTCCGCATCCCCAGCCAGGGCAAGATCGTGATCTTCGCCAAGAATCCCGAAATCGGGCAAGGAGTCAAGACCGCCTTGCCCATGATCGTTGCCGAGGAACTCGATGCCGATTGGGCCGATGTCGAGGTCCAGCAGTCGGAGATCGATGAGGAACGATACGGGCGTCAGTTCGCGGGGGGCTCTCTCGCTATCCCCTTGAACTGGGATCCGCTGCGCAAGGCCGGTGCGGTGGCCCGCCACATGCTCGTGGCTGCCGCCGCCCAGCAGTGGAGCGTGGAGGCGTCCGAGTGCCGGACCGAGAAGAGCGCAGTCGTCCATGAGGCCAGCGGTCGCCGGCTGGGCTACGGAGAGTTGGCGGAGAAAGCCGCGGCTGTGCCGCTTCCCGATCCCGAGGCCGTTGCTCTCAAGGAGCATTCCCAGTACAAGCTGCTGGGCAAAAGGATCACGGGCGTCGACAACCGTGCCCTGGTGACGGGAGAGGCTCTTTTCGGCATCGACCAGAAGGTGCCCGGAATGCTCTACGCCACCTATCAGAAATGCCCCGCCACCGGGGGCAAGGTGGCTGAAGCCAACCTGGACGAGGTGCGCGCTCTGGCGGGCGTCAAGGACGCATTCGTACTGGAGGGCAACGACCACGTCGATGAGCTGATGCCCGGCGTGGCCATCGTCGCCACCTCGACCTGGGCCGCCATCAGCGCCAAGCGCCGCCTCAAGGTGACCTGGGACGAAGAGGGCGCGTCCAAGGACAGTTGGAGCAGTTCAGTCGAGAAAGCACATGAACTGGCCAAAGGGGACGGAACGCTCCTGCGGGAAAAAGGCGACGTGGCGCAGGCCTTCGAGAACGCCGACAAGATCGTGGAGGCTTTCTACCAATACCCCTTTCTGGCCCACGCCCCGCTGGAGCCGCAGAATTGCACGGCCTGGTTCCGGGACGGCGCGGTAGAGCTCTGGGCGCCCACCCAGACTCCCCAAAGCGCGCTGGGCAAGGTGGCCCACACTCTGGGAATCCCCGAAGCGAAAGTCACGCTTCATCAGACCCGCATCGGAGGAGGATTCGGCCGGCGGCTGGTCAACGACTACGTCTGCGAGGCAGCCGCCATCTCGCAAAAGGCCGGCGCGCCGGTCAAGCTGCAGTGGACGCGCGAAGACGACATGGCCCACGACTTTTACCGCGTGGCGGGCTTCCACTCCTTCAAGGGTGCGGTGGACTCATCAGGCAAACTGTCGGCCTGGCAAGATCACTTCATCACCTTCAGCGACGACGGAGAGCGTCCCGTGGCCGCCGGCAGCTTGGGGCGCAGCGAGTTTCCCGAGTACCTGCTGAGCAACTTCCGCATCACCCAGTCGATGATGCCCCTGGCCACTCCTTGCGGATACTGGAGAGCGCCCGGCTCAAACGGCATCGCCTTTGCGGTGCAGTGCTTCCTGCACGAACTGGCCGTGGCGGCCGGACGCGATCACCTGGAATTCCTGCTGGAGGTGATGGGAGAGCCGCGCTGGATGGAATCCGGCAACCCCCGCGCCCTGCACACGGGACGCGCCGCCGCGGTCATCCGGCTGGCGGCGGAAAAGAGCGGCTGGGGCAAGCCTCTGCCCGAGGGGCGGGGACGCGGCTTGGCATTTCACTTCAGCCACATGGGCCACATCGCTGAAGTGGCCGAAGTCAGCGTCGACGCCGACAAGCGCCTCAAAGTGCATCGAGTGACCGTGGCCGGCGACGTCGGCCCCATCGTGAACCTGGGCGCCGCCGAGAATCAGTGCCAGGGTTCGGTGATCGACGGCTTCAGCACTGCGCTGGGGCTGCAGGTCACGATGGAGAAGGGACGCGTGCAGGAAGACAACTTCCACCAGTACCCCATCCTGGGAATGCCCGCGACGCCCCAGGTAGACGTTCACTTCATCCAAAGCGACTACTCTCCCACCGGCTTGGGCGAACCCGCGCTGCCGCCGGTGGCCCCGGCCATCTGCAACGCCATCTTCGCCGCCACCGGCCAGCGCGTCAGCAGCCTGCCGCTGAGCAAGCACGGGTATTCGGCGTAAGCGGTGAGCCCCGGGGCCGAGAGCCCGCCATCTGACTCATGGCTTGAGAGTGTCGCTTCGCAGGCTCTCGTAGTAGGCCAGGGCCCGTTGGCGGGATTGCTCTTCGATGTGGCGCAGGCAGTCTTCGCGGCTGCCTGATGTGCCGATATACCTCCAGCCGCTGGGGAGCCTGGTGTCTTCGGGCCAGATGCTCCATTGCTCTTCGTGGTTGATGATGGTCTTGAATAGGCGGGGGTCGCCGAGGCTCTTTTCGGACATCGATTGCTTTCCTTTCACGTGTATTTCACACCTTCATTCGGGGTTCTCAGAAAGCAAGGAAGTGCTCCTTGAGACGCGACACTCTCTCGCGTCTCCAAAACCGTTTCACCTCACGATCAGCGGGGGGACGGCGGACTGGAGGGAGAGGTTGTTGGTGCCGAAGAGTTCCTGTCCCACCAGGGGCTGGTCGGAGGTGACGATGATGAAGCCTCCTGATTGCTCCTCCGAACCCGGGGCCAGTTCGGCCAAGGTCTGTGAGGTGCGGGCGCCTGGGGCGAGGGAGAGCATTCCGTTGCCGGTTGGCGCTCCGTCGGAACCGAAGACTTCGATCTCGATCTGAGCCTGCTCCAAGCCCGTGTTGAAAAGCGCCAGTCCCGTGAAAAAGAGGCCCTGGATGTTGGCTACGTGGCCGAAGACGGCTTGCCTGAAGGGCCGCGTCTGCAGGGGCATGGCGGCCGCGAAGTTGAAGTTGTTGTCGTCCCAAAAGACCACGTCGCCGATCACTCCGGGGCCGTCGGTCTGTACCGTCAGCGAAGCCACGATGGGCTCTGCAACCGTCCTTAACGAGTCGGCGAAGCTCTGTCCGGGCTGCAGGTTGATGATGTCCGAGGTGAAGGGCGCGCCGTTCTCCGGCAGCAAGGTCCAGCGGAAGCGGCGCGGGAACTCGCTGGTGTTGGTCAGTTTGACCTGGGTGACGATGGCCTCGGTGACGGCGAACTGGGCCGAGTGCATGAACTTGGAGCCGTTGCCGGGGACGGCGTTGATGGCGAAGGAAGTCTTGCCGTCCACGGTGACCAAACCCATGGCGGCCACGCCTCCTCCGTCGGCGGCAATGATCTCGATGCGGCCGTTTCGCACCGAAACCACCTCGAAGAGTTCGCTGACGGTTCCGCTCAGAAGTCCCTTTCCAGCGATGGATCGGAAAATGGTGGAGGGCGGACCCACAAATCCCATCTCGTCGGGCTGGGTCAGGCGCAGTTCCACGTCCACCGGATCGGTGCCGGGATTAACCACCCGCAAAACCGTCTCTGAAGCCGCGCGTTCCTCGGCCTGATCGCTGAGACCGAAAGAAGTGGGTCCTGAGTAGACGCGGTGAAGGAGCAGTTGTCCGGAAGCTTCGGTCAAGCCCAGGGCTCCGTCCAGGCGGGTCAAGCCGAAGTTTCCGATCTGGGTAAAGGTGGAGAGGAAGGGATCGAGCTGGGGCGCGTCCTCTGGGGCGATCCCCCGCATCTCGACCCAGCCGCCGAACTCATCGCCGGCGGACAGTCCGAAGAGTTCACTGCCCAGGCGCGCCACCTGCTGGCCCGACGCCAGATCCTGGTTGAAGGGATTGACGGGGAATCCGGCGTCCTGGCCGTCCGCCGACCAGGCCGTGATCTCCAGCGCCAGCGTGTCGCTGAGGTTGTTGGCGGCGGCGAAGGCGGTGAAGAGGGTGTTATCCCCCTGCAGGAAGGGGAAGAAGAAATCGTAGGTGCGGGGCAGGAAGACCTGCTCCGAGACCTGTCCGGCCTCGACCTGATCCCGGCTCAAGCGCAAGGGGTGGTACTGGTTGGTCAGCCACAGCGGCAACTGTCCGCCGTAGTCGGGAGTGCCCAGGATGGCGGTCTGCCCTCCGGGGATGACCTGCTCGCCGGCGACGCCGTCCGGGGACAGGTCGCCCACGAAGCGGCGGGCCGGTCCCGAGCCGAACATGAACTCGTTGGGTCCGTCGGCGCGGGCCGAGTGGCTGGAGGCGTCCACCGCCTGAAATCCGCCGGCGCGCGCTACGCCGGGCAGGCCGTCGTCGAGGTCGTCAAGCTGGCCGGCCACGGGAATGTTGAAGGGCCCTCCCAGGGGATGGTTGAAGACGATGCGGTGGAGGCGCCCCCAGCGGTAGTCGTCCTGCTCGGCGGACTCGCCGAAAGCAGGCGCGAAAGTGTCGCTGGCCAGCAGTCCGAGCGCGTCGCGCAAGGCCAGGAGAATGTCGGCGTCGCGGGCTTGCTCAGCAGTGTCGACCTCCAGGCCGGGATCGAAGAAGGTAATGCCGGAGGCTCCCACTCCCTGGTTCTGGTCGAAGGTGCGCAGATGGTGGAGGATGGCGGCCAAGGCCACCTCGCTGGGGGGAGCCAGGCCCGCCTGACCGGTGGCGGCCTGAATGGGTTCGTCCATGGCGATGCGCACGAACTGCCCCCTCCAGACGCTGTAAATGGTGGCGGCGACGCTGGCGTCGATCTCGTCCTGGCTGGGCTCGGGAAGGTCGAGAGGATCGTCTCCGGGGTCGTAGCCCCTGGGAATGCCGGTAGGAGTGGAGAAGTCCCAGTTGCGCAGCCTTTCCACGGCTTCGGCCACGCCGGGATCGGAGGCCAGGGAAGTGAGCGACTCGGGAATGCCGGGATCTTGCAGGTTGTCCCAGGCCTGCAGGATGAATGGCGTGAAGAGTTCGGCGTCCAGCAGCGCATTGTTGCCCTGCAGTTCCTTCATGTCCTCGAGGGTCACGGGGCGGTCTTCGCCGTCGAGAATTTCCTCGATGCGGCGGGCGATGCGTCCCACCCTGGGGCTGGTGTAGCCGGGGTTGAGATAGAAGATGCCGCCACCTGCACGCAGCAGGTTGAGGGGATTGTTGTCGAGGGTCACGCCGATGGGATCGTTGTTGGCATTGGCGATCCAGCCGCGGGCGGGATTGACCAGTTGCGGCATCTCCTCAAAAGGCAGGATCTCGTAGAGGAGAGCTTGTCCCGGTTGGGGTTCGCCTTGCAGCGGGATCCAC
Source organism: Acidobacteriota bacterium (assembly GCA_035471925.1). GTDB lineage: Bacteria > Acidobacteriota > UBA6911 > RPQK01 > DATIPO01 > JANQFM01. The sequence goes on from DATIPO010000134.1 coordinate 9,197, forward strand.
TCGTGAGGAGCGGCTCCGGTGCCGTCGCGGATGAAGAAAGGCGGCACTCCGGCCACCGTTTCGGCCTGAAGGTCTTCGCGCAGGGGCATCTCGGCGCTGGTGAAGTAGGCGATGTTGCCGTGGATGTCGGCGTAGGCGAAGTTCTGCCAGCCGACGTCGAAGAACTGCAGCGCCTCGCGGAATTCCTCCACGCTTTCGGCCCGGGCGATGCGGAAGAAAGCTTCTCCCTCGCGGGTAGCCCCCCAGCCGGTGTACTGGACGCTGATGGCTGGAACGTCAAAGGTTCCGATTGGAACGGCTGGCGGCGTGAAGTCGACGATGGGACCGAAGTTGCGGCGCGGGACGACCAGGGTTACGCCCCCGTTCAGAGGTTCGACGATCTGCTGCTCGACGTCGTCTTCGACTCCGCTGGTAGGGTCGTTTGCCCGAAATGCCTGGCCCAGGAGTTCCACCGGCTCGATATCGTCCCCGAAACGGGTGCCCATGATCTGAGGGAAGCCTCCCACGGGGAAGTTAACGACCAGAGTCTCCTGGTAAATGTCGGTGACGTCCAGAGGATTGACGGTCGATCCCCAGCACATGACCTCGTTGCACCCCTGCACGAAGTTGGGGGCGCCCGGGAAGGTGACTCCCGCCACGTTCATGGCCCCCAAGGCCGGATCTTCAGCCACCTCGAGATGAGCCTCATAGAAGGTGGCCGGCGTATCCAGGGCCAGATGGGGGTCGTTGGCGAAGAGGACGTTTCCAGTGGCGCTGTTGGCGGGTCCGATGAGCCACCAGTTGCTGCCCTTGGCGCGCCGGCTCAGGCTGAGCATTTCGCGCAGCTCGGGCATGCCGTCCAGCTTGCTCAGGTAGTTGCGCATCAGTTGCAGGGTCTCGGGACGGATGATCTCGCGCATGCGTTGGGCGATGGCCGCCAGTTCTTTTCCCGCTTCGCCTGAGCGGCGGGCGCGGGTCGAGTTGCCGGCCAGTCCGGCTTCGGGGATGGAAACGGTGCCGTCCAAAGGCTCGACGCGGTAGGTGTCTTCGAAGAAGAGCGCCGCGCCATCGAATCCGCCCAACTCGCCGGCCTCTTGAAAGGTCATCAGGGTCACGCTTCGGTCGATGTCGTCCAAGTCGAAGGAGAGTCCGAAGGCCAGTCCCTTGGCCACGGTCAGGGTGTCGAGAAGCGTCCAGGGCTCGACCGTCGTCAGTTCCAGGGCCGGGTATTCGGGGGGCAGCGGATTGCCTTCATCGAGGTAGGCATTGACCCCGTCGGCGTAGGCTTGCACCATCCGGCGCGTGCGCGGCGAGTAGGCGTCCACCGACCTCTCGGCCGCCCGCCGCAGACCCAAGGTGCGCAGTTGGATGTCCTGAGGTATGGCGGAGGGACCCACCAGCTCTGCCAGCGTTCCGCTGAAAAGGCGGCGCGTGACGTCCATCTGAAAGAGACGGTCTTGTGCGTGCAGATAG
>DATIPO010000135.1:0-24001 GCA_035471925.1 Acidobacteriota bacterium
AGCTACGGATCGATCGAGTGGCGGGGCGTCCACTTCGGGCAGAAGGCCCACTCCTGGCGGGAATTCATCGACATTCCCAAGCGCAGCCGAGATGCGTTCGCCGCCGCCCTTTCCATCCATCCTGCCGAGTCCAAGGATCTCAAGCTGCTGCTCGACCAGGGCTGGAAGCTGCTCGATCCCGACGAACTTACCGCCACCCCCGACGAGTATCAGGACTTCATCCGCCGCAGCCGGGGCGAACTGGCCATCGCCAAGTCGGGATACGTCAAGGCCAACAGCGGATGGTTCTCGGACCGCAGCATCTGCTACCTGGCCAGCGGACGCCCCGTCCTGGCGCAAGACACCGGCTTGGCCGCTCATCTGCCCTTGGGAGAGGGCCTGCTGGCCTTTTCCACACCCGACCAACTCCTGCAGGCTCTTGACCAAGTCAACCGCTTCTACCCCCGCCACGCCGCCGCCGCCCGCCGCCTCGCCGAGTCCCATTTCGACTCCGACCAGGTTCTTTCAAGACTACTGGCCTCCCTCTCTTAAGCCCCGGAATGATCGCTTGGATAGATAACCTTGAGATGTTTGGCAACGGAAATGGGGGCAAATCTTGCTAAGCCGTAACGGTTGTGGTATCCCTGAACCCAATCATTTCGACGGGCTCAATCTGTGAGGAGAACTGCCGGGAGTGGGTTTCCGGGTCACCGTTGGAGCCGGCTGCGTGGACTTTCACGAATCCATCAGGAAGCGGAGTTCGCAGCGCAACTTGAAGGGGGGCGCTCAACGGCCAAGCAGCCGATGGATCCCTCGACGCAACGAGAAAGATGCCTATGAGATCAAAGCAGAACGTCGCCGGAAGCCTTGCCCTTCCAGTAGCCGCAATGGCTGCGGGACCCTCGTTCGCGGCTCTCCGGCGCCTCATCCGGGAAGAAGGCTTGCTGGACCGCCAACCGCTTTATTATGCCGTGCGCGTCCCCTTGACGATCGCGGCGTTGATCCCCGCGATTGCAGTGATCGTGCTTTTCGACAGCCTCTGGGTGCAGATCCCCAATGCCGCCTACATGGCCCTAGTCTACACCCAGATCGCCTTCGTCGGCCATGACTGCGGCCATCGCCAGATCTTCCGCAAGCCCTTTTGGAACGACGTCCTGGCACTTTCGCTCACCCCCCTGGTGGGCGTCAGCTATTCCTGGTGGTTCGACACTCACAACCGTCACCACGCCAAACCCAACCAGATCGGCTCCGATCCCGCCGTCCACTACGACACCTTTGTCTTTTCCCAGCGCCAAGCGGGCGAAAAGGGCAAGCTGATGCGACTGCTGATCCGTTTTCAGGCCTTCTACTTCGTCCCGTTGGCGATGCTCTATTCCGTGCACATGCGCTTTACCGGCCTGCGCTTCCTCCTCAAGCAGCGGCCCAAGTACGTGGCGGTGGAGGTGCCGCTGTTGCTGTCGCACTTTATCCTCTATCCCCTCTTGGTGTTCAGCGAGCTCAGTCTGATAACGGGCCTGGTCTTTATCGCCATCCACCAGTGCCTGTTCGGACTCTTCCTGGTCTCGACCTTTGCCCCCAACCACAAGGGAATGGAACTTCTCGACGAAGATCACGGCCTGGACTTTCTCCACCAGCAGGTCCTGACGGCCCAAAACCTGCAGTCTCACCGCTTTGCCGACTTTTGGTTCGGAGGCCTCAACCATCAGATCGAGCACCACCTCTTCCCCAACATGCCCCGCAACCGGCTCAAGAAAGCCCGTCTGATCATTAAGAAGTACTGCCAGCACCACGGTATTCCCTATCACGAGGCCAAGGCGCCCGGCTGCTACTGGGAGATCGTCAAGTACATGCACGAGGCCAGCGCGCCCCTGCGGGGACGGGGCACAAGGGAATCCCGGCAGCCTTCGCCACGAGGTGAGCCGTGAGCAGCGTTGCCCAGCCTTCTCCCGATTCCGCCAAAGAGGGCAGGCGGGCCGCCGCTCCCGACGTCCTGGTCCTGGGGGCCGGGCTGGGAGGCTTGGCCGCCGCCCTGGAATTGGCGCGCAAGGGATGGCGGGTGACGATCGTCGAACGCGAAGCGCCTCCCTGGCACCGGCTGGGAGAGTCCTTTGACTGGGAGACGCCCGTGCTTCTGGCCCGGCTCGGGTTTGACCTGGAACAGTTGCGCCGCCAGGACGTGCTGACCGTCAAGCCAGGCGTGATCATCTGGTGCAATACTCGGCATCCTTCCAACGAGGCTTGGCTGCTGCCGCCGGAGAGCTACATGCGCATGATCAGGCGCAGCCACCGCACCTACCACGGCAACCGCAGCCGCTTGGACAGCCTGATCCTGGACGAGGCGCTGAGGGCGGGCTGCCGCTTGCGCGAGGGGCGCGTCCGCAAGGTGCACATGCGGGGATCGCGGGTGGAGAGTGTCGAGTTGGGGGACGGGCGGCGGCTGCGGGCCGCTTTCTACATCGACGCCGGCGGACGGTCGCGACTGGTCACCCGGTCTTGCGGCGTCCAACAGCGCCTTCAGGGAGAGCACTCAGTATGCCTGTGGCGGCGACACCGCCACCACTACGACGAAAAAGGGACCCGCCTCTACCTGCTCGATCAAGGGACGAATCTCATTTGGATCTGGAACATCCATGTCGATTCTCGAACCACCGACATCGGGATGGTGATTCCGGCCGCCTGCTACCGGTCGTTGGCGGCAAACGGTGCAGGATCTGGGGAGGAGTCCGCCGCGGGGGTCAAAGATGCCGAGGACGTCTACTGGGATGTTGTCGCCGATGTCGACTTGCTGAAGGAGTTCGCCGACCGCAGCCGAGTGGCCGGTCCGCTTCAGACCTGCAGCTTCCGGCAGTATGTCTCCGATCAGGCCGCCGGGGAGAACTGGTTGGGGGTGGGGGAGACGGCATTTCTGGTGGATCCCATCTCCTCGGCCGGCGTCACGGTGGCCCTGCGCTCGGCCAAGTTCGCCAGCCAGATCCTGGACGACGCCCTGGGCGGAGGCCAAGCCGTCCTGCCCCAGCGCGACCGGCGCTTCTACCACAAGCGCCTCTCTCACCAAGTGGCTTTCGTCAACACCACTCTGCAGATGCTCTACAGCTCGCGGCGCCTGTGGAACCGCATCGGAGTGCCGGTCTACGTCCGTCTGCTGGTGCTGCCCCAATTCCAGATCAACTGGCTGAGCTCCTGCTTTGCGCTGCGCTCGCGCGCCGGGCTCGTCCTGATCGCCTTCCTGCGCCACTTTCTGGGCGGCGGGGTGAGGGTCTTCTTGTCGTCCTTGCGGCTGGTGTTCCGCAGCTCATGAGCGGCGCTCCGCCAGATTCCAATGCTCAGGCCGAAGGAAGGGCTGAGGGGCCTGTTCAGGACTCACCCGTCCGCTCGGGTTCGGTGAGCACCCCCGCCTGTCCCCGGATGCACTACACGCTGCGGGGAGAAGGACCGCTCGTCCTCTTTCTGCATGGCTTCCCTACTGCGGGCTTGCTGTGGAAAGGGGCGGCCGAACGCCTCTCCGACCGCTTCACCTGCCTCTGCCCCGACCTGCCTGGGTGGGGCCGCTCCAGCCCCATGGCAGGACGCGGACTCAGCTTGCTGGATGAGTCGGTTGCCTTGCTGGAGGCGCTGGAGGCAGCCTGCGGCCGGCCCGTCCGTTTCCTGGCCGCCACCGATGCCGGCGCCGTGCTGGCAGCCTACTATGCGGCCGTGCGTCCTGAGAAGGTGGAACGGCTGGTGCTGATGTCGGCACCCGTCTGGCCCGATTTCAACATCCCCTGGCCCATGCGGATCCTTCGCACGCCGGTTGTGGGCGAGGTGGCGGGTCTGGTCCTGGCGCCGCTCATGTTCTGGCGTTTAGGACTCGGCGGCGATGAGCTGAGTCGCTACACTGCGCGTCATCGCGCATCATTCTCTCACCCCTTCCGCGGACCGTTGGGAGGAATGCGGCTGGCCCGCCGTCTGCGCTGGGGAGAACCCGGCGAAGTCATGGGCCAGGTCTCGCGCCTCCTGCCGCAGATCCAAGCCCGCACCCTGGTGGTCGACTGCAGCGAGGATGAGGCCGTTCCCCTCTCCCTCTCGCAGCGCAGCGCCCGGACCATCCCCGAGGCCCGCCTGCTTCAACTGCCCGGACCCCACTTCCTCCCCCTCACCGATCCCAACCTGGTGGCCCGCCACTTGAGCGATTTCTTCAGCCAACCTTGATCACCAGCCTGGCTGGACAAACTGGCCGCCGCCCGCATTGCCCATTTCCCAATTGGGCCGGTTAGGCTCCGAAGACCACGGTGGAGCTTCGCTGAGATATAATCCTGTGAAGGAGGTCCGGGCTGTGAACGCCATTTCAAAGGTCAAAATGGACAAAACGACCTTATCGGTATCCTCGCTAGGTGAGGACGCCGGCGACAAGGAATTCTGGCTGAGCAAGACGCCCCAGGAACGTCTCCAAACCGTCGAACTTCTCCGTCAACTGAACTATGGCTACGATCCGGATACCGCCAGACTTCAAAGAGTTCTTGAGATTGTTGAACTCGGCGAGTGTTAGGTACCTCCTTGTTGGTTGTCGATGAAGTGGACGGCGTCGAAATCGCCCTCATCAATCTTGAAGATCTCAAGCTGAACAAGAAGGCCAGCGGGCGGCCGAAAGATCTCGACGATCTTCAGAACCTGCCCTAGTCCACCCCAACTCCGCAACCTTGACGGCCCCCCTTCGCGTCGTCGGCTCCTCACCGATGGAGCAAGGCCTCTTCAAGATCATCACGCTGATCGAGAGTGAGATTCGACTCGGCAGGCTGTCGGAATTTTTCTCTTGACAAAATATACTGCATCGTTAAAATATATTTTTACGATGCAGCCGCGCCAGGGGGCCGGCAAAGAAATGTTCAGGAGGAAAAGCAATGCCAGACATCTATCACGACTTCTTGATCCAAGCGCCGCCGAGCAAAGTCTTTCAGTCCATCTCAACTCCGGCCGGCCTCGACCGTTGGTGGACGCAAGACAGCCAGGGGAGCCCTGAGAAGGGCTCTGAATACAAGCTGGACTTCGGTCCTGAATACCGGTGGCGGGCTGAGGTTTCTCAATGCGTGGCCGACAAGCGGTTCGAACTGCACCTGACCGACGCCCACAAGGATTGGCAGGGGACCCGGGTCGGCTTTGAGTTGGAGGCCCAGGGTGACGGCGCCACTCAAGTCCGCTTTCACCACTTGGGCTGGCCCGAGGCCAACGACCACTACCGCAGGTCGTGCTACTGCTGGGCTATGTACCTGCGTCTGCTCAAGGGGTGGATTGAGTCAGGAGAAGCCGTTCCTTACGCTGAGCGCCTCAACGCCTGATAGGGCCGTTTTCGCCCTGCGATATACTCTGTTGAGAGGGTCGGGGGTGGGGACCATTTTGACGGTCAAGGTGGTCCCATCCGCGGCCAGGGCTGTGCTGAGCGGGGTGAGGTTGCTTCCCGACAAGACCATTCAGGCGGCATTGAAGGCCTGCCTGGGCGAGGCTTCCTTCAAGATTCGGGAACGCGGCCCACTCACCAAGGCTTCCAGCTTTCCCATTGAGAAATTGGAGATCGAGTCGCCCTCCCGGGGCAGGATCCAACTCGTCTGCAAACACCTCTCTGTGGACGCGATGCTGGAAGGTGCCGCCGCCGCCAAGCCCCGATTCGCGCTGGATCCGCTCAGGGAGGCGGCGGTCTATCTGGACCTCCTTGCCCCGCTCCAAGATGAACTTGGAACGGCCCGTTTGCTGGGGTTCGAGAACGGCCTGCTCTTTATCGAATGCGTGCAGGGCGCGGAACTCTACGAACGTGGCCTGGAGTCCTGGAAAGCCGCCGCTCAGTGGCTGAGGCGCTTTCATGGGTGCTCGCTTCATCATTCGCCCAACCTCGACAGCAGACTCCTTCACTTCGACGCCGCCTGGTTCGGGAAGTGGGCTGACCGGGCGGGCCGCTTTCTCACGATGGCCAAGGACGGTCGGGAGCAAGTCCAGGCATTCGAATCAGCGCGTGATGAGTTCTTGGAAAGGGTGGAAGACATCGAATCCTATCCGCAGGGCGTCATCCATGGTGAGTTTTACGCCTCCAACGTGTTGGCCGAGGAAACCTCCGCGGGCCTTCGCATCGTCCCCATCGACTGGGAAATGTGCGGGGTCGGCCCTCAATGGCTCGACTTGGCGGCCCTCACCAGCGGCCCCTGGACACCCGAAGACATCACCCAAATCGAAGACGCCTATGGCCTCGACGACCGAGACCGTCCCAAAGCCGCCTTCCTGCGTCGCGCCCTGGCCCTGCAATGGCTGGGCTGGAGCGCCGACTGGATCCCTCCCGAAGGCCAGCGCCAAAACTGGCTGGATGCTTTTCTGTCTGACCGCTAAGCGCTCCAACGCGGGTTGTGTCGCAAACCCTGTCATCAACCTGTCGCGAAGAATGTCGCCAGCCTGTCGCAAAAATCCATGCTGGCGAGCGGCGCTTAGTGCCAGTGTTTGGCCGTGGGCTTGAAGGACGGTAATCTGGGGGTGTCGAACAGGGCAGCAGGGGGTACGGTCCTCCTTATGGCCAGGCTCGACGAAGTGGAGAGAGTCATGTTGGACACGTCCCAAACGCAGCCTTGGAGGTTCTCTGGCTGGGGAGCATCCTGGTTGATCGTGGTTTTGCTGGCCCTAGCGCCTCCCGGTGAAGGGCTGGCGGGCGTGCAGGATGACTTGGGCCGTGGGCGGGAGCTTTACATGCAGGCCTGCGCTACCTGTCATGGGACGGACGGGCGGGGGGCTCCGCTGGAGCAGGTTGGATTTGATACGCCGCTCCCCGACTTTACCGACTGCACTTTCGCTACCCGCGAGCCCGATGGCGATTGGCTGGCGGTGGCTCACGAGGGCGGTCCGGCTCGCGCCTTTTCCGAGTTGATGCCGGCGCTGGGCGGGGCCATGACCATCGAACAGTTGCAGCGCACGCTCGACCACATCCGCACCTTCTGCTCCAACGACGAATGGCCGCGAGGCGAATTGAACCTTCCCCGTGCCCTGTTTACCGAGAAGGCCTATCCCGAGGACGAAGCCGTTTACACCATCGATGTCTCGCTGGAGGACCAAGGAGCTGTCCTCAACGAAGTGGTTTACGAGAAACGCTTCGGCGCCCGCAACCAGTTCGAATTGGCCATTCCCTTCGGCTGGAATGAGCTGGCCCGGTCCGGGACATCCGGCGGCAGCGACTGGCAGGCGGGAGTGGGCGATATCGCCTTGGGTGTCAAGCGGGCTCTGTGGCATTCGCTGGAAAAGGGTTCGATCTTCAGCCTCACCGGAGAGATCATCTTGCCCACCGGCGACGAAGATGACGGCTTCGGCAGCGGCACCGCCAAGTTCGAGCCCTTTGCCTCCTACGGGCAGCTTCTGCCGGCCGACTTCTTCCTCCACGCCCAAGCCGGACTGGAATTGCCCTTCGACACCGATGAAGCCGAACAGGAGGCCTTCTGGCGCGCCGTGCTGGGACGCAGCATCACCGCCGGACCCTGGGGGCGCACCTATTCGCCCATGCTGGAAGTGCTGGCCGCCCGTGAACTGGCTTCGGGCGAGGACGTCCAGTGGGATCTCGTGCCTCAGATTCAAATCACCCTCAACCGCCGCCAGCATGTCATGTTCAACGTGGGCGTCCGGCTGCCGGTTACCGACAACGACGTCCGCGACACCCGCCTGGTGGTCTATCTCCTATGGGATTGGTTCGACGGCGGACTCTTTGATGGATGGTGATTATGCATGACCGATCAGTCTCGCCGAGTGCGGTCGCGAATGAGCCACTTTCAGGAGGCGTGGACCGGAGAATCGGCAGATCAAAGCCCTTTGGGCCGCTTTCTGAAGGACGGTAGCCATGCGCATCCGAGTATTAGCCGTGATGATCCTGGCCTTGACGGCCGGGTTGGGCCGCTCCTCCTCGAGTAGGACCTTTGGAGAACTGCATGCGTCCGCCGGGTCAGGAGAAGCCGAGATCTCGAGACCCCTATCCTCCGGCCCTGAAATCGAGTCAGCAATCACATGGCTGGCATCAGCCCAGGCTGCCGTTCTGGAAATGGGTCCTGTTTCCGGCGAGGGCTCGGTCGAGGAGGCTTCGTCCGAGGGAGATCAGCCGGCGGGCGGACTGAGGGCAGCAGTGCCGCAGATGTTTGTCACCTCCGACCGCTGCATGGCCTGCCACAACAACCTCACCAGCCCCGACGGCCAGGACGTCTCCATCGGGGCCGACTGGAGAGCTTCGATGATGGCCAATTCGGCCCGCGATCCGTACTGGCAGGCGGCAGTGCGGCGCGAGGTGCTCGACCATCCAATGGCTCAGGCGGCCATCGAGGACGAATGTTCCAAGTGCCACATGCCCATGGCGCGCACCCAAGCCCATGCCCAGGGAGTGGAGGGTCAGATCTTTGCCCATTTGCCCGTCCGCCAACTGGCCCAGCAGGCCCAGCCGTCCGCCGCCGCTCTAGCAGCGGACGGGGTGTCATGCGCCGTCTGCCACCAGATCCGCCAGGACAAGCTGGGGACGCGGGAAAGCATGGTGGGCGGATTCGTCATCGACCAGGCCGCGCCCATGGGGCAGCGTGAGATCTTCGGTCCCTTTGAGGTCGATGAGGGACGCCGGCGCATCATGAACTCGGCCTCCCGCTTCCTGCCGGTCCAGTCGTCCCACATTCAGAGCTCGGAACTGTGCGCCACCTGCCACACCCTCTACACCCACACCCTGGACGAGCAAGGCCAAGTCATCGGCGAGTTGCCCGAGCAGGTGCCCTATCAGGAATGGCTGCACAGCGCCTATCGCAAGACCAAGAGCTGTCAGTCCTGCCACATGCCGGTGGTCGAAGAAGAGATGCCCATCACCAGCGTATGGGGACAGCCGCGGGAGCACTTCTCGCGCCACGTCTTCAGGGGAGGCAACTTCTTCATGATGCGCATGCTCAACCGCTACCGCGACGAACTGGGCGTCCAGGCCCTGCCCCAGGAGTTGGACACTGCGGCCCGGCGCACGGTCGAGCACCTGGAAACGTCCGCGGCCCGTGTTGAGATCGCCCAGGCCCGACTCAGCCAGGGACGCCTGGAAGCCACCGTCCGCATCGAGAATCTGGCGGGGCACAAGTTGCCCACCGCCTATCCTTCGCGGCGGGTGTGGATTCATTTCTCGGTGATGGACGCCCAAAGCCAGACCGTCTTCGAGTCGGGGCGCTTCAACGCCGACGGGTCTATCGAGGGCAACGACAACGACGCGAACGGCGGACGCTACGAGCCCCACTACGAGCGCGTCGATTCGCCCCAGCAGGTGCAAATCTACGAAGCGGTCATGGTTGATCCTCAGGAGCGGGTGACGACCGGGCTGCTGACCGCCCTCCGCTTCATCAAGGACAACCGCGTCCTGCCTGACGGGTTCGACAAGGCGACCGCCGGTGAGGACATCTCGGTCAAAGGCGCGGCGGCCGACGACCAGGATTTCCAGGGCGGCGGCGACGAGGTGCTCTACAGCATCCCGGTCAACGCAGGAGGCGGGCCTTTCAGCGTCCGCGCCCAACTTTGGTACCAGCCCATCGCCTACCGCTGGGCCCACAACTTGTCTGGACGCCAATCTATGGAAACCGAGCGCTTCGTCGCTTACTACAAGTCGATGTCCGACACCTCCGCCACCGTCCTCGCCCGCGCCTCCGCCGAAGTGCGCTGACACGGCCATCGCCTCGTGGGTTTTATTCCACGCTTACAGCGTTTGGATTCTTGCAAGGGCCGATACCCAGGGTGCCGCTGCGCCGCTCCGCGGCTCCGCTCTACCCTGGGCTGACCTATGGCTCGCCTTCAGCGAGCCCGGACTTGCCGCCAACCGCAGTTGCCGTCCGCCCGCGCGCGCGAGCAGCCCACTCGAACATCTTCAAGGAAAACGAGGTTATCGAGCGTCCGCCCGCGCGCGCGAGCAGCCCACCAGCGGCGCCCGCCGCAAGAGCGCATGGAAACGGGGCAGTTGCCGTCCGCCCGCGCGCGCGAGCAGCCCACTGGTCCGGGGCGGGCAGTCTGTTCCGGCCAGCCTTGTTGCCGTCCGCCCGCGCGCGCGAGCAGCCCACGTCCGAACTTCTTGGCCATTCCTCAGACGGTCAGGTTGCCGTCCGCCCGCGCGCAAGCAGCCCACCAGTCGCCGATGACGCCGATGTCGTCATTAAGGACCCTCCGCCCGCGCGCAAGCAGCCCACCAATGTCGCGAACATGTCGCAAACGATGTCGCAAACATGTCGCAAAAATCAAAGTGGATTGGCTAAACGATAGAGAGCCTGGTGGGTCTCGCCCTCCGGCTCGATGAGGCCCTTGTCAACCATGTCCTTGAGGTCGCGTTGAAGTGTCCTGCGGGCCACGTCCGGGCATAGGCGCTCGTAGTCGCCGATGGTGAGGCTTCCAGACTTCAAAAGGTGGTCCAAGGCTCGGGTCTGCCGATCCGAAAGGCGGTGTTCCTGGACACGGATGTCCCGGCGGATAGCCTGCTCTCCACGCTCTCTTACCTCCCCTAGTTGAGTCGTAAGGCCCTGCACGAAGTACTCGAGCCAGCCGGTCATGTCCATATCGGTCCTACGAACGCTTTGAAGTGCTCGGTAGAAGGCCGACCGGTCGCGGTCGTAGAACTCGCTGATGGTGAAAAGTCGCTTGAAGTCGTATCCGGTGCGGTAAAGGCACAGGGTCGAGAGCAGCCTTGAGGCGCGACCGTTGCCGTCCAGAAAAGGGTGGATATGCACCAGTTGAAATTGAGCGATTCCGCTCACAAGGACGGGATGGATCTCTGCTTCTTGATTAAGCCAGTCCACTAACTCGCCCATCATGATGGGGACGTCATGTGCCGGAGGCGGGGTATACACGGTCTCTCCGGTTACCGAATTGACGACGTAGTTTTGAACTGTGCGGTATTCACCGGGATCAGCCGCTCCCCCCCGCACGCCGGCTACGAGACGCTTATGAATCTCGCGGATCAGGCCTTGCGTGATCGGCCCGCCATCTTCCAGGTGCTGAGAGACGAACTCAAAGGCTTCCCTGTAGTTGAGCAACTCCCGCACATCGTCAGGATCGGCCTCGGGCACGGGTTGGCCTTCCAACAACTTCTCAGCTTGATCGAGTGAGAGGCGCGTTCCTTCGATGTGGGTCGTGTGATGGGCCTCCCGGATCAAGGCGTCCTGTCCCATCTCCCGCACCCAGGCCTCGGACAGCTTGGCCGCCTCAAGAAAGCCGCGGGCCCGCTCAATCTGAGTGAGACCGGCGGTCATCCGGTTGGTGATCTCAAAGCTGGGCCTGAACTCCCCCATACCGCCATCATACTGATCCTCGGCGTTGCCGTGCTACCGACTTTGGATTCGGCTTTCCACGATCAATTCCCTTAAGGGACAGGCCGTCGGGCTTAATCCGCCGTGGCAGACCCTGAAAGCTCTCGATGAGATTCTTGGTGTCCCACGCGGCAGAAGGATGCTTTGCGGGTGCCTCGTGTCACACCGTGATGACGTGGTCCTTTTGGGGGTTTGTAGGGTTGCTCTTTTCCCTTGATCGCCAGGGCTGCGGAGTGCAAGGGGCTTTACTCCGTTCTCAGCGCTTGAACGGGGTCGGTGCGGGTGGCGCGGCGGGCGGGGTGCCAGCAGGCCAGGGCAGCGACCAGGAGGAGGCCCAATGTGACGGCGGAGAGGGTCAGGGGGTCGCCCAGGGTTACGCCGTAGAGTTGGGTGCTCAGCAGGTCGCGGAGGAGGGAGGAGGCGGCCAAGCCCAGGACGAGTCCGATGAGCACCGGGGCCAGTCCGTTGCGCAGGACCCAGCGGCGGATGCGCGAAGGGGCCGCCCCCAGGGCCATGCGGATGCCGATTTCGGGGACGCGGCGTCCTACCGTGAAGCTGACCACGCCGAAGAGTCCTACGGCGGAGAGGACCAGGGCTAAGATGGCGAAGGAGGTCAGCAGGAGGACGACTGAGCGGCGCAGGTCGAGCGAGCGGGCGATATCCTGCTCGACGGTGCGGATGCGGTAGACGGGGATTTGCGGATCGATGCGCTGCAGCATGTCGCGCAGTTGGGCCCGGGTGCTGTCGAGGGTGCCCGGAGCCGAGCGGACGATGAGCTGAGCATGGCGCCAGTCCCAGGCCAGTTGCTCGCGCAGCAGGAAGACCGCCGGACGGGTGTCTTGGTCGAGTCCTTGATTGCGCACGTCTCCCACAATACCCACGACGCGCGTCCATGGCATCAGTCCCACGGGGCCCAGCGAGATGTGGGTGCTCAAGGGATCGTGGTCGTACTCTGCCAGGTAGCGCTCGAAGAAGGCTTCGTTGACGACGGCCACCGGCGGGGACTCGGGACGGTCCTCGGACTGGAAGGTGCGTCCGCGCTTGAGCGGTATTTTGAGCGTCTTGAAGAGATCGCGTCCCGCTACCCGATAGTAGATTGAAGGCGGCGTTTGGCCCTCGGCATGAGGACGCTCCCGGATCTGCAGCCAGGCGCTGTTGCGGCCTCCCGAAAGCGGCAGCACGGAGCTGTAGCTGGCAGAAGCGACGCCCGGCAAGGCCCGCGTCTCCTCGATGACGCGCTGGAAGAAGCTGTTGACGTGGGTTCTCTCAGGATAGCGGTAGCTGAGGACGGAGAGGGTGACGGCCAGCAATCCCTCGGGCTCGTAGCCGGGATGCTGTTGAACCACCTGCTGGAAGCTGCGCAGGGTCAGTCCGGCGGCGATCAGCAACACCACCGAGAGTGCCACTTCGGCGACGACCAGTCCGCGTTGAAAGCGGCTGGCCGACCGTCCGCCGGAGGTGGTACGTCCGCCTGCCAGGGCTGAGGCGGGGTCTTGGCGCGAGATGCGCAGAGCCGGCAGGATTCCGAAAACGACTCCGGCGGCCAGCGACAGTCCCAGCGAAAAGAGCAGGACGCGCTGGTCGATGGCCACTTCCTCGAGACGGGGCATGCCGGACGGTGCCAGGGCTTTGACGGCGTCCAGCCCCAACCAGGCCAGCAGGACGCCGGCTGCACCCCCGGAAGCAGCCAGGGTGAGGCTCTCGAGCAGGCTTTGCCAAAGGGTCTGCCAGCGCCCGGCTCCCAAGGCTTTGCGGACGGCCATCTCACGCGTCCGCCCCATGTTGCGCACCAGCATCAGGTTGGCCAGGTTGACGCAGGCTACCAGCAGGACGGCGGCGACCGCCATCCAGAGCAAGACCAAGGAGTCGCGGACGTCCGACACCAGCACGTCCTGCAATGGCATCAGGCGGATGCCGGCATTTCCGTTGGCGGCGGGATACTCTTCTTGCAGCCGCTGGGCTAATTCGTCGTACGCGGATTGCAGCCGTTGGCGCGCGCCCGCTGAATCGGGAAGCCGAAGCAGGACTCGAAACAAGTATTGAGTGTGGTCGGCCGCCGACCGCGGAGTAAGCTGAACCGGCATCCAAGCCTCGATCTGCGGGGAGGGAAAGTAGAAGCCGGGCGGCATGACGCCCAGAACGGTGTGCAGACGTCCGCTCAGACGCAGCTCTTCTCCCACGGCCTCTCGGGGAGAGCCGTAAAGGCGCGCAGCCAGTGTATCGGAGAGGACGATCACCCCCGGGCGGTCGTCTGCCCTATCGTCGTTGGCGATGCTCACCTGGCGGCCTTCTTCGGGCGTCCAGGAGCGTCCGTAGGCCGGTTCGACTCCCAGCACTCCCAGCAGATCGCCCCAGGCTGCGATGCCGCGGATGCTCTCTGGCTCGCTGCCTTCAGCGTGCAGGTCGTGACTGGAGTAGTAATAGGCCGAGATGGCCTCGTATCCGCTGACCTGATCGCGCCAAGCCGCGAAGTCCGCGGGAGTGGCCGTATTGATGCTTTCAATATCGTCTAACTCGTGAAACCAAACCATCATCAGACGCTCGGCGTCAGGGAAGGGAAGCGAGCGCAGCATGACTTGGTCGACCAGGCTGAAGATGGCGGTGTTGGCCCCGATGCCCAACGCCAGCGTGATGACCGCCAAGGCCGTGAATCCGGGACGCTTGGACAAGCCTCGAAAGGTGCGTTTCAGGTCGACGGGAAGCGATCTCAGCATGTTCCACCTCGTGGGCCGGATTTGCCGGCGGAGACGTCCCTGGCGGGGGCTTTTCAGGTGCAGTTTCAGGGCTTGAAGAAGCAGCGAACGGTATTCTCGGGTCCAGAAAAGCAGACGGCGGTGGGGAGGGCGTTCCCGGACCTCGCGGGCCCGCGCGTCCAGCGTCCTGAGGACTTCGCGTCCATACTCGCGCCGAAATTCGACCGGGAAGAGGCCGACCAGCCGTCTCGCCAGCCATAGCGGTTTCCGGCTGATGGATGCCATCACTCAGCCCTCAGAGCGCGGACGGGGTCGGTTCGGGTGGCGCGGCGGGCGGGCTGCCAGCAGGCCAGGGCGGCCACCAGGAGCAGTCCCAAGGCGACGGCCGACAAGGTCATGGGGTCACCGGGTCGGACTCCGTAGAGTTGATTGCTGAGCAGGTCGGTGAGGGGAAAGGAGGCAGCCAGTCCCAGCACCAGGCCGATCACCACCGGGACCAAGCCGTTGCGCAGCACCCAGCCTCCAATGCGCGAAGGGGCTGCGCCCAGCGCCATGCGGATGCCGATTTCGGGGACGCGGCGTCCCACCGTGAAGCTGACGACGCCGAAGAGTCCGACGCCCGCCAGGATCAGCGCCAGCAGCGCGAATCCGCCCAGAAGCTGGACGACGCTGCGCCGCAGCCCCTCCGATTGAGCGATGTCCTGCTCCACGTCGCGGATGCGGTAGGCGGGGATCTGAGGATCGATTTGGTGCAGCAGATCGCGCACTTGGGCGGCGGTGCTGTCCCGCGTCCCGGGCGCGGCGCGCACAATCAACTCGGCGCTTCGCCAGGGCAGATCAAGCTGGCTGCGCAGAAGGAAGACGGCCGGACCCGGCGGCTGGGCGAGTCCATTGTTGCGCACGTTGCCCACCACTCCCACGATGCGCATCCAGGGCAACATGCCTTTGGGTCCGATGGTCAGGTGGAGACTGAGCGGATCGTCGTCCTGGTTCAAGTAGCGGTCGACGAAGGCTTCGTTGATCAGCGCCGTGGGCGAACTTCCGGCCCGGTCGCTGTCCTCGAAAACGCGTCCGCGCCGCAGCGGGATCTTCAAGGTGCGGAAAAGATCCGGTCCGATGATGCGGTAGTGGACGAAGTCGGGCGACTGCCCTTGGGGAATCGGCTTTTCGCGTACGTGAATCCAGGCACTGTTGCCTCCTTCCGAGAGGGGCAGCACCGAGGAGTAGCTGGCCGATTCCACTCCCGGCAAAGCCCCGGCGCCTTCCACAACGCGGTCGAAGTAGCCGAGAACCTGGGCCGGCTCGGGATAGCGGTAGTCAGGAGCGTAGATGCTGACGGCCAGCAGTCCTTCGGGATCGTATCCGGGGTCCTGCTGGATGACCTGGATGAAGCTGCGCAGGGTCAGTCCGGCGGCGATCAGCAGCACCACCGAAAGAGCCACTTCGACCGCCACCAATCCGCGCTGGAAGCGGCTGGCGGAACGTCCGCCGGAAGCGCCGCGGGATCCCTTTTGCAGCGCGCTGGCCGGATCCTGCCTGGACATGCGCAAAGCCGGCAGGATGCCGAAGAATACGCCGGCGGCCAGCGATAACCCCAGGCTGAAGAGCAGGACGCGCTGGTCGATGGCGGCTTGTTCCAGCCGGGGCATTCCCTCCGGCGCCAGGCTCTTGAGGGCGTCCAGGGTGAGCCAGGCCAGGACGGCCCCCGCCGCGCCGCCGGCCAGCGAGATGGTGAGGCTTTCCAGCAGGCTCTGCCACAA
Source organism: Acidobacteriota bacterium (assembly GCA_035471925.1). Lineage (GTDB taxonomy): Bacteria > Acidobacteriota > UBA6911 > RPQK01 > DATIPO01 > JANQFM01. The sequence continues at coordinate 15,724 of DATIPO010000135.1, forward strand.
GGTTTGCAGCCGTCCCGCGCCCAGCGCCTTGCGCACTGCCATCTCGCGGCCGCGGCCCATGTTGCGCACCAGCATCAGGTTGGCCAGATTGACGCAGGCCACCAGCAGCACCAGTCCCACCGCCAGCCACAGCGTCACCAACGAGTCGCGCACGCCCACCACCATCCGCTCCTGAAGCGGAATCAGCCGGATGCCGCGTCCGCTGTTGCTGACCGGATGCTCTTGACGCAGCCGGGCGGCCAGGGCGTCCAACTCGGCTTGCAGGCGCTCCCGCACGCCTTCTTTCCGGGGCAGCCGGATCAGGGCTCGAAAGAGATACTCGGTGCGGTTGGCCGCTGCCTCGGGCGTCAATTGGACGGGCAGCCAGGCCTCCACATCGGGCCAGGGATAGCGGAAGCCAGGCGGCATTACGCCGATGACCGTGTAAGGGCGCCCGCTCAGGCGAACTTCCTGCTGCAACGCCGCCTGCGGGTGGCCGAAGAGGCGACGGCTGAGACTGTCGGAAAGCACCACCACGCCAGGCCGTCCGTCCGGCTCGCCCGCCGTCGAGGGAACGGCTACCTGCACCCCTTCGTCCGGCAACCATGCTCGTCCGTGGGCGGGCGGCACGCCCAGGACTCCCAGCAGATCGCCCAGAGCCAGGACGGTCTGGATGCTCTCCGGCTCGCCCCCCTCGGCATACAGGTCACGCCGGCCCGGGTAGTAGGCCGCCATCTGAGCCGATGCTCCCACTTGCTCGCGCCAGTCGAGGTAATCGGCCGGCGTGGCCTGGCTGGTGATCTGGGGATCATCGAGATCGTAGAAATAGGTCAGCATGAGGCGTTCCGCATCGGGGTAGGGAAGGGAGCGCAGCATGACCTGATCGATGAGGCTGAAGATGGCGGTATTGGCCCCGATGCCCAAGGCCAGGGTCAGGATGGCCACGGCGGCGAAGGCGGGACGGCGGGCTAGTCCGCGCACGGTGCGCCGGAAATCAAGAGGAAGGTTCTTCAACATGTTCCACCTCGTATAGCGGCGGACACGTCCCTGGCGGGGGCGGTTGAAGTCTTCTGGCGGATTGAAGCGCATTCGCAAGGCCAGAGAAAGCAGCGCCCGGTACTCGCGTATCCAAAACAGCATGCGGCGAGGGAAGCTCTGGCGGCCCACTTCGGAGGTCCGCTGTCGCAGCGTCTCCATTACCTCGCGGGCATATTCGCGCCGAAAGGCGCCCGGGAAGAGCCTCACCAGCTTGCCGGCCAGCCGCAGCAGCACTCTCTCTGACCCGGACGGATCACTCACCGCGCCTCCTCGGGCAGGACGTTCTTGCTGCGGGCGGCCGAGACCAGCGCTTCCAGCCGGCGGCTTTCGGCCATCAGGACTTCCCGTCCCAAGCCCGTCAGGCAGTAGTAGCGCCGCCGAGAATCGGCTTCATCGGGTGCCGCAGCCGTCTCGATCAGCCCCTCGTCGCGCATGCGCTTGATGGCGGCGTAGAGCGTCCCGGCCTCAAGCTGCGTGCGTCCGCCGCTGCGCCGTTCCACTTCCTTGATGATTCCGTACCCGTGACAAGCCTCCTCGGCCAGCGCCAGAAGCACGTCATACGTCAGCGGCGTCAACGGCAACCGCTCCTCCACTCGTCCTTGCATGGCCCATAACTATAGCACCAACCCATATAGGGATCAACCCTATATTATCGGCCAAGCCACCTTTCTCAGGAGGGCCTGGGTCTTCAGGCTTTTTCGACCGCCAGGCGCAAGGACTCGCTGCCGGCTTTGGCCTCGATGCCGCCCTGCATCTGGGGGTCGGATTCGATGGTGAGGGCCAGGAGCTCCTGTTTGAGCCACTCGAGGTGGGTTTGGATGGCTTCGGCAACGCGTCCGTCGGCCTGGTAGCGGACGTGGATACGGTCGGCCACGTTGAGGTCGAGGGCCTTGCGCTGGTCCTGGGCAGCCCGGTTGACGTCGCGGGCCAGGCCTTCCAGTTCCAGTTCTGGGGTGATGGTGGTGTCGAGGGCGGCGAAGGCGCCTTGCTCGGAGAGGAAGGTCAGGTGGGCCGGGCCTTCCAAGAGCATTTCAACGTCGGTCTTGTCGAGCTCGATGTCAGCGCCGTCGACTTGGAAGGTGTAGGGTTGGCCGCGCTCGAAGGCGGACTGCAGCTTGTCGGGGTCGACTTGGCCCAAGAAGGATGCGATGGCCTTCATGTGGCGTCCGTAGCGGGGACCCAGGGTCTTGAAGTTGGGTTTGACGGCGGCGGAGACCAGTTCTTTTTCGTCGGGAATAACCTGGATCTCCTTGAGGTTGCACTCGTCCAGCACTTGGGACGCGAAGTGTTCGTCCTGCAGCACCTGGGCGTCGAACTTGTCGCGCGGACGCACGATCAGCGTCCCCAGCGGCTGGCGGATCTTGACCTTGGACTGGGCCCGCAGCTTGAGGGCCTGCTCCTTGGTTCGGATGACGCAGTCGATGCGCCGTTCCAGGTCTTGGTCGATGAGGCTTTGGTCGGCCTGCGGATAGTCGCGCAGATGCACCGACTCGGGGGCGCTTTCGTCCACCGAGCGCACCAGGTTCTGGTAGATCTCCTCGCTCAGGAAGGGCAGAATGGGGGCCAGAACGCGGGTCAGTGTCTCCAGCACCGTGAAAAGCGTAGTGTAGGCGGCTTGCTTGTCATCGTCGCTTTCCGGCTTCCAGAAGCGGCGGCGGGAGCGGCGCAGGTACCAGTTGGAGAATTCGTCCTCGAACTGCTCCATCTTGCGCATGAAGCGGTAGACGGAGAAGTCACCGAAGGCGTCATGGGCTTCTTGGATGAGGTTTTGCAGGCGGCTGAGGATCCAGCGGTCGAGCTCGCTCAGCTTGGCCGACTCCAACCCCTCGGGGGCGGGACGCCAGTCGTCCACTGAGGCGTAGGTGATGAAGAAGCTGTAGCAGTTCCACAGGGTGAGCAGACGGCGGCGGACTTCGGCGTCCAGCGTCCCCTTGCCCGAGCCGGGCGCATGCAGGTCGGGGAAATTGAGGTTGTGGACGGGATTCTGCTCGGCGTAGATGTAGCGCATCACCTCGGCGCCCAGCACCTCGGCGGCTTCGTCGAAGGCGATGGCGTTGCCGGCGCTTTTGTGCATCTCTTCGCCCCGGGCATCGCGGACCAAGGCGTGTCCCAGCAGCGTCTTGAAGGGGCGGCGGCCGGTCATCATGGCGCTCATGGCCAGCAGGGCGTAGAACCAGTTGCGGAACTGTCCCGGGAAGCTTTCCACCACGAAGTCGGCCGGGAACCATTTTTCCCAGTACTCGTGATCGGTGTTGAAGCGCATGGTGGAGTAGGGGACGATGCCCGCGTCCAGCCAGGGGTTGCCCACGTCCTTGATGCGCGTGGCCTTCTCCCCGCACTTCTCGCACTTGATCTTGACTTCGTCGATCCAGGGACGGTGGGGCGTGTGGCCTTCAAACTGGTCCCAGCCTTCGACCGCTCGCGCCTTGAGTTCCTGGCGTCCGCCGATGACGTCGAACCAGCCGCACTCGTCGCAGGTCCAGATAGGCAGCGCCAGACCCCAGAAGCGCTTCTTGGAGATCATCCAGTCGCCCATGTTCTTGAGCCAGTCCTGCTCGCGGGCTTCTCCGTCGGGGGGGATCCAGCGGATCTCCCCTACGATCTTCTGGATGCGGTCACGCCAGTCCATGCGGATGTACCACTCGTCCACCAGCCGGAAGACCAGTTCCTGTTTGCAGCGCCAGCAATGGGGATAGACGTGGGGATAGGCTTCCTTGGATACCAGCAAGCCGCGCTCGCGCAGGTCTTGAACGATGTCGTCGGCGACGGTCAGCACCATGCGTCCGCTGAGTTCGGCGAATCCGTCCAGGTAGTGGCCTGAGGCGTCCAGAGGAGCGATGGCGGGCAGTCCGTGCTCGAGTCCCAGTTGGTAGTCCTCCGACCCGCAGCCGGGCGCGATGTGGACGATTCCCGTTCCTTCGGCACCGCTGACCTCTTTCCAGGGAATCACGCGGTGGGACTCGACGGCGGTTTTGTCGATTTCCTGAACGTCGCTGGCGTAGGGGTTGAGTCCGCCTGGACGCTGTTGAGCCTCGAAGTGATCGAAGGGCCCATCGAACTCCCAGCCGATCAGTTCTTCACCCTTGAGTTCGCCCAGAACCTCCAGTTCGCCCGAGCCCTTGAGCATGCTTTCCAGCGTCTGCATCTTTTCGCTGACGCGCTTTCCGGCCACCTCCAGGTTCTGCAGGCGCTCGTTGGTGAAGTTCTCCTTGCCCAGGTAGTAGGTCCAGTCGCCGTGGCGCACCTTGAGGTAGGTCATGTCGGGATTGACGGCGGCGGCCACGTTGGAAGTCAGCGTCCAGGGCGTGGTGGTCCAGACCAAGAGGGCTTCCTTGTCGCGTCCTCTCAGGGGGAAGCGGACGAAGACGGCGGTGTGCTTGACGATCTTGCGTCCTTCGGTGACCTCCATCTGGGAGAGTCCGGTGCCGCAGCGGCAGCACCAGGGCATGCCGTCGGCTCCACGGTAGATGAAGTCCTCTTGGTGGCACTTCTTGAGGAAGGACCAGATGGTGTAGTTGTTCTCGTCCGAGAAGGTGAAGTAGCTGCCGCCGTACTCGGCCGAACCCAGCTTGGCCACGATTTCTTCGGCGGGAGCCGTGACTTCTTTGCCGGATGGGACGGTGACCGTGACGGTCTTATTGCCCTCCTTCAGGGCCTGGCGCAGCTTGAGCAGGGTGTCGGGATCGTCCCAGTCGGTCCAATAGCCCAGGCGGACGGACTGCTCGGTCTGCTTGGCGGCGTACTGCAAAACCCGTTCCTTGCAGTCGCGGACGAACTTGTCGATGCCGTAGTCGAGGATGTCCTGGGTGTTCTGGAAGCCGTGCTCTTTCTCGACCTCGACTTCCACCCACAGTCCCTGGCAGTCGAAGCCGTTCTGGTAGCGCTGATCGTAGCCGTTCATGGCGTGGTAGCGCTGAAACATGTCCTTGTAGGAGCGTCCCCAGGCATGGTGCACGCCCATGGGATTGTTGGCGGTAATGGGTCCGTCGAGGAAGTTCCAGCGCTGCTTGCCGCGGTTCTTCTCACGCAGCTTCTGAAAGGCCTGAATTTCGCGCCAAAAATCGAGCAGACGGCGCTCCATTTCGGGAAAGTCCGGCATCTTGGGAACAGGCTTATACATGAGAGCGGAAGGATACCACGAACCCCCGCCCCAAATGCTCACCCACTGCGTTTTCGCACTCAATGGAGGTGGGTGGGACGAAGACCAGCGAGGGCCGGTCACTCGTACCCGCTCACGGGCAGGCTTGAAAGCTGACGCCCGTTTTGGGTGCGCAGGGCGGTCAGTATGATGGGGAACTCGGCATTAACACGTAGAGAACCCTCAAAGCCGTCGTGTCTATCGACGGGAAACAGTTCATCGATAAAGAAGGCCGAGTGTCCTAGGCTCGGCAAGGAGTCGGTAACGGCTACTTCCACGCCCGGACCCACCAAGGTGACTGTCACTTCGACCTCGAAGGGCAAAGGGTTGGCGAAGGCCAGTGCCGTGTTGAGGTTGCCCTGCAAGAGGATGGGAACCGTGGCCTCGGTTTGGGCTGGAGCGCTTGCGATCCCGGCTTCGAACAAAGCCGCCTCCTGTCCCGCTGGCTCCTGGACGAGCGAATAGACCGAGTTGGCTTGGAGGGGACCGTCAGCACTGATCCGAATCCATCCGCTGCGCAGTTCGCCGGAGTGCGCTGTTCTCAAGCGTAGCGAGGAGCGGCTGGCAACGCTGAAGTTGGAGAATTCGTTTCCTTTCAGCCCCGTGGCGATGTTCTCGAAGGGTCTGCCGTCATCGGCGAAGAATTCGACTTCGCCGCGGACGGCTTCTGCCGAATTATTGGCCAGCACCAACTCAGTCGCCTGTCCTGCTCCGCTGGCAAAGTGTGGCATGTAGCGCTCGAAGGAAGGGCGGTAGACGCGCACGCGGTCGGGCAGCAACGCGAATAACTCCGAGCCAGACGCGGTCAGAGTCTGAATCAGGCGAGGAGCGGCAGGTTGGGCGTCCAAGCTCCAGACCAGTTCCCCAGACCGCAGACCACGAAACTGGATAGCGCGTTCATCATTGACATAAATCAGATGGTTTCCGGTCGCGAAAGGGGAGGTGAAGGGAACCAAGTCGGCAGGAATGGGAGTGAAGATCAAGGCCCGCTCGAACTTTTGATAGATTCTCTCCCCTGTGTCTGCTTTGAGGGCAAGCGTCCAGCCGCCTCCCTGGGTTCCCCCGACTGCTAAGAGCAGGCCCTGAGCCAGCACCATCCGGGCTGAAGCGCCAAATGGCATGCCGGCGACATTCCATGCGATCTCTCCGTTGGCGGCTTCCAGCGCAATGATCCGTTCCGGGTTCGAGAATCCGCCCACCACGACGAAGACCTTTTCTTCAGTGGCGATAATTGGTCGGGAGGAGACTCCTGGCAGGGGTGTAGAGGTCCAGACATCAGCTCCGTCGAGGACGCTGAGTGCTCTCAGATTCAGGTCACGTGTCATCTCGTCTCTTGCCATAACGTAGACCCGGTCGCCCAGGAGGCTGATAGCGCCCAACTGCGTTTCGATTGAGCGCCTCCAGATTTTCTCGCCTGTGGAAGCCTGTGCGGCCACCACGGAACCGGAACCGTGGTAGAGAGCTAAGTCGCCGGTCAGGATCGGATCACGGATCGAACCGATGCCGGGGCTGGAGTCCCGCCACAACTCCGTTCCGTCGGACGCCCTGACGGCTGCGATAATGCCGGCCTCGCCCAGGAGGAGACGTCCTTGACTGTAAGCTGGGGTCAATTGGACGTCGCTTACCTCCTCGCCCGAGTCCCAGGTCCAGAGGCGCTCGCCGCTCCTGCGGTCGAAGAGGTGGAAGGTAGCGTTCGGATTCGCTTCGCCGACGAGGAGCTTGTCGTCGAAGACCAGCATCGACTGGGCTCTGGAAACGCCGTCCAATTCGATCTCATGGTCCAGCTTCAAGGGGAGACTTAGGTGCGCGTCGGTGACCAATCCGTGCCGGGAAGGGTCTGTCGTCTGACTTTGGGCATAGGTCTGGGTCGACGACCAAGCAAGGAAGAAAGGAGCTACGGAAAGGCTGGTGGCTGCGAGCCGGATCCACATCATAGCGGAGACCCCTTCAGCGGCTTCCCATGCAATTTGAGCGACTTCATGCCGCCGATTCGCCGGCCCCTGCCCGACAGATCGGTACGCCCGCAGTTCCCTGGAAGAAACATTTTAATGGACTTGCAAGATCATCGTCAAAAGTTGAACCGTCGAAACCGGCGAGTTACTTAGAGCATGCGTCTCATGGCGGCGTGAGGAAATCTTCCGCCAAAAGGTGCTGCAAGGGGGACGAGTGAACCGCCCCGACTGTGTGCGAATTCGTGGCGTCAGGAATGAACTTTCACCTGCATGACAGGAGCCGACTGATCGTAGGCCTGTTGGTGAACTTGTTGACCACGTCGTTGCCGTAGTGCCGTAGGATGTGGAGAGGCCGCGCAAGCGCTAATCGGCGGCTCTGGGACAGCATGAATCGAGAAACGATCCTTGGGCTCATTGACGGCATCAACGTTTGGAAGCGGGGGTCGGTTCGTGCACCCAATAAGCCGCTCCTGCTTCTCTACGCGCTGGGCAAGATCGCGCGGGAAGAAACTGGGCCGATTCGATTCGAGGAGGCGGCCCCCGTACTGACGGAGTTGCTGCGGGAATTCGGGCCAAGTCGGATGAACCATCATCCGGAGTATCCATTCTGGCGCCTAGCCAATGACGGTTTGTGGCTGCTCGAAGCTGAGGGACCGTTGAGCATGGAGGAAACGGGTCACGATCCGTCCGCTCGGGAACTCGTCGACAAGAAGGCCCGCGGGCGTTTGCCGGATGCCGTGGCCGAGAGCCTAAGGTCTGATCCCAAACTCCTCAACGAAGTCGCCGAGCGTCTGCTCGACGGGCATTTTCCGCGTTCGCTGCACGAGGACATCGCCTCAATGATCGGGCTCTCTCTAGGCTACAGCGAAGCCTATCGCAGGCGAAGGCGGGACCCACGCTTTCGCGACAAGATACTGACCGCTTACGAACATCGCTGCGCCGTGTGCGGCCTCGATATCCGCATCGGAGCTGCCACGCTTGCCATCGAAGCGGTCCATATCAAGTGGCACCAAGCCGGCGGCCCTGACACCGAGCGCAACGGCTTGGCGTTGTGTGCCCTTCACCACAAAGTCTTCGACCTGGGAGCCTTCACCCTCAACGAAGACCACTGCATTCTGGTCTCAGAACGTGTCACCGGCTCAACCGGCTTTCATTACACTCTCCTGCGCCA
>DATIPO010000136.1:0-2035 GCA_035471925.1 Acidobacteriota bacterium
GCATATCTGGTCCCACACGATAAGATCACAGAGTTTGCTAAATTTGATTCAACCGTAAAAACCCCTGGCCGGTCTGGGTCGAGCAAGGCATAATGAGGGCCAAATTTACCGCATGCAGCACGGTGACCAGGGAGAGGGCCATGTTCCGAAAGCGAAACCCCCAGGGCAGCCTGTTCCAACCCGATATGCTGGTGCCCCCGGCCAAAGCCCGGCGCCTGGAGCAGAGCTGGGCTGAGGTATTTCGCAACCAGGCACTGCCCCTCATCGATGAGCAAGCCTTCGCCGCGATGTACCACCCAGACAATGGGCGGCCCAACCGGGCGGTACAGACTGTACTTGGGGTGCACATCCTGAAGGAGATGTTCGACTACACCGACCAGGAAGCGTTGGAGCAACTGGAGTTCAATCTCCTCTGGCACCACGCCCTGGGGCTGGACATCGCCGAGACCCATCTGCCCCAGAAGACATTGCACAACTTCCGAGCCCGGCTGATGGAACACGACGGCGGCCGGATTGCCTTCCAGGAGACCACCGACCGCATCATCCAGGCCCTGGGAATCTCCACCGGCCGCCAGCGCCTGGACTCCACCCACATCCTGAGCAACATCGCCATCCTCACACGCTTGGGCCTCTTCTGCGAGACGATACGGGTGTTCATCCGGTCACTCCGGCAAGAGCACCCGGAACTGGCCCAGCGCATCCCCGAGGGACTGGCCAGGCGCTACCTGAAAGAAGAAGACGAAGCGACCCACTATGAGGACGCCCGCCCGGGGGAAGGGCGGCGTCGTTTATCGGTCTGCGCCCGGGATCTGTACCGTCTGTTGGAACGGTTTCGGGGTACAGCTGGGGTAGACATTGGGGAGTTTCAACTCCTGGAACGTCTGTTACGGGAGCAGTGCCGGGTGGGGAGGCGCGGTGATGGCCGGCCGGAGGATGATGACGACGATGCGGGGGAAGGCCAAGCGCCCGTTGCCCTCAAGGACCCACAAGAGGTACCCGCGGACTCCTTGCAATCGCCCTACGATGCCGACGTGACCTACAGCGGCCATAAGGGTAAGGGGTACGAAGTGCAGGTGGCCGAGACCTGCCCGGAGGAGAACGCCTTTCGGATCATCACCCATGTGGAGGTCACGCCCTCCAGTGGAAGCGACGCCGAGGTGACCGTGCCGTTGGTGGAGTCCCTGGAAGAGCGCCAGATACGGCCGGAGGAGCTTTTCGCCGACACCACCTATGGCTCGGGACACAACGCCTTTGAGGCGGAGCGTCGGGGAACCGAGGTGGTGAGCCCCGTTGCCGGCCCAGCCCCGAGACAACGGAATACCGCGGAGCAGGAGGAAGCACCGTACTTCAGCGCGGCGGACTTTCAGATCGATGCCACAGGGGCGCATGCGACGCTGTGTCCCGCCGGGCATGAGGCCGTAGAAGAGTACGAGTGGGAGCACAAGCCGGAAAAAGTGGAAATCTACTTCTCCAGGGCGGCATGTGATCCCTGCCCCTTGCGGACCCGCTGCCCGGTAAAACTGGACCGCCACGCCGGGACCTACGTCCTCAAGGCCGACCTGGTGCAAGTCAACATCCAGGAGCGCCGGAGGTCCGAGGCCACGGAGGAATGGCGCAAGCGGTACGCCGTGCGGGCTGGCATCGAAGGAACGAACTCTGAACTGAAGCGTGCCCATGGACTGGGACGCCTGCGCGTTAGAGGCAAGCCCAGGGTGAGGCTCACCGTCTACCTCAAGTCGCTGGCGTGCAACATCAAGCGCATGGTCTACGGTCTGCTATCAAGGGAGCGCCCAGAAGGGGAGGCTGAGGGAGTACTGGCAGCGGTCCCTGGATGACCTGGCCACGCCCTGGGCCTTATCCCGATCACGAGACTACCGACAGGTGAGATTATCAGAACCACATCGGGCCGGGGCACAACCCGTCACCTACGGCCCCTCTCCACCCCGATGATGGCGTCATGGGGTGCCTCTAAAACTGGGCTTTCTACGAGGGAATCAACCATAGACTCGGGCTCAAAACATACATTGGCGATGGT
>DATIPO010000137.1:0-2395 GCA_035471925.1 Acidobacteriota bacterium
ATTGAGGAGAAATTGGGAGCGCCAAGGTGTGCTGGGCGCGGGAGACCCGATCCCCTCCTTCCAGGTGACGACGGTAGAGGCGCGACAGCTTTCTTCTGAGGCGATGCGTGGGAAGATCGTTCTGATCGATTTCTGGTCGACGACTTGCGGGGCCTGCTTGCAGGACATGCCGATCATTCGCGCCGTACATGAGCGCTTCCGAGAGAGCGGTTTCGAGGTGATGGGAGTGGCCTTTGATCAGAACGCCCAAGCTGTTCGCCGCGCGGCCCAAGCCAAAAAAGCGCTGTGGCCGCAAGTGCTGGCTTCGCAAGCCGGCGAGTTGCCGGAAAAGATGGGGGCCCGCGGAACGCCCTATTATGTGCTTGTCGACTCTCGAGGCCGCCTCGCATCGCCGGGCATCGGCATACGCTTCTTGGAAGACCGAGTTGAGCAGCTTTTGGCCGAGCGCGCTCGCTGAATCTGCCAAGACGGGCTCGGGTGGGGCTCAAGCGCCGTCGCTTTTCTTGAGGCGGTAGCCGTAGCCGTAGACGGTTTCGAGCAGTTGGGGATTGGAAGGATCGGACTCCAGTTTGCGGCGCAGCGAAGCCACATGCTGGTCGATGGTCCGGGTCGTGACTTCGACGTCGTCTGAGATGCCCCAGATGGTGCTGATCAGGTCATTGCGGGAGACGGGGCGCCCCTCGTGCTCCGCCAACATCTGCAGAATCTCGAATTCGCGGGTGGTGAGCGTAAAGGAGTGCGGGCCACGGCGTCCCTCTCTGGCCCGAAAGTCGATGCTGACATTGCCCCGTTCGTAAGCCAGCGGCCTGTCCTCTAAGTCTTTCCCGCTGCTTGAACCGCCGCTCCTCCCCGGGGGCGAGCGTTGTGGGTGGCGGCGCAGCAGGGCCTCCACGCGGGCGGCCAGTTCCATCAGCCCAAAGGGCTTGCTCATGTAGTCGTCGGCTCCGGCGCGCAGGCCGCGGACCTTGTCCAGTTCCTGCCCGCGGGCGGTTAGCATGAGGACCAGCGTTTGGTCTCCGCCCTCGCGCAGTCGGGAGAGCAGGTCAAAGCCCGATAGCCCGGGAAGCATGACATCCAGAATAAGCAGGTCGAAACCTCCGCGGCGGGCCTGTTCCAGCCCCTCGTCGCCGCGGTGTACGCATTCCACCTGGTAGTCCATGCTGCCCAGGGCATCGGCCAGGCCCTCGGCCAACTCGGGTTCGTCTTCGACCAGCAGAATGGATGCTTTCACCTTGCAGGACCCTTCGCCGCCTCTCGCTCAGGCTGACGACCGGACGGGTGTGAGTTCCTCGCCCTCACCGCAGCCGCTTTCTTGCGAGGCACGGTGGGATGCCGCCGGAAGTTCGACGATGAAGAGACTGCCTCCATTCGTCCCCGCGGCCACCTCCACAGTACCTCCATGGGACTCGACATGGTGTCGTACCAGTGCCAGCCCAAGGCCGCTGCCGGCAGCGCTCTGGTCGTCGCCCCCCTCAATGCGATAGAACTTCTCGAAGATCCGGTCCTTGTGATGTGCAGGTATGCCGGGCCCGTGGTCCTCAACCTCGATGCGGACGCCTGACCCGACCTTCGCCACCCGCAGAAAAATGGGAGAGCCGGCAGGCGAATACTTGACTGCATTATCAAGCAGGTTCATCACAACCTGCTGCAACAGCGCCTCATCGCCTTCCACTTCGGTCTGATCGCTGCATTGCAAAGAGAAGCGCTCCCTCTCCGGATCATCGGCGGCCCGGAAGGTCTCCAGGGCCCGCTCCGCCACTTCTCCCGCGCTGAACCGATCAAGCCGGTTGGGCGGGCGCGGTTCCGACAATCGCAGCACATTGTCGACCAGGAGGCTTAAACGACGGCACTCGCGATCGATCAGGCTGCGGTAGCGCCCGGCTTTTCGGCGCTCTCCGCGGTTGGGATCGAGAAGCTCGTTGAAAAGCCTGATCTTGGAGAGGGGCGTCTTCAATTCATGGCTCACGTTGGAGACGAAGTTCTCCTGCAGCCGGAGGAGTTCCTCGCTGCGCCTCAGGCTGCGGACGCCCAGCAAGGCTGCGGCGGCCACCACCGTCCCCAACAAGGCCAGCGCCCAGATGGGCAAACCCGGCGAGGGTAGCAGGCCCTTGATGATCTGGGGACGGATGGCCACTTCTACCGTCCAGCCGGGGAAAGGAAGCTCCTGGCCCAGCGGCGTCCTTACCAGCCCGGCGCTTGAGATGCCGTGAAGGATAGGCCCGCTGCTCAGCGCTACCTGACCCGAAGCGTCACGCACGACGACCGAAGCCGCCGTTCCGATGTTCTCGATTTCGGAAAGGCTTTCGGGAAGCAGCAGAGAGCAGGCGCACTCAGACTGTGGGCTGAGAAGACTGGACATTAGATGGTCGGCCAGCAGACGCTGGGAAACGGCAAA
>DATIPO010000138.1:0-30313 GCA_035471925.1 Acidobacteriota bacterium
GCGGCACTGGCGACGGTAATCAACACTCCAACCTTGCTGCTCCATCTGGCGGGCCTGTGGCGCATGGCCGACCAGACCAAGATCAGTTTGTGCTTGTGGCAGGGAAAATCCCGGGTGCAAGCCCGAGTCTCGACCATCAGCAGGCGGCAATCGTCCGGATCTGAGTCCTGCAGGGAGCTGATGCGGGGGGAGAGTTGGTCGCCCAGCACGAGAATGCTGGTGCGACCTTTATCGGATGTTGTCACGCTTTCAGTGGATGGCCGTTAGAGGGGCCAGTCGCGCAGGATGCGCGCAGTTTCCTCGGAATGCCCGGTCTCATCCTTGACCATGTCTTCGAGCTGGACGGCCAAGCCTTTGTCGCCGTAGGCTTCGGCATCCTTGGCGCGCTGAGTGTAGGAGGCCGTGGCACGCTGCTCGGCGGTCAATACCGCTTCAAGCATTTCGCGGTTCCTCTCGGCCGACTTGACCTCGGAGGGCTTGGTGGTCGGCTCGCCGCCCAAAGCCACGATTTTGTTGGCCAGGAACTGGGCATGCTGCTGTTCGTCGGTCACCTCCGAGAGGAAGAATTCCGCAAGCTGAGGACGGTAGGGTCCGTAGCACTTGGCGGCATAGGTGATGTATTGGATGATGGCGCTCAGCTCATCGGCCAAGTCGCCATTGAGTTTCTCGATCAGTTCTTGTTTATTCATGTTGTTTTCAGGTGTCTATGATTAGTGGATGAACAACTTCCGCGCACGAGCCGATGAAACCGGCTCGGAAGGCGCGGCGTCACTTATATAGGACGAGGTTAAGAGCCCTTCGGTTTCGTCTCGAACCGAGTGTCCTCACCCTCCGCTCCCTCTCAATGGAAGGACAAGCATGCACGATCCAAATGACGCTCGATCCCTGCCTCCCGAGAATCTCTCGGCACAGGGCCAGACGCCGAAAATCGGATCCTCTTCATCATCCTCCGGGGAGTGCTGGTGAGCCGCACGGTTTTAGTCTGGTTACGCCAAGACCTTCGCCTTGCCGACAACCCCGCCCTGGAGACGGCCTGCCGCGAGGCCTCTCAAGTCGTGCCGGTCTTTCTCTGGGCACCCGGGGAGCATGGCGCCTGGGCTCCCGGAGGGGCATCGCGCTGGTGGCTTCATCAATCGCTGCAAAGCCTGGATCGGTCTCTGCGCAGCAAAGGCTCGCAACTGATCCTGCGCAAGGGTTCGGACAGCCTGCGGATGCTTCAGGAACTGTTCGAAGAAAGCGGCGCCGAGGCTGTCTACTGGAACCGCCTCTACGAACCGTTGGCGGTCAAGCGCGACAAGAGCATTAAGGCGGCTCTCAAAGAACGCGGTCTTGAGGCGCGCAGTTTCAAAGCCGGGCTGCTCTTCGAGCCCTGGGAAGTGGAAACCGCTTCAGGCGGGCCCTACCAAGTCTACACGCCTTTTTCCAAGCAGCTCTTCGAACGCACGCCTCCTCCCCCTGCGGTGGAACCTCCTGCGAATCTCAAGCCTCCGGGACGGTGGCCGGACTCGGCACCTCTGCAAGCACTGGAACTGGAGCCACGCTACGATTGGGCTGGAGGTCTGGAGCGCGCCTGGAATCCCGGCGAAGAGGGCGCGTTCCGGCAATTGGCGCGCTTCGAGGGAGAAGGACTCGACCGCTACCACAACCTCCGCAACCGCACCGACTTGAGCGGCGTCTCGCGCCTCTCGCCTCACCTGCATCATGGCGAAATCTCGCCCAGGCAGGTTTGGCACTCCGTGTTGCAGGCCCAGCAAGCCGCCGACAGCCGACAGCTCAGCAGGGGGGCCTGGGGGTATCTGCGCCAGGTCCTGTGGCGCGAGTTCGCTTACCACCTCCTCTTCCACTTCCCCCACACGGCCGAGGAGCCGCTGCGCGAAAAGTATCAGGAGTTCCCCTGGGTCAAGGATGAGGAAGCCCTCCAAGCCTGGCAAAGAGGCCGGACCGGTTATCCCATGGTGGACGCCGGAATGCGCCAGTTGTGGGAAACGGGCTGGATGCACAACCGGGTGCGCATGATCGTGGCTTCCTTCCTGGTCAAGGACCTGCTCATCCACTGGGTGGAGGGGGCCCGTTGGTTCTGGGATACGCTGGTAGACGCCGATTTGGCCAACAACACCTTGGGCTGGCAGTGGACGGCCGGCTGCGGAGCCGATGCCGCACCCTATTTCCGCATCTTCAACCCTGTCAGCCAGGGCCAGAGCCACGATCCCCAAGGCGAATACGTGAGGCGCTGGGTTCCCGAGCTCTCACAACTCTCCAAGCGCTGGATTCACCAGCCTTGGGAGGCGCCCCAAGAAGTCCTGGAGGAGGCCGGAGTGCGCCTGGGACAGGACTATCCCCGGCCTATGGTTGACCACCAAGAAGCCCGCAAACGGGCCCTTTCCGCTCTCGATGAGATGAAGGAGCAGAGCAGGGGTTAGTGCGCGTCCCCCTACCGCTATTACACGCTTTCAGCGTTCGGAATCTCGCCCTTGCAACCCAGGGTGGCGCCTGTGTCTCGCTGCGCTCGACGTCGGCTGACCCTGGGCTGGCATATGGCTCGCCTACAGCGAGCCCGGACTTGACTCTCGACACACAGCCGCGGGGACGGCAAATGGCCCGCAGTTGAGAAGAAGACCCAGTGAAGCTCGTCTACAGCGGACTTGACCTGCAACACAGCCGCTGGGCTGGCATAGCGCTCGTCTACAGCGAGTCCGGAGTTGACTCTTGACACACAGCCGCTGGGCTGACAGATGGCGCGCAGTTGAGAAGAGGACCCAGTGAAGCTCGTTTACAGCGGACTTGACTCTCGACACACAGCCACTGGCTTGGCATGGGGCTCGTCTACAAGGGACTTGACCTGCAACGCAATTGCTGCCTACGCCAAGGGCCTCATCCGAAGCATAGACACCTACATCACCGCCCTCGGGGATGATGCTGGCCTACTTTGTCTACTCGGACGGTGACGCCGGCCCGCCGATGGTGGCATCCGGCAGGGATGGCGGTCATGCTGTCTTCTTGGGCTAGCCAGGTCCGCAGCCTTGGCGAAGGGGGCCTATGGGTCTCCTCTAAGCGGTGCCATTAGTGGCTGGCCACGGGCTCCAGGGGATCGGATTTTTCCACCGTCCACCCCAGTTGGTCGGCCGTCTTGCGGGCCCGGGCGGGCAGATCGGCTTCGACGAAGTCGCGATCCAGGATCTGCACTCCCAGCATGTGGTTGATGAGGGCATCGAGCTGAACCAGGGTGGAATGCGAGGAGTCGGGCGAATCGTGGACGTCGAAAACCTCCTTCACCCCCTGCGGATCGAGCAGTCCGCTGTCCTTCACGGCCTCGTCGGAAAGATAGGTGTCGAGCAGGGTGCGGAAGGCTTCCTCCTCGTCCTCAGAAGTGTGCGCCGGGGGCGCCATGAAGGCGAATTTCTCGCGTTCGTACAGCACCTTGGGCAGAAGTCCCTTCATGGCTTCGCGCAGGACGTATTTCTCGATGCGTCCCTTGATGCGGTAGGAGGGCGGGATGCGGGCGGCCTCTTCGGCCAGATGATGATCGAGGAAGGCTGGACGGGCTTCCATTGAGTTGGCCATGTCGACCCGGTCCCCGCCCCAGGTCAGGATCTGTCCCTCCAATTGGGTCTTGATCCAAACGTACTGAGCGATGTCGAGGGGGTGGCGTCCTTTGATGGCTTCGGGATCGATTTGCTCGGCGATGGCCCGTCCCGGCTGGTAGTCCTCCAGTTGGCTGCGCAGATCTCCCGAGAGGATGGCGGGCACGCGCCGCGAGGCGTCCAGCCAGGGTTGCAGGCAGGCCGGAGTGAACCCGCACAGCTCGTCCAGGGCCTCGTCGTGGAACTCTTCTGCGGCCAGCATGGCGCCCTTGACCAGTTGATTGCTTTCCGCCAGCATGCGGCGCCATTGCCGCCGCTCGTCCTCAGGCATGTGCTCGAGTCCGTGCAGAAACATGTCGCGGCGGAAGCTGGGATATCCGGCGAAAAGCTCGTCCGAGCCTTCGCCTGTTACCACTACCTTGTAGCCCGTCTCATGGACGTGCCGGCTCATCAGCAGCTTGGCCACTCCCAGGGTGTTGTAGATGGTGCGCTCGGTGTGCCAGTGGGTTTCCACGAAGTGATCGTAGAGATGGCTCGAATCGAGTCGCAGGATGTCCTGCTCGGCCCCGACCGATTCGGCCATTTCCCGGGCGATAGGGCTCTCATCGTAATCGGCGTTGTCGAAGCCGATGGTGAAGGCCTTGACCGGATCCTGTCGCACGGCGGCGGCCAAGCCCAGAATGGAGCAGGAGTCAATGCCTCCAGAAAGGTAACAGCCCACCGGGACGTCGGCCACCAGGCGCAGTTGGACGGCCTCCAGCAGCTTGGCCCGCACGCTCTCGATGCAGTCTTCTTCGCTGCGTCCGCGGGCCTGCTCGTTGAGAGGGGGGAACTCCATGTCCCAGTAAGGATATTCACGGATGTTGAGGCGTCCGTCGCGGCGCTTGATGCTCAGCACATGGCCCGGCTGAACCTGGTGGACGTCCTCAAAGGGCGTGGAGCCGGGAACGATGGTCTGCATGAGCTGATGGAAGACGCCCTGGCTGGAGAAGTTGCGCTTGACTTCAGGATGGGCGAAGAGGACCTTGATCTCTGAGCCGAAGACCAGCGAATCGGCCGTCCGGGTCCAGTAGAGCGGCTTGATGCCGAAGCGGTCGCGCACAAGCAGGAGATGGTCGTCCTGGGAATCGTAGAGCCCGAAAGCGAACTCGCCGCGCAGTTCCTCCAGGGTGCGGGCCAGTCCGAAGCGGCGGTAGAGAGCCAGGGCCAAGCCCGAGTCGGTCTTGGTGTGGAACCTCTCGCCGCGCGACGTCATGTCGGCCCGCAGGCGCTGAAAGTCGTAGAACTCGCCGTTGTGGGTGAGCATCATGCGTCCGTCCTGGGAGACGAGAGGCTGGTTTCCCGTCTCGCAGAGGTCGATGATGGCCAGCCGGGCATGGCTGAAGCCCACGCCGGGCATGACTTCCACGCCGAAACCATCGGGACCGCGATGATGCTGAATGGCGGCCATGGCCGTCAGGGTCTGGCGATCGACCGGTTTTTCTCGATCGTGATGAAAGATGCCTGCAATTCCGCACATGTATTCAGTTCCTTGAGGAGTGTTCCTTGAGATTATTGAGATTCGATGGGCAGCGGAGCGTCAGCCACGCGGTAAACGCGCTGCATGAGCACCGTCAAAAGCGCCATTCGGATGAAGACCGCTCCCCGGGCTTGGGCGAAGTACCAGTTGTGAGGAGTCGGATCGAGGCTGGTGTCGAGTTCGTCCCCACGGGCTAGAGGATGCAAGACAATAGCCCCGGGTTTAAGGGGCGAGTCGGTTGAAAGCTCGAGGTCGCCGGTCAGTGTTTCGTAGGTATCGCCGATCCAGGCGATGGAGTTGATGTAGACCACGTCGAGTTGGGGCAGAAGGCCCTTGAGCTTCCGGCTGATGCTGATCTTGAGTCCCGCCTCCTCCAACTCCTCGCGCTGGCCGGGATCGAAAAGATCGGTGTCGGGATTGATGATGGTGACCTCGGCGATGTTGGACGCGATCAGCCCCAGCAAAAGCAGCAGACTGCGCACGGTCCTCATGCGGGCTGGCGTGCCGATGATGCCGATGCGGATGCGGCGCTGCGGATCCAGTTCGAGCTTCGCCAACTCAGGACGCCACTTGAGAAGGGCGTAAAGGTCGGCTAGAGCTTGGGTGGGGTGCTCGTCGATGCCGTTTCCGGCATTGATGATGGGAACGCGCAGGGCCTCGATCATGCGCCACACCGAATCTTCGGAGCTGTCGCGCAGGACCACCGCGTCGCCGTAGTTGCTGAGCATTTCGGCCACGTCGTGCAGGCTTTCGCCCTTGGCGATGCCGGTGGTGCTGGGGTCAGTGATGGGGATGACGTCCCCGCCCAGACGATGCCAGGCGCTCTCGAAGGAGAGCCGCGTCCGGGTGCTGGGCTCATAGAAGGCGGTGATCAGGAGTTGGCCCGACAAGGGCTTTTGCTCCAACACCGGGTCGATCTCGTAGGCAGCCGCCAAGCGCGCCAACTGCAGCAGTTGGGCGCGGCTGACTTGGCGGGCTGAGACCAGATGCCGGTGGGCCATCTTCAGCAGAGGTTCAGCGTCTTCTTCCAGGGCCTTCAGGAGTCCGCGCGGGCGCTCCACTCCCGCCACGCCGTCGCTGGGCGTCACCGGATCGTTGAGTTTCTCCAGATCAGGGTGGCGGCTCACCACAAGCCTCCACTCTTCCAATCCCGCACCAGCAGGATCAGGAGCACCACGGGCGTGGCTGCACTCAGCAGCAGAGCCGCGATGACCAAAATGCTTAAGAAATCGACTGAGGCTGTCATAGCGTACCTTTCCGGAGGCTCTCAGGCCGCCTCCGCTTGCCTTTCCTCGGAAGGTTCCTCTTCTTGCAAGTCTCTCCAGCGGAAATCGGAGGGCTTGGCCAGTGAACCGGCCACCACGACCGACATCGACACCGCCGCCCCGATGAGTGCCGCCACATAGAATCCGATCTGGAAGTAGGCTGCGAAGCCGCTCAGGCTTCCCAGCAGCATGGCCCATCCGGCCGCCGCGGGATTGGTCTTGCGCCAATACAGGCCCAGCACGATGGGTCCGATGGTGCTGGCCACGAAGGCGCCGGTGAAATGCAGCAGCGAGCCCAAGGTGGTCAAGCGGAACAGGCAGACGACCCAAGTGCCGACTCCCAGCAGCAAGGTAATGGCCCAAGCCGCCTTGCGCAGGGTGGGCTTGTCGGCTTGAGGGTGGATGTGCTTGTGGTAGATGTCCTCGGTGATCAGGTCGCTGGTGGCCGCCAATAGCGAGTCGAGGCTGGAAGCCAGGGCCGAGAAAACCACCACGAAGACCAACACGGCTCCCAAAGATCCCATCAGACGGGCGGCGATCAAAGGGGCCACCATGTCGGCTTGGGGAACGTTGAGATCGAGGGCCGGGGCCGCCAAGGCGGCGAATCCGGCGGCGATGGGGATGGGAGTCCAAAAGAGGCCGGCCAGCAGGTAGGCCTTGAATCCGACTCCCTTGCCGAAGGCGAAGGCCCGGCTCCACCAGACGTTGGAATGGAAGATCTCACCCAT
This sequence comes from Acidobacteriota bacterium, assembly GCA_035471925.1. Taxonomy (GTDB): domain Bacteria; phylum Acidobacteriota; class UBA6911; order RPQK01; family DATIPO01; genus JANQFM01. The sequence continues at coordinate 7,094 of DATIPO010000138.1, forward strand.
GCCGAAGAGCAGGTTGTTAAAGAGAAACATGATGGCTGCCGGCATGAGCAGGTTGAGCAGTTCGGGCCGGCGGAACTGGAGTTGCTGGTGCACCTCTTCAAAACCCACCCGCTGCAGGGTCAGATAGCCCAGCGCGACCACTCCGATAACGATGATGATGGTCTGGATGAAGTCGGTCCCGATCACGGCCCGGAGTCCGCCCATCAGGGTGTAGGCGACGCAGATGGTGAGGATGACGGTCATCCCCACCCAGTAGGGGATGCCGCTCAGGGCGTTGATGAGGATTCCCCCGGCCATGCCCAGGCTGATCAGCCAACCGAAGCTGTAGAAGATCGAAATGCCCAGGAAGATTCTCCAGGGCAGCTTGCCGTAGCGCAGGCGGATGAAATCGCCGCTGGTGTAGCCGCTGGGCATGAGGCGGCGGATGCGCGAGGCCATTGGAGCAAAGAGCAGCAGTCCCACCGAGCCCAGCGAGTAGCCGACCATGCCCCAGATCCCCATCTGGTAGGCCAGTTGGGGAGCCACCATGGTGGTGTTGGAGGTTACCCAGGTGGCCATGGCGGTGGCCGTGCCCAGGGCCAAGCCGACTTTTCGGCCGGCCAGCATGTAGTCGTCCAGGTCTTTGTTCTTGCGTCCCCACAGCCAGCCCAGGAACACCCAAAGGACGCTGAAGGCGGCCAGCACGGCGGCGGCGATCCAAGGCGAGAGGATGGCTTCGTCGATTGCGGTCATCAGTAGCTGCTTTCGGGGAACGATTAACGGGTGTGGCCGGGTTGGACTTCCTGGCGGTAATGCCCGGCCAGGATCACGCCGGCAGCCGCCAGAAAAACCGCCGCGCCCACTGCCAGAAGGGCGAAGGCCCGGCTCAGGGGGTGATGGCGCACTTCGACAAGATAGATGCTGCTCCAAGGGCTGGAGCGGTCACCGTCCTCGGATACGATGCGGAGACGGTAGTGGAAGTCGCCGTCCTCTTTGCCGCTGAAGCTGGTGCCCAGGTCTTCCCCGGAGTAGACAGTCCGGGGCGACTGAAATGCTGGCGTGTCGGCTTCTTGAACCTCGAATTGGAGCCCCTGGCGCCTCTCCTGCAGTGCCTGGGGCCAGCTCCAGGAAAGGGCGTAAAAACCGGCATTGGCCAGCTCACGCTCTCCGCTGACATCGAAGCTGGGCGCGGGAAGCGGCTGCTGTGCCGCCAGGCAAGCCCCTCCCCAGGCGGCCATCAAAAGGGCTGCCGAAATGAGTCTGAACAGGTGCATGCTGAGCTTTCTGCTGCTAGGGCTTTAGCTTGGCGATGACTTGTGACGTCGCGCGTCATCCGATGGGAACGACGCTGTCGACATTGCTGATGACGATTTTGCCCGACGGTCCGTGGCTGGTGTGGGCCGCCTCCTGCACCAGGTCCACCGCCTGATCGACCTTCTCGTCGGCGATGAATGCGATCACCAGGGTGCGGGGCAAGAGATCGAGATTGTATTCGGTCCCGCGCAAACGCTCGGAATAGGAGCGATGAGACTGGTCCCGCACATCTAACGTGTGTACTTCTTCAAAGCCTTCCTCGGCAAGAGCCTCTTTGACTTTCTTGACGCGAAAGGGCTGAACGTAGGCTTCCAGCTTCTTCATGGGATCTCGAGGCTCCAAACAGGCAGGCCAAAAACAGAAGAATTTCAGACAGTTAACCAACTCAGGCTTCAGTATAACAGGATCTCCGCCCTAACGGGCGGCTTTAGCGAGGAGGGACCCTATTCGATCAGCCCCAGCCGGCTGACGGGCCAGTAGCGGAAGACGGCCTTTCCGAAAACGTTGTCGCGCGGAACGGGTCCCCAGTTGCGGGAATCATTGCTGGAATTGCGATGGTCGCCGAGCACGAAGAAGTGATCCTGGGGCACCGTCTCGGGAGGATAGGAAGTGTAGTCGAAGAAGGACGGCGGCACGTAGGGCTCGCTTAGCCGTTGGCCGTCAATGTAAACCACGCCGGAGCGGATTTCCACCGTCTCGCCCGGCAATGCCACCACGCGCTTGATGAAGCTCTTGGCGGGATCGCGCGGGTACCAGAAAACCACAATGTCTCCGCGGTCGATGTCCGAAAAGTGGTAGACGAACTTGTTGACGAAGATGCGTTCCTGGTCTTCCAGCCGGGGCTCCATGCTGGTGCCTTCCACCTTGACCGGCTGGACGACAAAGATGACGATGAGGATGGCGGCCAGAGCGGCGAAGAAAATGTCCCGCATCCAACTGCGAAGCTCCTTGAGAGCCGCCGAAGGGGAGTGGGTTTCGGGAGCGGGCGCAAGTTCAGCGTTCTCGGACTGGAGCGAACCGGGAAGCTCGGCTTGCTGTCCGGAAGCGCCGTCTCCGGCGGACGCCTCCTGCGCTGGCCGGGTTTCCTCCAAGCCGGCGTCTTGCCTCGAATCCGGGTTCTCGCGCTCCTCGTTCTTGGGCCAGTCCGACATGCTTTCCTCTCTCCGGGGCCTTAGACCTCCAAGATCTCTTTCTCCTTGGCCTCGGACCGCTTGTTGATCTCCTCCACGAACTCGTCGGTGACACTCTGGACCTCCTCCAGGCCCAAGTGCTCTTCATCCTCCGAGATGTCCTTATCTTTGAGGGCTTTCTTGAGCTGATCGTTGCAGTCGCGGCGAATATTCCGGACTGCGGTGCGGTGGTCCTCGGCGATGCGGCCGATCTGCTTGGCCAGTTCCTGACGCCGCTCCTGAGTCAGCGAGGGAATCGGGATGCGGATGATCTTTCCGTCGTTGTTGGGGTTCAGCCCCAGGTCGGAAGTCAGAATGGCTTTCTCGATGTTGCCGATCTGGGACGCGTCCCAAGGCTGCACGGTCAGCAACTGAGGCTCAGGAGCATGCAAGGTGGCCATCTGGTTCAAAGGGGTAAGGGTGCCGTAGTAGTCGACTTGAATCTGATCGAGAACATGAACCGAGGCGCGTCCCGTACGGATGCTGGCCAACTCGCGCTGCAGATCCTCAATGGTCTTCTTCATTCGGGTTCGAGCTTCGGCAACTACCTTTTCATACATAAATTCCTCGTCTCCAATCCAGACGGCTAGGCTTTGATAATGGTTCCAACTTCCTCACCCATCACGGCATCTCGGATATTGCCCTCTTTATAGAGGTTGAAGACGATGATGGGCATCTTGTGATCCATGCACAGAGAGATGGCCGTGGTATCCATGACCTTCAAGCCCATTTCCAGCACCTGGAAATAGGTCAAGGACTCGAATAGTTTAGCATCCTTGTTCATGTGCGGATCGGAGTCGTAAACCCCGTCCACCTTGGTGGCCTTGAGGATCACGTCGGCCAAGATTTCCATGGCCCGCAATGCAGCCGCGGTGTCGGTCGAGAAATAGGGATTGCCGGTACCGGCGGCCAGGATCACCACCCTCTTCTTCTCCAAGTGGCGGATGGCCCGGCGGCGGATGAAAGGCTCGGCCACTTCCTGCATGTCGATGGCGCTGAGCACGCGGGTGAAGATGCCGATCTTCTCCAGCGAGTTCTGCAGGGCCAGGGCATTGATGACGGTGGCCAGCATGCCCATGTAGTCTCCCGTGGCCCGATCGAAACCCATTTCCGAGGCGGAAACGCCGCGGATGATGTTGCCGCCGCCCACCACGATGGCGATCTCGGTGCCCAATTGGTGGATTTCCTTGATCTGGCGGGCCACGGCACGGGCAATCTCGGAATCGACGCCGAAATTGTTGGTTCCCATCAAGGCTTCCCCGCTGAGCTTGATGAGAACCCGCTTGAAGCGGGGCTTCTTCAATTCCACCGGTGACTCGGCCACGACGGCTTCCGCCTCTTTGTCTTCAATTCCAGAAGACGTGCTCACTGGACTCCTCCTCGGAGGGCGGATGGGGACCGTGACCGGAAGCGGGCTACTCTTCGCCGACCTTGAAGCGCGCAAAGCGGCTTACGGAGATATTCTCCTTGATGGTGGCGATTTTGGACTTGATGTAGTCCTCCACCGACTGGTCTGGGTTCTTGACGAAAGGCTGCTCATAGAGGCAGACCTCCGAATAGAACTTCCGCATCTTGCCTTCCACGATTTTGTCCACCACCTCAGGAGGCTTGCCCGAAGCCGCCGCCTGATTGCGGTAGATTTCGCGTTCCTTTTCGAGGTCTTCTTCGGTCACTTCGTCGCGCCGCACCACGCGCGGATTGGAGGCCGCGACATGCATGGCGATGTCTTTGACCAATTCCTGGAACTCGTCGGTGCGAGCCACAAAATCGGTCTCACAATTGACTTCCACCAGCACTCCCAGCTTGCCGCCGGCGTGGATGTACTGCCCGATAATGCCTTCGTCGGTGCTGCGCGAGGCCTTCTTCTCCGCAGCCGCCAAGCCGCGTTCGCGGAGCACCTTGGTGGCCTTCTCCAGATCGCCGTCGGCTTCCTGAAGCGCCCTCTTGCACTCCATCATTCCGGCACCCGTTTGATCGCGCAGTTCTTTGACCTGAGCCGCACTAATTGCCATCGACTCTCTCTCCCTTATCTTTCAGGTTGAAAGGCGAGCGGGTCCGAACAGCCGCCGACCAAGGCAGACCAGTGACCTCGCGCCTTACTGTAATCGTTCGCTGGACCGGCGGCAACCCCGAAAAATGGAAGGGGCGCCGCCCGTGACTTCGAGCCGTATCCCCTTGAGGAGACTACTCGTCTTTTTTGGAAGGCTCTTTGGATTCTTCGGAAGCAGCCTTTTCGTTCTTCTTTCCGGCGTCCTCTTCCTCGGCTTCCTCGTCCTTTGCAGACTTCTTGGCCTTTTCGGGCTCTTCGCTCTTCTTGGAAGCCTTCGCCGGCTTGTCGGCCTTCTTGTCCTCAGCCTTGTCGGCCTTCTTGGACTTCGCCGCCTTCTTGGGCTTTTCGGCCTTCTTGGACTTCGCCGCCTTCTTGGGCTTTTCGGCCTTTTTTTCCTTGGACTCCGCGGCTTCAGCTTTTTCCTTCTTGGCTTCAGCTTCTTCCTTGGAGGCAGCCTCTTCCTTCTCGGCCGTTTTGCCGGACTTGGCGGCGTCCTTCAGCTTGACGGGCTTCTTGCCGGCCTTTTTCTTCTCGGCTCCGCCAGCCTTTTTGGCGGCGGCCTTCTCAGCCTTCTCGGCGGCCTTCTCACCGCTCTCGGCCGACTTGGCCGCCTTTTCAGCGGCCTCGACTTCGGCTTCGCTCTCATCGGGAGAGGAGGCCTCAGCCTTCTCCTTGGCTTCTTTCTCGGTCGCCTTCTTGGCGGCTTTCTTGGCCGCCTCTTCCTCTTCCTTCTTGCGCTTGGCCTCTTCACGGGCCTTGCGGGCGGCTTCCTTGGCCTCGGCTGCCGCCTTGCGGCGGGCCTTCTCTTCAGCCGCCTTCTTCTCGGCTTCCTTGCGCTTGGCCTCCAAGTGGGCCTCATAGACCTGATTGCCGGCCAGGGCCGCATCGGCCAGGGTGGAAGCGAAGAGACGGATGGAACGCAAAGCGTCGTCGTTACCGGGGATCACGTAGTCGACCACGTCGGGATCGCAGTTGGTATCGACGATGGCGATGACCGGAATCCCCAGCTTGTTGGCTTCCTTGACGGCGATGGCCTCTTTGTTGGAGTCGACTACGAAGATGGCGTCGGGGAGGCGGTTCATATCGCGGATGCCCTTGAGGTTGCTCTCCAGCTTCTTGCGCTCGCGCTCCAACTGGGCCACTTCCTTCTTGGACAGCTTCTCCCAGAATCCGCTTTCCTTCTGATCTTCCAGTTCCTTGTAGCGTTTAATGCTGATCTGAATGGTCTGGAAATTGGTCAGCATGCCGCCCAACCACCGGTGGTTGACGTAGAACATGCCGCATCGCAGGGCCTCTTCCTGAACCGATTCCTGGGCCTGCGGCTTGGTGCCCACGAAAAGCAGGGTTTTTCCCCGGCTGGCCATTTCGGCCACGAAATTGACTGCTTCTTGGAAGGCCTTCAGCGTCTTCTGAAGGTCGATGATGTAGATGCCGTTGCGCTCGCCGAAGATGTAGTCCTTCATCTTCGGATTCCACCGGTGGGTCTGGTGTCCAAAATGGACCCCGGCTTCCAGTAGTTGTTTTATGGAAATTGCACTCAAAGCGTCACTCTCCCGCTAAGGGGCCCGCCGGCAGAAGCCTCCAGTTTCGCGGCGCCGGAGCGCATCGATCAGGATCCGCCTTGATCGCAACATCCCCGGGGAGGACCGCCGGACACGCTTGTGGTGCCCGGCTGATGGCAGACGGATCATCGTCCGGGGGCGAAACTGCAGCTTCCGCGCCAGGCGGCCGCTGTTATCTCTTTGAAAATTGGAACCGCTTGCGGGCTCCGGGCTGTCCGTACTTCTTACGCTCCTTGATGCGCGGGTCGCGCGTCAGGAATCCCGCCTTTTTCAAGGTGCCCCGCAGATCGTAGTCAAACTGCTGAAGCGCGCGCGAAATCCCCAAGCGGATGGCGTCGGCCTGAGCCGAATAGCCCCCGCCGTTGACGTTGATGTAGACGTCGAAATTGTCGTTGGTGTCGGTCAAGAGCAAAGGCGACCAGATGACCTGCTGCTGAGCTTTATTGCAGAAGTACTCCTGGAAGTCTTTTTTATTGACGACGAATTGGCCCGAACCCGGCATCAGAAAGCAGCGCGCCGTGGCGCTCTTGCGCTTGCCGGTGCCGTAGTACTGAATCTTCTCCTCCACGTTCGATCCTCCTTAGACCGGCAGTTCCTGAGGCTGCTGGGCCTGATGCCGATGCTCGCTCCCGGTGTAGACCTTGAGCTTCTTGAGCATCCGGCTGCCCAGTTTGTTCTTGGGCAACATCCCCTTCACCGCCAAGCGGATCAGCCGTTCAGGATGCTTGTCGAGCATCTCCTTGGCGGTCACTTCGCGCAGGCTGCCCGGACGGCCGCTGTGTCGATAGTAGACCTTGTCGTTCCACTTGTTGCCGGTCAAGCGCACTTTGCCGGCGTTGACCACGATGACGAAATCCCCGGTGTCCAGGAAGTCGGTATAGGACGGCTTGGATTTGCCCATCAGCACATGAGCCACCCGGCTGGCCAGACGCCCCAGGACCTGATCTTCGGCGTCGACCACATACCAAGTGCGGTCCACCGCGTCAGCCTTCGGCAAATATGTCTTCATCTCATCTATCCCTACGAAATTCGCTTCAAAAACTAGGAATGGCCTCTTTGCGATCGCCACCCCCCGGAGGCGCAAATTCCCCCCAGAAAAGGAAGCAGAGAGAATACAGGGAGGGGCGCTCCGCTGTCAAGTCGCGGCCGGGCTTTCTGCCCCGGCGCCAAGATTTTCCCGTTTTTAGTCGGGGGCCTCCATATAATAGGAGAATCGGGACATGGCCGGGGGGCATTCCAACGGCCTTCCCGACACTGAGGCGACCGTCGGCTGTGGCGGACTCATGGCCTTCTTCGGAGGATTGGCCAAGAGACGCCGCCCGGCCCGCGCGGCTTGGGCCGCCAAATGCGGATGCCTCGGTAGTGAAGGCACCGAAATGGGGGCTCGGCTGCCGCAAGGCTGTTTTTGCGTTTTTGTGCACTGCAGCCGAAGAGGGGCAGATCCAGCCTAGGGAAGGACTTCGTGATGGGAAGCCGCTTTTTCGAAGTCCAGCCTTCGTAGATTTCACAACTTGCGACGTTATAGAAGGTGCGGGGACGATCGCAGAGGCGCTTCGCCGCTTTGAATTTAGTGAGCCTCGTCACTGCTTAAAGGCCCGTGGACACACGGTTCTAAAGTAAGTGACGAGACTCACCGAAGAATTCAGAGGGGTGACGGTAAGTTGAAGTTCCGAACCGCACGGGTAGAGCGCGTGGCTCTTCCCTTCCCTCTGGGGCGGTTTGAAAAGTCGCAAGGCAGAGAGGCCTGGGCGCCCGGAAGGCGCAAGGCCAAGAACCCGCAAGGGTTGAGGAAACGTTATGGGCTGGACCAACATCTTCGGTTCCAAGTCAAAATCGCTGGTGGGTGTCGACATCGGCACTTCAGCCATCAAGGTGGTTGAATTGCGTTCCAGCTCCAAGGGGAGCTACGAACTGAAGTCGATCGGCGCCAAGCGCATTCCGGGCGACTCCATCGTCGACGGAGTAATCATCGCCAAACTGCCGGTGGCCGAGGCTATCGATTCTCTCTTCCAGGACTTGGGAATCAAGAACGACAGCATCGCCACTTCCATTGCCGGCCACTCGGTCATCGTCAAGAAGATCACCGTCCCGGCCCAAAGCCGCGATGAGCTCGACGACTCCATCCAATGGGAAGCCGAACAGTACATCCCCTTCGACATCTCGGAAGTCAACGTCGACTACCAGGTGGTGCGCAAGCTGCCCGACGCCAACAAGATCGAGGTGATCCTGGTGGCCGCCAAACGGGAGAAGATCACCGACCACACCAGCGTGGTCTCGATGGCAGGCAAGAACGCTTCGGTCGTCGACACCGACGCTTTCGCGCTGCACAACGTCTTCGAGCTCAACTATGAGCCCCAGGAAGGCACAGTGGCCGCCGTGCTCGACATCGGCGCCACCGTCATGAACATCAACATCCAGCGTGGACGCGACTTCCTCTACACCCGCGACATCAACTTCGGCGGCAACCAGTACACCGAATTCCTACAGCGCGAACTCAACGTCTCCATCGAGGAGGCCGAGGAGATGAAGCAGGCCGAGGCCTATCCTGAGGACTACGCCGAGAAGGTCCCCGAGATCCTGCGTTCGGTGTCGGAGAATCTGGCCCAGCAAGCTCAGACCACCTTCGATTATTTCAAGTCGTCCAACCAGTCCGATGAAATCGAAGAGATCTACATCGCGGGCGGCGCCAGCCGCACCGAGGGGCTGCGCGATTATCTGGAGGAGCGCTTCCAGGTGCCGGTTCAGTTTCTGGACCCCTTCAAGAAAGTGGCCAAGGTTAAACAAGACATTCCGCCAGAGTACTTAAACGGCATGGCTTCCGATTTCGCCATCGCCGTGGGTCTGGCGCTGCGAACGGCGAGTGACCGATGATTAAAGTCAACTTATTGCGGGAACCGGCGGGAGCCAAGAAGCGCCGCCGTACGGGCCAAGGCATCTCCAGCGCCAATCTGATCGCGCTGGGAGTGGCCGCCGTGCTGCTGATCGCCGTTTTCCTCTGGTTTTACCTGCTGAGTTCCTCAGTGGGCGAACTGGAGGTTCAGGCCGCCGAACTGCGGGCCGAGCGCGACAGCTTGGCCAACGTGACTCAGCAGCTTCAAGCCGCCCAGGAGCAGAAGCGCCGTCTCGACGAGCGAGTGGCCGTGATCGAGCGTCTGCGCGACAACCAGCGCGGACCCGTCCGCCTCATGAACCACGTCCTCGACTCGCTGCCCACCGAACCAACCCTGTGGCTCACCAGCCTGGCCCAGCAGCCCGGCCTCGTGGCCATCGAGGGACGCGCCTTCGACGTCCCCTCCATCGCCGACTTCATCGCCCGACTGGAAGCCGGCCAACTGTTCCGCGAAGTGGAGCTGGAGTACTGGGAAGACCAAGGGGACAGCATCAAATTCAAAATCAACTGCCGGAGCAAGGAGTAAGTCATGGCCAGCAGTTCCTCCAATACGCGGCAAATGGTGCTGTTGATGATCCTCGCGGTAGCCGTCTGCGTGGTCATCTACATGTATTACATCAGCCCCCTGCAGAACGACAAGGCCCAGTTGGAAAGCGAGATCGAGCAGCTTGAAGCCGAGGTCCAGAGGGCCCGGGCGGTCAAAGCCCAACTGCCCCAAATCCAGGAGCAGATTCGCCAGCAAGAAGAGAAACTGGCTGCTCTGCGCCGCGTCCTGCCCACCGCAAAGGAAACCGCCCAGGTGGTACGCCGCGTGCAAGAAATGGCAGTGGAATCCAATCTCCACTTGAGGAGTTTCACTCCCCAAGAAACGGTGCAGAGGGAATTCTACGAAGACTGGCCCATTCTGCTGTCGATGGAAGGCAACTTCGACACTCTGGGCATATTCCTGGAGCGCATCGGACGTTTTCAGCGCATCATCAACGTGGAGAAGCTCTCCATCAAGCCGCTGGAAGCCGAGGAGCGCACCCCCGCCCGAACCATCGCCGCCACCTGCACGGCGACCACTTATGTTTTCGAGGAGGCTACCGATGACTCCTAGATCCTCAGTGACCCGCCGAATCTTGAGAGCGCCGGCCTTGGGGACGCTGCTGGGACGCCTGTCGCTGCTGGCCCTGCTGCTGGCCGCCGGCGGCGCTTGGACAGCGGCTCAGGAAAAACCCGATCCTGTTCCCGGCCAGAAAGCGCCGACCTACGACTCCAAAGGCCGCCGCGATCCCTTCATCAGCTTGCGCGCGCTGCAGCAGGAGAAAAAGGGCGATCTGCTGGAGCCTCCGCCCTTGGCTCAGCGTCCGCCTGGGCTGCCCGGACTGCTCATCGACGAAATAACGGTGGTGGGCATCGTAGCCGGAATCGACGAACCCATCGCGCTGCTGCGGGGAATCGATGACTTCACCTACTTTGCCAAGGGCCGCGACAAGCTCTTCGACGGCCACGTGATCGAGGTCAACGGAGAACGCGTCATCTTTCAACGTATCAGGCGGGACGCCCGAGGCAACGTGTACCGCTCCAAAGTGATCAAACGCCTCAACAGCCAAGAAATTCAAGTGGTGGAAGAAGAAGGGGGCAACCCAGATGAAGAACTTTAAACCCCATTTGCTCATCATCCTGCTGACCGTCGCCGCTCTGAGCCTGGCTCCGGCTGCGATCACCGAGGCTTCGTCGGGAGTAAGCCCGGAAGCCGCCCCGGCTCTGGCCCGGATGGCGGCTCAGCAAAACGGCCAACCCTACCAGGGAGCTCCCATCACCATGAAGGTGGTGGATATCCCGCTGGTCGACTTCTTCCGCATCATCTCAGAGGTGAGCGGGCTGAACGTCCTCATCGACCCGGACGTGGGGGGACGGGTGACGCTCAACATGGAAGCCGTACCCTGGGATCAGCTCTTCGATGCCGTGCTGCGCAGCAATCAACTGGAACGCTCAATCGAGGGCAACCTGGTTCGCATCTCCACCAAGGACACGCTGCAGAAGGAAGAAGAGGCCAAGCTGGCCATGAGGCAGGCCAACTTCCTCAACGCCGAAACCCACACCGACCTCTTCCACCTCGACTATGCTTCGGCCGGCGACATCGCCACCACCTTGGAGGAGCAGTTGAGCGACCGGGGACGCGTAGACGTCGATCCCCGCACCAACACCCTCATCGTGACTGATGTGGTGGGCAGCTTTGAACGCATCGGCGATCTGCTCAAGCGGCTGGACACGCCCGAAATGCAGGTTGAGATTGAGGCCCGCATCGTGGAAGCCACGACCAACTTCGCCCGTGAACTGGGCTCGGCATTCAACATCGAATTCGGCAACGCGGGAACCCGCAACTTTGGCGCGGGCACCTCGTTTGCGCCCCAGCCCAACGAGGACCCCATCGGAGCCGCCACCTTCTCCACCGGGACGTTGCTCGACACCTTCCGCCTGGACGCATTCATTTCAGCGGCTGAGACGCGGGGCGACGCCCGCATCCTTTCCAAGCCGCGGGTGAGCGCCCAGAACAATGCCGAAGCCGTGATCACCCAGGGTGCCAAGATTCCCATTCCGGTGACCGAGAACTTCACCACCCGCGTCCGCTTCGAGGAAGCCGCACTGAAGCTCACCGTGACGCCTCAAATAACGCAAGAAGGCACGGTGCTGCTCAACCTGCGGGTGGAAAACGACGTGCCCGACTTCTCCCAAACCGTGCTCGGCATCCCCACCATTCTCACCAGCCAAGCCGAGACTCTGGTGCTGGTGGCCGACGGCGGAACAACGGTCATCGGCGGAATCTTCACTGAAACCGACCGCGAGGACATCCGCAAGGTTCCGGGACTGGGTTCGGTCCCCGTCTTGGGCAACCTCTTCAAGTCCTCATCGGTCCAGCGGGAGACCCGCGAGATCCTTTTCTTCATCACCGTCCGCATCAAGTAAAACCGCATCCCCCAGGGCTAACGCGGGGCCGGAAAGCTGGCTTTCCGGCCCCGCTTTCTGCTTTATGCGCTTTCAACGCTTCCTCAATCAGTTGCAGGAAAACCGGCTGGACGGATTCCTCATCAGCCGCCTCTCCAACCTCCACTACTTGTTCGGCTTTCGCGGCAGCGCCGGCTTGGCCTTGTGCCTGGGCGGGCGGGCTCACCTGCTGGTCGACTCGCGTTATCTACAGCAAGCCCGGCAAACCGCCCACGACTGCACTCCCTGCTTGGCCGAGGGGTCCTACGAGTCAGCCCTTCGCGGCTTGATGGAGAAACTGCAGGAGGACGGCGCCGCTCCCCGCATCGGGGTCGAAGAAAACCACCTGACCTGGGCCTGGGTACGCCAGATAGAATCCTGGGAACTCAACTACCAGATCGCGCCCGCTCAGGATCTGGTTGGAGTCCTGCGCCGCTGCAAAGAGGCCGACGAGATCGCTCTCATCCGCGAGGCCTTGCGCCTGGCCCAGACCGCCCTGGGACAAGTTCGTCCCCGATTGCGTCCGGGAATGAGCGAGATCGAAATGGCGGGCGAGTTAGAGCGGGCCCTGCGGCGCCAGGGAGCCGAGGGCTATGCCTTCGAGTCCATCGTGGCTGGCGGAGAGCGCTCGGCCCTTCCTCACGCTTCAGCCAGCGACCGCCTGTGGCGGGCCGACGAACTGCTCTTGGTCGACTTCGGGCTGCGGCGCCGCGGCTACCACTCCGACCTCACACGAGTCATCCTGCCCCCGGGTGGAGAAGAGGAAAAAAGGGTGGCCGAGATCGTCCGCCAGGCGGCGGGCAAGGCGGTGGCGGCAATCAAGCCGGGAGTGGAGGCTCGAGCCGTGGACCAGGCGGCGCGACAGCACATTGCCGAGGCCGGCTACGGAGACTACTTTGGTCACGGGCTGGGCCACGGCCTGGGACTGGATGTCCATGAAGCACCCCGCGTTTCCAAGACCGGCACAGAGGTGCTGGCTGAGGGCATGGTTTTCACGGTCGAGCCGGGCATTTACCTGCCGGGGCGGTTCGGGGTCCGCATCGAGGACGTTGTGGCGGTCACCCGAGACGGATTCGAGTATCTGTCAGACCCCTCGCTATGAGGGCAATCTCCCCGCTGCTGTTGACTAGAGCCCACGCAAGAAGCACAATATCGGCTTGCGCTTTCCGGAGTTTCTTAGGAGATGGGATGGACACCAACGAAATCAAAGAGCTGATTCAGCTCATTGAAAAATCGGCAATCGAAGAATTCGAGATGGAGCGCGATGGCGTGCGCGTCCGCGTGCGCAAATCGCTGGGGGCCGTCAACCCGGCTTCAGCCCCCGCTCAGCCCGCCGCCCCTGCGCCTCAAGCGGCCTCCGGACAGGAGCCGGAAGAAAGCAAAGACGACTCGGTCCACATCTTCACGTCTCCCATCATCGGGACCTTCTACCGCGCTCCCAAACCCGACGCCGAGCCCTTCGTGGAAGAAGGCGACAAGGTCAAAAAAGGCACGGTCCTGTGCATCGTGGAAGCCATGAAGATCATGAACCAGATCGAATGCGACGTGAACGGCGTCATCGAAAACATCCTGGTCGAAAACGGTCAACCCGTGGAATACGGCGAACCGCTTTTCGAGATTCGCCAAAGCTAGCCCATGTTCAAGAAGATTCTGGTGGCCAACCGCGGAGAAATCGCTCTGCGCGTGATTTGCGCCTGCAAGGACCTCAACATTCCCACCGTGGCGGTCTATTCCGAAGCCGACCGCCACTCGCTGCACGTGCGCTTCGCCGACGAGGCCTTGTGCATCGGACCGGCCGCCAGTTCCGAGAGTTATCTCAATATTCCCTCCATCATCTCAGCGGCCGAAGTGGCCAACGTGGATGCCATCCATCCTGGATACGGCTACCTGGCTGAAAGCGACCACTTTTCCGAGGTCTGCGAAACCTGTGAAATCAAGTTTATAGGACCTCCGCCACAAGCCATCCGCATGATGGGGGACAAGGCCCGGGCCCGGCAGGCCATGCACGACGCCGGACTGCCCATCATTCCCGGCAGCGGCATTGTCAACGAAGAGGAGGACGCGCTGCAGGCCCTCAAGGAAGTTGGGTTGCCCCTGATCATCAAAGCCGCGGCCGGCGGAGGCGGACGGGGCATGCGCATCGTGCGCGAAGAAGATCAGTTGCTGGACGCGCTGGACACGGCCCGCTCGGAATCCAAGGCCGCCTTCGGCAACTCCGACGTCTACTTGGAACGCTACCTCGACAATCCCCGCCACATCGAATTTCAGATCCTGGCCGACTCCCACGGCAACGTCATCCATCTGGGCGAGCGCGAATGCTCCATTCAGCGCCGCCACCAGAAGCTGATCGAGGAATCTCCCAGCCCCGTGGTCAAAGACAAAGAACGCCGCGAGTTGGGAGAGCAGATCTGCAAAGCGGTGGCCGAGATCGGATACGAGAATGCCGGCACCATGGAGTTTCTGCGAGATCAGAAGGGCCGCTTTTATTTCATCGAGATGAACACCCGCGTGCAGGTCGAGCACCCGGTCACTGAAATGGTTTCGGGAGTCGACATCGTCAAGGAGCAGATCGAGATCGCGGCCGGCAAGAAGCTGACGACCAAGCAGGACCAAGTGAAGCTCTCAGGGCACGCCATCGAGTGCCGCATCAACGCCGAGCATCCCCGGACCTTTTCTCCCAGTCCGGGACGCATCACGGCCTATCATCCGCCGGGCGGACCGGGAGTCCGCGTCGATTCGCTGGCCTACGCCGACTACGTGGTCACGCCTCACTACGATTCCATGGTGGCCAAGCTGATCGCTCACGGCGCCAACCGTGAAGAAGCCCTTCAACGGCTGAGCCGGGCCCTCGACATGTTCGTGCTGGAAGGCATCGACTCCAGCATCGACCTCCACCGCCGCATCATCCGCAACGTCCAGTTCCGCTCCGGTGAGTTCGGGACGTCCTTCCTGCAAACCGCCGACTTGGACTAGTGGTTTGTCAGCTTTGAGATTGTGGCTTATGGGCGAGCGATTGGGGTCGAGATCAAGGCGCGCCGACGAAGGCATAGTCGAAGCTGCGTCGAGAAGGAGCAACGCGGAGATCGGCCGCAAGGGCCGCCCAGAAGTTACAATCTCAAGGCTGACAAGCCACTAGCGGACACCAGGCAGTCGGCAGATTCAATGCTCTTGCGAACTGGAATCGGGCTCAGAAGGCTCGGACCCGGGTTCGGCGGGGACGACCTCTTTGAGATGAGTCTCAAAGTGGGGCGCCCTCATCCCAGCGGCTTTGCCTTCCTCCAAGGCCAGGGGCAAGGTCAGGTCATGGCGTCCGGCGCGGAAGCGGGCCCAGGTATAGCCCACGCGGTTCGAGCTTCCGCAATGCAGCAGCACCGGGTGGTTGGCTGGATTGTCGAGCAATTCGGCGATGCGCTCCAGCGAAGCTTCCTCGGGGGGGACCTCGTGGCCAAAGGGGATCAGGTAGTAATCCATCCCGGCCTCTGCCAGCATCTGCTCCTCGTCGAAGGGATACTGCTCCATTTCTTCCGGCCTACGCAGATTGATCACGGTCTTGATGCCCTTCTGGCGCAGGACCTCGACATCTTGGGGCTGCACTTGCCCGCCGAAATAGACCGCCTCACCAAAGCGGGAGGCGTTTTTGATAGCGCCCAACTCGACCGGCTCCACATGCTTGCCTTCATACCAGGGCGGTTGGACCTGGGCGTCCTGCCCCTGCGGGGCTTGTGCACAGGAAGCTTGAAGCATGAGAATGCCCCAGCAAATCAACACAAACGGAAGCATCGCAATGACCTTTTTCATAGCCTCAGAATACCTCATCACGCTCGGCCGTCGTAGAATGGCACTCAGGCCGGCGGCTTCGCGTCTCGCCGCTGAGAGCCTGTCGGCAATTGACCCAGGCCGTTGAACCTTTGACCCGCATGTGAACTTGGTGGCCACCGAGTGGCCCTGGTCCGATGACACATCCGCAGCCCAAACCGCTCGATTTGCCGCCTCTCTACCCTCTGCTAGGCAGCCGGCCGCAGGCTCCGTCGCCCATTGCCAATCCCGTACTGGGCTTGGCTCAGGCCTGCCTTGAGGGGGGAGCCAAGCTGCTTCAGTTTCGGGAGAAGCCGCCCGCCGGGGACGCCGACCTTTCTCGCTGGCAGGAAACAGCCCAGGACACCGCCCGGCGCCTAGCCCGCCTCTGCCATCAGCACCAAGCCCTTTTGATCATCAACGACCACGTCGGATGGGTGCGACCCTGCGGCGCGGGAGGAGTGCACGTGGGACAGGACGACCTCGATCCCCGCCACGTCCGGCGCATGCTGGGGAAAGGGGCCCTCATCGGATACTCCACCCACGACGAAGAGCAGTTCCGGCGCGCCCAGGATCTGCCCATCGACTACGTTGCGCTGGGGCCCATCTTTCCCAGCCCCACCAAGCCGGACGCGCATCCGACCGTTGGACTGGAGCGCCTGGAGGAACTCGCCGCCTGGTCCCGCCTGCCGGTCGTGGCCATCGGCGGAATCACCCTCGAGCAGGCGCCAGCGGTTTGGCGGTCGGGCGCCGCCTCCGTTGCGCTTATCTCCGACATCACCGACCATCCCCACCCAGCCTCCCGGGTCCGCGCCTACTTGAAGGCCCACGAGCGCCTCCCACAAACTTGAGTTCCGCCCCCGGCCTCGCGCTTCGATTCCACGGCTTGCGAGTCGGGAATCCGTGCTGCAATAGGGAGGCCGGTAGACAATCGACAGGCGGAATGCTAACAATCTCCTGACTATCAACGCATCCGCCATAAGGAGAGAGTCCGTGACAATTTCCCGAAAGGTCGAACACTTCACCTCCCGCTGGGGACTCCTGCTCTCGGTCATCGGCATCGCCGTGGGCACCGGCAACATCTGGCGCTTTCCCCGTATCGCCGCCGCCAATGGAGGCGGATCATTCCTGGTGCCCTGGGTCTGCTTCCTCTTCCTGTGGAGCATTCCCCTCATCATGGCCGAGTTCGCCATCGGCAAGAAAACCCGCTACGGGACAGTCGGGTCATTCTCCGTGATGATGGGCAAGCGTTACGCCTGGATGGGAGCCTTCGTAGGATTCGTAGCCACCGCCATCATGTTTTATTACTCGGTGGTGGCAGGGTGGTGCATACGCTACTTTCTCCTCTCGGCCAGCGGACACCTGCTCTCCGAGGCCCACCACGGAGAGGCCTGGGAACACTTCACGACTTCGGGCTGGCAGCCCGTGCTTTTTCACGTCCTGGCCGCCTCGGTCGCAGCTTTCGTCATCTCGCGCGGAGTGGTCAGAGGCATCGAGAGGGCCAACCGCATTCTCATTCCGGCGCTCTTGATGCTGATTGTCATCTCTGCCATTCGCGCCGTGACCCTGCCCGGAGCCGTGGCCGGACTCGAATACCTTTTCACGCCTGACTTTGAGGCCCTGCTCGACCACCGGATCTGGCTGCAGGCCCTGACTCAAAACGCCTGGGACACGGGTGCCGGATGGGGGCTGATCTTGACCTATGCGGTCTACATGCGAAACCGCGAGGACGTGCCCCTCAATGCTGCCCTGATCGGCTTCGGCAACAACTCGGTTTCGCTGCTGGCCGGCATCACGATTTTCTGCACCGTTTTCGCCACCATCCCGGAGCAGGCCGCTGAGGTCATCCGCGAACCGGGACCCGCCAACACCGGGCTCACTTTCATCTGGATTCCTCAGCTCTTCGGCCACATGCCCGGAGGCCACTTCTTTGCCAGCATCTTCTTCCTGGCCCTGAGCTTCGCAGCCCTCAGCTCGCTGATCTCAATGGTTGAACTGGCCACGCGCATCCTCATGGACCTGGGGATGAGGCGCAAACGGGCCCTGGCGCTGGTCTACGGCGGGATCCTGCTGGCCGGACTGCCTTCAGCCCTGAGCGTTTCCTTCTTCCTCAACCAAGACTGGGTTTGGGGCATGGCCTTGATGGTCAGCGGACTCTTCATCGCGCTGGCCGTCATTACCCAAGGAGCCGACCGCTTCCGCCGCCAAGACATCAATTCGGAAGGAAGCGACCTGAGAGTGGGCCGCTGGTACAACTTCGTCATCCAATTCCTCATTCCCGCCCAAGTCGTCATTCTGGTGGCTTGGTGGTTTTGGCAGGTGATCCAAGCCGATCCCGGCGGATGGTGGAATCCCTGGGCGGCAGAATCAGTGGGCACCTGCCTGCTGCAGTGGGCGGTCGTTCTGACGGTCTTCATATCCGCCAACCGCTTTCTCTCCGAAAGGACGCTGAACCAATGAGCACCATTTCGCTGCTGACCATGATCGTTATTCTCTCCGTCCTGTGGGGCGGATTCACCCTGTGCCTGGTCGTCGCGTTGAGAAAGGAACGCCGAAAGGACGATTCGTGAATCTTCTCCTGCTGCGTTCTGAAAAAGGCACGATCATGCCATTCGCGCAAGCCCGTCAAAGTCCCCGCCAGCAAGCCTCGCAGGGGTCCGGGTATTGGAGCCGCCTTCGCTCCCGCATCGCATCAACCTACGAAGCCCTAAAGAAAAAGCTTGATTATTACGAAAAGATATGTGCGGATCTGAGAGGGGCCCAGAACTTAAAGATCATCCACCCTGTCCGATGGGAAGCGGATGAGGCTGGCGAGTCCTTGAAGGACTTCCTTCAAGACCGGCGCCGCCATCATCTCCGTTGGTTCAAGGTCGATGTCGTACTGGCCATTCTGGGGGGCTTTCTTATGCCTTTGCCGGGACCCAATCTGTTCTTCTTCTATCCCGCCGCGCGGGCCTTCGGGCACTATCACGCCCGACAGGGAGCCGCGGCGGCCCTGGACTGCCCTTGGCGGTTGGAGGGCGACGAGCGCCTCGACCGGGTGGAAGAGAATCTCGGCCAACTCGAAGATGCCGGCCCATTGCTGCAGGAACTGCAGGAAGACTACGGCGTGGCCCAACTGGAAGAGTCTCTGAACGCATTAAGGAAGCGGTGACGTCATGAAAGTCATGAAAAAAGTCGAATTGGATTTCTTGCGCCAGGTCGGGCTATTCGCCCAGCTCAGCGACGAAGAGCTCGATCAGGTCAGCTCCTATTTTCAGGAAAAGCAGTACAAGCGCAACGAGATCATCTTCTTCGAGGAAGATACCGGCCACTATTTCTACATCGTCAAGGAAGGACGAGTGAAAGTCTCGCGCCTGCTTCCCAGCGGCAAGGAGATGATTCTGGCTTTTCATGAAGACGGCGAATACTTCGGTGAAATGGCTCTGGTGGACGGAGGCACCACTCCCGCAACCGTGACCGCCGTAGTCAACACCACCATCCTCTCGCTGGGCGCCGCCCGTTTTCGCCAGCTCCTGCAGGAGAACCCCAAGGTCAACGATGCGCTCCTCAAGATGCTCTGCTCACGCTGCCGGGACGCTTGGTCGCAGATCGAGGTGCTGACCTTTCACAACGCCGATTCGCGCATCCGCACGGCTCTCTACCAGTTGTGCCAGAAGAAGGGCGAAGCCACCGCCAACGGCGAGACCCGCATCAGCCTGCAGCTCACTCATAAGGAACTGGCCGATATCACGGGAATCTCCCGGGAAACCGCGACCCGCGTCCTCAGCCACCTTCAGAACGAGAAGCTGCTCAGCGTCGAATCGCGTCACTTCCTGATCGCAGACCCCGACGAACTGGTGGATGCCCTGCTGCTGGAATGACCTCCCGCCAGCGGCTTGCCTCAGGGCCAGCTTTCACTGCCCAGCGGCACATTCAAACCCGAACTCGCAAATCCATTTGATAGAATGAGTTATGGAGTGCTCCACCCATCGAGCCCAATCGGGCGAGTGTCAATGTTGCTGTTAAATCCAAACGGACGCGTTGTCCCTAGTCCGCTTGGCGCGTGAAACGAGACTTTGCTCTCAGGCAATCGGAACCCGGGAAAGGCCTTTGAAACTGCAATTGCAGCCTGCTGGACGAATGGCCTGTCTGATCCTCCTGCTGGTGTTGACAGGCCCCCCGGACGATGTGCGGGCCAATGGCTTGGACCCCGCCAAACACCTGACCCAGTACAGTTGGGACCTCTGGCACAGCGAGGACGGTCTGCCCCAAGACAGCGTCCGCACCATTCTGCAGACGTCGGACGGATACTTGTGGCTGGGCACCCACGAGGGTCTGGCCCGCTTTGACGGCGCCTCCTTCACGACCTTCAATCAACAGTCGGAAAGCCATCTGCCCTCCAACTCCATCACTTCGCTTTGCCAATCGCCCAACGCCACACTCTGGATCGGAACCACCGGGGGCTTGGTGGAATACCGCCAAGAGAAGTTTCGTTCGTTTGGCACTGAGGACGGCCTCTCCAGCAATGTTGTGGAGCACCTTTACTGCTCGGTCTCAGGCGACGTTTGGATTGCTACCAGCGGGGGAGGCGTGAGCCTCTACCGGGAGGGACGCTTCCACACCTTCAGCCGCGCCCAGGGGCTGGGCAGCGACATTGCCCTGTGGGTGGCCGAAGACCCCTCGGGCACGCTCTGGGTCGCCACCCAGGGCGGCTACCTCAACGCTTTGCGCGACGACCGCGTACGCTCCTACGGTCCTCAGGAGGGACTGCCCCAGGAGACCGTGCGCAGCGTCCTGGTGGTGGCCGACGGTTCGCTTTGGATCGGCACTCAGGACGGGCTCTTCCGCCGCCGTTCGGACGGCATCGAAGAGATCGGGCTTCCCCAGCAACTGCGCCGTGAACGCATCAACGTCATCTACCAGGACCGCAGAGGCGCCGTGTGGGTGGGCACCAGCGGCGGACTAGCGCGCTACTTCGAGGGACAATTCGAGGTCTTCACCGCCGCCCAAGGCCTGCCCAGCAACGCTGTCCGGGCCATTTTAGAAGACCGCGAGGGAAGTCTCTGGCTGGGGACCCACGACGGGCTCTTCCGCTTCAAGGACGGCTCGGTCACCACCTTCTCCCGCAAGGAAGGCATGCCCGACGACCTCATCTGGGCCGTCCAGGAGGCCCAACGAGGAGGAGTCTGGGCGGCCACCGACCGCGGAGGCGTCGTCTTGCTCAAGGACGGCAAGGTCGAGCGGGTCTTCGACCACCGCCACGGATTGGAGAGCGACTCCATCTGGACGCTGCTGGTCGACCGCCGCGGACGCCTTTGGCTGGGAACGGCCGACAGCGGACTCTATGTTCAGCAGGGTCAGCGCTTCCGCAAGGTGGTGGACGGATCGCGCACCCAGCAGATCTGGACGCTGTTGCAGGACAGCCGCGACGGCAGCATCTGGATCGGTGCCAGCAACGGCTTGCACAACCTGGGTCCGGACGGCTCCTTGAGCACGCTCAGCATCGAGGACGGACTGCCCAGCAACGAGGTCTGGACCCTCCATCAGGATTCCAGCGCCCGCCTCTGGATCGGCACTCGGGGAGGCGGACTGGCCTGCTACGAGGAAGGCCGCTTCCGCACCTATACCGAAGAGGACGGACTGCGCTCCAACAGCATTTACGCCCTTCACGAAGAAGAGGACGGAACCCTTTGGGTGGCGACCGACGGGGGCGGACTCAGCCGCCTCCAAAATGGACGGATCGACAACGTCGGCACCGACGAGGGACTCTTCGGCAACGTCATCTTCTCACTCCTGGATGACGACCGGGGGCGCTATTGGATGAGCACCCCGCGCGGCATCATCGCGGTGGAGAAGAAGCAGCTCCACGCAGCGGCTTCAGGCCAGGCAGCGGGGTTCGACTTCGAACACTTCGACAAGACCCACGGCATGAAAGCCTACCATTACATCGGTACCGATCCGGCGGCCTGCAAGACGCGCGACGGGCGGCTCTGGTTCGCCACCCAAAAGGGCCTCTCCATGATCGATCCCGATGTCCGTCACCTTAACAAGCTGCCTCCTCCGGTGGTCATCGAACGCCTGCTGGTTAATGACCAGCCCCGGCCCATCCAGTCCAAGCTGGTGCTGGAACCCGGCCCTAGGAGCATCGAGATCCAGTACACCGCTCTCAGCTTCCTCAACCCATCCCGAGTCCGCTTTCGCTACCGCTTGAGGGGATTGCACCGGCAGTGGACGCAGACGGCTGAGCGCAGCGCCCGCTTCGACCGCCTGCCTCCCGGACGCTACTTCTTTGAGGTGGTCGCCAGCAACAACGACGGAGTCTGGACCTCGCTCCCCGTGACGGTGGGCTTTGCACTGCGGCCCCACTTTTATTGGACGCCGCCTTTCCTGGCCGTGGCAACGCTCCTTCTCGGACTGCTGGCTTGGGCCGGCGTCCGGCTGCGCATGCGCGGACTGAGGCAGCGCAACCGTCTGCTCAGCCAGGAGGTCAGCGAACGCAAGAGGGCCGAGGAAGCCCTGAGGCGCAGCGAGGAGCGCTTCCGAAGTTATTTCGAGATGCCGCTGATCGGCTTCGCCATCACCTCGCCCCTGCACCGCTTCATCGAAGTCAACGACCGCCTTTGCCAGATCCTGGGCTACTCGCGTGAGGAGCTCCAGGAGATGTCTTGGAGCGACCTCATCCATCCCGACGACCGCGAAGCGGCCTTGGCCGCCTCCGAGAAGCTGCGCCGTGGAGAAGTGGACAACCTCTCCACCGAGCGCCGCTACCGCAGCAAGAGCGGAAAGACTATTTTCGTCAAGCTTTCCACCGCTTGCGTGCGGGGCAAGGACGGCCACATCGACCATTTTGTGGACATCGTCCAAGACCTCACTGAAAGCAAGCGCCTGGAGCAGCAGTTGCGCGACTCGCGCAAGATGGAGGCCATCGGGCGCCTGGCCGGCGGCGTGGCTCACGATTTCAACAACATCCTGACCGTCATCTCCGGATACGGCCAGTTGCTGCGCAGCGCCATCAACGGCGAATCGCGTCTGCGCAACCAGATCGACTCCATCCTCGACGCCTCTCAGAAGGCCGAAAACCTGACCCGTCAGTTGCTGGCTTTCTCCCGCCGTCAGGTCCTCGACCCGCGCATTCTCGACCTCAACAAGACCATCCGCGAGATGAAGAGCCTGCTCAAGCCGCTCATCGGCGAGGACATCCGGCTCACCACCCACCTCTCTAAAGACCTCGAACCCGTCAAGGTCGACGCCGGTCAGATCCAGCAAGTGCTCATGAACCTGGCCGTCAATGCCCGCGATGCCATGCCCGACGGCGGCACGCTCCACATCGCCACCCGCAATGTCACGCTGCGCGAGGGAGAAGCCAGCAAGGTGGTACAAGTCCCGGCCGGCGACTATGTCCTGGTCGAAGTGCGCGACGACGGCTGCGGCATGGACGCCGAGACTCAGGAACGGGCCTTCGAGCCCTTCTACACCACCAAAGGAAAGGGCAAGGGCACGGGATTGGGC
>DATIPO010000139.1:0-3257 GCA_035471925.1 Acidobacteriota bacterium
GTTCCAGCGCGGAAACTTGACCACCACATAGTCGAGGGTGGGCTCAAAACTGGCCGGCGTCTTGAGAGTGATGTCGTTGGGCAGTTCGTCGAGGGTGTAGCCCATGGCCAACTTGGCCGCGATCTTGGCGATGGGGAATCCCGTGGCCTTGGAGGCCAGGGCCGAGGAGCGGCTGACGCGCGGATTCATCTCGATGACCACCATGCGTCCGCTCTCAGGATCGACCGCGAACTGAATGTTGGACCCGCCTGTCTCCACCCCCACCCGGCGGATGATCTTGAGCGAGGCATCGCGCATTTCCTGATACTCGCGGTCGGTCAGGGTCTGGGCGGGAGCCACCGTCACCGAATCTCCGGTGTGGACGCCCATCGGATCGATGTTCTCGATCGAGCAGATGATGACCACGTTGTCGTTGAGGTCGCGCATCACCTCCAGCTCGAATTCCTTCCAGCCCAGCACCGATTCTTCGATCAGCACCTCATGGATGGGCGAGAGGTGGAGTCCGCGGGCTACGATCTCCTCGAATTCCTCGCTGTTAAAGGCGATTCCGCCTCCGCTTCCCCCCAGCGTGTAGGAGGGGCGGACCACGGCCGGCAGTCCGACCTCTTGGGCGATCTGGTGGGCCTCTTTCATGCTGTTGGCGAAGCCCGAGAGGGGCACTTCCAGGCCGATCTCCTCGATGGCGGCGCGGAAGTGGCGGCGGTCCTCGGCCACCTTGATGGCCTGCAGGTTGGCTCCGATCAGCTCGACGTTGTAGTCGTTGAGGATTCCGGCCTCGGCCAATTCCACCGACAGATTGAGTCCGGTCTGCCCTCCCACCGTAGGCAGCAAGGCGTCCGGGCGTTCCTTGGCGATGATCTCGGCCACGTAGTCCTTGACCAACGGCTCGATGTAGGTGCGCGAGGAGAGCTCGGGGTCGGTCATGATGGTGGCCGGATTGGAGTTGACCAGCACCACTTCGTAGCCGTCCGAGAGCAGGGCTTTACAGGCCTGGGCGCCTGAATAGTCGAACTCGCAGGCCTGTCCGATCACGATGGGCCCGGAACCGATGATGAGAATCTTGTGGAGGTCGTCTCGCTTGGGCATCTAGTCGTCCCATCCGCTGCGCCCTTCCATGAGGGCGATGAAGTCGTCAAAGAGATAGAGCGAATCGCGCGGACCGGGTGAGGCCTCGGGATGGTACTGCACCGAGAAGACCGGCGCGCTGCGCATCCGCAGCCCTTCCAGCGTCTGATCGTTGAGATTGATGTGGGTCAGTTGCACTTGGGAATCGCTCAAGGAGTCGGCGTCCACGGCGAAACCGTGATTCTGGGAGGTGATTTCCACGCGGCTGGTGGAAAGGTTCTTGACCGGCTGATTGGCTCCCCGGTGGCCGAATTTAAGCTTGAAGGTCTTGCCTCCCAGAGCCAGTCCCAAGACCTGATGTCCCAGGCAGATCCCAAAGAGAGGCTTGCGTCCGATCAAGTCGCGGATGTTCTTGACGATAGGCTCAAGCGGTTCAGGATCACCGGGACCGTTGGAAAGAAAGACGCCGTCCGGATTGCGCTTGAGCACTTCCTCGGCGGACGTGTGGGCGGGAACCACCTCGACCCGGCAGCCGCGCTTGGAGAGCGAACGCAGGATATTGCTCTTGATCCCGCAGTCATAGGCCACCACCGAGAAGCGCTGCTCGCCTTGGGCTTCGACCACGTAGGAGTCACCGGCCGTCACGTCGCGGACCAAGTCGGTCCCCGACATGGGCGGATGGGCGCGCACGCGTTCCAGCAGGGCCTCGGCGTCCACATGGCCGCTGGCCAACCCTCCCCGCATGGCGCCTTTTTCGCGGATGTGGCGCACCAGGGCACGGGTGTCGATGTCGGAGATGGCGGGGACCCGGTAGCCCTTCAGATATTCGTCCAGAGAACGATCGGCCCGCCAGTTGCTGACGATGGGCGAATTCTCACGCACGGCGAATCCGGCCACAAAGGAGCGGCGCGATTCGTCGTCCTCGGGGTTGGTCCCGTAGTTGCCGATCTGGGGCTGGGTCATGACCACGATTTGTCCGGCGTAGGAGGGGTCGGTCAAGACCTCTTGATAGCCGGTCATGGATGTATTGAAGACGACTTCCCCAAGACTTTCGCGGGGGCTTCCAAAGCTCTTGCCGTGGAAGGCGCGACCGTCCTCGAGAAGCAAAATGGCGGGTTCTTGCTGCATAGAATCCCTCGCGTCAGTAGCTTGCCAGGGACTTCGCATGATGCCACATCGACGGGGGGCGCTGCAAAGCCGTTAGGCCTGGCAGAATACCGGCAAATCGGGGCCACGCCGGTTGCCGAACTGGTAAGATCGGGTGGCATTCTATGAGCCCTTCATACCAGGCAGCATCCGAACCCGGTCATCTCGTTGACTTGGAGGCCCGCGAACTGTTCGTCCAAGCCCGGCGGATGCGCGACCGGGGGCGGGGGCGGGTGATCAGCTATTCACCCAAAGTCTTCGTCCCGCTCACCCGTCTTTGCCGGGACCGCTGCGGCTACTGCGTGTACCGCCGCCGATCTGGAGCCCGGCCGCCTTTCATGGAGATCGAGGACGTTCTGGATCTGGCTCGACGAGGTGCGCGGATGGGCTGCCGAGAGGCCCTCTTCGTCTTGGGAGAGCGTCCCGAAGAGGCCTATCCTCAGGCCGCTCAATGGCTGCGCCAGCGGGGCTACTCCTCCTCGATCGACTACCTGGAAGCCGCTTTCGCAGCTGTCTTGGAGCAGACCGGCCTGCTCCCTCACAGCAACGCAGGCACCCTGAGCGAGTCCGAAATGAAGCGCCTGGCCAACGTCAATGTTTCACTGGGACTCATGCTTGAGAGCACCAGCAGGCGCCTCATGCAGCCCGGAGGTCCCCACGCCCATGCCCCCAGCAAGGATCCGGCGCTGCGTCTGCAACAGCTCGAACAAGCCGGACGCCTGGGCATCCCCTTCACCACGGGAATCTTGGTCGGCATCGGCGAAACGGTTCAGGAGCGCGTCGAATCTCTGCGGGAGATCCGCCACGTCAGCGACCGCTACGGACATATTCAGGAGACCATCGTCCAGAACTTCCGCCGCAAGGCCGGGACGCCTATGGCGGACGCGCCCCAGCCCACCCACGAGGACATGCTGCGGACCATCGCCCTGGCCCGTCTCATCCTGGGACCTGACGCCGACCTGCAAGCCCCGCCCAACCTGGCGCGGGGCGCAGACAAGGCCTATCTCGACTACCTGGAAGCCGGCATCAACGACTACGGCGGACTG
>DATIPO010000140.1:0-3357 GCA_035471925.1 Acidobacteriota bacterium
GGCTCGATCTCTCCAAAGTTTATCAAAACACCACTCTCATCAATACTGTCGGACCTATTCCCGACGATACTTCAGCTGATGTGCTGCGGGATGACGACCCGCAATCCGGAGGATCGACCGGGAGAGTCTATGACCTGGATGCACCCGCCTTCTCAGTGCCAGGAAGCGAAGTTGGGTCGATAAGACGAAGGCGGGACAATTTCACGCAGTGGGCCGCCTTTGACGGTATGCGTGCGTCGAGCGACTTCCACTGGTTTTTTCGTATGTCGCTCATCGAAACGACCAGCGGTGAAATTCTGCATAATGATGTGAGCAGTGACAATAGACTCGGCGTGGGCATTACGAAGCAGACTTGGAATCTACAATGAGAAGTTTGATAGTAGCTGTGCTCCTCTTCGCGACTTCTGTGCCAGTTCCAGGTGGACAGCGTGAACACCTTCCCGCACACGAGCTGGCCGAATTGCTCTCGGACAAGAAGCTCTGCCAAGAAGATCCCGAGAAGTTTCATGAACTGATCCGTCAGGCAGAATTTCGGAGGATTGGGGATCCACGCGTCATTTCGGCTTTGGTGGACCTGCTGGAATACAGGTGGATTTTCTCTTGGGAATCGCTGCTCGGGGGGACCAACCGGATACGGCCGATTACCCGGATGGATCGTTTCCCTGCGTGCGGAGCACTGGCGGCCATAGGGAAACCGGCACTTGACCAACTCACACAAGTGCTAGTATCCGGCCCGTCGGATTCAACGCGCTTCGCCAATTCAGTTGCCGCTCTGCAGCACATCTTTCGGGATGTTCCCAGCGAGGGGGTGGAGTATTTGCAGGAAGCAATCGAGTCTTCGAATTCTCCAGGGGGAAAAGAGAACCTGGAAGCGGCATTGACCTGCTTCAATGAACAGAAGCTGATGTTCGACGTTGAGGGGAAGTATCAGGGGACGTGCGTCAGCGGTCGCGATTGAGATAGCTGCAACTCTAATCCTGAACAGTCCCTTGGCGGTTGGCCTGGAGAGCCTTGTCTCTCAGGGTCAGCGAGAGGTTGCTGCTCATGAGCAGCAGGAAGTCGAGCGTCTCATCGCCCTTCTCCAGACTCATCAGATTCGATGCTGCAGGAATGCCCCTGGGGTAGGAAACCTGTGGAGCGCAAGGCTCGACAGGCGGCTGTGGACAGTACCTCCACGGGCTTGGGCGAATCGGGGAGTGAAGTGAGCCGCATGCCGCGGCTGCCAACTTTTTTGATACTCTCTCCCGACCCGTGCATCATTACCGCCAAGGAAGCCAGAAATAGAGCCTATGCACCATGGAGACTGAAACCATGACTCGGATACATTTCCCCCGTTTGACCTTATTTGCCCTCATACTTTTCGCTTTAATCATCCCGGCTCAGGCCCAATACGGCTATGACCGCGACTGCTCACGCTACCCCGTCCTCTTTGAGGACGACGGCTTCCGCGGCGACTCTTTTCCGGTGGAGCGCTCGGTTGCCAATCTTCACGACCTCGACTTCGGCGACGCAGCCTCATCGCTGTGCGTCCCGGGCGGCTGGCGCGTGATCATCTTCGAGGACGACCGTTTCGGCGGCGACCGCCTGGAGATCATCGGACCCGAACGCATCAGCGACCTCAAGCGCGACCGTCCCGGCGGACGGGACTGGGGCGACCGCATCAGCTCCATCGACGTGCAGCGCATCCGCCGCTTCGACGCCTCCATACCCAGGGAGTGCAACAACGTCCCCATGCTTTTCGAGGACGATTCGTTCCGCGACAGCTCGGTCCGCCTCGACCGCGACTACCGCGACCTGCATGACTTGGGCATAGGCGACGACGCCTCATCGGTCTGCGTCCCCCGCGGCTGGACGGTGGAACTGTTCGAAGACAAGAACTTCCGCGGCGAACGCCTGATCATCTACGGAGAGAACTTCATCGCCGACCTCAAACGCGACCGTCCCGACGGGCGCGACTGGGGCGACCGCATCAGCTCGGCCCGCGTCTACCGCGACGACCGCCGCCGTCCCGGCAACCGTCCCGGACGCTTCCCCGACCGTCCCTACGACCCCGGAAACCGCCCCGACCGTAACGATCCCTACGACCCCAACCGTAACCCGAACCGCACCGACCCCTACGACCCTAACCGCTACCCGGACCGCAATGATCCTTACGGCGGCAACGATCCCTGCTCGGCCTACCCCATCGCCTACGTCGATGACGGCTTCCGCG
This sequence comes from Acidobacteriota bacterium, assembly GCA_035471925.1. Classification (GTDB taxonomy): domain Bacteria; phylum Acidobacteriota; class UBA6911; order RPQK01; family DATIPO01; genus JANQFM01. Next base: position 2,213 of record DATIPO010000140.1, read on the forward strand.
GACGCTCCATCGGCCTGCGCAGCTCCATCCCCGACCTCCACGACCTGGACTTCGGAGACAAGATCACGAGCATCTGCGTCCCCCGAGGCTGGCGGGTCGTCCTCTACGAAGACACCAACTACCGCGGCGACCGCCTCGACGTGGTGGGCCGCGAACTCCTAACCGACCTCCACCGCCCACACCGCAACTCCAGAGACTGGAACGACAAAGCCAGTTCACTGCGTGTCTACGCGCCCTAAGGCTCGCCTGCGATCGGCGACGCTGAGGGTTTTCGGACAGCGGTTTTCTCATCGTGAGGCCGATCTGCCTGTACCTTTGGCTCGCTTTCTCTGTGGATCTGGGCGTGCTCGCTAGACACTTTCCTTCGTCGAGCGTATAGTCCGTCCAGTTCCGGCAGTATCAACGCCAGTCTGTCGCCGGGTCGAGGCAGCGGTCACGGTGTGTCATGAGGGGCCAGCGGGTGGCTGTCCGCGCCCAAGTCCGTTCGTGGTCCACAGTCAGTCTTGTCGGGGTCTGGCGTTAGGCGCTTGCGGGGAACATTGCAGCCTGACTGAGGACCCGCTGGGAAGCTGGCATCAGGACCAGTGTCGCTGAGGGCTTGGCAGACTGCAAAGTCTTAACAGCTAGGCTAAGTGGGGGAGGAGTAGATGGCTAAGGATGAACTGTTTCGGATGATGATGGGGCAGGTGGTGGCTCAGGCGGTTTTTGTGGCGGCTGAGCTGGGGTTGGCCGACTTGGTGGCGTCCGGAAAGCGGACGGTGGAGGAGTTGGCCGAGGCTACGGGGACGCATGAAGGCGCGTTGCGTCGAGTGCTGCGCTTCCTGGCCTCCCACGGAGTGTTTAGCGAGAGTGAGGACGGCGGCTTCGACCTCACGCCTAAGACCGAGCTGCTGCGCAGCGACGTCGAGGACTCGCAACGGCCGGCGGCGCGCATGTGGCTCAACTGCTCCCAGGCGGTGTGCCACCTGCTGCACAGCGTCAAGACGCAGGAAAGCGGCTTCGTCAAGGCTCACGGCAAGCCGATCTTCGAACACTTGGCCGAGAATCCCGAGGAAGCGGCCATCTTCGACGCCGCCATGACCTGCATCCACGGAGGCGAAACCGACGCCGTGCTGGACGCCTACGACTTCGGCCCCTTCGGCACC
>DATIPO010000141.1:0-1527 GCA_035471925.1 Acidobacteriota bacterium
GCCCAGATGGCGGATGCGGTCGGGAATGCGCGGCGTACTGCTCATGTTCGGGAAAGAGAAGACAACGGCCTGGGCTAGAGATCGGGCCGCGAGGGAGAGTCCTGATCGGGAGCCGGCTCTTGAGGCGTATCTTGCCGCGCCGGAGCCTCCTCTTGCCCTTCCTCTCCCTGGACGTCCTGAGGCTCCTCTTGGCTTTGATCGGGCAACTGGGTGTCGCGGACGTCGAATCCCCTCATGTGAGGGACGATGCCTTCGCTTCCCACGAACACGATGTCGTAGCCGTAGAGGTTGGCCGGCTCTTTTCGGTAAGCCACCTTGAACTCGCCGGCTTCTCCGGGCGGCAGCGGCAGCGGATCGATGAAGGCCTGCACTTCGCCCAGCACCCGCTCGTCGATCCCGTAGACCTGCACGACAGCCGCCAACTGCTCGATGGGCTCCTCGGTCTGGTTGTAGACCTCGCCCCGCAACTCGAAGCCCTTGGACAGCCTCTTCTGCGTCAGTTGAGTCAACCGCAGGGGCTGGAGGCGCCAGGACTCGCTGTTGGCAAAGTTTTCCATCAGCGGAAGGGGCGCCAGGGTCAAGACCAGAAAAGCCGCCAGCGCCACCGCAAAAGCCACCATCAGCGAGCGGAAAACCGCGGACAAGTCCTGGGCCGAGGCTTGCAGCTTGGCCGCCTGCGGGTCTTCGCCCGCCTCTTCAGCGACCCGGCGCAGCTTCAGCTTATGCTGTCTGGAACGGAAGGCCGAGATAGCCACGGCCAGACAGAACACGCCTAGAAAGACCCACAACGAATAGCGCAAAGCCGTGTCGAGAATGGTGATTGCTTGCTCGGTCATGATGCGGTCAAGAGTCCTCAGCGCGGCGGACGCTCGGGGCTGGCGATAGTGGGAACGCGGTCCTCGGGACGCGGCACGTAGGACGGATCGTGCTCCCAGAATCCCTTCTTGGGTTCCTCCAACTGAAAGTCGGACCCGAAGAGCCGCTGGCCGAAGGCGTTCAGCAGTTGGGTTTCCAACCGTCCGTTGCTTTGAATCTCGACCCAGCTTTCCTGCCCCAGAAATTCACGCTTAAGGGCTTCGATGTCGACGTCGACGGTCACTACCGATTCGCGTTCTGCGATCAGTTCGATCTTGACGACGTACTGGTAGCGGACCTGCTTCCAGGTGGCATCGCGCAGACGCACCGGAACGCCGATCTTGGCGATGTGGCTTTCCGTCAGAGGACCGTCGATATAGTCCCGTTTGCTGGTGATGATCTGGCCGGTGACTTTGTCGGACTCTCCGACGTCCACGGGCATGTCTTCGCGGACCGTCTCCAGCATGCCGTCCCAGGCGGCCTCAAAAGGGATGAATAGCCGCAGAGGAGGCGGCAGGCGGTGCTTCTTGCGCCCTTGAGCCCCCAGGGCCACCGCCGTCGCCGTCACCAGCAGTGCTGCGACGACGAGAAATCTTTTTCTTTTCAAAATGGTCTCCATAGGCTTGCCTAACAGTCTAGCTCATTAGACGCTTGCTTTCCCGCAGCGTTTCA
>DATIPO010000142.1:0-1805 GCA_035471925.1 Acidobacteriota bacterium
GGATTGTCGGTCGCCGGCAGCGTCCCCTGGCTGGTGGCGCTTTACGCGCTGTGGTTTCTGGCCTTCTATTACCCGGTCATGAAGCGCGAGGAAAACGAGCTTCAGGAGGGCTACGGAGACCCCTTTCCGGACTACCAGCAGAGCGTCCCCCTCTTCTTTCCGGCCTTGCGTCCCCGATGGCCCAAATCCAAGCGCCGCTTCCGCTGGACCCGGGTCAAAGCCAATCGGGAGTATAATGCTGTCCTAGGATTCTTGATACTTAGCGTCATGATCGGCATCAAAATGCTGTAGGAGAAATCGGGGCTCGCTGAAAGCGAACCATAGCCAGCCCAGCGAACCCGAGGCTGGCCCGCGACTGTGTCCAAAGGCAGATCGGGGCTCCCTGAAGGGGAGCCATAAGCTAGCCCAGGGTCAGCCGAGGCGAGCGAATGCGAGACGAAGGCGCCACCCTGGGTTTGGTGCCGCGATATGATCAAACGCTGAAAGCGTGAAATAGCGTATCTTCGCGGCTCGATGTTGCCGACTTTCACGACCGCCGCGAAAGAGCCCATGAACAAGGCACACACCATTCTGACGGCGCTTCTGCTGGCGTCACTGCTGCCCGCGGCCGGGACGGCTGCGCTCAGCGCCTCCGAGCCGGCGGGTGAGTCGGAACCGCTCCTCGATCAGCTCGGCCAGACCGAAGCGCCTTTCGTGGACGGCGAAGAACTCACCTACTCCATCTACTGGAAGCCGCCGGCGCTGCTGAAGTGGCTGGTGGGCGACGTCAAGGCCGGCGAGGTGCGCGTCCGCGTCGAGAAGGACGAACTTGATCAGCGCCCCGTCTGGAAGCTGACCGCCAAAGCCGTCACCACTGGTTTCGTGCGCAAGCGCATCCTCGAGGTCGACGACCACTTCGAGTCGGTTATCGACCGTGACGACTATCGCTCCTACCGGCTGAGCAAGACCATCCGCGAGGGCGACAAGACGCGCAAAGACGTGGTTTCCCGCTTTCAATATGCCGAGGATCAGGTCCACGTGCGCAAGACCGATCTCAAGCACGATCCGCCCAAGACCGAGGTCAAAACCTTCGAGGGCATTCCCGGACCGCTGGCCGATGTGGTCAGCGTCTTCTACGTGGCCCGCCTGCGCAGCCTGAGTCCGGGAGACCGCTACCGCATCCACCTGGCTGACGAGTCCGAGCCTCACGAAGTGCAGGTCAAGGTGCTGGAGCGGGAGGAAACCGAGACCCCGCTGGATGAATACGACAGCGTCCGCATCAGCACGGTGGGCGCCTTTTTCAACGAGGGCGGAGGCTTTTTGATCTGGTACTCCACCGACGACCGCCGCCTCCCCCTGCGCTTCCAGGCCGACGCCAAGATCGGCAAAGTCTACGGCGAACTCACCGGCATCGCCCGCGGCAACATCATCAAGAAGACCATCCGCTTGGGAAATTCCGAGTAGCCGGCACTCTCGAAGTCGGGTGTTGACCGTGTGTTGTTCAGACTGCTCTGCTAACCGCCATCCTGGTTGAGGGTGCAGTTTCACCAGCGTCATTCCGGGACAAGACTCGACCTTCCTCCCGTGTGAGGCAAAGTCTGGGGTTCAACGCAACCCAACCACCGATCGCACAATCTCTTACAATGGACCCAGGCAAGTCGAGCGGGTGATCGCTGCCCGGGGAGACCCGGGGAGAGGAAAGTCCGAACACCACAGGGCAGCGTGCTTCCTAACGGGAAGGAGGGGCGACCCTACGGAAAGTGCCACAGAAAACAAACCGCCCCGGCTTCGGCCGGGGTAAGGGTGAAACGGCGAGGTAAGAGCTC
>DATIPO010000143.1:0-18336 GCA_035471925.1 Acidobacteriota bacterium
ACATTCGCTATACTGTGAATCCGCCCGAGAGCCGGAGTGGCGGAACTGGCAGACGCACCAGACTCAAAATCTGGCGAGGTTTACTCCTCGTGGGGGTTCGAATCCCCCCTCCGGCACCAATAGAATCAACGACTTAGCGCCTTTCACCTGTTCCATTCCCTTCTTAGTCATTTGGCCTGTTGCCTGTTTGTCGCCTACGATTTGTCGGCCTCAGCCGCCTTGCGGCGCTGCGCCTCGATTACGCTCTTGTGAGCATGCCTGGGCGCGAAGGAGTCTCTTCCGGTGCCGCGTTGAGTGTTCGCAGGCCGTGCACCCCAACCCGCACGATCTTGAATCGCTGGGTGCGCCTCTACTCGCTGTCCGAGCAGGCCACCCATTCGGCGGCGCAGGCACTAATGACCACGCGCTTCATGAAAAACAAGTCATACTCGATGAAGTAACTATGACTTCTTCGGGGCAGGTCGGAATCGATCTGATACTCGAATGTCACGCGGTGGTTTCCCTTTCCGCTCACGAGCGGGTTTTTCCTTCCTTGGTAGAAATCCTTCAGGCTGGCGATGATATTGCCTCTACCATACCTGAGAGCAACCTCGGCACTGATTGCCTTGTCGGCAATACCGGCTGGGGGCGTGGGCTCTGATAGGTCTGCCGAGATCAGCAGGACATCGCGAATGACTCCATTGCTAAGCACAAACTCGACTTCGACCTTTCCCTCGACTCTGAAGAGCAGCGCTAAGGGAGGATAAGGCGGCACTTCAAAACCCAGCACAGATCGATCGGGTGCCGCGTGTCGCCCCACCAAAACGAGGCAAATGGCCAGTGCGCAGACGGTCACCGCAAGGGGAACTAAGAGCCCTTTTTTCATTCGGACTTCCTCCTGGCCTTGCCGTAGAGGCAGTTGACAAAGACAGCGGTCCCGACGGAAGAGTCTCGGTGTTAAACACGATAAAAGTAAGTGGGCAGGATCGTCGGAAAACGGCACCGAGTATTCGTCGCTCACACACTTCATGATCGTGTCACAGTCTTCGAGCGCAAACAGGGTAGCCCGCAATCTTCACTACCTTTATATTACCGTTTCTCCACGCCCCTTGGGGGACTTCAAAGGGATCGCGAGCGCGGGCCCGCGGTTCGACCGCCTGAGAGCGGCTAGTTGTCCTCCGATAATGCCCTACGTCCCCAAAGCCGCCAGGCAGCGTAGCTCATGAGCACGTGCAGGTTGATCCAAAGAATGAAGACCAGCCAATCCCCAACCCCCATCTCAATTGGTTCGATGTGCGCCTGGAAGCCTGGTCCGTCCGGAACAACTCTATAGGCTCCGCCCTTGACCAACTCGAATCTTATGAGTTCTATGTCAAGGAGTATCAGCATGAGGCCTGCCGAAAAGGTAATTGACTTCAGCGATCTGATGTCGGCATGTCTATTGAGCGGGCGGGCGAGCCAACGGCTGGCGATACCTACGTGGCTGACGTCAAAAACTAGTAGCAGCAGGATCAAATGCAGTAGGAGCCAACCAACAATGATGATGAAATCCAGAGGATGGCTCGGAAACGCAACGATCCTCTGGCCACTCATGTCATTGGTCACCCGTATCGAATCCTTCCGTGGACCAAATTTAGAACGCGTTTGTCCAGAGTTCCAGTTATGAAAGCCTGAACCTTGTCGGGGTCCACGGCCTCGCCAGCGGAAGTGCCCTCGGTAAAAGTGAACACCAGCAGAATATTGGAATTCATGAAGCTCTCTTTCGCCACCTCCCCAGCCACGACACGACTCACCCCAATGCTAATAAATCGTGTCTACAAAACTGGAGCGGGTAAGTACCGAGCCGTACCGAAGGGAGAGGCTATGTTCGGGAGACGGGTCTAATCTTCAGGTAATAACTCTCAGTTTCATTGGAGGAGTTGCAATGTACAACCTTTTCTTACTCTTGGCCGTCACACTGACCGGATTCGTTTCAGCTCAGGAAAAACCCCTCACGAATGAGGACATCATTCAGATGCTCAAATCGGGTGTTTCCGAAGACATCATCATCGAGAAGATTGCTGTTTCGGGTTGCGACTGCGAGAAGTCTGCATTTGACATCATGATTCTCAACGGGGCTGGTGCTTCACCCAGGCTGGTCAAATTCATCATCAACGCCGAGGCGCCCCAAGCTGCAGCCGCACCGGTCGCTGCAGCTCCCGAACCGACGAAAGTCACTCTATTCGGAGGATACAGCTACGGGCGCTCGGAGGGGGATTTGGGCGGCTTCAACTGGAACGGCTTCAACGGAGCCGTCACGGGCCACCTGACCGATTGGCTGGCCATCACAGGCGATGTGTCGGGCCATTACACAGATTTGAGCGTTCTTGATGTTTCTGTGTACAGTTTTGCCATTGGCCCGGAATTCACTCGTCGAACCGGGCGGGTTCGCGGCTTCGGACATGTCCTGTTTGGTGCCAGCCGTATCAGCGCTGGTTTACTCGGCGTTGGGGTTGGCGAAACCGGCTTCTCGACTGTGATCGGGGGAGGGGTGGATGTCGGAGTTTCTGAACACTTCGCAATCCGGGTCTTTCAGAGCGACTGGCTCCGTATCTGGGACATCGGCGGCGATGACTTCAATCTCGGACGCTTTTCGTTCGGTGTCGTGGGGAGATTTTAGCAAGACGAGCCTCGGGCAAGCGGGCCATTTTAGGGCGGGTTGTTTCCACTCGGATCCAGGAGGGTTTTGTAATCTCTGACCTCCAGGACCTCCTTAGGGGCGCGGTCTGTGCCACCGTGGCGCTCGTAGGGTGAGTATTAGAAATTCTTCGTGACAAACAGTAGCGGGCCATGGTAGTTTGAGGCGTGGTTTGTTGCCGAATGGTAGGCGAGCCACCTCGCTCGACTAGAACTTCCCGATTCTCTCTCCTGTCGCACCCCGCTCGCCCGGCAACGACCTCCCGAACCCTTGGAAGGAGGTTCTCAGTGCCTTTACTTCGTCCCGACTCGACATTCTATCCGTCCCCCAAGATGGCCATGGAGGCACCGCCCGAAAAACTGGGCTATGTGGCCATGCTGTCGCCAGAGAGAAACGGCCGTCCCGACGCACTGGGCGTTGTCGACCTCGACGCCGATTCGCCCCGCTACGGGGAACTCGTGAGCCAAGTCGACATGCCCCACCCCGGCGACGAGCTGCACCACTTCGGCTGGAATGCCTGCAGTGCCTGTCTCTCTCCCTACGCTCCCCACGCCCACTTGGAGAGGCGTTATCTGATCGTCCCTGGACTTCGATCATCCAGGATTCACATCCTCGACACCAAGCCCGACCCCAGAGCGCCCGAAATCGTCAAGGTGATCGAAGCGGAAACGCTGGCCGAGCGAACGGGTTACAGCCGACCCCACACGGTCCACTGCGGACCCTACGGAATCTACGTGAGCGCGCTGGGCGCGCCCGACGGCGAAGGCCCGGGCGGCATCTTCATGATGGACCAAGACAACTTCGAGATCCTGGGACGCTGGGAACTTGATCGCGGCCCTCAATACTTCGCCTACGACTTCTGGTGGCACCTGGGCCACGACATCATCGTCACCAGCGAATGGGGAACGCCCAATATGGTGGAGTCGGGAGTCAATCCTGAACTTCTCTTGGCCGGAAAATACGGACACCACCTGCACGTTTGGGATCTTCGGCGGCGTCAGCACCTTCAGGCCCTTGACCTGGGTGCTGAACAACAGATGGTATTGGAACTGCGGCCCGCTCATGACCCGGCCCAGGCCTACGGATTTGCCGGCGTCGTAGTCTCCCTCGAGGATCTCTCGGCATCGATCTGGCTGTGGCGCAAGGAAAGCGATGGCTGGACGGTTCAAAAGGTGATTGAGATCCCCGCCGAGCCTGCCGACTCCGAAGACCTGCCTCCGCTGCTCCAAGGTTTCAAGGCGGTTCCGCCCCTGGTCACCGATATCAATCTCTCGCTGGATGACCGATTCCTCTATGTGTCCTGCTGGGGAACGGGGGAGTTCCTGCAATATGACGTGTCGGACCCAGTGAATCCCAAGAAAACCGGTTCCATACGGCTGGGCGGGATCGTGGGGCGGGCGGCTCATCCCGCTCGGCCCGATCAACGTCTCAACGGCGGCCCTCAAATGGTGGAGGCGAGTCGAGACGGGAAACGCATCTACTTCACCAACTCGCTCTACGCGCCCTGGGATGAGCAGTTCTATCCGGACGGCGTCAAGAGCTGGATGGTCAAGGTCGATGTCAAGCCCGGCGGGGGCATGGAACTCGATCCCAACTTCTTCCTGCAATTCGAGGAACTGCGCGCCCACCAAGTGCGCCTTGAAGGCGGCGATGCCTCCTCAGATTCCTATTGCTATTCGTGAGCAACTTTAATGATTGGGGTTGGCCGGCCCTCTTTCTGCTAGGCGCCTATCACGGCATCAACCCGGGAATGGGTTGGCTTTTCGCGGTGGCTCTGGGCATGCAGGAGCGAAGCAGCCGAGCGGTCTGGCGGGCCCTGCCCCCCATCGCCCTGGGACACGGAATCTCGATCGCGGCCATGGTTGCAGTGGCGGCCCTGGTGCAGGTGGTGATTTCATTCTGGTGGTTGAAGGTTGCGATGGCTGGACTTCTCGTCGCGCTAGGCCTTCTACGCCTGGTACGCAGCCGCCATCCCCGGTTCGGAGGCATGCAGGTCGGCTTCCGCGACTTGACCATCTGGTCGTTTCTGATGGCATCGGCCCACGGTGCCGGTTTGATGGTGCTCCCTATCCTTTACGGCGCCCCGCTGGGGGAGGGCGCCCCCTCTGCCTCCGGGCACCATCTTGGCATGGTCAGCGGCCAAATGGGCCTTCTTGCCGTCCTGGTACACACAGCCGGCTACCTGATCGTGACCGGATTTGTGGCTTGGGTAGTTTATGAAAAGCTGGGACTGGCCCTGTTGAGACGCGCCTGGCTCAACCTCGACCTTTTGTGGTCACTGGCGCTGATCGCAACTGGTCTCTTGGTGCTCCTGATCTGAGAGGACGTTCAATGAGTAGGACAGTGAGCTTGGTCGGATTGGCCGTCAGGTAGGAGGCCGGCACGATTCTGAGATCGAAGAAGGTGTTCGCTCTCCTCAATTCCCTCCGCGTCCTGCGATGAAAGAACCCCCGGGTTTCAAAGAGGACACGGAGAGAAGCTCGGCCTTGTTCGGAGGATGCTTTCGAACAGGTGAGCAATAGGTGAGATGCGCCTACTACAAGAATAGTTGCGGATAGGCCGCATTCGGTGTAGATTCTGTGGCAACGGAAGGACGGCGAATACGATGACAATCGGACTCTTGTCGCGGCTGCTGGTGCTGACCGTGATCCTGAACTTGCTGCGCTACTTGGTGGGAGGGTTTATCGAAGGCTTCACCATCATGGAACCCATGCATGCCCCCATGGCGCGCTTTCCCGAGGTCTTCGACACCGACTTCACGGCTAACGACTTCGCAGTTTCGCTCTTCTACAACTTCGCGATGTGGTTTGTCGCGGTGTGTCTCTTCTACAAGATGCAGCCTTCCCTGAAGGGCGGCTGGTGGGCCAAGAGTTTCAAGGGCTACGGCTTGGTTTGCCTCTTTTTCATCAGCTTGGCGGCCGTTTACATGAACCACTACACCGACGCCGTCAAACCCTTCTACTTCTGGAGCATGGTCGATGCACTGATCGTCTTCTCGGTTGTGGCGGCCGGCAACGCCCTGCTCTTTCCCCTCCTGATCCCCGCTGCGCAGCGGCACAACTTGTGAGCCATGGGGCGGCCCTAGGGACGCTTTTCGAATCGTAAGTCCTTGACCCGTCCGGCTTGCAGGATGAAGCCCGTCACCTCTCCCTGCTCCGAACGCTGGAAGTGCAGCTCGACGTTGTTCTGGGTGCGCAAAACATCGTCGCCAGCGTATCTGAGGGCCCCTGGGGGCCGATGGCCGACACGCAGCCTCAGTTGGTCCTGAGCTCGTTCGACGCGATAGTCGACGCCGAGTTCCCGACTGTGATAGCGGCCAGCGAAAGCTTCCAATTGGGACTCGCTCAAGTGACCCGGATCATCCTCGTCCTCTTGCGGGGCACCCATTTCAGGCTGCTCCTCATCCTCTTCCGCTTTGGGACCTAACGAGTCGGCCAGGTAGATGTCGGCGATCTTGAGGGCCAGGTCGCTGGGATTGATGGCGTTGAGGTTACATTCGATGGCGATGGAGAAATGCTGCTCGGGGAAACGGTGGAGATGGGCGCGGTAGCCTCCCAGTGCGCCCCCATGGGACACGGTGGGGAGTCCGCGGTAGTGGCCGATGAAGAGGCCGAAAGCGTAGTCGAGTTCTTCTCCGCTGTTGAGGCGCGCCGGACGCTGAACCAACTCCATCAGTTCAGGCCCGCCCTTGCCCAGCCGGTTGTGATAGAAGTTCTCGTTCCATTTGACGAGGTCTTCGACGGTGGTGAAGAGTCCGCCCGAACCCACCAAGGCGAAACGGGACCGGAGCACGCCCCAGCTTCCGTCTTCCGTCCGGTGGTGTCCAGCAGCTCGGAATGGAATGATGTGGTCAACGCGGTCGTGGAAGTGGGAGTGCCGCATGCCCAGCGGACGAAAGATCTTGTCCTGGGCGTATTCCCTGAGAGAAGTGCCCGTCACCCGCTTGACGATTTCGGCCAGGAGGAAGTAACCCGAGTTGCTGTAGAGGAAGCGCGATCCCGGCGGGAAGTTGATCTCCTCCTGCCGGGCGATCAAGTCCACAACCTCGGGATCAGTGGCGGCGTCGGCGATGGAGCGTCCCGACAACGTCATCAAGGCCAGGTAGTCACGCAGTCCGCTGGTGTGATGGACGAGGTGGCGGATGGTGATGGTGTTGCCGTAGTGGGGCAGCTCGGGAACGTAGTGGCGGATGTCGTCGTCCAATCCTATCTTGCCCTCTTGCGCCAGCAGCGCCGCGGCCATGGCCGTGAACTGCTTGGACACCGAGCCGACGTAAAAGGCCGTCCGGGGAGTGATGGCCACCCCCTGCTCAAGGTCAGCCATGCCATAGCCCCGGGCGTAGATGATCTCTCCCTCACGCGCCAGTGCCAGGGCGCATCCCGGCGAATCGCTGCGGTTCCACTCGGCGAACAGCTTGTCGACCTGAGCCTGCAGGTCGCCCTCATCGGAGTCCTTGGCCAAACCGGCCCCGGCGAACAGAAACAGCCCAGCTATAACCCTGATCGTGAAGTTTCGCATCCCACCCCCTCACTTTCGGTCGAATCATGTGTTCTTTCGATGGAAGTGGATTATACCGAGTCGGGACTTTGGACCCAAGGCAACGAGAAAGGGCGCTGCCGTTGGGGAGCGGCAGCGCCCGGGGAGGTGTATGGAGTCTAGCGCAAGGGAGGTGGCGCTAGTTTTTTTGGGGTTGGGGACAGATTATTGGATGCCTCCGCTCCGGGTGGAACGGGAGGCCGATTCGTTTTCAGCCGCCTTGTCGGCACTGGGATTGAGACCCTTGTTCACCATGAGGTGAACCTCGACGCGGCGGTTTTGCCGGCGCCCTTCGCGAGTAGAGTTGTCGGCCACAGGGCGATTCTCGCCGAAACCGTAGGGCGAGATGATGCGGCGCAAAGGCAGCTCTCCGCTTTCGGTCAGAAAGCGGCGCACGGCCTGGGCCCTCTGCTCGCTCAGACGCCTGTTATAGGCGGCGTTTCCGTCCGCCGAAGCGTAGCCCACGACCTCCACCAGATAGCCCTCTTCCCCTTGGGCGGCCTGGGAGAACGTTTTCAGTTCGTCCTGAGCCTCCTGGGAAAGCTGGGCACTTCCGGCGTCAAAGTAGATCGTCAGCGTGCGCAGGATAGCGAATTGGTCGAGCGAAGAGATGCGTTGGTCGGCCTGACGGACGCCTTGCAGGGCCTCGTCAGCCGTGTCCTGAGCCTGGCGCACATCGTCGCGCACGCGCTGGTTGGCCTCGTTGATCTCTTCGATTTCATCGGTCAGGCGCTGAGCCTGCTCTTCGGTCTGGGAGAGGCGCTGGCGGGCCTCGTCCAGCGAACGGTTGGTTTCCCCCAAGCGCTGCTCGACTGGCTGCAGGCGGGAGGCGATCTTTTCGGCCACCTCGAGATCGTCCTGAGTGAACTTGATCTCTTTGGCCCGCAGGTGTCCCTGCCGGTCGCCGCGTCCCTCGACCTGAACGTTGAGTCCCAACACCAAGTCGTCGCGCGAGTATTGCTTGGCGGAACGGAAGAAATTCTTCTTTCTCTCTTCGATCTCAGTGTCGTCCGTCAAAAGCACGACAATCTGACGGCTGTCGAGACTCTCGACCAGCACGCGGTCCTGAGAAAGCTCGACGACAACCCCGTCGAACTTCATCTTCTTATCCTGGGGGACCTGGTAGACGGAACTGTCCTGGGTCTCCTGCGGCGGCGCCGCAACAGCCGAGACAGCTAACACCAGGATTGCAATGATCAAAATAAAACCTGGTTTCTTCATTTGACAAACCCTCTTCTGTAAGTCTGCGGCGCATGGTCAATGGCGAATCCATTTTGCGCCGTTTTTATCGAATGACTGGCGTGATTGATAGATGCACGATGCGTGCCAACCCGTAAATCCCTCTTTTATAGGGGTTTGGAGGCTTCCAGCCGGGAAATTTCGGTAGCCGGATGGAATTTTTCCTTGCCTGCCGGACAGGCTGCATTGGAACGTCAGCCGCAATTCAGGCCCAAGTCAGGCCCTGGTCATGGCCTCTTTTCGAGCTTCTTGATGAAGTGGCGGCCTTGAGAGGAGGAAACAACGAATGCAGACCATTGCAGCCAAGTCCACTTGCCTGATTTCATTGGCTTTGTGCCTGGCCGTCCTGACGGGATGCGCCCGCTCAGTCCAGTCAGACGAACCGCAGCCGGTCGCCGAGCGAGGCGACTTCGGGACCGTGTATCACGGCCAGACCATCGAGGATCCCTACCAATGGATGGAGGACATGGACGCTCCCCGCACACAATCCTGGGTCAAGCGGCAGGACGACTACACGCGGGCGATGCTGCGGCGGCATGCCTCCCGCAGGGCCATCAAGTCGCTTCTGGAGACCCTGGGAGAGGCCGAGTCGGCAGCCATGCCCCGCCTGGCAGGAAAGGGCCTCTTCTTCGCGCGCTTCAAGCCTGGTACAGGGATGCAGCGCGTCATGACGGCTGAAGAAGCCGGGGCCGAGCCGAAAGTCGTCATTGACGCTGACGAGGTGGCGGAAGGCAAGCGTTTGCTAGCCTACTTCTCCAGTCCGAAGGGCGATTTGCTGGCTTGGGCCGAGGCTCCCCGGGGAAGCCGATGGGTCACGATCCGCGTAAGGCAGGTCGAGACCGGACGCGATCTGGAGGACAAGCTGACGGGCATCAACCTGGGACTGAGTTCGCTGAGCTGGCGTCCCGACGGCGCAGGCTTCTTCTACGACCGTCTGGAAGCACCTCCCGAGGGCCAGGAGCTTGATTTTGAACTACGTCCCCTGGGAATCTACTACCACAAGATCGGTACGGCCCAAGAGGAGGACAAGCTCTTCTACAGACATCCCCGTCATGGCGACTTGGCCTTCACACACAGAGTAACGCGCGACGGCAGGGACTTGCTCCTGCTGGCTCAGGAGGGCGACCTGCGGGAGACGTTCCTGAGCCCGGCGGGGGGAACGCAGGCCCGGCCCCGCTCGCTCTTCCAAGTCGACAGTACGCTCTCCTTTCTGGGCCGGTATCAGGGACGCCTGCTCTTCATGACCGCCCACCAAGCTCCTCTGGGACGAGTCGTCGCAGTGAATCCCGAGCAGCCTGCTCCGCCCCATTGGGAGACCGTGGTTCCCGAGTCCGGCGACACATTGGTATGGGCTGTCCTCCATGGAGACCATCTCCTGCTCAACCTGCGCCGCGACGCCGCCCCGCGTCTGGAGCTTGTTAGCCTGGGGCAGGGGCGCTCCGCCAACAGGCGCCGTGCCGTCGAACTGCCGGCGTTGGGCTTGATGACCCTGGCCGCGGATCCTGGCGGGGAGTCCGATCCGCTGGTGCGCATCACGGGACTAGTCGACCCCGGATCCATCTACCAGATCGACCTGGAGCAGGGGGCCTTGAAGCCCCTGGTCGAGGCCAAGACCGCCCATGACCCTTCCGACTACCGGACGCGACAGGTCTTTTACACCTCCAAGGACGGCACCCGCGTCCCCATGTTTCTAGTGCACCGCAAAGACTACCGTCCTGACGGCAAGTCTCCCGTTTTCATGTACGGCTATGGAGCCGGAAAGTGGGCGGCTCTGCCCTGGTATCAGGACCACCTGGTGGCCTGGATGGAAATGGGCGGCGTCTATGCGCTGCCCAACATCCGCGGCGGAGGCGAGTACGGAGAGGAATGGTACCGGGACGGCATCAAGCACAACAAGCAAAACGCCATCGACGATTTCATCGCCGCCGGACGCTGGCTGATCGACAACGGCTACACCACTCCGCAACGCCTGGTTGCCAACGGAGGCAGTGCCAGCGGCCCCTTGGCGGGAGCGGCACTAGTGCAGCATCCTGAACTTTGGGGCGCGGTCGTCATCGAGTGGCCGGCGCTGGACATGCTGCGCTTCGACCAGTACCCCGGCGGACGCTTCTGGACCTGGGCCAACGGCGATCCCCAAGTGGAAGAGGACTTCCGTCACCTCAAGGCCTGGTCGCCCTACCACAACCTGAAAGAGGACGCCTGCTTTCCGCCCACCTTCATCCTCCTGGGAGAAAAGGACGAAAGCACCATTCCGGCCCATGGATACAAGTTCCAGGCCGAATTGCAGCGGGTGCAGTCGTGCGCCAATCCCGTTCTCATGCGCATGATCTGGGAGGGGGCCCATTACCAGTACGGACCCACTCCTGAAACCTCGCTCGAGGCGCGCACGGACCTCCTCACGTTTCTGGCCATGGTTCTGGACCTGCAAGCCGAGTCCTGAAGCAACCGGTTCGCGCCCCGCTTCTCGATTCCCTAGAATGGAGGCTCTGCCGACTATCGAGGAGGACGAATGGGCGCTAGGCGTTGGACGAGGTTATTGTGCTTGCTGCTGGCGGTGATCTTTTGGGCGGCTTTCTCGGCGGACGCCGAGGAGGCCCCCGGCAACTGGCCCGCTTGGAGAGGGGCCGAGATGAACGGTTTGGCTCAAGGGTCGAACCCGCCAGTCGAGTTCAGCGAATCCAAGAACCTGGCCTGGAAGGTGGAGGTGCCCGGCAGCGGATTCTCAACGCCCATCATCTGGGGTGACCTGATCTTGCTGCAAAGTGCACTGCCGGTGGGCGAGACGCTGCCCACCAAGCAACAACTCGCCGACTGGCAGGCCCAAGGCCGCGAGATCTACCGTGACCAGAGCTACGTCAAGTCGGAACGGCGCCAGCAGTTCCTCCTGTTGGCATACGACCGCCACACGGGAGAGGAGCGCTGGCGCAAGGTTTTGCGGGAAAATCAGCCTCACGAGGGCATTCATCCCACCAATAGCTGGGCCTCAGGTTCCCCGGTTACCGATGGAGAACACATCTTTGCCTTTTTCGGCTCCCAAGGACTCTTCGCCACCGACATGCAAGGCAATCTGGTGTGGGAGAAGGACTTGGGCGACATGGACACCCGCAACGGCTGGGGAGAAGGAGCATCAGCCGCTCTGCACGCCGACAAACTGGTGGTGCCCTGGGATCACGAAGGCCAGTCCTTCATCGCCGCCTTCGACAAGTCCAGCGGACGCGAGCTTTGGAGGCAGGACCGCGATGAGGTAACAACCTGGTTCACGCCCCTGATCGTCGAGCGCGGCGGCAAGAGCCAAGTCATCACGACCGGCGCCGGACACGTGCGCGGATACGATCTGGAAACAGGAGAGGAGATCTGGCACGGTCCCGGACTGACGGTCAACGCGATCCCCACGCCTCTATACGACCGTGGACGCGTCTACCTGACCAGCGGCTATCGCGGCAATATCCTGCTGGCCATCGATCTCGACAAAGCCCGGGGCAACATCGAAGAATCGGGCGCCATCGCCTGGCGCTACAAGCGCGATACACCCTACGTGGCTTCTCCCATCATCTACGAAGACACCATCTACTTCGTCAAGCATTTGAGGGGCATCTTCACCGCGCTCGACGTCCGCAGCGGTGAGGTGCGCTTTGGGCCCGTCCGCCTGGAGGACATGCGCAGCATCTACGCCTCACCGGTGGCCGCCGCCGGACGTCTGTACCTGCCCGGACGCTACGGCAACGTGATCGTCATCGAACATGGACCTGAATTGCGCGTCCTGGCCATCAACCGCTTTGACGATGGCTTCGACGCCTCCCCCGCCATCGTCGGCGACGACATCTACCTGCGCGGCAAGTCCCACCTCTACCGCATCTCAACCTCCGCCCCCTGACGCGCTGTCGGGTTCGCGGCCGAGCCGAGCCCGTCCGCCGAGTCGAGCCTCAGCCGCTCAACCGCCTGAGGAGCGGATGGGAACTTGGCTCGCGGCGGATTCTCTACTACCCTTTCCGACACCCCCGCTAACAGCGCCCAAGACAGTGTGCTGCCCGTTAAGGAGTTTTGAGCCGGCCCGTGACGCTATTGCAGGCTTTGAGCGTTAGGCGATGAAGCCTCCTAATACCTGGACACAAGTTCAAGTCCGGGCTCGCTGTAGGCGAGCCATAGGCCAGCCCAGGGTAGAGCGAGCCCGCGGAGCGGCGCAGCGGCACCCTGGGTAAGGGCATCCGCGATAAAGTGAACGCCGTAAGCGTGAAGTAAAATCAATGGCGAATGCTGGGCGAGGAAACCTAGGCATCCATGACCGCTTCCATGTCGGGGCGGGGAGGTTGGGGCGGGGGGCTCAGATAAGTGACGGCGAAAAGGACGGTAAACGAGGCGGCCAGAGCCACCGCCGAAGGCAGGACGCCGGGAGCCAAGGGAAGAAGCTGGGCCCGGTTGGCCAGTTCCAGGCCCAAGTTGAGGACGAGGCCGGTCAGGATGGAAGCAGTGGCGGCCCGGGCCGGAACGCGCTTCCAGTTGAGGCCCACCGCCAAGGCCGGCCCCAGGGCAGCGGCGAACGTCCCGAAGGCAAAGGTGCCCAGCAGCGCGATCAAGTCGCCGTAGAAGTAGGAGAAGAGGGCGGCAGCCAAGGCGATGAAGACCACCGCCAGCCGTCCGGCCCTCAGCTCATCCTTGAGCGGGCGTCTGAGCGCCAGCGGCACGTCTCGCACCAAGGCCGCCGATCCGATGCTGAGGAAGGAATCGGCGGTGGACATGATGGCCGCCAAGATGCCGGCAAAAACCAGTCCGGCCAGGACTTCGGGAGCGAATTGCAGCAGGAAGGCGGGTGCCGCGTCGTCCGGACGCGTGAGCGCCTCCATGCGCCCCTGGGCCACCAGAGCCGGGACGGCCAGCCCGATCCCCATCCAGATCAACACGCACAGCGTCTGCGACCCGCCGATCATCAGCGGCATCCACTTGAGCTTGCGGGGGTCGTCGAGCATGTAGAACTTGTGCAGCATGTGGGGCTGACCCAGCGTGCCGATGGAAAAGACGAAGAAAAAGCCCAGCCCGGTCATCACCGGCACAGTGCCCAAGGGATTGAGGAAGTCGGGGCCGAATTGACGGCTGGTGCGGATGCTCTCGACCAGCATCGCCGGTCCCCCGGCTTGGGAGAGCGCCGTGACGAAGACCGCCATCGCCGCCAGCATCATGAGAAAGCCCTGGAAGAGATCGGTGTAAACTCCGGCGATCATTCCACCCGCCACGCTGTAAAAGAGAATCACCGAGACGCCGACGGCCATGGCAACCCAGGGAGAAGCCTGTCCGAAATAGTCCCGTGTGCCGAAGATGGCCTCGATCAGCACCCCCAGCGCACGGAACTGGACGCCCAAATAGCCAATCGTGCCCACCAGCAGCCCCGCCGCCGCCAGTCCCGAGGTGAGCCGGCTGTCAAACCGGTGATAGAAGGCGTCGGGGACGGTGTAGATGTCGCGCACCTCGCTCATCAGGCGCAGGCGCTTGGCCACCGTCCAGCACAGCAAACCGGCGGTGAAGCTGACCGAGACGCAGATGAAGAAGGACGCCGTCCCCAGACTGTAGGTGAGGCCCGGACCGCCTAGAAAGACGAATCCGCTGTAGGAAGCGGTCATGGTGGCCAAGGCGGTGACCAGCAGGCCGATCTTCTGTCCAGCGATGAAGAAGTCGCGGGCGTTGCGCGTCCGCCGGGCGGCCCACACGCCGATAGCGAAGACTACGCCCAGGTAGATAAGGGCGCTGACGATGATCCAGGGCTTGGAGAGGATGGGCATCATGACTCCCCGCCGCCTGTCGTCGTCCGCCGGTCAGAGTCTGAAGTGGCGCTGCCGGCCTCCTCGCCTGGGGGCCGGTCATCGCTTCGCGACTGACTGCTGACCGGCTCTCCGGAATCAGATGCATCGGAAAAGACCTCCCCGGAGCCGCTCCCGGACGGCCCAGCCGCACGGCGGATCCGGCGCAGGTCGCCCTGGCTCAACCCATAACGGGGGAACGTCCAGGCATAACCCAGCGAAACCCAAAGAAGCGGCAGCAGCCACACCCCGCCCAAGAGCAGCCAGGCTCCCACCGGGACGCCCCAAATCTCCCAACTACGACTGCCATAGTAGAGAATCCCCAGCAAGCATAGGCTGAGGACGGCCAGCAGCACGCCCAGGACCAAGTCAAGCTGCTTGGTGGAGCCCCGGCGGTCTCGACGCGCCGCCCCCAAACGCATCAAGGTCACAGCCATGGTCGTTGTCCCTACGGCGAAGAGCGCTTCCGCCAGCCAGTGCTGCCACACCATGGCCAGCAGAAGCAGCGGCGCGGTTGCAGCCAAGACTTTGATCGTCCACATGGCGCTGGATTATACCGATCTAAGCCGAATTCGACTCGGTTTTCTTGGACCAACGTTTTGCCGGCCCCCGAGTCCGCCGGAGGAGCGGGCGCAGACAGCCCTCCCCGCCCGTGATAATCTGATGGCAGTGAGAAAACCATGGTAGAGGAAGGGCTTCATCGATGACTATCAGACCATTGAAACTGTCTTTGTGGGTATTGTTGTTGTGGCTGCCGCTTCAGGCCGCCGGTGAGGAAGCCGACAAGGCCAAGTCGGAGAAGTCGCCGGTTGAGATCGGCGAAATCTTGATGTTGGGTCCGGTGCGCACTCCGCTTCGCCAGCAATGGCCAGGAACGCGCATGAAGGAAGGGGAAGTGCAGCAGATGCTGGCCACCCTGGGAGACGACCTCCCGCGCCCAGGCGACTCACTGAGCATCTTCGGCCAAGAGTACGCCTGGACGAGCGTGTCCCCCAACCAGGGACTCTACGACCTGGAAGGCGATCAGGGAGGATTCTGGGTCGCCTCGCTGATGCTCGACGTCGAGCGCTGGAGCCAAGCCGACCTGAAACTGCGCAGTCCTTCCCAACCCTCGGCCTTTCTCGACGCCAAGGCAGTTTCGCTGTCCGGCGGCGACGAGGAAGAGAAGGCGTGGGCTGGCGGACTCAAGATGATCCCGGGCACCCACCGCCTGCTCATCATGGCTTCGGCCCCTTCCGATCAGCCGTCGGAGCTTCGGCTGATGATGGAAAGCGCCCATGCCGATGCCATCCGTCCTTACATCGAGCCTGAACAAAAGGCCAGCAAGGAACTCCTCTACGGCGCCGCCCAAGTGAGATCGCTGAGCCTTTCCCCCGATGGGGAACACGTCCTGCTCTCCATGCGCGAGCGCAACACGCTGCGCGGCCGCTGGGAGAGCCGTCTGGAAATCCGGCGCTTTTCCGACGGCGGACTGGTGCGTCAATGGGTGGCCGATGCCCCTGGCGGAATCCGCTGGAGCCCCGACGGGCGCTGGATCTCCTACATCACCCGCGAGAACGGCAAGAGCGACCTTTGGGTGCAGGAAGGATTCTCCGCCCAGCCCCGTCGCCTTCTGGAAGGCCTGGAAAACCTGGGAAGCTACCGCTGGATGCCCGACTCCTCCTCGCTGGTCTTCGCCTGGACCAAAGACGCTGAAGAACGCAAGGACGGCTTCAAACACTACCGCGATCTGCCCGACCGCTGGCGGGGATGGCGCAACCGGGCTCAACTCTACCAAGTCGATTTGCGAAGCGGCTGGATCCAGCAATTGACCGACGGGGACTGGGGCGCCGGTTTGGAGGACCTCAGCCCCGACTCGCAACGCCTGCTCTACTCCCGGGTCCGCCCTGACTACCGGGAGGCGCCCTATCAGCTCACAACCCTCCACGAGTTGTCCTTGAAGGACGGCGAAGAGAAACAGGTGGGCAACATCTCAGCCTCCTTTGGAGGGGCCCGCTACTGGAAGGAACAACTGCTCGTGTGGGCTGCTCCACAAGCCTTCGAGGGAGCCGGCGTGGCTGTTCCCGAAGGGCTGGAAGCCAATCAGTACGACACCCAGCTTTTCCTCTACGATCCTTCTAGTAGCAACGTCACCGCCCTGAGCCGCGACTTCGACCCTTCCATCTCAAGCGTCGAGCCTGACCCCCAGCGGGGAGTGGTCATCCTCACCGCCGCCACTCAGGACCGTCCTCAGCTTTACCGGCTGGACGTGGACTCCATGACCTACACTCCCATTCCTTCTCCGGCCTCCTCGGTGGCTGATATGGATTACTCCCCCAAGTCGGGACGCCTGCTTTGGGAGGTCACTTCAGCGACGGTCCCGCAGAAGATTCTGGCTGCCGATTCGCCTGACTCGCCTCCCCGCCTCATCGCCCAGCCCATGGTGGAGGCCTTCAGCCAAGTGCGGCTGGGAGAATACCAGCGTTGGAACTTTGAGAGCTCGCGGGGACAGACCATCCTGGGTCGCTTCTATACCCCGCCCGGCTTTGAACCTTCGCGCAAGTACCCGCTGATCGTCTACTACTATGGCGGGACGGTGCCGGTCAACGACGTCTTCACCAGCCGCTATCCCTGGCACCTGTGGGCCGCCAACGGGTATGTGGTTTACGTGCCCCAGCCTTCGGGCGCCATCGGCTTCGGGCAGGACTTCTCGGCCCTGCACGTCAACGGTTGGGGTGCCGAAAACGCCCGGGACATCATCGAAGGCGCTCAAAAGTTCATCGCCGCTCATGAATTCGTCGACGGCCGGCGGGTGGGGTGCATCGGCGCCTCTTATGGCGGCTACATGACCCAGTTCCTCATCACCCAGACCGACCTTTTCGCAGCCGCCGTCAGCCATGCCGGCATCAGCGCCCTGTCCAGCTACTGGGGAGAAGGCTGGTGGGGTTATCTCTACAGCGGCATCGCCACCCATGGCAGTTTCCCCTGGAACCGTCCCGACCTCTATACCGAGCGAAGTCCGCTCTTCATGGCCGACAAGATCTCCACTCCCCTGCTGCTGTTGCACGGCGAGGCCGACACCAACGTTCCGGTAGGGGAAAGCCAGCAGATGTACACGGCCCTCAAACTGCTCAACAAAGAAGTCGAACTGGTCACCATCGCCGGCTCCGACCACCAGATCTTCGATTGGGACAAGCGCATGGTGTGGTGGGACAGCATCGTGGCTTGGTTCGACAAACATCTCAAAGGCCAAGAGGAGTGGTGGAACGCCATCTATCCTGAGTAGTGCATTCTCGGGGAGAATCGAGGAGCTATGGACGAAAGAGGGAGAAGCTACCTGCAGCGCGCCCGTCCCTCAGGGACGGTTCCGGTGAGTCGGCGCCCCAGCCTTGAGGGTGCTTCGAGTCGCGGTTGCAGGCCATACGAAAGCTGCATCGCGCTTTTGATCAGGACGCCCGACCAGGCCGTCTGCCGACACCTTGGCCAGGGGCTTGGCCGATGAACTTCTTCCCACTGGCGGCAACCCTCTGGTTCTTCTCGACAGCGCTGCTGACAGCGGGAGCAGGCGCGCAGGCACCGGCGCTCTCGCGGGCGCTATCTCAGGAACCCATTGGACTCGGTCAAGAGGCTCCTTTCGTCGTGGTGCTGGGCATCGCCCAGGACGGAGGCGTGCCTCAGACGGGCAGCAAGCACCATCCCGGCTGGGATGACCCTTCGCGAGTCCGGCGGGTGGTGAACCTGGGGCTGGTTGATCCGCGCAGCGGACGCCGCTGGATGTTCGAGGCCACCCCCGACATCAAGCATCAGCTCCATCGCCTCGACCAAGTCGCGCCCCACCCCGAATCGCCGGGATTGGCGGGCATCTTCCTCACCCATGCTCACATCGGACACTACACCGGACTCATGTTGCTGGGCCACGAATCGCTGGGAGCCCGGGGCACGCCCGTCTACGCCATGCCTCGCATGTCCGATTTCCTCAGCAACAACGGTCCCTGGGACCAGCTTGTGCGCTACGGCAATATCGAACTGCGTCCCCT
Organism: Acidobacteriota bacterium; assembly: GCA_035471925.1. Taxonomy (GTDB): domain Bacteria; phylum Acidobacteriota; class UBA6911; order RPQK01; family DATIPO01; genus JANQFM01. The sequence goes on from DATIPO010000143.1 coordinate 18,237, forward strand.
CAGCGACGGAGAACCGGTCGAACTGGCCGCAGACTTGAAGGTGATTCCGCTGTTGGTCCCCCACCGCCAGGAGTACTCCGAAGTGGTAGGCTTCCGCATC
>DATIPO010000144.1:0-13255 GCA_035471925.1 Acidobacteriota bacterium
CGACCTCAATCCTGCGGGAAGCGGAAGCTTCACGGCCACCGTCAGCAACAACGCCTACGCCACGGCTTCGCCTTCGGGAAACGGCTTCGACCTGACCACCGGCGCGGGCACCGACAACGCCGTCGTTCTGGATTTCAGCGGGAACACCGATATCACTTCCAGTGCCGGAAACGGAGTGGTGATCGACGCCTCTACCATTGGAGCGGGCAGCTTGACCATCACTGGCTTCTCGGGCAATAGCGTCAACGGCGCTACCACCGGAGCTGGAATTGTGATTTCCAATGTAACGTTCGACGCCACGCCGGGTGGGTCGTTGGATCAGGTCTTTGGAGGCTTCACTCTTGTCGGTAGTGTCGGTGACGCCGTCGGCGGGGCTGGAATGAGCCTGAACAACGTGACGGGCGACCTGCGATTCACTGTGCTGAGCATCGAGAACTCCACTGGACCTGGAATGACTGTGGCAGGTTCCGGTCCTTTCGCCGGGATCGCTGGCTTTCGAATCGCGGCGACGGGCCGCATTGACTCCGACGCCGGGCCTGCGCTCAACCTAGATTTGCTGTCCGCAGGTCTGAGCTTCACCTCAATCGACGCTTCCGGAGCTTCGGGAGGCGTGGCGCTGACTGACTTGGACGGCACGGTCGAGATCAACGGTGGAACTATCAACCACAGCGGCGGAACGGGTTTTCTTATCAATGGTGCTAATGCTGCAGTCTCCTATTTTGGAACCATTACAAGCACGGGAGGAACGGCCGTGGAGGTGCTCAACCGCGCGGGCGGTTCGGTGGTGTTCAACGGGCAGATCGAGGCGTCCGGGACTGCTGCGGGCATTTCAGCCTCGGGCAACTCCGGGGGCTCAGTGACATTCAATGCGCCACTGCTTCTCAGCACCGGCCCTAGCAACGCCGTAAACCTGACCAACAACTCAGGAGCATCCTTCAATATCGTCGGCGGCCTTGAGATTCATACCATCAGCGGAACGGGGTTGAATGCCAGCCAAGGGTCGCTGAGCATCTTCGGGGCGAACTCGATCAATACGGTGGCTGGCCAGGCTCTCAACCTCGACACCATTACTTCCAGCGGTCCGGGCATCATTTTCGGTTCCGTGTCGGCTTCCGGGTCAGGAATCAGTTCTGGTATCTCGATCGATTCTCTCTCGGGCGTCAGCACAGCCATCACTTCGTTGCAGGTCAGCTCGACGAGTTCCGCGAATGCCGTCGATCTGGTGAACAACACGGCCTCAATCAGCTTCGGTGCAGCCAGCACCATTCAGAATTCCGGCGGCACGGCCTTCAACGTCAGCGGAGGCTCCTCAAACATCACTTATGAAGGGGACATCATCAATACAGCAGGATTGTCGGTCGCCGTCACCAACACCTCCTCCAGCTTGGTCAACTTCACCGGCACCAACACCGTAACCGACAGCGGAGACGGCATCTCCATCAGCAGCGCCTCCAACGTGACGGTGGCCAAGGCCAACCTCAGTTCGGGCGCCGTGGTGGACATCAACTCCGGCTCCTCGGGCGCCGCCTACACCTTCTCCGACCTGCAGATAAACCACACCGCCGGCGTCAACAACGCCATCGACGTGGACGGAGGCTCAGCCACGGTGAGCATCACCGCCAACTCGACCAACAACATCATCAGCACCACCAACCGCGTCCTGCGTGTGGCCAACACCACCGGAGGCAGCGTCAGCGTCAACACAGGTGCCGGGACGCTGACCGACAACGGCGGAGGAGGCATCGAAATCGCCAACGCCGACAGCGCGGTGACGGTCAACAACGGCGACCTCAACGGCACTCAGGGCATCAGCATCGCCAACGCCACGACGGGAGCCATGACCTTCAACAATGTCGCTATCGACGTCAGCGGATCAGCTTTCATCGTCAACGGCTCTCCGGGCGAAGTGACTTCCGCCATCGACCTCAACAACGTCGACATCACCAACCCGGGTGCCCGCGTCGCCGACATCCAGAACATGAACGGCGGATCGGTCGACTTCGACGCCTCCAGCGCCCTTTCAACCACAAGCGGCACGGGAATCATCGTCAACAGCTTGGCGGGCACCGTGCCGGTGGCCTTCGACGGCCCGGTTGACCTGGGTACGGGAACTGGCAACCGGCTCAGTTCCCAGGCGATTACGATGAGCGGCAACAGCGCCGGGACGACTCTCACTTTCGCCAACCTGGACGTCTACACCAACAACGCCGACGGCATTGACGCCTCCGGCGGCGGCACCCTCAACGCCACGGTGGGCGTTCTCAACTCCGCTGGAACGGGCTACGACGCCGCTCTCGACCTGACCGGCATCCTCTCGAGCGTTTCCGTTTCCGACCTGGACTGCAGCAACAACAGCAACTGCGTTGACCTAACCAGCTTGGCCGCGACTTCGACCACAAGTTTCGACGACGTCAACCTCACGTCCACGGGCGGAACCGCCTTCAGCGCCTCCTCAGCCCGCACCGTCACCGTCACTGACGCCGACAACGACAATACGATCAGTGCCAGCAACGCCGTCGGGCTTAGCGTGGTCAACACCATCATCGGCGCCGCCAACATGACTTGGAGGTCGCTCTCTGCCAGCGGCGCGGCCAACGGGCTCGTGTTGAACAACACGGGGACCACTGGCGGCTTTACTTTGGCCGGTGCCGGGGGCGACTGCAAGAACGACGTCATCTGCACCGGCGGCACCATCAGTAATACAAGTACCGGCGTCGTTCTCAACAGCACGGAGGACGTTAGTCTCAACGCCCTCAAGATCGCGACTTCGACGGCCAGTGCCATGTCGATGACCAACGCCGCTGACACGCGGCTGGACAACGTCCGCATCGACGGATCGGGAGGCGACGGCGTCAACGGTCTAGGAGGCGGCAACGTCGACTTCCGCTTCAACAACAGTCATATTACAAACGCCGGCAACGATACTAACGACGATGCCTTCGCCTTCGGCGAAACAGATGGGCAAACCCATCTTACTGGAACCGTACAAGTCATCAACAGCACTATCACTAACTTTTTCAACAAGGGCTTCCGTATCAGAAACACGGGTGGTGTGCTCACCATGACGGTGACCGGGTCCACTTTCTCGAACAGTACCGAGGGTCAGGGCCTGCTGTTGCAGGCCGACGAGACCGTGTCCACCGACTCGACCATGGTGCTCAACGTCAACGGCAACTCGCTCTTCACCAACCTGCGGCTGGAGGGGATCTTCGCCAATGCTATCGAGCCGGGCACCTCGGTTACTACTACGGTCGAGAACTGCACCTTCTCCAACGGCCAGTCGGTCTCCACGGTCGTGGTTGCCGGCGGCATTTTCCTGTCTTCAGACAACGGGCTCCACCGCTTCGACCTGCGCGGCAATACCTTTGATGACATCGCTGACGGCATTGCCATCCTCAACGACAAGGACGGCCAGATGGAAGGGACCATCGGCGGTCCCAATCCTGCAGACGGCAACACCTTCGTCAACGCAAACCAGAGCGATGCGATCACCATCCGAGCTGAAGGCGCCAGTGGAACTGGGAATATCCTCACCACAGTCGACATCCGCAACAACGTCATCAATGGTCCCGGCGACGACGGCATGGAGATCAACAACCGCGGCTTGGGCAATACGGGAGGGCTGATGCAGGTGACGGTCCGCGACAACATGATCGGTACGGTCGCCAATCCCATCACGGACATCGGCATCCTGTCCCGCATTCTCGACGACTCGCCGACCCGGGTGGCGATTGCTGACAATGTCTTCAATGTCAACGACGAGTCGATGGACCTGGGCGCGCAGGACACTTCGAACCTGGAGCTGACCGTCACCGGCAACACTGTTACCCAGCCCAACGACGACCTGGAGGTCAAGACGCTGACGAGCTCGGGCGAGACCGTCTGCCTGAACATCGGAGGGGCCGGCGCATTGGCCAACATGCTCAACAACCAGGACATCGAAGTCACTCGAGTCGACGGATCCACATTTGAGCTTCAGGGCTTCGCAGGGTCCGGCACTAACGCCGCCGATGTCGAGAACTTTATTTCCGGGCGCAACAACAGCGCCAGCACTATCGCGGTGACCGGCACATCGCCTGGCTTTACCGCGGATACCTGCGCGGTTCCCAGTCTTCCCCTATTTCCCTGAACCGGCAAGCCCCGATCTACACGAGGAACCGGGAGATCGCTGCGGCGAAAGCGCTAAAAACGTCGCTATCTGGGAGGAAAAACGGCGTTTTCTAGGTCGGCCTCAGCGCGGGTGCAGGATGACGAACTGGGGGCCAGGTCGGCTCGTCGTAACGGGAGTGTTGTCGTTGTGGAAGTGGGAAGGGCGGGTTCTCCCCCTCCGTCACGGAGTATCTGATCGGACCCGGCCATCGTCGCCAACAAAACCTGTCTCAATGACGATTGGCCTTGTTCTGGGTTCGGAGTTCTGGCTCGGGGACCGAAATTTGTCGCCAGGCATATGATCGTGCCGATCAGGATCTTTTCAGGTGCTTTTAGGCCATCCTACTGGCCTGCCGTTGCGTTTGGCGGTTATACAGGGAGTTCCGTATCCATGAGGAGAAGCAGATGAACGGATTCCTTCAAGACCTTCGGTACGCCTTCACGAATCTATTCCGGTCCCCGGTTTTCGCGGTGCTGGCGATTGTTTCGCTGGCGCTGGGCATCGGGGCCAACACGGCTATCTTCAGCATCATCAATACGGTTCTGCTGCGTCCGCTGCCCTATCCTCAACCCGGCCAGCTCGTGAATGTGTGGGAAACCTATGCCAATTCAAGCGGTCAGGGCACGGGTTCGGTTTCGCCCCCGAACTTGTTGGACTGGCGTGAACAGTCCGAATCATGGCAGGCACTGGCAGCCTACTCTCCCACCAGCTTCAATTTGACAGGCACCGACCGGCCCCTGGTAGTTCAAGGGGCCCGAATGGAGCCCGAAATGTGGGGGCTTCTGGGAATCGAAGCCAATCGGGGAAGGGTGTTCGCGCGACAGGACGTGGAGAACGGCGACGGCGTCGTCGTTCTCAGCCACGGATTTTGGCAGCGGCACTTCGCGGGTGATCCAGAAGTAGTCGGACGCGAAATCGGCTTGGACGGCACACCTCACACCGTGATTGGAATCATGCCCGAGTCTTTCCAGTGCCCTCCCCGTTCGAATGTCGAACTGTGGACGCCTCTGGCCTTCACGTTGCAGCAACTCAACGCCCGGGGGCGGCATTGGCTGCTCGTCCTGGCCCGATTGAAGCCGGACGTTGCCCGGGCCGAAGCCCAATCCGAGATGGACGGGATCGCTGAGCGGATCGAAGAGGCCTATCCAGACTCCCAAACCGGACGGGGTGTTTTTCTGGAACCTTTGCACGAGTCGCTGATTTGGCGGACTCGAGAGGCCCTGTGGACCCTTTGGGCTGCTGTGGGCTTCGTGCTCCTCATCGCCTGCGCCAATGTGGCCAACCTGCTATTGGCCCGCTCCAACGCGAGACGCCGCGAGCTGGCGGTACGCTCGGCCTTGGGCGCCGGCAGCGCGCGGGTCCTCCGCCAAGTGCTCAGCGAGAGCCTCCTCCTGGCGCTGCTGGGAGGTGCCATCGGATTGATTCTTGGGCAGGCTGCTGTTGGTTTCCTGGCCTCGTTGTCGGGTAGCAGCATCCCTCAAGGGCAGCCCATCGAGCTCGACTTGCGGGTGCTTGGCTTTTGTCTGGCGGCCTGCCTGGTGACGGCTGTTCTTGCGGGGATTCTGCCCGCCCTCCGTTCCTCCCGAGTCGACATCGTGGAGACGCTCAAGGAGCGCAGCCAGTCGCAAGGCGCGTCCGGCGGACGTGACTGGCTGCGGACCGGCTTGGTGATGGCGGAGGTGGCGCTGGCCGTCACGGTAATGATGGGCGCCGGGCTGCTCCTAAAGAGCTATTCCACTCTGATGGATGTCGACAGCGGCATTGAGACCGAACGGCTGCTTACCTTTTCCATTCCGCTCTCAAGCGGCCGATACCATGACAGCAGCCAAATCACCTCCTTTTACAGCAGGCTCCAGGATCGGCTCGAGGGATTGCCTGGCGTGGAGTCGGTCGGCATGATCAGCCACCTGCCGCTCCAGAACTGGGGCTCAAACGGGCGGCTCTGGCACGACGGGCTGGACCCCGGCGCTCCCACTTCGCAGCGCCCCATCGTCGAGCTTCGGCAGGTCGGGGGAGACTATTTTCAGGCCATGGGTATTCGCCTGCTGGAGGGCCGGCTCTTTCAGCCAGGTGACGCTGATGCGACAAACCCTCCCGTCATTGTCAACAAGGCCTTTGCCGACCGCGTTTTCGACGGGGAAAGAGCCCTTGGACGGGGTGTCGGTTCCCCCACTAGCGTCAACACCATCGTGGGCGTTGTCGGCGATGTTCGAAATGCCGGACTTCTTTACGGGACGCTGCCCGAGATCTACTACCCTCTTGCGGCTTCGCCTCGTTGGACGATGTCATTGGTTTTGCGGACCAGCCTCGAACCGCTGGCCCTTTCCGATTCAGTCCGCCGGGCGGTGCACGAAACCGACCCGGATCAGCCCGTATTCTCGCTCAGAACCATGAACCAAGTGGTCCTCAACTCCGTGGCCGACAAGCGCTTCAATACGCTGTTGATGGGTATCTTCGCCTTGGTAGCGGTGGTTTTGGCGATTGCGGGCGTCTACGGCGTTCTCTCTTATGCTGTGGGCAGGCGAACCTATGAGATCGCCGTCCGAATGGCGCTGGGCGCCCAGCGAACCGACATCTACAGATTGGTGATCGCGGCCAGCCTGATGACGGTGGGGCCCGGGCTCATTGCTGGCGCGCTGGGCTCTCTCTGGCTGACCCAATACCTGCAAAACCAGCTCTTCGGGGTCGAAGCCACGGACCCCGCCACCCTGGTCGCCGTATGCCTGATTCTTTTCGGGGTCTCTCTGACCACCGCCCTGGTTCCCGCTCGCCGGGCCGCCGCCATCGATCCTCTGGAGGCACTGCGAAGCCAATGAGCGGTGCGGGCCGGGTCGTCCGCCAGGGCGCAACATTCTCAAAGCACGAGAGGTCATAGGCAGAGACATGAAAAGACTACTTCAGGACATCCGTTACGCCTTTTCCAGCTCCCTCAAGGCTCCCATGACGGCCTTTCTGGCCATTCTGTCGCTGAGCTTGGGAATCGGTGCCAACACGGCCATCTTCAGCCTGATAAACACGGTGCTGCTGCGTCCCTTGGACTATCCCGACCCAGACCGACTGGTGCGCGTTTCCGAGACTTTCCATTCCCCGCGAGGGGTGTCCGAGGGCGTGGTGTCGGTGCCCAATCTCAGGGATTGGCGTGAGCAAGCCGACTCTTTTCAAGGAATCGCCGCCTACCATTTTTTTAGAGGGTTCAATCTCAACGACGGCGATACGCCCGTGGTTGTCGAAGGGGCGCGGTTGGAGCCGCGGATGTGGTCGGTCCTGGGCGTCGAACCCCGTCATGGGCGGCTCTTCCGGGAGGAAGACCTCTCGGTCGGAGGTGACAAGGTGGCTGTGCTTAGCTATGGCTTGTGGCAGAGCCGCTATGGAGGCGATCCGGAAATCGTGGGCCGCGAGATTGGGATCGACGGCGCCGTCCACACCGTCATCGGAATCATGCCGGAGTCCTTCCAGTTCCCCCCCCGTTCACCGGCCCAGGTGTGGAAGCCTCTCACTTTCACCGACCAGCAGGCTCACTCCCGCTCAATGCATTGGGTGGGCGTGCTGGCCCGATTGAAGCCCGAGGTTGCCCTGAGGCAAGCCCAAACCGAAATGGACGGCATCGCCTCGCTCCTGCAACAGGCCCATCCTCAGGTGCTTGCGGGACGGGGCGCACGTGTCCGTCCGGTGCACGATTGGCTGGTGCAGGGCGACCGCGAGGCCCTGTGGACGCTCTGGGCAGCGGTCGGATTCGTCTTGCTGATCGCCTGCGCCAACGTGGCCAATCTGCTTTTGGCCCGCTCGGTTTCGCGCCGCCGAGAACTTGCTGTGCGGGCGGCCTTGGGAGCCGGACGCCTGAGAATCATCAGGCAGACGCTGAGCGAGAGTCTGCTCCTGGCTTTCGGAGGCGGACTGGTGGGGTTGGCGTTGGGAGACGAGGTGCTGCGCTATCTGGCCTCGCTGCCCGGCACCAGCATTCCCCAGGGCCAGCCGGTGGAACTCGATCCAGTGGTTTTCCTCTTCTGCGCTGCCGCTTGCCTGCTGACTGCTCTGCTGGCCGGCCTGTTCCCCGCTTGGCGCGTTTCCCGGATGGACGTTGCCGCCAGCCTCAAGGACCGCACTCAGGGCGCCAGCGGCTCGATGGGGAAAGACCGCGTTCGGGCCGGACTGGTTGTCGCCGAAGTGGCCTTGGCGGTCGTGGTGCTGGTGGCTGCCGGACTCCTGCTTAAGAGCTATTCGCGCCTCACCCAAGTCGACACCGGAATCGACTCCTCCCGCCTGCTGACCGTGACGGTTCCGCTCTCGGTGGAGAAATACCAGGAGGGCGGCCAGATCACCGACTTCTACCGCAGGCTGCACCAGCGAATCACAGTGCTGCCGGGAGTCGAAGCTGTTGGGATGATCAACGTCCTGCCCATACAGAACTCGGGCTGGAACTCCAACGTCCTGGTCGACGGCATGGACCCGGCCATCCCGGTCGGCCAGCGTCCTCTGGTGGAAACACGCAGTGTCGGCGGAGATTACTTCCAAGCCATGGGGATTCCTCTGTTGGAAGGGAGGCTCTTCGGCTTCGGTGACCGTCAGGCTCCTTCCCAGGCCATCGTCAACAAGGCCTTCGCCGACCATCTCCTGGAGGGCGCCAGTCCTCTGGGGCGTCGGGTCGCGCTCGGCCAGGCGCAAGGCCCGCAGGACTGGATTCCGATCGTGGGAGTGGTGGCCGACGTCTCCAATGGCGGCCTCCACAGTGAAACCCGCCCAGAAATATACTTTCCCTTCGCTCCCCGGCCCTATTCCACCATGTCGCTGGTCGTCCGGGGCTCGGCCGCACCGGCGGCCCTGGCCCAGCCGGTCCGGCGCGTGGTCGAAGAAATCGATCCTCAGCAGCCGGTCCATCGGGTCCTGCCCATGTTCGAGGTGATCTTCGACTCGGTCGCCGGCAGGCGCTTCAATACGCTGCTGATGGGCGTCTTCGGGCTCATGGCCCTGCTATTGGCGGTGGCCGGGGTCTATGGACTTCTCTCCTATACGGTGGGCCGGCGCACCTACGAATTTGCCGTCCGCATGGCGCTGGGGGCCGTCAAAAAGGACGTCCTGCGGCTGGTGCTGTCAGATTCTCTCGGCACCGTCGGATTGGGTATCGGATTGGGCCTGTTCGCCTCCCTCTGGCTCGGCGACCTCATGGCAAACCAGCTATACGGCGTAGGCGCCGCCGATCCCTCCAACATGGCCGCAGTCTGCGCGGTCCTCTCGGTCGTCTCCCTGGCCGCCGCGCTGATTCCGGCCCGCCGGGCCGCCCGCGTCAATCCCCTCGCCGCCCTGCGGCAGGAGTAGCCAGACGGACATGGCTAACCCGGTCCCGCTTCTGTTCGATGATTCCCGCGGAAGTTCAGAAGCGGAAGTTCAGAAAAAGATCAGCCGTTGTCCATGGTGCTCAACGGATCGAGCCTGTTATGCTCAGCGCGGGCTTTCGGGATCTGCTCCTCAGCACTTAGACGTCCTTGGCAGAAGTCAGATGTCGTTGCAGAATCCTGTTAGCAGATGGGTCCTTCTCCAGAGTCTCCTGCTCTGGAGGGGGACTCTTACGTGGAAAGCTGTGCCAAAACCGCCACCGGGCTTAACAAAGCCCCACAAGATGGTGTACACTCCCCTCTCTCCACAGAGCGCGCCTGTAGCTCAGTTGGATAGAGCGACGGTCTACGAAACCGTAGGTCAGAGGTTCGAGTCCTCTCAGGCGCGCCACTTCCCGGCTTCCCTCGCGTGCTGGCCCGACCAAGACCCTGCCAGCTCTGCGCCCGATCCAGAATTCCACTGGTCACGGCCGTCGTCTAGCGACGCTCATCCTGTGCATCTTCTTGTCCGCTGGGAACCAGCGGGAATTACCGGAAACCGAGGTGATTCCGCAAGATAATCCTGACTGAACACTTGGCTCTCGTTTCAATTCTTGTTGGTGGAAAACGCATTCGGGAACTCGCCGGAGGCTTTATGCGCAACTTGATGATTTGGGCCTTGCTCCTGATTCCTGGTCTGACGCCTGCCTTGGCCCAGCAGGCCGGACCCTCGATATTCGCAGTCGGACCCGCCGCGGGTCCTACAGACTTGTACCAGGTCGACACGGAAACTGAAGCTGTTGTTCTGCTGCGCAGGATCGCTGATGCGGACTGCGCGGGCCTGGAGATTCATGAGGACGGGCTGTTCTCGATGTGCCGCGATGAGCAGACGTGGTATTTGGTGAGGCTGGACGAAGAAGTTCCCGACGTACCGATCCTTCCCTTCCGGGAATCGCTAGGCGAATCGGTGCGGACCAACCGCGTCGAGGACTTCTTGCTTTCCGATGACCGCCTTTGGGTTTTGAACAACCACTCCCTGGAGACCGCCACTGTGCCGGCCGAGACCGTCGATTTGGAGACCCGCGACCGTGCGGACGGGACGCTCCTCCTGTCGCGCCCAACCCAGGCCCGGCGGCTGACGGCCGATCCCTTTCAGCCGAGTCGTCCGTTCGCACTCTTCCACATCGCCGACCGAACGTGGCTGGGGCGCGTGGACATAGTGGCCGACGCCGAGTCGGCCCAGATACAGCTTGAGGATGGGATCGTCTACAGGGATTTCGCCTTCGACGCCGCCGCCGTCCTGGAGGCCGGCATCGCTCTCCCGCCCTTCGGCCGGTTCCTGGTGATCACTGCCGACGCCTCGGACGGGCAACTTGTGAGGCTGGCCCAACTGGACCTCGAGGGCGGCCCGATCCAACCTCTCTTCGAGGTGCCGGAAGTGCTGGAGTTCCTGGTGGCCGAAAACGTGGAGCGGGAAAGCCCTCCCGGCGAAGTCGAGCTCTATGCACCTTTCATGGCGTCTATGCCTCTGGGAGCATCAGCGACGCTGGTATCTTCCCTGATGCTTCTGAATGCCTCCGACTCAGAGCAAGGCGTTGCCGATCTGCAGATCTTCGATGAGCGGGGCCGGGCTCTTGGCGGCCGCTTTTGTCCCGACGGCCCACCATCGCCGGGACAAAGCATCCTGGCTCCCCTGAGCAGCCTCAGCCACGCCCTTGATCCTCTTGCCGGGGCCTTCTCCGGCTGGGCTGTCGTCCGTGTTCAGGGGGCGGTCTCTGGGGCTGTCGAAGTCGCGCTGGTACAGGATGTGCGCTTCTCCTGCTCCCAGCCCCTTGAGGCCATCCCCTCCGAGCACGCGCAGATCGTGTCTATTCCGCTGGCTCGCCCTGGACGTGATTTCGTGGCGGTGGCTGCCATTACCGAGGGGCGCGAGACTGCCCTTTCGGTTGTGAACCCCGACCCCGTCTCGGATGTGGTACTCGAGATTGAAGCTCTTGGAGAGGATGGGGCTGTTGAGGATGCCAACACGGTCATAATCGGCCCCCGACAGCGTCTGAGCCTGTTGCTCTTCGAATGGCTGATTCGAGGCAAGGTCTTCCTGCAACCGCCCCCGCGGCCCGTGGATTTTCGGGGCATCGTCCGTATCCGATCTGACCGTCCAGTCGCGGTCAGCGGACTCACGGTGCTCCTGCCCGAAGGCAAGTGGTCCAACCTCCCGATCACTGCAGCCCCAGGGGAAGACTGATGGTGTGGACCGCGGTAAAGCGCTTATCTTTCCGCGGTTCCTCGGAGACCGTTCAAGACAAATGGCGGCTGCTCCCGCGGTCCCGTATTCAAGGATATTGCCTTGCGGAGGCCCTTCCCCTTGTACTGGACCGCGGGAGTGCGTGGGCGGTGACGACCCGGGCCACCTGAGAACGATTTCTGACTGCGAGCCACTCCTGGAGATGATTCGGTGCCACCGGGCTTATCACCTGTTTTGAACCTGAAAATCGATGAAAACCGACGAAATCAGCTCCTCCGTTGGACTAAGATGCGTACGTCTGAGTTTACAGCAGCCAAGGTTCGATTGATCCGTTTCCTGCATCAGGAAATGGGCTTCGGTGTCCTCGCCTTCGAGAGTTCATTGTTCGAATGTCACCGAGCGAACCAGGGAAGCGACCACTTGACGGCGGAAGAGCTTATGCGGAGTTGTATCTCTCCAGTTTGGTACAGCAATGAGATCCTGCCGCTTTTCCAGTACATACTTGAAACGCGCAATACCGCCAGGCCGCTGAGGCTGGCTGGCTTCGACACCCAAACCAGCACCAAGACCGCCGAACACCGACCAGCCTTCTGGAGGGCGCTCCTGGAGCCGCTTGATGACAGATATGCGCAGCAGGTGGCGACCATGGACTCGTCCCTTCTCGATATCCAGTATCAAAGAGAGGCTCTCGCTGAGGAGGCCGAAAATCTCATTGCCGGGTACCGGCGGCTGGAGGAATACTTGGAGGACAGAGGGCAAGAGTTGATCAATTCTGGGGCCGATGAAGATACGGTAGGGTTGGCCCAGAGGATGGCCGACTCCATTGTTCGGCAGATCCAGCAGCTCACCAGCCCGACCGGCGCCGAACGCACCAGAGTCAGGGATGAAGGCATGTCCGCCAACCTCAACTGGTTGATGAATTACCTCTACTCCGACGAGAAGATCGTCACATGGGGCCACAACTTTCACTTGCGGCATGCCAACCAGGAGGTCAAGCCCAATCCCGTCAAGACCATGGGCGCATGGATGGCCGAGGGGTACCGTGATGAAATGTATACGATCGGCCTCTACATGCGCAGCGGACGGGCAGCGCTGAACAACCGCCAGGTTTATAATGTGGCCGCACCATCGTCGGGGAGCCTCGAATCCATTCTGGGCCACGTCGGCGAACCCTACTTCTTTGTCGACTTGCGCCGGACAGGGACCGAGAGTGCCGGCGAGTGGGTTCGGAAGCCGATCGTGACCAAGACCTGGGGTCGGGCGGATGCATGACGCTCGTCGACCAATATGACGCCATTCTGATGATCGACCGTGTCCACCCTCCAGAATACCGATAACCACAGTTGCCCGGCCTCGCGCGGTCGGCGAGATGTTGAGGGGTCGGGTTGGCGGGGCGGGCACTTCGCACTGATTTGTTTTGCAAAAGCGTGGAAATGCTGTAGGCTGGGCCTGGGACGATCTTATGAAAGGCGACAAGCTGGGCGAATTCGAAGAGTTGGTGCTGCTGACGGTTCATATTCTGGGCGATGAGGCCTACGGGGTTTCCATCCT